>JAUWMR010000029.1 GCA_030613055.1 Desulfobacteraceae bacterium
ATTGATGACTATCTGGCAATTGGTGGTTATTCTGCATTAACCAAAGCACTTTCCCAGATGACTGATGTGGAAGTATTGGAGGAAGTAAAAAAATCCAACCTGAGAGGAAGGGGAGGTGCGGGCTTTCCAGCAGGGAGAAAATGGGAAGGATCACGCAATGCCCCTGAGCCGATCAAATATGTGATAGTCAATGCGGATGAGGGTGATCCCGGGGCATTTATGGACAGAGCGCTCCTTGAAGGAAATCCTCATTCAATCCTCGAGGGATTAATCCTTGGCGGTTATGCAATCGGCTCCCACGAGGGCTATTTTTATGTTCGACAGGAATACCCCCTGGCAGTAGAGAATATTAATCTGGCGATTAAACAGGCTGAAGAGTATGGTTTACTTGGGAAAAATATTCTTGGTTCAGGCTTTGATTTCAAAGTTTTCGTACACCAGGGGGCCGGCGCTTTTGTTTGTGGTGAATCAACTGCTCTGATGACGTCATTGGAAGGCAGGGCAGGAGAGCCCAGACCAAAGTATATTCGCTCCAACATCAAGGGTCTTTGGAATAAACCCACCGTGTTGAATAATGTTGAGACCTGGGCAAATGTACCTCTTATCATCAATAAAGGTGCTGACTGGTTTACTCAAATTGGAACTGAATCAAGCAAGGGCACAAAGATTTTTTCCCTTGTTGGCAAGATAACCAATACCGGCCTTGTGGAAGTCCCCATGGGTATGACCTTGAAAGATATTATCTACAAGATAGGCGGTGGAATCCCTAACGGCAAGAAGTTCAAAGCAGTGCAGACCGGAGGACCGTCCGGAGGATGTATCCCTGAGGAACTGTTAGATTTGGAAGTTGGTTTTGATGAACTCACCAAGGCCGGTTCAATGATGGGGTCAGGTGGAATGATTGTATTGGATGAAGATACCTGTATGGTTGATGTAGCCAGGTACTTTATTAATTTTCTCACAGATGAATCCTGCGGTAAATGTGTTCCTTGCCGTGAGGGGCTGCGGCAGATGCACAGGATTTTAACAAATATTACTGAAGGAAAGGGAAAAGAGGGCGATATAGAGCTTCTGGAGGAATTAGCCGAGACGGCAGTTGAAGCCTCCCTTTGTGCTTTAGGCAAGAGTGCCCCGAACCCGTTCTTGAGCACCTTGCGCTACTTCAGAGATGAGTATGAGGCACATATAAAAGAGAAACGGTGTCCGGCGTTGTCCTGCAAGGAGCTGATCTCGTACTATATTGACCCGGATAAGTGCACAGCTTGTATGGTTTGCGCAAGAAAGTGCCCTGCCGAGGCCATTGACGGCGGCAAGAAAAAGATTCATATCATTGACCAGGAGAAATGTACAAATTGTGGAACCTGCTTTGAAGTTTGCCCCTCTAAATTTAGTGCGGTGAAGAAAATTTCCGGTGAGCCTGTTCCGTCTCCTATCCCTGAAGAAGAAAGAATTATAATCAGAAAGAGCAAAGAAAAATGAGTGAAATACTTTTACAGATTGACGGAAGAGAAGTTGGAGCAAAGGAAGGGATGACCATTTTGGAGGCCGCCCAAAGTGCAGGGATATTTATTCCCACACTGTGTCACCACGAGAAATTAGAGCCTTATGGGGCTTGCCGAATTTGCTCCGTAGAAGTAGAAGTTCGCGGCTGGACAAGACTCGTTGCTGCCTGCGTTTACCCGGTAGAAAAAGATTTGGTAGTAAGAACCAGGTCTGAGAAGATAGATAAAACTCGCAAAATGATCTTAGAGCTATTGCTGGCTCATGCTCCGGATTCTCCCCAATTGCAGGATTTGGCTCAAGAGTATGGAGCAGACAAAGACCGTTTTGAAAAAGAGGCCTCATTTTGCATTCATTGTGGTCTATGTGTAAGATACTGTGCTGAGGTCAAGAAGAAGTACGCTGTTGGATTTGTTGACAGAGGAACAAGGAAAGAGATATGTTTCATTCCGGAGATAGCCTCTAAGGAGTGCTGGAACTGTAAAGAATGTTTTCCGCTTTGCCCTACATCGGCACTACAAGCAGCTTACGTTTTGACTGAAGCTCTAACGTCTTTCTCACCTTCTTCCGAACCCGAGCCAGAGGAATAGACAACGATTAGAGTTCGCCTGTTCCGTTTCTTAATCCAAATCAATATTTTTCGCTCTGACCCGCTTCTCTCCGCATGGTACGATAAAGCCTGATTTCTTGTCCAAACATACCAGTGTCATGTTAAGTTTCAACCCCATTTCCACAGCCATTGAAGTAGGATTCGATATGCTTATCAAGATCGGAATTCCGGCACGCGCGGCCTTCTGGATTATCTCAAAGCTGATCCTGGAGGAAAGTACTGCCAGATATACATCGGACATTCTATTCCCCAGGAATAGAGCTCCGATTGACTTGTCCATCGCATTATGGCGTCCAACATCTTCTGCCTTGACAATGATATTAAGTCTCGAATCAAAGAGCATAACAGCATGTGTTCCCCGTGTTCGAACGTAATATTCCTGGTGCTGGAAAAATTTTTCAACACACTCAAACACCTGTCTGTAACTTATCTCGGATTCTTCATCAACAACTTTCAGATTATTGGTTAAATCTTCTATCATCTCCCTGCCGCATATCCCGCAACTGGTCTGGCTGAGAAAACCCCGTCTCTCAAGCTGTTCGGAGACTAACTTTTTTCTCTCGTCATTTAATTTAACCATTACGCTGTTTTCATCAAGATCGCTGCAGAAACCTATCGAGGCAATATCTTCAGGAGATTCAACCAGTCCTTCCGAAAGGCAGAAACCCGCCGCATGCGCGATCTCATCACCCGGAGTCCGCATAACGACAGAATAGGGCCTGTCTTCCACTCTTATTAGCAGAGGTTCCTCGCGTACAAAGTCCTGTATATACCTGTTCACAAAACTATCTTCATAGCGCGCCAGATGGTAGGTCTGATAGATTTTTCTATTACTGTCCATAAATCATCTCTATAACTCCGCCCCCGAACACAATATCTTCAGAATAAAATAACAACGCCGCCGGCGGCTCCAGTGGCGGAAGTTGAAGCGGCGGGTAAAACTTCCGAAACTTGGAGCGTTTCCTCATGCCATTCTGGACCTGCGGGATGAGATGCGCGAGAAACGGCGATCGGCAGATTGTATCGGCAATAATAGGATTGAGGAATAGCACTGGAAGCTTAACAAGAGTCAAGAGTAGACTTGACCCCTTATTGACCCCTTATCCAAGGCCTGATTTTATTCAGTTCCGGCTCCATCTTACGCTCAGCGACCTCAGTATCGTGCGCGGCCTGGGCGCGCAACCAATAGCCGTTGGACAAACCGAAAAACCGGCATAGCCGCAGATCGGTGTCCGCCGTGATGGAGCGTTTACCCAAAACAATCTCACTAATGCGCTGGGGGGGGACACCGACTTCTTTGGCCAGACGATACTGGCTCAGTCCCATCGGTTTAAGGAACTCTTCCAGAAGAATTTCACCGGGGGTAACGGGTTTAAGCTTTTTCATGCTTGATTCACCTCAATGGTAATCCACGATTTCAACATCTTCTGCGCCCGCTTTCGTCCAACGAAAGCAGACGCGCCACTGATCGTTGATACGAATGCTGTACCGGCCTGCACGGTCGCCTTTGAGTGCTTCAAGGCGATTTCCGGGCGGTATCCTCAGATCATCCAGTCGGACGGCGATCTCCATCTGTCGCAGCTTCCTTCGCGCTGTCGCCGCGATGTTCGCGAACCGCCTCACGCGGACTCCTTTTGCGAGCGCTTCGGTATGAGCACATTTGAATGATCCGATCACGTTTATATATTAACGCATGGTGTGATTAACGTCAAGTGTGATTGTATGGCTTGTATTAGCTTAATGAAAATGTCCCCTTTAACTGCTGTGTTAAAATGTCCCCATTATGAAAAAGGATATTTTAAACATGAGTCAGAGGGAGAGGCAGAGGCAGAGGCAGAGGCAGAGGCAGAGGCAGAGGTATCATCTTTTACAGATGGTTTTAGATGGTAAAAACACTTTAAAAGATGCCTGCCTACGAATGGGAGATCCAGGGCGTATTAGACGAAGGGTTTGCCTCATGGGCGCGCGAAAAAGTGCCCGAGATTGAAATGGGAATAAGACATCAGGGATTCAATGAGGTCGAATTGGGGTATGAGAATAAACAAGCTGTGAAAGAAGTAAGACGATGCCTGCAGTGCGATTTATGACTTTATCTGGGTTGCAATCCTTCTCCCCCTGAAAAGATATTGACCTTTAATGAGGAAAATACTAATGAGGTTCTGGAGGAGGAGGGCGTTTTTCAGCTCTATGATGAGGAGCATAATGTCCTCTCTATAAAAGGAACCGCTAACATGAGGAAAAGCCTTCTGGAAGCACTGGAAGAGAGTCCATCGGCAGTTTGGTTTGATTTTGAAGAAGATAAGATGTATTCCAAGCGAGAAAGTGAAATGATTCAGCAATATTTACAGAAGCATGGGGAAATGCCTGGTGGGGGAGATGACGATTTGGAAGATTTGTTTTGATTGTAGAAGTTCAACTGCTTATTTTTTTTGACAGGATTAATCCCGTTATTGATGGAATAATAAATGGAAGTTGCAAATCCGCTCAGTGAAGTATCTGAGGCGATAATCGAAGCCGGTGGGGAAGCTCTCAAGTCTTGCTACCAGTGTGGGCTCTGTACGGCTTCTTGCCCCTGGAATCTGGTCCGCAGTTTCCTCACCCGAAGGCTTATTCATGAGTCACAGATTGGCCTGTTGGACCTTGGGAGTGAAGAAGTCTGGCTTTGTGCCACCTGTGGCGCTTGCGTGGAAAGATGTCCCCGCGGGGTGGAGATCATAGATATCTTTAAGGCATTACGGGGGATCGGGACCCAGTGGGGAGTAACTCCCAAGACCGTTAAAATTGCAATGGGTGGCATCTTGACTTCGGGGAACCCGTGGCAGGAAGAACGGGAAAAGAGAGCAGATTGGGCCAAGGATCTCGACATAAAGGCCTTCACACAGGGAACTGAACTCCTTTATTACCCTTGCTGTACCCCTGCATATGACAGGCGGGCTCGAAGAATAGCCTTAGCCACGGTGGATATCCTGAAAAAGGCCGGTGTTGATTTCGGGATTTTGGGGCCTGAGGAAAATTGCTGTGGTGAGAGCGCGCGTAAGTTAGGGGAGGAGGATATTTTTCAAAGCCTGGCCAAGGGTAATATTGATGCTTTCAAACGCCATGAAGTGAAAAGGGTTTTGGTCTCCTCACCTCACTGCTATCATACCTTTAAAAACGAATACCCCGATCTTGGTGGGGATTTCGAAGTTGTTCACATCACTCAATTCCTAATGGAATTGATTGAGGATGGGAGGATAAAGCCCGAGAAGCCTTTTCCAAAGAAGGTCACCTATCATGACCCCTGTTACCTGGGGCGTCATAATAAGGTATACGAGGAGCCAAGAAAGGTGTTGGAAAGCATTCCGGAACTTGAACTCATTGAGCTTCCAGATTCCCGGGAGGAAGCCGTCTGCTGCGGTGGCGGCGGGGGAAGAATATGGATGGAGACCAAGAAGGAAGAGAGGTTCTCCGACCTACGGATAGAACAGGCCCTGGAGGTAGGCGCAGAAGTTCTGGCTATTTGTTGTCCCTATTGTATGCTCAATTTCGATGACAGCCTCCTTAATATGGGCAAAGAGGATGTGCTTGAGATTAAGGATATCTCAGAGCTGGTCAATGAAGTGATTTAGTGGGGTCAATATGGAGAGAAGAATAGGAGTTTACGTTTGCCACTGCGGGCTAAATATTGCTGCCACGGTTGACCCGAAGGAAGTAGCGGAATCCGCTGCATCCCTTAATGGAGTGGTGTTAGCCCGGGACTATATGTTCATGTGTTCCGATCCAGGTCAGGAGCTAATCCTTAAAGATATCAAGGAGCACAAACTTGACAGGGTGGTAGTGGCTGCTTGCTCTCCTTTAATGCACGAACATACTTTTCGCCGTGTTTGCCGTGAGGCCGGAATAAACCCCTATTTTTTGGAAATCGCCAACATCCGGGAGCATTGTAGCTGGGTTCACGATGATGGGGCTACTGAGAAGGCCAAAGAGCTTGTTAGGGCAGCGGTGATGAAGGCTTACTATGACGAGCCCCTGGAGACAAGCGAAGTCGCAATCAATCCGAACACCCTTGTTGTAGGCGGCGGGATTGCCGGAATTCAGGCAGCCCTGGATATAGCCGACGCCGGCTACAAAGTTTATTTAGTTGAGCGTGAACCCTCCATTGGTGGGCACATGATTCAGCTTGATAAGACATTCCCTACGCTTGACTGCTCTGCCTGCATTTTGACACCGAAAATGAGCGATGTCGGGTCCCATCCTAATATTGACCTTCTATCCTATAGCGAGGTTGAGGAAGTCTCAGGAAGTATAGGTGAATTCAGGGTCAAGGTCAGGAGGAAGGCCCGCTATGTGGACGAGAATAAGTGTACGGGATGTGGCCTTTGTATGGACGAGTGCCGTTTGAAGGGCCGTATAACCAGTGAATTTGATCTGGGTCTGGGGATGAGAAGCGCTATCTACACCCCTTTTGCCCAGGCCGTGCCCAATAAACCTGTGATTGATCCTGAGCACTGCCTCATGCTGAAAACAGGTAAGTGCGGCAAGGAGGGCCCGAAGTGCGTTGAGGTGTGCGGGCCAGAGGCCATCGACTTCGAGCAGAAAGATACGTATCTGGAACTTGATGTGGGGAGCATTATCCTGGCAACCGGCTATGACCAGCAGGATCCGTCGGCTGTGCCCCAGTACGGATATGGCAAGTTCGACAATGTCATCAGCGGGTTGGAATTTGAACGACTTTCCAATGCCGCAGGCCCAACCGAAGGGCAGATCATGCTCAAGAACGGCCAGACACCCGAGAGTGTTGCCATTATTCATTGTGTGGGCAGCCGGGATAAGAATTTTCACGAATATTGCTCCAGGGTCTGCTGCATGTATGCCCTCAAGTTCGCCCACCTGATAAGAGAGAAGACTAACGCCGAAGTGTACCAGATGTACATTGACATGCGATGCTTTGGAGAAGGGTATGAGGAGTTCTATGAGCGGCTTAGCACCGAGGATGGGATAATGTTTATCCGGGGTAAGGCTTCCCAGGTTACCGACCGGGCCCAGACCGAGGAGGAAAAAGGGAAGCTGACCGTATGTGTAGAGGATACACTATTAGGGAAATTTATCCGGGTGCCGGTGGACATGGTGATCCTCTGTGACGCACTTGAGCCGAGGGCAGACACCGAGGAGATGGCAAAGGTCTTTTCCATTGGCCGGAGGGCGGATGGCTTTTTCATGGAGAGGCACGTAAAGCTTGACCCCATAAGTACATTGAACGATGGAATATTTATTGCCGGATGTTGTGAGGGGCCTAAAGACATACCCGACACGGTAGCCCAGGCCAAGGCGGCCGCCTCTGAAGTGCTGAGTCTGTTGGCCCGGGGTTCAGTGGAAATTGAGCCAATCGTTGCCTCCGTGGACGAGGAAGTATGCATCGGTTGCGGCCTATGCGAGAAGATGTGTGTCTATGGGGCGCTTTCCCTTGCCGAGCCTGAAGGAGTAATGACCGTAAATGAAGCGTTATGTAAAGGGTGCGGGGCCTGTTCCGGTATTTGTCCTTCAGGGGCGATGTCGCTGAGTCATTTTACATATCGACAGATTTTGGGCCAGGTGGAAGCCTTTAGCTCTTACTAATTTAAATAAGTCTTATTATTGACTGAGCTGAAAAAGTTCTGGACTTACCTGCCATCCGGGAAATCTAATCAAGGAATATTTTTCATTTTTTATATCTCTATCAGGGAAGTAATATAAGATAGGATGTGAAACACCTTAAAACCAATACCAGATAACCAATACCCAATACCACCTAATTGAGCATCACTCAATTAGGGTGTTACATGCAATGAAAAAACATAAGCTGTACCAAATACCAGACCACGTCACGGACGTCATCCTCGAAAGTATTTCCGACGGGGTGTTTACCGTGGATCACGAATGGCGAATTACCTCATTCAACCATGCTGCTGAGGAGATTACAGGAATCCCACGTGATGAGGCCCTTGGAAAACACTGCCGGGAAGTTTTCCGCTCCAACATGTGTGAAACAGATTGTGCCCTTCGTCGCACAATGAACGAGGGGAAACCCTTTGTCGATACATCCACTTATATAGTGAACAGCGAAAAACGACGCATTCCGGTTGCGGTCTCTACTTCGCTCCTCAAGGATGAGGATGGCACGGTGTTAGGCGGTGTTGAAACGTTCCGTGACATGAGCCTGGTAGAGGAATTGCGCAAGAAACTGGATGCCCGTTATCAGGTGGGCGATATGGTCAGCCGCAGTCCGTCCATGCACAGGATATTTACGATCCTGCCTCAGGTGGCGGAGAGCGACAGCACGGTATTGATACAGGGAGAGACAGGGACCGGCAAGGAGCTATTGTCCCGGGCTATTCATGAGTTAAGTCCCAGGCGGGGCAAGCCTTTTATCACGATCAATTGCGGCGCCTTTCCGGATACTTTGCTGGAATCAGAGCTTTTTGGATACAAGGCAGGGGCCTTTACCAACGCTACCAAAGACAAACCAGGGCATTTTGCTGTTGCTGAAGGTGGCACAATTTTATTAGATGAAATTGGGGACCTCAGCGCTGCGTTTCAGGTGCGGCTTCTCAGGGTCCTTCAGGATCGGACGTTCCAGCCACTTGGAGCCACAAAATCTGTCAAAGCTGATGTGCGTGTAATTGTGGCTTCAAACAAAGACCTCAGCAAGCTGGTAAAGAGCGAAACTTTTCGGCAGGATCTTTTTTATCGCATTAATGTAGTCAGGTTGGATTTACCTCCCCTGCGCGATAGAAAAGAAGATATCCCTATGCTCGTTAAGCATTTTATTTCGAGGCTGAACCGCTTGCGTGGCAGGTCTGTTACAGGAATAAGCCAGAAGGGACTTGCACTACTCTTGTCGCACGATTATCCGGGCAATATCCGTGAACTGGAAAATATTATTGAGCACGCCTTTGTGCTTTGCCCCGATGGGCAGATTGAGTCCCATTGTCTGCCGGATAACCTCAGGGCTTTGCTCCGTGGTTCAACCACGCATGCCAAAATTGATGCAGCATTGCAGTCAGTAGAAGTTCAGGTGATCATGGATGCGCTTAAACGCAACAAATACAATCGCCTGGCAACGGCCCGTGACCTTGGCATACATAAAAGCACGCTATTTAGAAAAATTAAGATATTAGGCATCGAGCTTCCAAATCTCGATGGACGTACTCAACAAAAGCGAGCCCGTTAGAGTCGCATTATTACTACTCTAATGCCCCCTATCATTGCATAAGCGCTACTCAATCAACGAATTCCATATTCTCCTTACAATCCCTGATTGCCATATAAGTCTTTGACAATACAGTATCTCTTGTCATAACGAAGTCTTTTTCTCAGTTGTGGCACACAATTTGCTGTGAATTTGCTGTAGTCCAGGTTAGGCTCATGGAGATATAGGCAATGAAATTGGCTTTGACAGTCTGTGAAAATCGAATTTCTCCGCTCTTTGATTGTGCACGCATGTTGCTTATCGTGGATATTGTTGACCGCACGTCAACCGGCAGGCATTTTGAGGTTTTGCATTATGAGTCGCCTTTTTCCCGGGCCGCAAAACTGTCTGATCTGGGTGTAAAGGTTTTGATTTGCGGCGCTGTCTCAGATCAATTTGCAAACATAATCGAGACATACGGTATCACGATTATCCCCTTTATCGCAGGCGCGGTTGACGAGGTGCTTGATGCCTATTTAACTGTCGGACTTTCCGATTCAAAGTTCCGAATGCCTGGATGCTGAACCGGGCGCGACAGTGGCTGTTGAGAGGAAAACTGATCGATGGGAGATTATAGGTATTTGTTTGGCCCGGTGCCGTCCCGCCGGTTTGGGCGGTCTCTGGGTGTTGATTTGAACCCTTACAAGACATGCAGTCTGGATTGTGTTTTCTGCCAATTGGGACGAACCTCGAAAAAGACAGTTACCAGGCAGGAATATGTCCCGACAGACATGGTATTATCTGAACTGGAAGATTGGGTAAAGAGAGGTGGCAAGGCAGACTACATCACACTTTCCGGCTCCGGCGAGCCAACTCTTCATTTGCGTTTCGGGGAAGTGCTTGAGTTCATTCGCTCAAAAACCGCAATTTCTGCCGTGCTCCTGACGAACGCTACGATGCTTTATCTTCCGGAAGTGCGTGATGCTGCTGCCAGTGCCAACGTGGTAAAGGTTTCACTGAGCGCCTGGGATCAGTCATCCTACAGGTGGGTGAACCGCCCACATACGCAACTGAGGTTTGATCAGCTTGTGGAAGGACAAAAGGCATTTAGGGCACAATTTAAGGGCAAGCTATGGATGGAGGTCTTTCTGGTGGGAGGAATGAATTCAACTCTGGATGATGTCCGTAAGATTGCTACCCTTGCAAAACAAATCAATCCGGACCGCATCCAGCTCAATACGGCTGTCCGTCCACCCGCGGAGGATTTTGTCGCGGCCCTGTCTAAGGAACATATAGAGTCTCTGACCCATCTGTTTCAACCGACAGCGGAAGTTATCGCGGAGTTCAGTGCAAACCATGCAGAACATATGCAGGCGAACCAGGAAACGATTTTTTCAATGTTGCAGCGACGACCGTGTACAGCGGATCAAATTGCAGATGTATTCGATATGCATCTCAATGAGGTGTCGAAATATCTCGGGATTTTGATACGACGCGATCAGATCCATGTGGAACGTAAAAACTCCATGGTGTACTACGCAGTCAAAAAACAAAAAGAATAAAGACTATGTGCAAGCATGAATATGAGTGCAAAATTTAATTACCTGAATAATTACAAAAGATGATTATTATTGTAACACCGGATTTATATAAGAATGTATAGGACATAAAAATCTTGTTTATCTATGTCTGCCCCGCGGAACGCGGGGTAATCCTGTCTAAAGGTCTTTTAACAATGTGAACTATTACGAAAAATTTAAACTTAGGAGGAGATGGATATGAAAATTGCTGTAAGCAGTAGTGGAAAGGATTTAGATTCCCAGGTGGATCCGCGCTTTGGCCGGTGTGCCTGTTTTATCATTGTAGAGACAGATGACATGAGCTTTGAGGCCTTTGATAACGGGAGTATCGCCCTGGGTGGAGGGGCCGGCATTCAAGCGGGCCAGTTTGTGGCCTCCAAAGGGGCTAAGGCTATTATAACCGGAAATGTCGGCCCAAATGCGGTGCAAACCCTTTCCGCTGCAGGGGTCGAGGTTTTTGTAGGGCAGTCCGGGACAGTCAGAGAGGTTATAGAAAATTACACGAGGGGTAAAATTAATTCGACAAGGACGCCCAATGTGGCCGATCACTACGGTATGGGATCCGGCGCAGGTATGGGCAGAGGCATGGGTATGGGCGGAGGCAGAGGTATGGGAATGGGCGGAGGCAGAGGTATGGGACGCGGAATGAGCGGCACAGCATTGGGTGGTTCAAGCCAGCCCAAATCCGTCCCATTATCAAAGGATGAAGATTTGAAGAGACTTAAAGATCAGGCAAATGAATTACACAAGCAGATTGAAGCCATTGAAACAAGCATGAATGCCTTAGAAAAAAAATAGGAGCCGTTTTTTCAAAAGAAAAAACAGAAAGATGTTCGTAAAAATATTTTGGAGCAAAAACTGGAGGTTAACGATTTATGGCAAATGAAAATAAGAGCCGGCAGGATAAGCATAAACAGCAGGATGTAGAGATAAAGGAAACATTAGGCCAAATAAAGAACAAGATCCTGGTCATGAGCGGCAAAGGGGGCGTTGGCAAAAGCAGCATAGCAGCTTATCTCTCGGTAGCCTTAGCGAAGAGAGGTTACAGGGTAGGGCTCATGGATGTGGATCTGCATGGTCCAAGTATACCTCGGATGCTTGGTCTGGAAGGAAGCCTTGGACCAGGTTCCGGGGAGGGAAAGCCCCGCCCTATCAGGTACATTCCAAATATGGAAGTGATTTCCATTGAACCCCTCATGGGAGAAAATAAGGATGCAGCGACGATATGGAGAGGACCGCTTAAGATCGGTGTTATCAGACAGTTCATTGCGGATATCGAATGGATGGATCTCGATTATATGATTATCGATTCACCTCCCGGCACGGGCGATGAGCCCCTGACCATTGCACAGACCATACCCGATGCAAAGGCCTTGATTGTTACCACACCCCAAGAGATTTCATTAGCTGATGTCAGAAAATCCATAAATTTTTGCCGTCAGGTCAATATGGTGATCTTAGGCATTGTTGAGAATATGAGCGGCCTCAAATGTCCTCATTGCGGAGAAATGATTGATATATTCAAGACCCGTGGCGGCATGCTCACTGCAAAAAAAGAGGGCCTGAGACTTTTGGGAACTCTGCCCTTTGAACCAGATGTGGTATCTAAGGGTGATACTGGGAGTATGAGTCTCTTGGACGACAATAAGCTCTTGCTCACCAAGGAATTCAACAAAATAGTGGATGAAATTGTGAAATTAACAGGGACCGGGGCAGAGCCTGTCCCTGAGCCAAAAAAGAAATCTCCGGGCAGAAAAAAGCGCTCAGCAGATATAAAAGTGCTTGTGGTTCCTGTGTCCGGGGGAAAGCTTTCAGCTCATTTTGGCCACTGTGAACAATTCGCATTTATCGAGACTCAAAACGGAAAGATAACGGAGACGGAAATGCTCAATCCACCAGCACATGAGCCTGGAGCGCTGCCCCAGTGGCTTTATGAGCAAGGTGCTGATGTAGCCATCGTGGGTGGAATGGGAGAAAGCGCACAGCAACTCCTGAGGGAAAAGGGGATTGAAGTAATCATCGGCGCTCCCATGGATTCCCCGGAGTCCCTGGCAAACCAGTACCTTTCTGATACTTTGGTAGCGGGTGCTAACGTCTGTGACCATTAAAAAAAAGCAAAATGTTTTCAATCTCAAAATTTATTAATTACAAGGAAGTAAGCGTTCGCAGGTTCAGACCCGCCCGCCGGGCGGCAGACAGGGTTCATCATCTGTGGACCCTGAACCCATGAACGGTCAAAGAAGGAGAAAGTAATGATTATCAGTATAGCAAGCGGAAAAGGGGGTACAGGAAAAACAACTGTGGCCACTAATCTGGCCATTTCTCTTGAATGCGATGTCCAGATTCTTGACTGTGATGTTGAAGAACCTAACGCTCACCTCTTTATCCGACCCACCATTGAAGAGGTTAAGACGATCACCACCCCTGTTCCCGAGGTGGATATGGACAAATGCACCCTTTGCGGGAAATGTGCGGAAATATGCCAGTTCAAGGCCATAATTGTCATCGGTGAGACGGTGCTGCCGTTCCATGAACTGTGTCACAGTTGTGGTGGGTGCATGGAGGTTTGCCCTGAAAAGGCCATAACGGAAACAGGCCGGGAATTAGGCATAATCGAGAGAGGAAACAAAAACGGGCTGGAATTTGTACATGGGAAATTAAGGATTGGTGAGGCCATGTCGCCCCCCCTGATAAAAAAAGTGCGCGAATATACCCGGCCTGGCATATTAACCATCATTGATGCCCCTCCGGGCACCTCTTGCCCTGTGATTGCTTCCATGACGGGTGCGGATTTTGTTATGTTAGTCACGGAACCTACGCCGTTCGGCCTGTATGATCTCAAGCTTGCTGTCGGGGCCGTCAAGATCTTAGGGATTCCGTGTGGGCTGGTCATCAACCGGTCAGACATGGGGGATGATCAGGTAAGGGTCTATGCCGAACAGGAGGGTATTCCTATTTTGATGGAAATCCCTTTTGACCGGCGGATTGCAGAGGCCTATTCAAGGGGAGAGATGATCGTAGAGGTGATGCCCGAATGGAAAGACAAGTTCTCAGAGTTATATCTTCGTATTGAAAAAATTGTAGAATGAAAAGGAGCAATATTAATGAAAGAGATCGTCATCATAAGTGGCAAGGGAGGGACCGGGAAGACCAGTATTATTGCAGCATTTGCCTCATTGGCCAAAAACAAGGTCCTTTGTGATGCAGATGTGGACGCGGCCGATCTTCATTTGATTATGGACCCTGAGATCACGGAACGCCATGATTTTGAATCCGGGCGTACGGCAATCATTAATCAGGATAAATGCACCGAGTGCGGCCTTTGCCGGGATTTGTGCAGATGGAATGCAATTAGCGAGGATTTTGTGGTGGACTCCATTGAATGTGAGGGCTGTGGTGTCTGTTGTTATTTCTGCCCTGAAGAAGCCATCGACTTTCCCCTGAATACCTGCGGCGAGTGGTATCTTTCCGAGAGCCGTTTCGGCCCCATGGCCCATGCCCGATTAGGCATTGCGGAAGAAAATTCAGGAAAACTGGTGAGCCTTATCCGGCAGGAAGGTAAAAAGCTTGTTGAAGAAAAAAATCTGAGTTTGCTTCTTACGGATGGACCTCCAGGCATAGGTTGCCCGGTCATTGCATCCATGGGAGGGGCCACGGCAGTGCTCATCGTGACAGAACCCACGGTTTCGGGCAGGCATGATATGGAACGTGTGGCAGAGTTAGCAGCATTTTTTAAGATTCCTGCAATGATGTGTGTCAATAAGTTTGATCTCAATCCCAGTCAAGGAGAAGCCATTGAGGCCTTTGCAAGAGAAAGAAACGTAGGTGTGATAGGAAGGGTTCCTTTTGATCCTGCCTTCACTAATGCGATGGTTCAGGGCAAGACCATTGTGGAATTTGACAGCCAGTCTGAAGGTTGCGTGGCGGTCAAAACTATATGGGAAAATCTGGCACAAAGTTTTGAGATATGAATCAAAAGCTAAACAATACCTCAATTGAGGTGGTACTTGGTATCTGGTACTGGGTACTGGTTTAGAGGAATATTTTTCATTTTTTATATCTCTATCAGGGAAGTAATATAAGATAAGACGTGAAACACCTTAAAACCAATACCAGATACCCAATACCACCTAATTGAGCATCACTCAATTAGGGTAATAGAAAGGAGGTAAATAAAATGCCGAGAGGAGATGGAACAGGACCAGGAGGCCAGGGACCTGGAACAGGTAGAGGTATGGGTAGAGGCGGCGGTGGACAAGGTCAAGGTGGTGGTCGGGGCCGGGGAGGTGGTTTTGCGGCAGGCCCTGGCGGTTATTGTGTCTGCCCTAACTGTGGTGAAAGAGCAACCCACAACTTGGGGAGCCCATGTTATGAGCAGCAATGTCCCAAGTGTGGAACGGCCATGACACGGGAATAGTAAACCCTTTAGTTGCATAAATAAAATAGCAAAATGGGTTTAAAACCAATAATTATAGACTTTTTCCACCTTTCACCTTGCATTTTGGAATTCACCGCAAGTGGTATCATGGAACCAATGAAAAATTGCCATTTTATTTACCCTTCGGGAAAGCCGAGGATACCCCACCTCCTTCGTTGCCAAGGGTTCGCGGTAAAGTACTACAGCTTCACCCTTGGCGCCTTAGATCTGGGGCATCCTCGACTTTTGCAACGTTAGGGTAAAGAGGCAATTCGGAAATACCTCGCCGATAGGTATACGCTATATGAGGCTTAACTGATGGTAATGTTATTAGAGGTATTCAAGCATTCCTTGATGATCACCGTATTCGTGTTTGTGATGATGCTTTTGGTCGATTTTATCGATATGGCAAGTAAGGGACGTATGTCGGGCATCATCAAAGGAGGACAGTGGAGACAATATACATTGGCGTCTTTTTTGGGTTCTACCCCTGGTTGTCTCGGCGCATTCATGAATGTCAGCCTTTATGTCCACGGCATGATCAGTTTTGGCGCTATCGTGGGTGGAATGATAGCCACTTCAGGAGATGAGGCGTTTGTGATGCTTGCCCAGTTCCCGGGTACAGCACTGGCCCTTTTCGTTCTGCTATTTGTGTTCGGCATAGTCTTTGCGTGGATAAGCGATAGAATGATCCAAATGACAGGTATTACCCCTTGCGAATCATGCTTTGATGCCGTTTGTGAAGAATGCCTGCCCGGTACGGGTATTCAGGAAAAAATTAGTGACATCTTTAGACCCGCGAATCTCATTGAAAATTATAAGTCCTTTTCCTTCACCCGGTTCCTTCTCCTTATGCTTATAGTCTCTTTCCTGGTTTTAATTACAACAGGAACTCTCGGCCCACTTACCTGGGACTGGAAACGCATTACATTTATATCCCTTTCACTGGGCACTTTGTGCATTATAACAATTTGCTCCGAACACTATCTTGAGTCCCATATCTGGGACCACATTATAAAAAAACACCTGTTTCGGGTCTTTTTGTGGAGTTTTGGAGCCCTTCTTTTTGTGCACTGGGGCCTGGCCTTTTGGAATCTGGATGCCTTTATCCATGACCATATGCTGGGGGTATTGCTGATCGGTGCCTTAATGGGCATCATTCCTGAATCAGGGCCGCATCTTATATTTGTGATGATGTATGCACAGGGCCTTATACCTTTCTCCGTGATATTCACCGCATCATTCGTGCAGGATGGTCACGGTATGCTCCCCCTGCTTTCCTATAGCCTTAAGGATTCTGTGCTTATTAAGGTTTTCAATCTTGCCTTTGGACTTGCCGTTGGGGGAGCGCTTTTTGTTTTTGGTTTATAATTTTGTATCAGTTTAGCTCTTTGAATAAATCGATTACGGATTGTGGAGACATGGGGATTTCTTTTTTTTTAGACAGGATAACCCCGCGGAACGCGGGGTTATCCTGTCTAAAAAATACCTGTGTAGTTACCATAATTTTTAAATTGGATTTTAGAAAATGAAAACATATTTTGATTGCTTTCCCTGTTTCTTGGAACAAGCGCTCCGGGCGGCGAGAATAGCAACAGATGATGAAAAAAAGATAAAAAAGGTGTTAGATGAAGTGGGGATGATGCTGAGGAACATCCCCCTTGAAAGCACCCCCCCTGAAAGCGGGAAAATGATCTATAATAAAGTTATGGAGATTACGGGAAATTTAGATCCCTACAGAGAAATAAAAAAGGAAAGCACTAAAAAGGCCCTGTCATTGTATCCTTCTTTGAAAAGCCGGATTGAAAAATCAAATGATAGGCTCCTGACGGCAATTAGAATCGCGATTGCCGGAAACGTGATAGACTTCGGTCCGAATTTGGGATTTGATCTGGAAGATGAGATAGAGGAGGTTCTTGATAAGGATTTTGCCATATGCGACTATGGTTCATTCAAAGACATGTTTGATGAAGCCCATGAGATCTTGTATATTGGAGATAATGCCGGGGAATGTGTCTTTGACAGAATCTTAATAGAGGAAATGAAGAAACCGGTGATATATGTTGTCAGGGATGTGCCGATTATAAATGATGCCACATATGAGGACGCTGTACAGGCAGGTATTGATCAAGTTGCGACTATATTATCCTCCGGCACCGATGCACCTGGAACTATTTTAAAAACATGCAGTGCGGAATTTAAAAGAATTTACGATAGTACAGAGTTCATAATAAGCAAAGGGCAGGGAAATTATGAGGCGCTTTCCAATGAAAGACATCCGATATTTTTTTTGTTAAAGACAAAGTGCAGGGTCATTGCCGATGATATCGGTGTTGGTGAAGGTGACATTATATTGAAAGGAACAGAGTAACGGCTCAATATTTCGGGGTATAGTTTTTACCACGAAGGACACGAAGAGACAGAGTAAAAGAATATCCAATTTCCAATTATCAATAACCAATTCCCAATGAAAAACACTTAAAACTTGGACCTGCCGGCAGTACTTGCCCGCAGTACGGCAGGCGGGCGGCAGGCGGGCGTGTTGCTGGCATTGGGTGAATTTGTGATGCGGCTTTTAAAAAAGAGATACCCATGTCCCGGTCCTGTTTTCAAAAAGGTAAACTATTAACTGTTAACGAAAAAAGTGCGTACTAAATAAAACATGTGAAGACATTTATTGAAGAGGAGGTCTATCATGGAAAGGATGCTTAATGGATTTACCTTAGGTAATCTGGAGCTTGTGAACAGGTTTGTGTTTCCCCCGATTAAGCTCGGGTGCGGCAATCCCGATGGAACTGTGACAGACCGCCAGTTGAATTTCTATAAACAGATTGCGAGGAACGGTCCGGGATTGGTTATTATTGAGCCTGTTTCGGTTACTGCTGATGGCAGGGAACACCCTAAACAACCGTGCGTCCATTTTGCGGAGAGCGCCGCAGAACTCAAGAAGATTGCTGATGTTATGCATAGCGAAAATCGTTTTGCGTGTCTTCACCTGAACCATGCCGGAGCTGGCGCGCTTCCCAAAATCATTGGGGGTAAACCCAAGGCACCGAGCGTCATGACATGCGTTGCCAGGGAAGAGACCGTTTCAGTGGCCTTGACCGAGGAAGATATTGAGATGATCCTTGGCGGTTACAAATCCGCCGCCGAAAAGGCAAAGGAAGCAGGGTTTGACATAATAGAAATCCAGGGAGGCCATGGCTATCTCATTTCCCAATTCCTGAACGGAAAGCTTAACAAGAGAGAAGATCGCTTTGGCCAGGACCGGTTGCTCTTCGCAAGGGAGGCAATTTCAGCAGTAAAAAAGGGGGCCCCTGATCTCCCGTGTATTCTCCGGATATCAGGTAATGAAATGTCTCCTGAGTTCGGCATCAGCCAGGAAGAACTTCTACCTCTCTTGAAATTGGCTGAAGAAAGCGGAATCAACGCCATACACGTGGGTATGGGAAATGCCTGTTTCAGTCCCCCGTGGTATTTTCATCATACCAGTCTACCGGACAAGCCCCAGATGGATGCCTTAGCCTGGGTGCGTGAACACACCACTCTTCCCATGATTGTTGCAGGCAGGATGGGGAGAAAGGACAAGGTTATCAAGGTCCTGGATGATGGATTAGCCGATCTTGTGGCCCTTGGGAGACCTCTTATTGCAGATCCCGATTTGATAGAGAAATGGCAAAAGGGGAAGGATGAGGAGGTTATGTATTGCGGCTATTGCCTCCAGGGATGCCTCCATCGCATGAAAAGTGGCGAATCTCTGGGCTGCAATTTAAATCCGGCCGTTGGTCTGCCTGATTTGATGCCCACGTCCAACCCAATAAAGGTTCTGATCGCGGGAGGAGGCCCCGCCGGAATGAGTACAGCCCTTTATATGACCAGACGTGGTCACATCGTTACCTTAGCCGAAAAAACGGATAATCTGGGAGGGCAATTCGCCGTCGCATGGCAGGCCCCAGGCAAGGAAAAAATGAAACAGGGGCTGGAAACTATTGAACGCTCTGTGAAGACGAGTGGCGCTTCTATCCTTATGAACAGGGCCGTGGACTCGGCCCTTGTGAGGGAGATTCAGCCCGATCTTTTGGTGTGGGCCACTGGAGCGGTTCAAAACATCCCGGAGATTAAGGGCCTTGACAATCAGTATGTCATGACATCCATAGAGTATTTCCAGGGGGAAAAGGAGGTAAAAGGGCCGAGGGTCCTGGTGATTGGCGCGGGCAGGGCAGGGATTGAGATCGCTGAGAAGTTAGGCAAGGAGGGTTATAATGTGGTTGCCACAAAGCGGACCGATCCCATTGGAAGCATGATGGAAATGATTACAAAAAAACTGGCCTTGATGAGGATTGGGCAGATGGACAAGGTGACGCTGATGCCACATACAACGGTTAAGGAGTTCAAGGCTGAGAGCGTTGAGGTGGAAAAGGATGGGGAGAGACTGTCTTTGGAACCTTTCCAGAGCGTTATCCTGGCGTCCGGTATGCGATCGGCCGCGGAGCCCGATGAAGGAGTAGCGAACGCGGTTTCCATGATGGAAATAATTGGAGATGCCAGGGATGTCCGGGATATTTTCAGCGCTGTCCATGAAGGCTATAATCTTGCCCTCAAGTATTGAAGATCAGGATAAAAGAAAGATTTTCGGGAATATAAAAGGTAAAAAAGTAGATGCAAAGATTTCGAGGTACAGTATTGTCTGGTCGTAGTGGTAGACGCGGCAAAGGCCCTGGCAGAAGAATGTCAACGAAAGTCATGGCTCCAGAATCATTCCCTTACCAGCGACCTCGACGCGAATCGATATCGCCCACAAAAACCGAAATTGGGCGGAGACAAGATCTTCGAACGTTGACAGAACAGGCACAGGCCATTGAATCCCGCCTTCGCTTTTTGGAGCAGCGAATCAGGGATATTGAGCAGAAACCCGCTCGCTCAAACTTCAAAGCCTTTGTGGATTCAGAAAGTTGTGTTGGCTGCGGGTCCTGCCTGGACGTTTGCCCTGCTGATGCCATCACTGTTAAGGGGATCGCCAGGGTTGATCCGAAACGTTGGATAGGCGGTGTGGGTGGTGTCGATCAATGCCCGCAGGGCGCGCTTGCATTGCATCTTTTGAACACGGGTCATAAAGGACAGGTTCGTGTCGCTTTATGAGGTCATTTCAACTGATTCATTACAAAAGGAGACATACGCATGGAATCCATATCGTTTTCAGATATTGCCATTGTATCTTGCGGTACGTTAAGTCTGGAATTGAACCATTTGAAAAAAGAAGGCTTTTTAGATACAGATCATTTATTTTTTACTACACCCGGTCTCCATGAGGACATCCGTGAATTAGAACGTCAACTCATTGAGAGAATAACCAAGGCCAAAGAAAAGGCGGACAAGGTGCTTGTGGTGTATGGTGGGAAGTTTTGTTATGTGAATGCCGATGAACCCTTGCGCACCATGAGGAATATCATTGAAGAGCAGGGGCCGGGTGTGACGAGAATTGAGGCCACCCATTGTATGGACATGATAGTCAGCGAAGAGGAACGGGAAAGGATTGCACAGGAAGTCGCCGGCGGGGAAAAAGTCTGGTGGATGACGCCGGGCTGGATCAAATTCCGTCACAAAGTTTTCAAGGGATGGGACAAGGGTCTTGCCAATGAGAACTTCCCCAGACATACCGGAGGGGCGATAGTTCCTGATGGTATCGGTTATGTTGACCAGTATATGAATGAACACCCGGAAGAATTCCTTGAATACTCCGATTGGATGGGAATTCCCATACAGGGGTACGCAGTTACTCTTGATCGATTTAAATCACTTTTGTCAGAGCAAGCAAGGATACTTCACGGGATATAAAAGAGCAAATAGGACAAAATGATTAATGCCAAAAATATCCCCTTTTGAAAAATATGCGGAGCAGTACGAAGAGTGGTTCGTGAAAAATCGTTGGGTTTATGAAGCCGAATTGCGAGCTGTCAAAGACATGCTCCCGGTCGGAGGACGCGGCGTAGAAATCGGAGTAGGTTCAGGCCGATTTGCCGAACCATTGGGAATCAAGATTGGTGTAGAACCTTCAAAACGCATGAGAGAGATTGCTCAAAAGCGTGGAATTCAGGTCCTGAATGGGGTAGCTGAGGAACTTCCCTTTGATGATGCCGGTTTTGATTTCGTTTTGATGGTCACGACCGTATGCTTTGTTGATAACATTAGGAAGGCCTTGCTGGAGGCTCATAGAGTCCTCTACCATGGGGGATTTCTCATTATCGGTTTTGTAGATCGCAACAGTATGGTAGGGCAAACTTACTTAGATCACCAGAACGAGAATGTGTTCTACAAAGACGCGACCTTTTTCTCTGTTGACGAACTTGTCGAAATTATAGGTCAGGCAGGGTTTACAGATTTGACCTTCAAACAGACCATATTTAAGGGTTTATCCGAGACCACGAGAGATGAACCGGTAAAACCCGGTCATAGGGAAGGATCTTTTGTTGTGATACGCGGCAGGAAAGAAGAAGCTGAAATGACGGGAGCACAAAAGTGAACAGGCTAAATAATGAAGAAATATGAGTTACACAATCTAAAAAAAGATTTCTCTCAAAAAGAGTCCGAGAAGATCGGGCTACTGAAAAGGTTTTTGGACTGGATAGCCAGGGGCGCGGATAAATCAAATATAAGAGGAACATCCTGCCCGTCCTGACGAATTAAGCATTAGCGACCCTCCAGGCAGGCAGGGTATGGAAAAATGCAGGATGTTTGAGGAGAATTAAAATGCCAATTTATGAGTATCGATGCAATGTATGTGGGGCTACGTCTGAGTATCTAATAGGTGTGGGAAAAGATGAAAATATCGCTTGCAAAAAGTGCGGAAGCACTGAGATGGAGAGGATATTATCAGTTGCTTCATTTATGGGTGGAATATCGGAACGTGCTCCGGGCAGGACCTGCTGCGGTCGTGAAGAACGCTGTGAGACACCTCCATGCTCTGATGGAGGCACATGCAGACGAGAATAAGCACTTTGACAGGAGGTAAATACTGTGGTGACCAGAGATTATTACAGGACCCTTGGGCTCAAGCCGGATGCGTCGGCAGGGGAGATCAAGAAAATCTATCGCAAACTTGCAATGCAATATCATCCCGACAGGAATGGGGGCAAACCTGAGGGCGAAGAACGCCTGAAGGAGATCAATGAGGCCTATCAGATTTTAGGAAATGAGGAAAAAAGAAGGCGCTATGACCTCCAATATCGACAGCCTTTCGAAAATCGCGTGTTTTATGAAGGAGATGTGGATAACGATTTTATAACGGTGCTCCATAAGTTTTCTCAAATGGGTTTTAATACAAAGCGGACCGGGGGTTGCATGAGGAGAGGCTTCGGTAAAGGTGGCTGCGGAAGATGGAAAAGATGAATTCTGCGCCGATCCCTGGACTCATGAGAGAGACAGCGAAGACACCTTTGGTTGCCAACTTTCGAGTCCAGGGGTCGCGTCTGGAAAATATAATATATGTGAATAATAAATGGTTTTAGAAGCAATAGCACAAGGGGATAAACGAATGAAAATATCGGTTTGTGGAAAAGGAGGAAGTGGGAAAAGCGTTTTAACCAGCTTGTTGGCCAATCAGGCTATATCCCATGGTCTTGGAGTTCTTGTAATAGATTCAGATGAATCAAATTCTGGGCTTTTCAAAATGCTTGGTTTTAAAACTCCGCCTGTCCCGCTTATGGAGCTTGTTGGAGGAAAGAAAAAACTGAAAAAGAAGATGTCAGACCCCAACATACTGGCAGAAAATCATTTTTCCATTAAGGATATTCCCTCTCAGCATCTAATCAGAAGGAACGGTTTTATACTGGTTAGCATAGGAAAAATCCTCCAGGCATTTGAAGGATGCGCCTGCCCCATGGGGGTATTAAACCGGGAATTCTTAAAAAAACTTCGCCTCGGTGAGAAAGAGATCGCAATCATTGATATGGAAGCAGGCGTGGAACACTTTGGTCGAGGAATTGATGAAGGAATCGACAGGGTTCTTCTCGTAGTTGAGCCATCGTTCGAGTCCCTAACCGTGGCTGAGAAGATAAAAGGACTCGCCTCCGGAATGGACAAGGCAGTCTCGGCGGTCTTAAATAAAATAGACTCAGAGAAAATTGCCCATAAGCTGGAAGGTGAACTCAGAATCAAGAATATAGAAGTCATTGGGACCATTCCAAACGACCCTTTGGTATTCGAGGCGTGTTTGGAAGGCCGAGCCATCGGCAAGGGAGAGGCCTTTCATGCGGCAGGGAAGGTATTGGATGATTTGCTACAGACCTCCTTAACTAGTTGAGTTATTGCCATTTTTTGTTTTCGTGCCATTTGCCAAAAAAACGGACACTTGATGTGGTTGCAGCCTTTATCCCGCCAGGCGGGACTATTTTCCAACTCAACGACTTAACTATTTAACGATCTCTGGAGGAGGAGAACATGTGCTTGAGCACCGTGTATATGAATTCGGGGAATGAGGAAAAGGAAATTATGAAAGACGTAGCCCGTATAGAGGCTGAGGGCCAGGGCTTTTGGCTCATCAATCTGTTCGGGGAAAGGGAGTTCATCGAGGGTAGTATCGAAACCGTCGACCTCATGGACGAACACTTTGTGATTCTTGAAAAAAATACGTCGAATTAGTGCCTTACGAAATCAGGCCCTCGTAAATGCGTTCGGCCCATGAATAGTATTGGCGGTTGAAAAAGAAGGTCAAATTCCTGCATGAGGAAAGATAAGCGGAGAAAACGGAGAGAGATATGAAGAGGAAAATAGGTTTGATCGTGAATCCCGTAGCAGGAATGGGTGGTAGCGTTGGTCTCAAAGGGACCGACGGCGAGATGTACAATAGGGCAATAGAGCTGGGTGCCAAGCCAGTTACCCCGAAAAGGACGAAAGACGTTCTAGCCCACATCAGGAATAATGAAAATATCACACTGTTTGTCGCACCTGGCAAGATGGGAGAACGACATGGCGAAGGTACTGATATGCCATATACCGTGATCGGGAAAGTTGGCGGGGACACCGCGGCAGAGGATACAAAAAGAATCAGCAAGGAAATGGTAAATAGCGGTATAGAACTCCTGGTTTTTGTGGGTGGCGATGGCACCGCAAGGGATATTTACGATGCGATCAATTCTAAGATACCTGTCGTTGCGGTGCCCGGTGGTGTGAAAGTTTTCAGTTCGGTGTTTTCGGTCAGTGCCAGAGCGGCTGCTGAGATGATAGAAGCCTTTGTAGAAAGCACTGATGTGATAGAAGAAGAAGTCCTGGATATAGATGAAGACGCCTTTAGAGAGGGAAGATTGGCATCCAGACTTTACGGTTATCTCTTAGTGCCCAATGTCAAGAAATTATTGCAGGGTGCTAAGGAAGCCTCAGGTATCAGTGGATCCTCCGTGGAGTGGAAAAAGGAAATTGCCACATATACTGTGGAGGAGATGGGTAAAAGGATTTTGTATCTACTCGGTCCAGGAACAACTTTGAAAGCTATTGCCGATGAACTTGGAGTTCCAAAAACACTTTTAGGGATAGATGCGATTTTCGAGGGAAAATCCGTGGGAAGAGATCTGAACGAAAAAGGCATTTTAGCATTGTTTGACAAATACAAGAAGAGAAAAATAATTTTGACTCCTATTGGGGGCAATGGATTTATTCTTGGCAGAGGGAGTAAGCAGTTCACCCTGGAAGTAATAAAACAAGTGGACAGGGAGAACATCATGGTGGTGGCAACAAGGGACAAGATAAACAGGCTGGACTGTCTGCGAGTTGATACAGGTGATTTAGATCTGGACAGGCTTCTCTCCGGATACATGGAGGTCACAGTAGGCTATAAAGAAAAAATGATGGTGAAGGTCAGATGCTGAAAGAGCCTATCAAGCTGAACATGAATGAAGTGGCATATCCTCCTTCAAAGGAAATCATTGAGACCGCCCGGAAAAGCCTAAAGGATTTGAATCGCTATAGCGATCCTGAAGATATGGAGCGACTATGAAGATTTTGGATGATTTATTTTTAGCGCTAAATTTTGATGCTACTGTGAAAGATATACGCCAGGGGGTCTTTCATACCGGGGTACTAACTCGCAATTGTGGATTGGCCGCGACCTTGCCGCGAGATGCACTACAACAGGAGCCACCGATGGTAAAGGAACCAGGTTTTCTGATGGACAAAACTCCTCAGGAACTGGCCCAACTGGCCTATTCCCAAAGCATACTTGAAGCGGCCATTGGCATGGCAACCATCAATTCACTTCTTGAAGTGGATGAGACCTCATGCATTGAGCTTAATGCCGCTGAACTGATCATAGAAAAGGGGAAGGGCAAGAGAATAGCTGTTGTGGGGCACTTTCCATTTATACCCAGGGTTCGTAAGTATTCAAAGGATGTCTGGGTTATTGAGAAAAACCCAAAGGAGGGTGACTTCGGTGAAGCTGAGGCAGACAATCTGATTCCACAGGCGGATGTTGTAGCCATCACAGGCACTGCCTTAACGAACCATACCATGGAACACCTCCTTGAACTCCGTCATTCCAGAGCCTATGTGATCTTGTTAGGCGATACGGCTCCCCTGTCCCCAATCCTGTTTGACTACGGAGTGGATGCCCTGTCTGGAACAAAAGTGGTTGATTCTGACCTTGCTTTTCAATGTGTCAGCCAGGGGGCAAATTTCAGGCAAATCAGGGGAGTAAAACGGCTCACCATGATGAAGTGAAGAGCAGAAAGAGGTGGCGATAGGGTGCACAGAGATATTTGTAGGCGTTCACAGGTTCAGACATGCCCGCCGGATGACAGGAGGATTTTCGGTTAACCCTGAACCTTGAACCTCTGAACCCGTGAACGGTTATATATAAGGAGAAAATACATGGATAATAATCAAGACAGCCCAAAGGAGAAACTCAGGGTTGTTGTTTCAACAGAACACAAAGAGGGAACAGTTACAGTTAAGGGGGTTGTGGAGAACGAAAGTGATGATGTTGTTTGTATTAAGGAGCTAACGGCCCTTTATAAGAACTTTGATGGTTTTGTAGTGGATATTGATAGGATGGCGTATAAGTTTGACCTGCCTTCAAGGGACAAATTTCCGTTCAGATTTCCGGAAAGGAATGCACCTGTTAATTGCTATACTTATGAGGTTGTGGTGTCGAAGTTTCAGGTAAAAAATTTTGACGGCGAAAAATTATCCACCTCATAGGCCCTAAATTTTGCTATCCAGTCGCATGGGTATCCCGGGCCTCCTGCAAATCCGGAGACCCGGAAGCCCATTTTACTCAATATTATGATTCAGAAGATTCCGACTCGAGCTCCTCGATGCGTTTGTGCATGGCATCAAGTTCTCTTTTCATGGCATCGGCATCACCTTTGAGCATATTAACCTCGTCTTCGGGGTTCATGGCATAGGGATTCCCATAAGGGGCATTGTAGGCTGGTCCATACCATCCTCCATCAGGGGGATAAGCTCCGCGCCAGCCGAAGCCTCTACCGTAGCCTTGACCCTGGCCGAAACCAGGGCCAAAACCACCCCTGAAACCACGTCCTCGACCAAATCCTCGGCCATACCCAAAACCCTGTCCAAATGCAGGCCTGTATCCGGCCCCCGCGGGGTTACAATATCCTCGAGCACCTCCGGTCATTGGACCGGCGCCCATGGGTCCTGATCCGTCTAATCCTGGCATAATACACACCTCCTTTTATGCTTCGTCTCGTTCATCAAACGCAGCCGTCTAATATTGTAACAGTTTGAGTCCCGGGGAACACCCGGGACAGTCTACCTCCGGCCCCCTTTTCCGCGCCCTGCACCGGATCCCCGGCCGGAAAAACGCGCGCCTTGTCCGGAGAAACCTCTTCGGGAATTTAGACCCATACCTCTGCCAGTGCCGCGACCTCGGCCAAAAGACCGGCCACCGACCATTCCCATACCACTACCAGAGCCATAAGCGGATCCAGAGGGATTACAGAGGCCTTGACCTCTTCCAGTCATAGGTCCCATTCCTGCTGGTCCTGTTCCACTAAATCCAGGCATATCAAACACCTCCTTTCTTTTAAAATCTACCGCCCCAGCCCCTGCGGTGTCTTCCTCTTCCTCTGGGCGGCATATCAAAATGACCACCCTCAATTCTAAGGATCTTGCCCATAACCAGGGCATCAGCAACAATGGCCCTCGCTTCAGCCAAGATTCTCCCAAAGGTTTGACGTGAGACATTCATCATTTGGGCTGCTGTCTCCTGATCCAACCCTTGAAAATCGTTCAGTTTGATCGCCTCAAGACCCTCTATGGGAAGGATAACCTCCTGTCTTCCCCATGGGGGCACCCTGTTGGGAAGAAAGGCGTCAACAATGGGGTGTCCCTGAACAAATCTGAGCTTTCTCGGCCTTGGCATTTCCACCTCCTGTTATGAGCTTATGCTCATAATATAAATATTCACATATAATAGTCAAGCAATTATTTTGGGCATATGCTCATTTACTGGTTTCGCCCCGAAACAAAACAATACTTCAGCTGGCCAAATAAGAAGTAACATAATAGCTCAATAATTCAGGGTAACAAGTCATTGATTCTCATTTACCCGACCACAATGTGCCCCTTAGGGGCTTCGCCCCAGTTGGAATAATGGAATCCCGCCAGGGCGGGAGAATAATGGAATATTGGGTTGAAAATATGATAGAGGCTGAAGGCAAAATCTTTTAGCCTTAAGCGAAGCGAGCCTCCAACCTAAAGCGAAGCGCTTCTAAAACAAAAATTATTCCCTGCCTGCGGCAGGTAGGCATGTAGGCAAAAGCATCAAGCCACAATAAACACCTTTGATTTAAATAAGTTGTATAACTTCCGAGACGTTACGAATGGACTTTGCGTAGCGCAGGGCTTTAGCCCTGCTTAGGTAATGGTCCCGCTAAAGCGGGACTAAAGCCGTGCGCTACATTTGTCAGCGGAATTTTAAAAGAATAAAACCAAACGTTACAAAAGTCTTGTGTCGTGTCATGCGTGAAATATCGGATCAGGCACTCGTCATTCCCGCTTCCGCGGGAATGACAGCCATTTTTACGACATTACTTAGATGACATGACACTAGGGTGCTGCCCCGGTGATATAGGCTTCTCATTTCACAGGGCCGTAGGCAACATGGGCAGGGTATCACAAAATTAAGATCGATAGAAACAGGGTTGACATGTAAAAAAACAGCTTTGGCGGTGCCCCGCCGCGCAGAAATATATCATCTTTAATCCTTGTCAGGATCTCCGTCATAATGACTTCATAGCCCATGTTGATATAGCCGTTTTCCCCAGCCTCGTTCGTCAGGAATAACAGGGCGTCCTGTTTGTCCCTGTAGGTCTTCAGCCGCCAGTTGGCATGGGCGATGTTATGGTATAGCCCTTGAAGCTTTTCAAGCGGGATTTGAATACTGGTAAAAAAAATGGCTTTTTTAATATCATATGCCTCTTGTATGCTTTTTGACAGACCGAGGCTGAGGAGGTAGACACGGTCTTTATATGCGGGGTCCGGTGCAAATGCCGCCTCAAGAATCTTGTGTGAAGGCAGGTCATTGAAACCCGTGTCCGGCAATATCCCGGTATGGAAAATCCCCTCTATTTTTGTTTTCCTGGCTTCCAGGTCTTTTTCATATTTTGGGTTTTTGAGATAGAGCCTGCGGGTAAATTCTTCAAGTGATTTATTATATTCGTCAACATGATATCGTATAATCTGCACATCAACCGGGACGATGGCTTTTTTCAACTGGTTATCGCCGGCCTGGCAGCCTGCGAGGCAAAGGCTGATGAGGATTATAATAATCGGGATAAAGGGCATAGCGCTTCTTTGAGATATTATGAAAAAAGTTTTTCCTGCGGGTAAGTATAATAAATACTTGGCTTGTATGTCAATAATGCCGCCCACAAAAAACTCCTTGTAATTCATGTAGCAATGCTTAAAATATCTAATCCGCCAAAGGCGGACAAGCCAGCCAGAGGCAGACAAGGGTTAATTCCCCGCAGCTTGCTGCGTTACATTTTTTGGTCCTGATACCTCGTAGATTGCTGCGAGGTAGTTCATTTTCGGCCAAGCCTTAAAAAGAGACCGTTTTTGGAGATCGTCCAACCATGTCGACCGTGGAGAGAAACGAAAATCTGAGAAACATTGCCATCATTGCTCACGTGGATCATGGCAAGACCACCCTGGTGGATGCCATGTTCCAACAGACCGGCCTTTTTCGGGCCGACCAGAAGGTGGATGAGCGCCTCATGGACACCATGGATCTGGAGCGTGAGCGCGGCATCACCATCGCGGCCAAAAACTGCTCGATCCAGTGGAAGGGGGTCCGAATCAACATTATCGACACCCCGGGGCATGCCGACTTCGGAGGGGAAGTGGAGCGGGCCATTTCCATGGCCGACGGCGCCATTCTTCTGGTGGACGCCTCGGAAGGTCCTTTGCCCCAGACCCGGTTCGTGCTCAAGAAGGCGTTGGAGGCAGGGCTGAAAATCCTCGTGGTAATCAACAAGATCGACCGGCAGGACGCCAGGCCTGAGCAGGTCCTGGATGAGATATATGACCTTATGATCGACCTGGACGCCACCGAAGAACAGCTGGAATTTTCCCTGCTCTACGCCGTGGGCCGGGAGGGCATCGCTAAAAGGGCGCTGGAGGAAGAAGGGGAAAATTTACACCCCCTTCTGGACACCATCCTCGAAGAGATCCCTGGCCCTTCACACGACTCCTCGGCCCCTTTCCAGATGCTGGTGTCCGATCTGGACTATTCCGATTACATGGGGCGGCTGGCCATCGGGAAGGTCTTTAACGGAACGGCCAGGTCCAGAGACAGCCTCATTTGCATGGGGGAGAAGGAACAGAATATTTCCTTAAAAGTGTCTAAGCTCCAGGTCTACCGAGGCATGACCCTTGTGGACGTAGACGAAGTCCAAGTCGGCGATATCGCGGTCCTGGCAGGGATTGAGGACGTGAAAATCGGGGATACCATCTGCAACGGGGAGGCCCCCATGGCCTTGCCCCGAATCAGCGTGGATAAACCCACCGTGTCCATGGAGTTTACCGTGAACGACTCGCCCTTTGGGGGAACAGAAGGCCGCTATGTCCAGTCCAGCCGGATTCGGGCGCGTCTGCGGAGAGAGACCCTGCTCAACGTGGCCGTTGAGGTGGAAGAAAACGGGGACCGGGACAGCGTCCTGGTCAAGGGCCGGGGCGAGTTTCAGCTGGCGATCCTCATCGAGACCATGCGGCGGGAAGGCTATGAATTCTGCGTGGGACGGCCGGAGGTCATCTACCGTCATGAAAACGGTTGCAAAATGGAGCCGTTGGAACGTCTGATGGTGGACTGTGAGGAGCAATTTCTGGGCGTGGTGACAGAAAAACTCTCCCTTCGCAAGGGGAAGATGACCAACCTGGTCAACAACGGCAAGGGACGGGTGCATATGGAATTTTCCGTGCCCACCCGTGCCCTCATCGGATACCGGGACGAATTCCTCACAGACACCCGTGGGACCGGCATCATGCACTCCCTGTTCGACGGCTACGGGGAGTATCGGGGAGATTGTCCAAGCCGGTTTACCGGTTCCATCGTCTCCGACCGCACGGGAAAGGCGGTCCCCTACGCACTGTTTAACCTGGAACCCAGGGGCCGTCTTTTCGTGGTGCCGGGTGACCCTGTATACGAGGGGATGATCGTGGGTGAGCACAACCGGGTCCAGGACATCGGCGTAAACCCCAGCAAGGAAAAAAAGTTGTCGAACATGAGGGCCGCCGGAAAAGATGATAACGTCATCCTCACTCCCATCAAGCCCATGACCCTGGAGCAGGCCATCAGCTTCATTCGGGAAGACGAACGGGTGGAGATCACCCCCCTCTCAGTTAGAATGAGAAAAACCATTCTGTCTGATCAGAAACGCCACATGATGCGCGGCGCCCGGTTGAAGAAAAAGAACCTGGGCCTTTAGGGCATTTTCCACTCCGCCGGCGCAGGGGAGCTGCGCGCCTTTTTGGGATATTTACCTGCGATGTCGGCGTAAAAGTCCTGAATGATTTTCATATCCGCTTCCATATTTCCGGTCGGATGAACGACCGGCCCGATACCCCCAACCTTGCGTCGGTAATCCAGATACCCTAACACGATGGGGACATTCGCCCCCTTGGCGATATGGTAAAAGCCGGTTTTCCAGTACATAACATTCATGCGGGTTCCGGAAGGAGGAACCAGCAGGACCATTCGTGGATATGCACGAAAGGCCTCTATAGACTGTGCCACAACATGGGTTGATTTGGAGCGATCGACGGGAATGGCTCCCAGCCATCTGAGAAAAGGACCCAATGGCCAGCGGAACCAGCCGGCCTTCATCATGATGAAGGGCTTGATTTCAAGAATGAACGCCAGGCAGATGGTGTAAAAAAAATCCCAATTGGAGGTGTGCGGTGCCGCTATGATGACGTATTTGGAGATGTACGGTCTTTTCCCCGCCGGTTTCCAGCCCGTGAATCGAAAAATGATCAGTGCCAGACAGCGCATCACGGTCTTCCCCATGGGTGTGTCGTGAACGGTCTTATGATGCATGACGCCCTGCATTTTTGAATCTTTGCCTTTTCCGGACGCGGTTTCCAATTTCCCCGCACACAATGAGAAATACCCCCAAAAACATGGAGATACGCCCCAAATAGTCCCCGTGCCGGGCAAAAAAAGTCCGGCCTTGACGAAGATGGATTCGGCCTTTGAGTGTGGCCTTTTTCCACCAGGGCGTGCGGGCAATCACCATGCCTTTCGCGTCGATGAGGGCTGAGATCCCGGTATTGGCCACCCGTACCAGATCCCTGCGGCATTCGATGGCACGAACGGGGCTGAAATTGTAGTGGTGTCGATAGCCGGGCGTGTTTTTCCACCATCCGTCGTTGGTGATCATGCAGATAAAGCCCTTTGCTTCTGGCAGGTTCCGGGCACAGTAGGGACCAAACGCCGACTCAAAACAGACGATAGGCAGAATGCCAACGGAAGTATCGGGGGATACAAATGTATGGCTTTCCTGACGAAGGCTGTAGGTGCCGTTATATCCGCCAAGTTCCAGGGAGTATTTTCCAAGGAAGCCCAGATATTGCACAAAAGGCATGCGCTCGAACAGGGGGACCAACTTGGTTTTGTGATAGAATTGGGGCGCGGATCCAGGTGAAAGAAAAAGGGCGGTATTGAAGGCCTCGTAGAAGAAGCCTTTTTCCCGGTTGAAACGGCTTCCTGGAGGGACATCCACCCCAACTTTTTGATAGCTGTGGACCCCTACCAGACAGTTGAGCTTCGCGTATTTTGCCTGAAAATCCAACAACTGACGATAGTAAGGTGATGCACAAGGATTTCTCTCGTCAATCTGCTGTACAATAAGGGTCTCGGGGCCGAACAGGTAGTTGGTTTCCTCGTCGCAGATGGAATCCGCTGTCCTGAAAAATTCTTCCAGTTGTTGGGCGTGCCTTTCCGGCACGAATTTTTCTGTGTATGGATCCAGATTGGGCTGAATCAAGGCCACCGTAACGGTTTCTCCATCCTCCCTGAAATTTTCAAATATCTGATAGGAGACCAGAACAGGGATGAAAACCAGCAGAACGGTTACGACTCCCATTGGGACGATGGATCCCAAACCCCTTTTCCGATAGGTATCAGCCATTTTAAAGATCGCAATATTGGTCAGAATAATCCAGAGAGTGCCCCCGCGAACGCCTGTATACTCAACCCATTGTATGAGTTTGGGTGCCGTGGCCAGGGCGTTGCCCAGATTGAGCCAGGGCCAGGCCAGGTCCCAGGACTCATGAAAATGCTCATATCCCATCCAGATAATCAGAAAAGGAAATAACAGGGGGATGTTCAGGCTTGCTCGAACGCGGCTTATGGACCAGAAAACAAGGGCCTGTACAAGGGAATTGGCCAACATGATGAGGATGCCCCCCAACCACTGTGCTTGTGTGATCCACCAGGTTCCCACAATATTCCAAAGCAGGAAACTGACAAAGGCATAATTGAACAGGGTGTAGCGGTTTGGGTGATCCCGGGTCTCCTCCTCCAGCAGTAAAAGGGGCACCCAGGCGATGAAAATGAGAAAGAACAAAGGCGAAACATACCAGGGAAGGCCCAACAACAGGCCACTGGTGAGGGACAAAAAAAGGTTTCTTCTGGTGTTCCGATCCATTAGGTTCCGGGTGATGGGGTCCTCCCTCATATTAAAAATCTCCCTGCAAATGGCCGCCACTGAAATCACCTAAGCGACGAATCATGCAGAGAGATGCGTCTTTAAATTATTTAACAGCGTTATATATTAAAATATCAAAGGGATACATCCCTGAGGGTAATTATAATAAATACTTGACTTATGTGTCAATAATGACGCCATCGGGGAGAAATCGGTGCATTGTTGACTGTATTGATAAACCCTTTCACCGACGGCTGCCGGACTGCATCTCTTTGAGGTTAATACCTTCTTTTTCAGATACCTCCTTGATTAGCTTTACAGCCAGCTTCCTTTGCGTGTCTCCTGAATACTGATATTTTACTCTTTCACAAAGGCGGGCAGGCAAGAGAAAAAACACCTCTCCATTGAAAAAAAATCGTTCTTTATTTTTTACTTGCCCGCCGTCTTTTTGGAGGGACAGGAGAATACAGGATTTTCCCCTTTTACGCGGTGATAACACCCAAATATTGAGCAGATACGGCGCAATCCACCAAACTAATTAACTTTATTAGGTTTTCACCCACAATTATTTCATTTGTATTTATTTTATTCCATTTATTTCATTTTTTATTGTATTATTATAGTATCCGCTTTTTTGAGTTTGCATGTTTCCAGACACTATATGTTAGCCAGGCATATTGGTGAAACGATAGAATCGCGATGAGATTCCTGAATGAAAATACATGAGTTCATTTGGCCAAAAGACAGGATTGACCATATAGCACGACATGGGGTAAGACCTGAAGAAGTGGAGGAAACTTGCTTTGGTTAAGCGTTTGTTCGGTGTGCAAAATCAAAAGGAGAGAATCCTGTTTATTATATCCTTGGACAGACAGATGCTGGACGGTATCTGTTCTGCGTTGTGATTCAATTTCCTGATGGAAGTGGATATTCAGTCACTGCGCGCCCGATGACTGATAAGGAAAAACGACGGTACAAACAATGGAGAGAAAGATGAATAATTCAAAAATTCCCGAAACAGACTCTATTCAAGAACTGGCTCATTTTTGGGATACACATGACCTTGCTGACTTCGAAGATGAATTAGAAGAAGTAAGCGATCCGGTTTTCGAGCGGGAACCCGTAATAAAAGTTCCCTTGCTACCTGATGAGGCAGAAGCGGTTAGACAACTCGCCAAATCAAGAGGGATTCCTTATCCTGACTTAATCCGGCAATGGGTTCGCGAAAAAATTCAAGTACAGTGAATCTCTGGTTGGTTAGGAAGAAAGAGGGTCAAATCGATAGTTAAGGTTTGCCCCCCTTTATATACGTATACCCTTCCAACGGAGGAAACAATTATGGAATTCAACATTTTATATAAAAAGAAAAAAGACTGGTTTATCGGGCATATCCAAGAATACCCTGATTATGAAAGCCAAGGTAGAACTTTGGATGAATTGAGAGAAAATCTAATAGAAATCTATAATGATATCAATGAAGGCTTAGTCCCTGACGCTGAACCTTTTCAGTTAATGGAAGTCGCAATTTGAAAAGAAAAGGATTGCTTAGAATAATTAAAAGACTATCTTAGAATTGTCATTAGGGGTGAGAAGGCATCTCAGCCATTCGATTCGGAAATATAAAATAAAAGGGGACGCAAAACGTAACGTTGATTCCAAAACGATTTGACAATATAGTCTGAAGGAGATTGGCTTTTATTCAGGGAGATGTGATTTTTCTCTTGCCTGCCCGCCGTCCTTTTGGAGGGACAAGCCCTTTAATGGGTGACCCCCAAATCTAAGATCCAGTTCATCCTTAAAATCCTGTTGACAGCATATAACCTTTATGTTATATTTCCTATATGCCATGGAATGTAATCCTAAGTGACGAATACGAAATGTGGTTTTTTGAGCTTGCTGTGAAGGATCAGCAAGCCATTGCAACGGACTTGGAAGTTCTAAGTATAATGGGGCCTCAACTTGGCCGTCCTTATGTGGACCACGTCAAGGGATCACGCTTCCCAAATATGAAGGAATTGCGAACAAGGTTTGGAAGGCATGTTTATAGGAGCCTTTTCGCTTTTGATTTGGAGAGGCAAGCGCTTATCCTTGTGGGTGGAGAGAAGTCAGGGAAAAAGGGTAAAACTTTATATAGGCGATTGATTGCCCGGGCAGACAGCATATTTGAGCGTCATCTTCAAGAACAGAGGAAGGGTATTCAGGGAACCAACAACAATAAGTAAGTGTTATTTCAAAGTTAACAACGAGGGCAAAGTCATGAATTCTCTGGATCAGGTAATGAAAAAGGCGTTTACGCCTGAGAAACGGGCTGAAATCAGACGAAAGGCCAAGGAAAAAGTGGCTGCTATCAGGCTTCAGCATCTTCGGGAAACACGGCATGTTACTCAGGATCGGATAGCCAATTCGATGGGAATTTCACAAGCGGCTTTATCCCGTTTGGAGCGACGGCCAAACATCACCCTAAGTGCTCTCCAGAGATATGTTGAGGCATTGGGTGGACGGTTGGAGGTTCGTGCGGTTTTCAAGGAAGATACGCAGGAAATTCTTGAGTAATTTTGTTTTGTCGAATCCAGAGCCCGACTAAGTTCCCATCATCTTCAGTAAACTACAACCTCTGTTTCTTTTTGAACTTAACATCTTAAGGGCGTCCCGCTAAATATCTTCCCATTCAATTCAGCCTCGACCTCTTCCTTTACCTCCACCACCCCTAACTCTTCCCATTCCTTTGCCCCTTCCCATGCCTTTGCCTCTTCCTTTACCACCGGCTTTTCTTTGCCACTGGTTCAACTCCCCTTGCTCTATCTCAGTCTTTGCATCCGCTACTAAACGTTGAAATACTGATGAAAGATAGGACCATAGACTCAAAACAATGCCTGCGCCTGCTTCAACAATAGCCTCTGTTTTATCATATGTTTTAGAATCTTCTCGTTCCTGACGATAGTATGCCTCAGCCTTTGTTTTAGATCCGACCTCAACATCTTCCCTGGCTTTAAAATTTTCTCGTGGGCCTTTATCTTGCTCTGGCTCTAACTCTTGTTTCGAGGATAGATAGGATTCCAATGTCTCATACGCTACATTAATCTCTTTCAATTTCTCTTCAGCCTTTTGTTTCAGACGAGGATTGTTGGAAAAGCGGTCCGGATGCCAAACATTGACTATATCTTTATAAGCTTGTTTTACCTCATATGGCGAGGCACGCCGGTCCAATTCAAATATCTCAAAACATTTTTCAATATCCATGTTTATTTCTCCTATGAAGGGTGAAGTGAAGGGGGACGCTGGTAAAAAAGTAAGAAAGTCAATCGATCAAATGGTACCCGTTCTCACGAGCAATAGCCTCTCCCCTTTCCACTGAAAATCCCACTGCAGGGGGACTCATTTCCAACCTCTTGGACAGTTCTCTAAGCGATATGCCCAACTCGCTGACAGCCCAAAAACAGCATAGACTCCTTGCCTTCACTTTTTGCTGCTGCTTGCCCCTGCAAAGTATTTCACGAGGCTCCATCCCATAGATTTCGGCCACCCTTTCGGCAATTCGATCCAGGTCATACCCCCGGCGTTTCAATTCGTAGTGGCGCTCATATTTCTCCCCCGCCTCCGAAAGCACTGACTCTACAAACTCTGAATCACCCAAAATCCGCTCGTCACTCATCACATGGTCTTGACCCTGCCGTCTCAGCCTCTTTACCTCAGACCATCCCCCAGCGCTCCGAACCAATCCCTCACCTGTAAGCTCATCCTGACGGCCCTGGCCGATGCCTACATTTACGTAGTTGACATACGCCTTTCTCGCGCTTTTAGCTGTTGTGCCAAAATATCCCAGCACATAGTCCACATCCTGCCACGGCCTCTTCTTCTTGCCCATTACTGTGCTGTGTCCGCAATAGGGGTATCTGTTCAATTCTTTGAGATCCTCAATAATACCGGCACGAACCGGGTTCAAGTTAATATACCGGACAAGTTCTTTAAAATAGGCATCTTCCTGGCAAACAATGGATTTGTAACGATTCTGAAATAGCTGCCCATGGCGCTTGTGGCGGCGATTAAAACTGACGGCATAGCCCGTAAGAAGCCTTCTCATTACCGTCGTAAGGGGGACAAGTCCCGTTCGAAATAGAAAATGTGCGTGATTCGGGATGAATACCCATGCGTAACAGGCAGTTCCAGTCTCGGGCAGGAGTTTTGCCAGACGATCCAGGCAATCCTCTCGATCCCGATCATTTATAAATATCTTCCGACGCTCTATCCCCCGGATCATGATGTGGTGCAGGACACCGGGCGCGTCCAATCGAGCTTGTCTTGGCATGGCATATCATTGCTACAAAGCTCAGCACTTTGTCAACTTAATTATTTACCAGCGTCCCCCTTCATTAGCATTCATTTTTATCGGCTGAACATTTTGCCAGTCCTTGGAATCGTGAGCAGCATGCCATAAATCATAGTTCTTTTGCAGATTTAACCAGAGGTCCGGGGTTGTATTGAAAGCACGCGATAAACGTAATGACATATCAGGAGTGATAGACCCACGTTCATTGACAATTTTTGATGCCGTCTTTCGAGATACACCAAGGATTATAGCAAAATCCGTTATAGAGATTGATAGAGGTTCCAAATGATGGTTTTTTATTATTCGCCCCGGATGGGCAGGTGGTTTTTTGCGTATCTTCGGTTCTTTTAGTTCACTCATAACTCTTACCCCCTTGTAGATATTCTCTGGAATTTTTAATATTAAGGCTTCAACAGATTAATGGTAATCCTCGTAATCCACTTTACAGGCATCCCCTTTTTTGAATTTAAATGTGATCCGCCAATTGCCTGACACTTTCACCGCCCAGCGGCCTTTCTTTTTAGGTTTTAACAGATGCAAGTCTGAGCCTGGAAAATTCATATCCTTGATATAAGTTGCAGCCTCAAGACGTTCCAGAATGTCATCTACTTTATCAATGTGTTTAGACTGGATGCCTTTTTTAATTCCCTCATAAAAGAATTTCTCAAGTCTTTTATTGGAAAATGATTTTATCATAATTCAACTGTAACCTTCAAGGTTCCGTTTGTCAAGTATTCAAAATTAACAATTTTTGATTGAATGTGAGACAGGATTGTATTCAATGTAGGTGGGTTTGTTGTCCTGGGTGCGATATCTTCATCTTTTTCACTTTTTCGAATTTATGCACAAAAAAATGTGCATGATGCACAATATTTTGTGCAATATTTCTATTTTTTACTTCCCGAACCCCACCATATTCATGTGATTCCGAGATAATTTTTTATTAATGCGTCATATCATGTTCCAGTGAAACCCCTTCTGGATAAGAGTTTCGCGGTGTTATGGGTTGAGGTCATTAATCCGAAATTCATTTTTTGTGACACAAATCGTGTTTTGGCATGGGTGTTGCTGAATGTGATGTCATCAAGTGATTTATACAGCTTGATTTTTTGATGGTCTCGTAAAAAGTCGGATTTAATGAATATGTCATTTCGATAACGCTATCTGCGGGAGAGGAATCTTATGTTTTCAATGCTTTACCCGTTCAAGATTTCTCGCTTTGCCCCGCCTGCCGTCCGGCGGGCAGGTCGAAATGACAAGTGGGAGTGAGTTTTTATTAAAAATGAATCTGAAAAGGCTTTTATTCATAACAAATATTTGTCTGTCGGGCGCCGTCCTCTGGATGGCATACAATATTGTCATTACCTTGACATCGAATAAAAGTGGTGAAGGGCGGAATAAATCGAATCAGGTAAATGTGGCAAGGGCAATCGAGGCGAATTCCGGCAGAACGGATAAGAAGGAAGACTATCGGGTCATTATCGCGCACGATATCTTCAAGACAACCATAGATGTGCCCCCCGGGCCGGCCAAACCCGGGCCTGAGAAAAAGCCACTGAAACTTGCCGATCTGAACCTTAAACTGAAGGGCACTGTGGTAGGAGAAAACAAGGACTCTTACGCGGTCATTTTAGACGGCACAAAAAAGAAGGAAGAACTCTACTATTTGAACGGCATTATCCAGGGGGCGCGTATTGTGCGAATATTAACCGATCGGGTGGTCTTTGATTTAGGCGGGAACAGGGAAAGCTTGATGATGACAATAGATGAGAGTGCGTTTCCGACGGCGCCGAAAAAAAAGAGAAGCAGGAAAAGGCTTCCCAGGCACGCCAGGACCCCGACAAAATAGGGTATAAGGACAACATATGCATTCATACAGCTACGGAAAAACTGGTTTGTTGTACTTAGTGATCCTGCTCCTGTTTCTATTTCCTATGACCACCGGTAGTATGGGAGAGGAGGAGGATAAACCTGAGGCCAAGAAAGTCCATGGGTCCAAACTTCGGTCAGTGACAATGAATTTCAATGACGTTGATCTGCGGGTCCTTATAAAATTTATCAGCGAATTAACAGGAAAGAATTTTCTTGTAGATCCGGGTATCAAGGGCAAGGTGACCATTCTTTCTCCGCAGAAGGTGACCGTAGATGAGGCATACAAGGTTTTTTTATCGGTTCTCGAGGTAAACGGGTTTACCGCGGTCCAGGCCGGAAAGATCATAAAGATCGTTGCGTCCGGTGAAGCCAGGGCAAAGGCCTTAGAGACCCGTCGAGAAAGAGAGCCCTCCCTTATAGAAGACAAGGTCATCACCCAGTTGGTTCCCCTGGAATACGCTGATTCGGTCGCGCTTTCCAAATTGCTGCGCCCATTGATACCCAAGACGGGTCTTTTGATCCCCTATATGGAAACAAATATCCTGATCATTATTGATGTGTTGTCAAATATCAACCGCCTTCTCAATATCATCAATGAACTGGATATCCCCGGAGAAAAAGAGGTGATCAATGTTTTTGCCCTTGAATACGCAAGGGTGGAAAAGTTAGCGCCAAAACTCATAAAAATATTTCAAAAGAAAAAGAGTAAAAAGGCCCCGGCACAGATGATTAAAATCATCCCTGATGAGAGGACGAACTCCATTGTGGTCCTGGCCACCCCGCTGGTCACGTCCGATATTATAATGTTGATCGGGAAATTAGATAGGAAACAGGCCCGTCCCAGGGAAAATATTCACATCTACTCACTTCAAAATGCAGTTGCCGAAGATATTGCCAAGGTCCTTTTGGAAATACCGGCCAAGGCAGCGGCCGCTAAAAAAGGCAAGGCCCCGATTATTTCAAAAGAGGTACAGATATCCGCGGACAAGGCAACAAACAGTCTTGTGATAATCGCTGATCCGGATGAGTACCGGATCTTGGAGGAGGTCATAAAAAAGTTAGATATCCCCAGAATCATGGTCTACGTTGAGGTATTGATCATAGAGGTATCCGCTTCAAAGGCCCTGGATCTGGGAGTGGAATGGCGTTTTGGAAACGAGTATAAAGGAGGCTTTGGGGCCGGCAAAGAGGGAGGGGCCTGGGTCACCGGAAGGAGGGGAACTGATGGCGGTATTACCGATCTGGCAGCAGGTACTCTCTCTGCTGGTTTTATGGCCGGTGTCATCGGACAGGGCATTACGTTGGGTACAGTCACATTTGCCACTATCGGGGCCTTTGTTGAAGCGGTTAGAACGGACAGCGATTTCAACATTCTGAGCACACCACAGATCCTGACCCTGGACAATGAGGAGGCCACCATAGAGGTGGGGCAAAATCTCCCTTTTGTGACGCGGGTGGATCAGGGGGCTAATGAACAGGATCGTGCCATCCAGAATATCGAGTACAAGGACGTAGGGGTCATTCTCAAAGTGACACCCCAGATAAATAAAAATCGTTTTGTAAGACTGAAGGTTGAAGAAAGCGTAAAATCCGTGATTCAAACAACAGCCCTTGATAATGCCATTTTAGCCCCTACCACCACCTACCGCTCTGCCAAGACGACCATTACCGTAAGGGATGGAGAGACGGCCGTAATAGGCGGGCTCATCGAAACCCGGATCAGCAGGGGCAAGACCCAGACCCCCTGCCTGGGAAACATTCCGGGACTTGGCTGGCTTTTTAAAAGCACATCAGATCGTGATGAAAAGACAAACCTTTTTGTTTTTTTGACGCCCCATATCATTGAAACGCCTGAAGAGCGTAAAAAACTCCACGAGGACAAGAGCACGGAGATGGAAAAAGAACTTAAAAACAGGAGGGACAAAGACCAGCCAGAGACGCTAAGAAAGATGGGGTATGAATGATGGGGGATAGAGTTAGACATCAGATCTTTTTTAGGGATGATGATGTGGGTGAGGAAGAACGGCTGTCCGCATACGCGCAGCAGCTTGGTATCCCGTTTAAGAAACACATACAAAAGGACATGAAATGGAATGAGACGCTTAATATACCCATTCAATACTTCAAGCGTATGGGGATGATTCCCCTTTGTCAGACTGACAGCATCCTGACGGTAGCCATTAATGATCCCTCAAATTTTCAGCCCGCAGACGAATTGGCCCGCATGGCGGGCTGTAAATTCGCCGAATTAGTACTAAGTCCCCTGGAAGAGATAACCTCAGCCATTAATATGCTCTTTGATCAATCCAGCGATGTGGCTGAAAAAGTGGTTCAGGATCTGGGCGAATATCAATCGGGGGGCCAGTTCTTCAGTGAATTAGAAGAAATAGAAGACCTCATGGATGTCACCCATGAGGCCCCGATTATCCGCCTGGTCAACATTATTATGACCCAGGCCTTGAGGCGCAGGGCGAGTGATATCCATATTGAGCCGTATGAGAAGGAGATCAAGGTCCGATTCCGTATTGACGGGATCCTATATGAAGTGTTCACCCTTCCAAAGCGATTTCACCCCCACATTGTTTCCAGAATAAAGATAATGTCCAGTCTCGACATTGCTGAAAAGCGGGTCCCGCAGGACGGAAGGATCAAAATCAAGGTGGCCAACAGGGCCGTCGATATACGGGTCTCGATTATTCCCATGTCATTTGGTGAGAGAATTGTCCTGCGGCTACTTGATAAGGGAGTGTCCTTGTTAGGATTAGGGGAGATGGGCCTGAGCGGGGAAAAAGTTGAGATATTTGAGAGGTTGATCAATAAAAACAGCGGGATTTTGCTCGTAACCGGCCCGACCGGCAGTGGAAAGAGTACCACGCTTTATGCCGCCATTAACAGGATCAATTCCGTGGAGAAGAACATTATCACTATCGAGGACCCAATAGAATACGAATTGAGACAGGTCGGCCAGATTCAGGTCAACCCGAAGACAGAGCTGACCTTTGCAAGGGGCCTGAGGTCCATTTTAAGGCATGACCCGGATGTAATCATGGTGGGAGAGATACGGGATCTGGAGACCGCGGAAATTGCTATCCAGGCGTCACTTACAGGCCACCTGGTTTTCAGCACGCTTCATACGAACGACGCGGCAGGTGCCCTTACGAGATTAGTTGAAATGGGTGTGGAGCCGTTTTTGATTGCTTCTTCTCTGTTAGCCTCGGTCGCGCAGAGACTGGTGAGACAAATATGCCTATTTTGCAAGGAACCCTTTGAACAGGATGAGTCAACCCTAAATAAACTCTGTCTGCCCAAAGAGCAGGTCTTTTACAGGGGAAAAGGGTGTCCTGAATGCATGGATACAGGCTACAGCGGTCGAACAGGGATATTTGAACTATTAATGATTGATAATGAAATCAGAAACCTTGTCAAGACCGGCGCGGATTCCGTCACAATCAAGGAGGCGGGAATACAGAAGGGAATGACTACTCTTTTCGAGGACGGTCTTGTGAAGGTAAAGGCGGGTATCACTACCCTCAACGAGGTACTGAGAGTATCGCAGGAGTAGGGATTTATGCCCCTTTTTGAGTATAAGGCCCTTAACAAAAAAGGAAGAAAGGTGACGGGTATTGTGACCGCAGACGGCCCGGCCTCCGCCCGGCTCAAGCTGAGCCATGAAATGATTTTTCCTGTGGAAATCAGGGAGACCAGGTCGACAAGAAAACGCGCACTCACCGGCCCTTTTACGACCCTCATAAGGAAGTTACATCGTATCAACCCTGCCCTGGTCTCTACTGCAATGAGGCAGTTAGCGACCCTCGTTTCATCGGGGCTCCCTCTAATTGACTGCCTTAATGCGCTGATCGAACAAACAGAAACTGCTTCTCTGAAAAAGATATTCACCGGGATAAGGGAGAAGGTTATGGAAGGAAGTTCCCTCTCATTAGCCATGGCAGAGCATGCCGCCGTATTCAACAACATGTTTGTGAATATGGTGAGAGCAGGTGAGACAGGGGGTGCCCTGAATATTATTCTCAAGCGCCTGGCAGATTATTCAGAAAACAGGTTGAGGCTCAAGAAAAAAATAGATGCAGCCATGGCCTATCCCGTCTTCCTTCTAATGGTCAGCAGTATTATTTTGATTTTTCTTATGTCTTTTGTGATGCCGAAGGTGATTGGAATTTTCAAGGGTATGGAGCTTGCCCTGCCATGGTCCACACGAGCGCTCATATGGACAACGGATGGCATGAAACAGTACTGGTGGCTGGCAGGCCTGGTATTGATCGCTATTGGCACTGGTATATATTCAGGCACAAAGACCGAACAGGGCCGCCTCATATGGGACCGTTTGCGTCTCCGCTTACCCGTAATCGGTCGGTTGCACCACAAGACCGTCATTGCCCGTTTTACCAGAACCCTGTCCATTTTACTTAAAAGCGGCATCCCCCTTGTAGAGGCCCTGAAGACAGCAAGACCCTCCATGGACAACAGGATAATGGAAGATGTCATTTCCGACACGGCCAGGCTCGTGGGAGAGGGACAGGACTTTTCAACGCATTTGAAAAAATCGGGCCTGTTCCCGCCTCTGGTAGTCCAGCTTATACGCGCGGGTGAGCAGAGCGGCGAACTTGAGGACATGTTAGCCAGGGCAGCCGACGCATATGAAGATGACGTGGAGTCGGCAGTCGCTTCTCTGACCGCAATCATAGAGCCTGCCATCATCCTTTTGATGGGGGGTGCGGTCGGTTTTATTGTTATGGCGATCCTGCTGCCTATATTTGATATGAGCAGCGGGATTCGATAGCACTGTTACAAAAATGAGTAATAGTTTAGCGCTTTGAAAACAGTAGCTGCCCGCATGGCTTCAGTCCCGCTTTAGCGGGACCATGGACTAAGCAGGGCTAAAGCCCTGCGCTACGCTGAGTTCATGCCTATGTAATAATTATTAAATTGATGCGGGGCGGGAATGACAAAAAAAGACAGATAAAGACTTTTTACGAGACCGTCAATGATGAGAGGAAAAAATGAAAAAACAGATCAAAGTCATTGGAAGTTCGCGCACCGGGCAGCGGGGTTTTACACTGCTTGAGATTCTCGTTGTTATAACTATCCTTGGCATCCTTGCCAGCCTGGTGGCAGTAAGAATCATGGACAGGCCGGGCGAGTCCAGGATCCTCAAGGCAAGGCTCGATATACGGACCTTAGAGAATGCTCTCAAGATGTTTAAGCTGGACAACGCATTTTACCCTTCTTCCGAGCAGGGACTACGGGCCCTCGTGGAAAGACCTTCGGTCGGCCGGATTTCAAAAAAATGGCGCGAGGGCGGGTATCTTGAAAAGGGCGTGGTACCTAAAGACCCATGGGATAACGACTACCTTTACTTAGGTCCCGGTGTTCACAACCGCGATTTTGACCTCTGGTCTTGCGGGGCAGACGGTGAAGAAGGCGGCGACGGAGAAGACGGTGATGTTACTAACTGGGCTGTCAAGGGGAAATAGGCCTTTCGGCTTTACCCTTATAGAACTCCTCGTGGTCATGTTTATATTAGCCCTTTTTTCCGGCCTTGTTTTAATCAGGATCCAGAACGGTATTTATAAGGGGGATTTGAGGCGCGCGACCCGCATGATTATCAGCGAGGTAAACAGGCTGAGGGGCAGGGCGGCCTGTACCCACAGAAAACAGGAGCTGGGGTTTAATATTGATAAAAACCATCTCTATACGCTCAAACCTCTACAGGAGGGGAAAATCCCTTCAGAGTTGTTATTAGAAGAAAGGGAGGCGGCCTTTGAGATAAAGGATTTACCGGAGGGCGTTGTTCTGGAGGACGTGGTTATATTCTCCAGGGGAAAGGTTCAGTGGGGCGAGGCCGTGATCAGGTTTTTTGCCAATGGTTGCGTTGAAGGCTCATTGATCCATCTTAAAAACCATAAGGATGAGGTTTATACCCTTCAAATAAACCCCATCACCGGGCGCATAAAGATTTATGACAGTTATATCGACCAGGGCACATAAGAAGGGCGGCTTCACCCTTTTAGAAATCATGATATCCCTGGGCCTGATTGCCGTTGCCCTCTTAGCTGTTCTGCGGCTTCAAGCCCAGAGCCTGGGGCTTCAGACAGAGGCCCAATTTACCACCATTGCCAATTACTTAGCCTTAGACAGGCTGTCACGGATTCAATCCTTGGACAAACCGGAAGCCGGGTCCTTTTCAGGTGACTTTGGCCCCGACTTCCCATATTTCCGCTTTCAGGAAGATATCGAAGAAATCATGGGCATTGATTATCTTATAAAAGTCAAGGTAACTATCATCCTGGATGAAAGGGGATCGATCAGGGAATTTCCCATAACAACTTACCTGTACAGGCAAAAAACATGAGAGGGCTGACATTATTGGAGGTGCTGGTATCCCTGCTCATCCTGAGTATTATCATGGGAGCCGTCTACAGCACTTATACATCGAACGTGGAGGTCATCCAGAACACACGTCTGAAGGGGCAGGTCTATCAAATGGGCAGGATTGCCCTCGATCGAATGACAAGGGACCTGGAATCAGCCATTGTGGCTCTTGAGACGGCCCATGAAAAGACCCAGCTCGGAATGATAGCCATGGATCACGAGACAGATGGAAAACCTGCTGACAGGCTCGATTTTACCACCCTGGCCCACCTCCCCTTGAGCGATAGAGAACCCCGCACAGACCTTTGCGAGGTTGGCTACAGGCTCACTGAAGATCCTGAAAATGAGGGAAGATATATCCTCTACCGGAGGGACGACGCAATCCCGGATACCGATCTTGGAAGTGGAGGGTACAGCCATGAATTAGCCAGAGGAGTTACAGGGCTGGATTTCATGTTTCAAGACGCCCGGGGAGAAGAATTCGACAACTGGGATACCACGCAAGGGACGCCCTGTAGTGATCTACCCACATTAATAATCGTAAGATTGACTATTCAGGATGAACAGGGAGATGAGCATCTATTTGCCACGAGCATTCATCCGGTCCTGGCAGAGAGAAAAACGTAACGCAACTACCCCGGTGTCAGGATCAGGGGTACAGGAGGACATCCCGATTTAATGACAAAAATGGATTCCAATACAAAAAGCAATAAGGGCGCGGCCCTTGTCATTACCCTCCTGATCATTGCCACTCTGACCGGTTTAGCTGTCGGTTTTTCGGAGGAATCCGGCATTGAACTGGAACTGTCAGGCTATGTCAGGGATGGGAACAGGGCCCGTCAAATGGCACTGTCAGGCCTTGCGCTTGCCTTAGCCCTTCTTGATCAGGATGAAGACAGGAATATGGACAGCCTCAGAGAGGACTGGAGCCGGTTCGGTCCGGAAACATTTCCTGAACAAATTCCCGACGCGGTTTTGTTTTCAGGGAGAATCGTTGACGAATTCAGTAAGATAAACATCAATTCCTTAATAACCGGAAACGGCCAAATAGGCGAGCAGAGGGCAAAACAACTGATCAGGCTTATTACCACCCTTGGCCTGGACCAAAACCATATCAATCCGGTTTTAGACTGGCTGGATACTGATGATATTGAACGTATGGAAGGCGCTGAAAATTATTATTACCAGAGTTTAGATGATCCATATGAATGTTTTAACGGGCCCTTTCTGACGATTTCACAGGTTTTTTTGGTAAAAAACATGGCCACCATCAATAATATTATCGATTTCCTGACCATTCACTCCCAGGGGAAGATAAACATAAATACGGCATCTCCCGAAATTTTACAGAGTCTCGACGAGGAAATTGATGCTGGTGTGGCACAATCCATCATAGATTACCGTGCCGGAGAGGATTTTTTGAGTATTAGTGACTTAGGAAAGGTCCCGGGGATTAATGCGAGTTTGCTTAACAGGATTTCAGAATGGATTACGGTTAAAAGCTCTGCCTTCTGCATAAAGGTGGACGTGACTTATCAGGAGGCTGTCGCTCGCATCAGAGCCGTAGCAGTACGCAACGGGGATAAGTCGAAACTCGTATACTGTCAGGTCATGTGATCATTATGTTTAATCCATTAAGGGAATTTTTTGTACCGAAATATGTAGTGGGCCTCCAGGTCACAGACCATTTCATAGGGGCGGTGCAGATATATAACTCTTTGAGAGGTCCGGAAATCAACAGGGTCGCCTTCAGAGAGTTAGAAAGCCAGGATCAGATTGAGGATGAGTTGATCGACCTGTTTCGTGCAGGCAACCTGCGCCACGAAATGCTTATAACCTGTATTCCCACGTCTCTGGCCATGTTCAGGCAGCTTTCCCTTTCATTCGATAAACTAAAGAAATTGGATAAGATAATAAAATACCAAATGGAACCCCATGTTCCATACCCAATAGAACACATGATCGTCGACTTCCTGCCACCCGGTCCTGACGGAAAGATCATGACATTTGGTATTCAGAAGGCCTCTTTGGCTGAGCACATGGAAAGCCTTTCCGGGTTCAATCTGGCACCACGTGTGGTAACCTTGGACGATCTTGCCCTTTTATCGCTGTATGTTCGAAGAAACAGTGCGGGACCTGAGTATCCGGTATGTATTTTTCATATGGGTGTCGAAAGAAACGTGATGCAGGTCATATCAAAAAAGAGTCTTGGGTTTATCCGCATCCTCCCGGGCGGTTCAGATGGGCTTGAAGCGCTGGAAAAGACGATCAGACTCTACCAGATAGACAATCCTGATATTTTGCCTGAAGAGATTCTTCTGACCGGTCATCCGGGTGTTGACCAGGAGATGGAAGATCGGATCGCAACTTTTACCCGTATGAAGACAACCACGTGGAAGCCATTCGATGAACACAAACACCGGCTTGGACACATAGAACCTGAACTTCAGGCAAAATTGGGCGTGCCGCTTGGCCTCGCGCTCAGCATGGCAGGACCCTCTGAAAAGCTATTTAATCTCAGGAAGGAGGAGTTTGTTAGCAGGAATATTGTGGATCTTAAAAAGACATTTTTGTTTATGATTACCGCAATTTTCCTGTTTATCATACTCTTCACCTTCAACCTTTACCAAGGTCTGTACATCCAGGAAAACAGGTACAGAGAATTAAAGAGGGATATCAGAGAAGTTTTTACAAATGCGTTTCCAGAAACAAAGACGATCGTTAAGGGGCGGGAATTAGACCAGATGTCCCAGATGATTGAGGAAGAGGCGGTCAAATATCAGTGGCTTGAGGGTCTGACCGGTGAGGGAGCGGTCCTCAATGTACTCATAACCCTGAGCCGGACAATTTCCAGCTTTCCGGGCGTGATGGCAGATAACCTGTCAATAGAACAAAGGGACATAAAGCTCCACGGCAGGGCTGCTTCTTTTAAAACAGTGGACAGGCTGAAGCGGCATCTCTCAAATACGGGAATTTTTAAGACCATAAAGCTGGTGGGCGCTAAAATGGACAGGAAAAAAAAGGCGATAAGATTCAGTTTTGCCATGGAGAAAAAGCAATGAAAGCCGGCAGACGTGAAATGGCCCTTATCTTTTTGGGTGGAATATTTTTCATCGCCATACTGTATTACCTGGTCATCCTGTCTCCGGCACTCACACGGCAGCGGATATTGGTAACCTACATAGAAAAAAAGGAAAAAGAACTGGCAGGTATGGCCGAGTTGAAGGCAAAGCGGGAAAGATTCAAAGACAGGAGGACTCAGGCCGAAAAAATGCTGACAGGCAGAGGAAAGGCGTTTACGCTTCTCTCCTTTTTAGAAGGAGTTTCACGGGAGGTGGGAATAAACGACAGAATTCAATATATGAAACCTCTCAGATTTCAAGAGAAATCCGGGCCGTTAAGACCGGCAGGTATTGAAATGAGCCTGGATAAGATTGACATAAAACAGTTGGCAGACTTGCTTTACAAAATTGAATGTTCCGGAAAATTGCTGAATGTCAAACGCATAAAGATTCAATGCACGCCCCATCGTAAAGCCCGATACCTGAAAGTTACCCTCCAGATAAATACCTACATTTTTATGTAAATACTCAGGTATTCAGGTTAGAGGCTGAAGGCTGGAGGTTGGAGGCTGAAGTGATCTAACAGTCTTCAACCTTCAGTCTATCCACCTGCGTAGTTACGATATTTCCCCCTTTTTCCATGAAAAGAGATAAAGGACTACTTGAAATATATCCGGTGTTCTGATATTTAACCCTAATATTGCAAACCTACACTGGCGCGATTTTCCTTGGCACGGGTTAGGGGCAGGGCTAAAGCCCTGCGCTACAAAATATGAAAAAAGGAGCTAAACAACCAGGTTTTGAAATATCACTTCAGCCGATTGTAAACGCTGAAGTTTCTTAATAGGGTTCACCCCAAATGATGGAAAACAGGGCGTCCATAGATATCGGGACCTATACAGCGAGACTGCTGATCGCGGGGGAATCAGAGATACAGGGACGACTTCTGCCGATTGCAAGAAAAAGGGCATATATCCGTCTTGGTGAGGGTTTCAGCCATTCAGAAGGAAAGATAATTCAACCTGAGTCCATCCGACGGACATTAGAAGTATTAAAAGATTTTTCGCGCGTAATTGAAGAGCTCAATGCCCATCAGGTATTTGCCGTCACAACCGGTGTGGTCAGGGAGGCCGAGAACAGGGACGAATTTCTGAGACTCATTTACGAGCACACAGGGATTCGCGTGAGAATAATAACAGGGGATACGGAAGCTTTCCTGAGCGCCAGGGGAGTTATGAATGCCCTCGATATTCAGCAGGGGCCACTTCTTGTATTTGATCTGGGTGGCGGCAGCACGGAAATTTTTTTTAAAAGCGAGGGCGCACGAATAATCAGGTCTATTCCCTTAGGCTCCGTGATCCTGACCCGGGCGTATCTGAAATCGGACCCGCCCGAGGATAAACATGTTAATGCCCTTTCAAGACACATTGACGAACTCCTTGAACAGAGCTTGCCTGAATTGAAGGGCAGGGGGGAGGACTATTCTATAGTGGGTACGGGGGGCACCGTAACGACCCTTGCTGCCATGCATTATGGCATTGCGTTACAGGAAATCAATCCTGAGAAGATCAATGGACTGACACTGGAAACAAAAGATCTTGAAGCGCATTTTAATAAGAGGCTCTTCTGACTTTTGTGTGCAGGAGATCTAAGTTAACGTACTGAATAACCTGAAAAAATGTTCTTTGAAAATTGACACGTCTTGCAACACTGGATAAAGTGGTTGCATGGAAACCAAAAAAACATTCTGTGACCTGTA
>JAUWMR010000014.1 GCA_030613055.1 Desulfobacteraceae bacterium
CGGTCGCCCTACGGGCTCCCTCCGTTCCCACCCATCTCAAAAAACCTCCCCTGCACAGGTTGTAGGATATCTTACTTCAACACAGGGGTGGGTCAATTTTGGGTTGTCAAGGTGGGTCAGTTTTGGGTTGACGTTTACATCTTGAGGCCATTGAGGGTGCATTCGGAATAGATATTGATTATGCTATGCTTATAAAAATATATGGATCAACCCCAGAAGGTGAAAAAAGATATAGCCCAGCAAAGATAAAAGATATAGAGTCAAAAATTATTGCAGGTAAACCAGAAAGGAAATATATCTCTACAAGCTATGTAGAACGTCAAAACTTAACAATGAGGATGTCATTGCGCCGTTTTACGCGTTTAACCAATGCTTTCAGTAAAAAGATTGAAAATCATATTTATGCAATCTCATTGCATTTCATGTATTATAATTTTTGCCGGATTCATCAAACCTTGAAAGTTACTCCGGCAATGGAAGCGAAGGTCACAGATCGGCTTTGGGATGTTGAGGATATTGTGAAATTGCTCTAAGGGTATTTTATTGAAAAAATATGGTTAGGATAATTAACTGTCAAAATGAATGCATTTAAAAAATGATTAACCCCTAAAAGCACAGTGTTTAAATTAGGCAAACAATCGACCGGGGTGTCCATTATTGTGTATAATACCGTATCATCAGTCAGATTCAATATTTCAAATTTTGTTGTATGTGAATATGCCTTTGTTACACCATTTCCAGTTGATATATCCTTCATCTTTCCTGCCGATAAATTATGCCCCAATATCACAGCAAAAGTGGCCGGTAATGCACAATCATCCGCTCCGGTATCGATCAATCCAAAAGTTTTTAACGACTTTCCTGTATGGGGGTTAGTTATTCTCACAGAAAGATAGGGGCGGTAAATACCGCCCCCATTACTTATAAAAGGTATATTTTCTATAGGCATTTTTAATAAATATGGATGGAGTCTTTTTCTGGAACGTAAAAGAGCACTGGATCAGTCACCCCCTTTTTTTTTGCTTCTTCATAAACTTCAACAGGATTGGTACCAAAGCTTATCGCATCTTTATTTGTGTAAGACTGTAAAGCCACGTATTTTCCACCATATTTTTCACCATTATTCACCAATATATTTAATTCCATGGCTACCCCCTTTCCAAATAATTATATTTAAACCTTTACCGCTTGATATAGTTATCGGCAAAATTGCATAATAGCTAAATAAAAATATAAAAAAGCCAAACCAATCCCTTTAATTGTAAAAATAATAATTATTATTGTTGTTTTTACAAGGCGTCATTAGGATGGTCGGGCCATTAATTTTATGCCAATTTTCAATAGGTTAGAAACTTTATCTATCATTAACCCACAAAGACTAAATGATGTCAAGAGATTTATTTCACTTTTGAAATAATTCTTATGGGCAACAAAGATAAATATATTAACACAAAAACACTAAAAAAATCAAGATATTCTCCTTAAAACCATAATTTTTAATAAATGCAATTTTGGTGCCAAAGTTAATTAAATCTTTTAATTATCTTGTTTTGAAATGAGAAAAGATGGTTATTCCAGTATGAGTTCATCTGGTGAACAGATTCAGGGAAATAAATTTTCCCCAGAAATTCAAACTGAACCAGTGCCAGGAAATATTATACCTTGTGGTTTCAAGTACTATGTGATATTTTGTTATATTGTTGTCTTTTTATTAGGTTTAATATTCTGCTGCACGCCTTTTGAATTTACATTTTACTCTCCTCTCTATGCTAACCTTTACTTTTTTCCTTAGAGAGAACAGCAAAATATCAAACTAAACCCAAACCCTTTGGCTTTACTAAACACAAGTCACTTGGGGGAGGAGTAAAACGTTATAAAGGAGGCTGATTGATGAACAAGATCAAGATCGCTGTTGTTGGCATCGGGAACTGTGCCAGTTCGCTGATTCAGGGCATTGAATACTATCGCAGCAAAGAAAACAATGAACACATCGGGTTGATGCATTACGAGTTAGGGGGTTACAAGCCCCATGATATTGGAGTAGTGGCGGCCTTTGATATCGACAAACGGAAAGTGGGTAAAGATCTGGCCGAGGCCATCTTTGCGGCCCCTAATTGTACGACGGTCGTCTTTAACGGTGTCTCACCCAATGGAGTCAAGGTGCGCATGGGACGAATTATGGACGGCTTCGCTGAACACATGAAAGATTACGATGAAAAATATACCTTTGTGCCCAGCGCCGAGCCTGAGCCGTCCAAAGAGGGTGTGGTCAGCGTTCTAAAGGAGTCTGGCGCTGAAATACTCGTAAACTACCTGCCGGTGGGTTCCGAAGAGGCTACGCGGTTTTACGCCGAGTGCGCCCTGGAGGCGGGCATCGGTTTCATCAACAACATCCCTGTTTTCATTGCCAGTGATCCTACCTGGGTGGCCCGCTTCAAGGAGAGGAACCTGCCGCTTATCGGGGATGACGTCAAATCACAGCTCGGAGCCACCATCGTGCACAGGGTTCTGACCAATCTTTTCATGAACAGGGGGGTGAAGTTGGATCGAACCTACCAGCTAAACACGGGTGGTAACACCGACTTTCTGAACATGCTTGACCGCAGTCGCCTGAAATCCAAGAAAAAGTCCAAAACGGAATCGGTCCAGTCACAGCTAGGGGAGGATCGATTAAATGATGAAAATATCCATATCGGCCCCAGTGACTGGGTAGCATGGCAAAAAGACAACAAGGTATGCTTTATACGTATGGAGGGAAAGTTATTCGGCGATGTGCCCATGAATCTGGAGCTGCGCCTTTCTGTGGAGGACTCTCCCAATTCAGGCGGTGTCGTTATCGACGCCATCCGTTGTATGAAACTGGCATTGAATCGCAAAGAGGGCGGGATTCTCTACGCTCCATCGGCCTACTTCTGCAAACACCCGCCACGCCAGCACACTGATGACGAGGCCCAGCGCATGACCGAAGCCTTCATCAACGGCACTTATGGAGAACAGCAAAATGAAATGTCTGATCATCGCAGCGGGGAGAGGCAGCCGATTGCGGCAGTTGGGCGATAGCAAGCCCCTTATACCGGTGCTTGGTGTGCCGCTAATCGAGAGGGCCATTCGTTCTGCCGTAGAGGCCGGAGCAGATGATTTTTATGTGGTCACCGGATACCAGGGAGAGCTCGTTCGGGGCTTTCTGGTCAGTCTTGCCGCCCGTCTGGGGATTCCGATTACTCCCTTCATCAATGAGGATTGGGAAAAGGAAAACGGTCTCTCGGTGCTCAAAGCACGGGAATACCTGCATGAGCCCTTCCTTCTGCTGATGGCGGACCATCTCTTTGATCCGTCCATTGCCCGCGAGATGATGGCGCATCCTCCGGATGATGGAGAACTCATCCTTGCCGTGGATGAGGGTACCCGGAATTCCCTCATCGACATGGAAGATGTCACCCGGGTAAAGACGGAAGACGATAAGATACAAAATATCGGCAAGGGCATGACAGACTTTAACGGCTTTGACACCGGTATTTTCTTTTGTTCCCCCTCCATATTCGAGGCGCTGGAGCATAGCACAGAGAAATATGGTGAAACCACCCTGTCCGGAGCGGTTCGTATCCTGGCTGCCGTGGATCGGGCAAGAGCGTTCCATACCAGCGGCCATTTCTGGATCGACGTGGACGACACCTCAGCCTTCAGACGGGCGGAGAAGGCGCTCCTTAACCGCTTGAGAGGCAAATCTCATGATGGACCCGTGTCGCGCTACCTCAACCGACCCTTGTCGATAAGAATTTCCCGCCACCTGGTAAAGTACCCGGTCACTCCCAACCAGATATCCCTGTTTTCGTTCCTGTGCTCTATGCTGGGCGCAGGCCTGTTCGCTTTTGGCGGTTATCCGGGGCTATTGCTGGGTGGTCTGCTGGCACAGTTTGCCTCGGTCCTTGACGGCTGCGATGGTGAAGTGGCACGGCTCAAGTTCCAGGGGAGCGATTACGGTGGCTGGTTCGATGCGGTTTTGGACCGTTATGCAGACGCCTTTCTGTTATTCGGCCTCACATGGCATGCATTATCAGCAAACCTAGGTCCTTTAATGCTATTTATTGGATTTGTGGCGATCATTGGTTCATTCATTTTGAGTTATACGGCGGACAAGTATGACCGTCTCATGCGCGACAGGATCATTCATAGCAAGGTGCCCCGTCTGGGCCGCGATGTCCGTGTCTTTCTCATATTCCTTGGTGCCATATTCAATCAAGTTCCTTTGACTCTGACTCTGATTGCCCTCGTAATGAACATTGAAACCATACGCCGCGTCGTCATCTGCCGGGATCATGGATAGCATAGAGTGCACGAAACAAAAGATCAGAGCCTTCATTGCTGGTTCAAAAGTGCCTGAAGACCCCCTCCATGCCGAAAATAGTCTTGACTGGTTACTGAAGCTCAAACCGGACGCGTATAAGACCCTGCAAATTGCCGCACTTCGGACATGACATCGAGCGTGCCCTTGAGACACGCAAAGTAAAGCGGGACGATTTTCCTGACTATGATACCTTCAAGGCTGCCCACGCACGAAACAGCGCGGAAATTCTCAGGGAGATAATGGAAGACTGTGGAATGTCTCAGGAGATGGCCAGTGAGGTGTACTTGCTGGTCTGCCTGCACGAGACCGGTGGTGACCCCCGCTCGAACCTCATTAAGAACGCGGATGGCATCTCCTATTTCCATGTCAACATGCCCTTATACTATCAACGCGAAGGCTGGGAGGAAACCAAACGCCGTTGCATCTGGGGTTATCGTAGGCTTTCAGTACGGGTGAAAAAGATTGTTGAGAACATGACCTACGCAGACGAGAAATTGATGAAGCTTTTACAAGAGGCGATACGAGAGGCCTATTCGAAAGATTAGGCAGGCCTAACACCTGTAAAAAAAGGATATAAGCCACCAAGAATAAGAAGGGTTTCATTTTCTATAGATTTCTTATCAGAACAAAGGTATAAGCATCATGGAGCACCTGCGGAAACTCAAAGCTTCTGTGATAAGACTTATAAAGAATGGATAAACATCATAGAAGTTGTCTTAAAGGTTGAAAGCAATCCCCCTCTCTCGGAATTAGTGAACAGGGGAACCAAAGAACTGAAAAGGAAAGATGAGAAAGACAAGGACATCCTTAAACTGAGGGATTTTTCAAGAAAAGCCAGCCAGATTCGCCTAATTTATGAAGTGTTCAAAGGTAGGGAATTCTCCTCGCCTATTAAAGAGGGGTGTAAGTGAACCGAACTTGTAAGATTATGTTCTTATCCATGCAACAAAATATCTAATTGGGGAAAACTAATGGTTGAATAAAACATCTTTTCATGTACCTGGGATGAATTGGAGGATTGGATTAGGGAACAAATCAATGGGAATTTTTCCTGGAAGATAAGGCCACGAGAGACAAAAGAGAACCGCGAGGCCATTGCAGAATCGATCCTGAGGGCTATCCGCGAAAACAAGAACTCATTTCCGCCGATGGGAGATATGTTCATTGAGAAACTAAACAGATAGAAATAGAAGGTGGTAGTGAGTAATTTATCTGCCAACGAATTGTGAAAGAAGGCAAATCCTGTCTTACCTAAAGCTTATATTCCATGAAGCAAAAGTATTTGATTCTAAGAAACGACAAAAAGAGTGATCTGATAATCAGAGAATTTGCAGAGTCAGGCAAAAAGGATGTTTATCCTCTTCGCTCCGAGGAGAGATATGACGGCGAGGTCATAAAATCTACAATTTCAAAAGGCAAGCAGGCTCTTGTCGCCATGTTGAGGACTCAAAACATGAATCCGCTGAGTTTATATGCGGAAGAAATAGCCGAATCGGTTATGAATTTGTATAGTTCTGAAGCAAATCAATCTATTGAGCTTTTGTTTGATGACAAGGATTATTTCCTAAACATAATGGAGCCATGAATACCAGAAAAGTTATCTAGCCATTTGTAATATTTATGTCAGCATACTCAGAAATTAAAATCGTACAAAAATAAGGATAATTATCGATGGGAACTTATTACGATGATGAGGAAGTAAAACCCAAAAGATTTCGCAAGGTATACATAATCCAGACCTCGTTAAGTGGTTGAATAGTTGAGTAGTTAAGTGGTTAAATTCACGGGCATATTTGTTTTTAGCAAAATAATTGGACATTTATCATTTTGATATTTGTAACTTACTGAAATTATAATAATTATTTTCCAACTCAACCACTTAACCACTCAACTATTTGACTATATCTGTAATCATAGACAATGAAAAACATTACATCGATCCTGAAATCGTCAAGAAGTATAACCTGTATAAGCAAGAAGTCAGTTTCTTTTCTGGCAGAAAGCTCTATGTAGAGAAAAAATGAACATTTTTACATTGGACTAATTTTCTCCAATTATGAAAAAACTCAAAATGCAGCCATGTGATATCGCGACGCAAATGGCAAAAATTCGTTTTAGCGAAAGAAAATGCAACGACGGTCAGTGTTGTGCTTATAATCTGGATGACCCTGATCTACCTGACAGGGTTTTTGATAAGTATTACTGGGTACTTGAGTATAAAAATAAGCTCCGTCTGTATACACACCACATCCTTCGTGCTGCATGCCCTGATTTAGATGTTGATTTTTCAGAAGATAAAGGCATCCTGCATATTTGCACATTTTGCAAGAGTTATTCTGACAGACCACAAGAATGTCGAGATTTTGGTATTAAAACGAATTGTAATTTCAGGGAATATGTAGAAAACATAAAGGAAAAGCACTACTACGATTCGCTTTTTCTATTAGTTCTTGAAAAAGACAAGTATCTAAGTAGGTATCCCTTCCTGGACAAGTTTAACCTGGCCGCTAAATATCCTCAATTGGCTTATCCTATCACAGGCATATATCTTTCTTGTGGCCTTTATATCCCTATGCCTGCTGATGAGAAAATGTTGCCCAAATAGTTTTCTGCTTTATTATTTCATAATCCACAAAAACTGTAAATTTTTGAGGACCCTAAATTTATAAGTAGTAGCTTGTATTTCAAAAGGAATCGTTTTATTTTATCATTATATTTTAAATGGTACTAAATAATTAAGGAAAGGATGTAAATTTGAACAATATCTACAATAAAAACGGACTTGTGACCACAATTAAAGCACATGACGGTAAGATAACATTTAATTCGTCCGATGATGAGGGGACAGAAGTTTCGATAATAGTGCCATTTCAGCTATCTCGATGAGAACAGAATAATGTAGAGGAAACAAATCGCAGTCAACCTCAGCCGTATAGCTTAGGTTGCTGTAAATATCGCCAAATCAGTTCGTGAAAAGTATTTAACAATGCTTTCGTCCTGACCATCCCATAATAGTTTCTTTTTCATTTGGTATCCTTAAATCCTTTGCTGTTTAGATTTCTGCTAAACTCGTTCCTCAAATCATCTTCCTCGGATTCATGTATTGTCACTCCATAAAGGGGGATGTTGGTTCCAAAACGACTTACGAATAAAGAAACCGGTTCAATATGTTTTCAGTGCAAAATGTTTTTATTCGGTTGATGCGTTTTACTGAAATATGATAGTATGCCACTAAACTTTCTCATTATCAGGAGAGATTTGTAACATAATTAGATCTTATAATATTTAACGGTAAATCGTTTTGTAACCAACATCCCCTTTTAAATAACAATAACCACTGGCAGTTAGCCGAGGTATTCTTTTGGTAGACAAAACCACAGACGACCAACGCTTGGTCCCGACCTCAGAACTTCTCAGCTTGTATGAACAGATGATAAGCGGTGTGAATCTGCATGATGTTTTACAGCAAGGTGCAGAAGTTGTAGCCCGAACATTGAATGCGGAACGCGCAACCGTGTACCATGTCCTTAAGGACACTCAAGAATTGGAATCAGTGGCCGTAATCGGCAATGTCCTGCGAGCAATTCGTACGCCGATTTGTGGGAGTTCCTTGGTCGGATATTGTGCGCTTTCCAGAACCGCTTTTATCGTGCCGGATGCATACGGAGATCTGAGCATCATAGGTACGGATCTTCATTTTGACAAATCTTGGGACAAAATGAATCAGTTCCATACCCGTGATGTGATGTGCGTACCCGCGATTTTCAACGATGAGCTCCTCGGAGTTGTCCAGACACTCAATAGCAAAAGCCACCCGTTTGGAGAAACATGCCTCGTAAAATTGAAGATCATTTCACGGCTGATCTCGTATGCACTTTTCCACGCAAAGCTTTACGATGAGCTGGCCACTTTAAAATGCCTTAAGAAACAAAAGGCGCAATTCATGAGGATCATGGTACATGAACTCAAATCACCTGTAGCTGGCTCCAAGATGCTCTTGACGGGACTACTTTACACCAGCAAAGAAGACCCCAAGATCTCATCTGTACTAACAAAGATTTCAAAACGCATGGATGATTTGCTGGCAATGGTGGAAGACATTCTCCATCTTTCGCGAGTGCAAGAAGGCGAGCCGCTGGGAGAGATTGGTATTCTTGACCTGGTTCCGATAACGCGAAAGGAGTGTGAACCTTATGTTGAGCAAGCAAAAGCAAAGGGTCTCCTGCTGACGGTCGGGCTGCCCGAGATTACACTCCGCACCCGCTTTGATTTCCAGGGGTATAAATTGGTGTTGTCGAACCTGTTGTCGAACGCCGTCAAATATACGCCGGAAGGCAGTGTGGATGTTCGGTTATTCCAAGAAGGAGATAAGGCCGTTTTGAGGGTTAAGGATACCGGTATTGGCATCCCGAAACAGGATATTCCCAAGATGTTCCAGGAGTTCTTTCGTGCATCAAATGTACGGGGTGGTAGCATCAAAGGTACGGGCGTTGGATTGGCCGGAGTCAAAGAGATTGTTACACGCTTTGGAGGTGAACTGGAGCTTGAAAGCAAAGAAGGCAAAGGTACTGAGTTCACGGTTCGCTTCCCGCTGAACGGAAGCCAGTGAATTTCCACATTACCATTACACCTGGAAGCAAGTTCCCGGTTTATACGGCGGGAATAATCGCGCTTACAACAATTCGCAATTTGGGGAGAATAGCAGGCACGGGGATCGTGTCTCCACCGTACACTGTTTGTCCAACAAACGTGCTAAGGCGGAGTGAAACTTATACTGTGAGGTGCTAATTTCTCTTCAACGGGAATCCGACAGGGCACGTTTGAGGCAACTGATTAGAGCATCAGGATCAACAGGTTTCTGGAATGTTCCATCAAGGCCAATTTCAGTTGGTCCGATTTGTCCGGTTAACCCCTCAGCCATTGAACTTAACAGATAGACGGGAGCCGAACCGCGAGTCTTAAGGGTCTTGGCCAAATTCAAACCAGCATCCATAGTCTCCATCATCATGTCGACTAAAACAAGGTCCGGATTTGATTCCTCATACTTCTTGAGGCCCTCTTCCGCGCTTCCGGCTTCAACTACAACATAATCATTCGCCTCCAAAATCATGCGGAGTCCATCCAGAACGTCCTGCTCATCATCGACGGATAGTACTACATACTTCCCATTCTGCATGTCGTATTTCCTCCCTTGAAATATATTCTTGTTGCATTTTTCCTACGCTCACGCTCCGGGATCTGTTCGCGAAGCACCAAGTACAGCTGCGTAATCTCTCGGGATGTGATGTGGTGCGTATGCAGTATTAACCGTAACGTTACAGGTGATAAGAACTTGCTTTTTCAGGAGGAACTATACCGAAATGCCACTTAGGCGTCAAGGACAATACCGGACATTTGGCCGATGTTAAGCCTGACTGACTTCAAAACACTCGCGTTGTGCTTGATCATCTCTTCCGAGATAATATCAATCAAACTCTGTGCTATGGACATTTCATGCATCAGCAAATCCTTGGGAGCTGTTCGCCGGTCAGCATATCTACTATCCTGGTTCCTCCAATGCGGGTTTGCATAAATACTTTACGCGGATGCTCTGATATTACTTCTCCAATGATACACGCATCTTTACCGAACTCATCGTCCTTTACTGCCGCAAGCACATCTCCTGCACGATCCGGATCGACAAAAGCGAGAAGTTTTCCTTCGTTGGCAATATAAAGGGGATCAAAACCTAGAAGTTCACAGATCCCTGCCACCTCATCTTTAACAGGTATTTTTTCTTCGTAGATTCTTATCCCTGCATTTGATTTGTTAGCAATTTCATTCAAGGCAGTCCCGACACCACCACGGGTCGGGTCCCGAAGTACATGGATTTCATTGCACACACAGAGCATCCCATTAACCATATGATTTAAGGGTGCTGAATCGCTTATTACAGATGAGTCAAAAGTCATTCCCTCTCTCTGGGTCAAGACTGTAATTCCGTGATCTCCGATACTTCCACTCAGAATAATTTTATCCCCGGGCCGCGCCTTATGGCTGGCAATATCAACGGATTCAGGTATCAGTCCAATCCCTGACGTATTAATAAAGATCTTGTCTGCAACGCCTGTTGGGACAACCTTAGTGTCTCCTGTTACCACTTTTACACAAGCCTTTTCTGCCGCAATACTCATACTTTTTAATATTTCTTCCAGATCATCCAGGGAAAAACCCTCTTCAATAACTAACCCAACGCTAAGATAAAGAGGGGTTGCACCGCACATGGCAATATCGTTTACTGTCCCATTTATTGCAAGATCACCTATATTTCCCCCCGGAAAAAAGATAGGATCCACCACATAGGTATCAGTGGAAAAAGCAAGTCTCTTTCCTTCAACATCAAATATCGCACCATCATTTAGCTGCGAAAGAATGGGGTTATCAAATATGGGGAGCATGATATCAGTAATAAGACTGTGTGATATTTTTCCCCCGCTTCCATGATCAAGAAGTATCTTGTTTGTCTTCAATGAATTTATCCTTATATCCTGTTTTTTTTATAATAGGGGAAGACCGTCGTCGGTTAACGGTTATGAATGGTATCTGTAATATGCAGCGCATGTTCCTTCACTCGATACCATGCACGGTCCAACCGGATCCATGGGCGTGCAAATCTTTTTATAAAGGATGCATTCTGGAGGGATTTTCATTCCGGTAAGGATCTCTCCACAGGCACAGCCTTTTGGGTCTTTCGAATAAGGAACTAAGATATCGAATTCCCTTTGAGCATCAAAGGCTGCATAACCCTTTCTGATCTTCAATCCGCTTTTTGGTATTGTTCCCATGCCACGCCAGTTAATATCAACAGTTTCAAACACATCATGCATGATTTTCTGGGCCTTTTTATTTCCGTCAAATGTAACGGCCCTTATATATGCATTTTCAAGCCTTGGATGACCTGATTCTATCTGCTCTATCAGAAGGGATACTGCCTGCAGTATATCTATTGGTTCAAACCCCGCAACTGCTCCAGGTATTTTATACTTTTCAAAAAGAGGAGTGTATGCCTTTGTGCCAATAATCACAGAAACGTGGCCGGGGAGTATAAAACCGTCTATCCTCACATTGTCGGTTTCCAAGAGGGCCTCAAGAGCCGGAGGAACCAATTTATGGGCGGAAAAGACAAAAAAATTGTCAAGGCCCATCTCATTTGCAGAAATTATGGAGGCTGCTATTGTAGGCGCAGTTGTCTCAAAGCCCACGCCCAAAAAGACGATTCTTTTGCCAGGATTCCTCCTTGCAATGTCAAGGGCGTCAAAAGTGGAATAAACCACACGGATATCCCCGCCATATCCCTTTTCTTTTTGAAGGGTCGATTGTGTTCCCGGAACTCTCAGAATGTCCCCAAAAGTTGCGATTATTACATCATCGACTCTGGATAGCTCGATAAATGCATCGATTTCATTCTGGGCCGTAACACATACGGGACAGCCTGGACCGGAAAGGAGAGAGATTGTGTTTGGCAGGAGTGCCCGGATACCACTTCTAAAGATGGACATTGTATGTGTCCCGCAGACTTCCATGATGCGAATCTTGCTTTTACTGATGTTTTGTATCCTGTCAATAATCTTCCTGGAAGTATCCGGATCCCTGTATTCTTCAATATGTTTTATGGTCATAATACCTTATTTCGATAGTTAAATTACGTCATTTTGTCGAGTCGTCTTTTAATTTTCATGCAACTACCCAGGTATAATAAATGTTGTCGTTAACCAACGGATTTCAGGTCCGTGGACAACAGACATAAAAGTAAACAGTTATTCAACATCAGTTATTTATTCCGCTGCAATTGCAGCCGCAACCACAGCCTGCCCGAGAGAGATTCCCCCATCATTGGCAGGGACACGTTTGTGGGATATTACCTGAAACGATTTTGCCTCAAGGGCCTGTATCAAGCCGGCCAAAAGAATGGAGTTTTGAAAGACGCCTCCGCTTAATACAACGCGATCCAGCCCTCTTTCTTTTCTTATGATCTCACACAGACTGGAAAATAGATGTATAAGCGTCATATGAAATTTGCTGCTTATCTCAGACGGGTGGACACCACGTTTCATATCTTTTACTATACCGTATACAATGGGTTGCAGCAGGACTCTGTGCATATCTTTCGATACCCATTCATAGTCATAGATACCTTTTGTCTTTTCCCCTGCCAGCATTTCAAGTTCCATGGCAGCCTGGCCTTCAAAAAACACGTGATTTCTGATCCCAATAATCGCTGCAATTCCATCAAAGAAACGACCAAGGCTTGATGTGTAAGGGGAATTCACCTTTTTTGAAATCATTTCAATAATAGTTTTTATCTTATTCTTTGCGATTTCTTTGAGTACAGGAAGATCAAGGCCCCACAGATTTTCGCCAAAGGCATCATAAAGGTAGCTTATAGCCATTCGCCAGGGTTCCTTTATTGCTGTCTCACTCCCAGGCATTGGAATGTATGATAGATGTGCCACCCTTGTAAACTGTTTCGCTTCAGAAATAAGTATCTCTCCACCCCAGATATTACCATCAGTCCCGTATCCGGCACCATCAAAGGAAAGCCCGATTACCGGACCATCCAGCATATTTTCTGCCATGCAACTAACTATATGCGCGTGATGATGCTGAATCTGGATCTTTTCCACACCCTGCTGCTCTTGCGCATATACGGTGCTTAGATAATCGGGATGAAGGTCATATGCAATAATTCCGGGATCAATGTCAAGCATCCGCTTCAGGTGATTGATAGTCAACTGGAAGAAATCATACGTTGCAAGGTTCTCAAGATCCCCTATGTGCTGGCTTAAAAAGGCTTGATTTCCCTTTGTAAGACAGACAGTGCTTTTTAGCCCGCCACCGCAGGCAAGTATCTGCGGAACCCTGTTATATAAAAACACCGGGAACGGGACGTACCCCCTTGATCTGCGCATGATCCTCGTAGCACCGGCTGTCCTTTTTACGATGGAATCATCACTTCTAAGATAGATTTCTCTGTTGTGAATCAAAAAATAATCAGCAATCGCTGAGAGCCTCTCAAAAGCATCGTCATTGTCAATGGAAATAGGCTCTTCACTTATGTTTCCGCTCGTCATAACAAGCGCTAAAAAGCCATAACTCAAAAGAATATAATGAAGAGGAGTATAGGGAAGCATTGTGCCAAAATAGTTATTTCGCGGTGAGACTTCGTTTGACAGGATATTAGGTTCCCTTTTTTTTAGGATAACAATGGGGCGCTGGGATGACATGAGGAGCGTTTCTTCCTCGGGCTCGACCCATGCATATTTGCGGATCCGATTCACATCGTATGACATAATTGCAAAAGGCTTTTCCTCACGAAGTTTACGTTTCCTGAGCCGGCAGACCGCTTTATGGTTTTCGGCGTCAACAGCAAGATGAAATCCTCCCAAGCCCTTAATTGCTACGATATTTCCTTCTCTTAAAAGCTCCACAGTTCTCTTAATGGGGTTTTGATCCGGGATTCGTTTCCCTGAGTTGTCACAAAGCTCAAGGTGCGGGCCGCAATCAGGGCAAGCGTTTGGCTGAGCGTGAAAGCGCCGGTCATAGGGGTTATCATATTCTGCCTGGCAGTCCGGACACATGGTGAACTGTTTCATAGAGGTGTTAGGGCGGTCGTAAGGAATATCGTCAATGATGGTGTAGCGGGGCCCGCAGTTGGTGCAATTTATGAACGGATATTGATAGCGACGGTCTCCGGGATCAAGTAGTTCACTAAGGCAGTCTGGGCAAATGGACACGTCGGGTGAAATAAGAGTGGATTTGCTGGCATAATTCCTGCTTTTCGCAATGGTAAAATCGCTGAAATGCACTAAAGGTTCTGAATGGATCAAAATCTCGGTGATGTGTGCAAGTGGAGGGCTTTCTTTTGTAAGGTTATTGCAAAAGGATTCAATTTTTTTCTGGATACCTTCTATTCGTATGGATACTCCGGAGGATGTATTGGCAATTTTCCCGTTTATTCCGTATCGGTTTGCAAGCCGTAAAACAAAGGGCCGAAACCCCACGCCCTGGACAATGCCATTGATGTCAAGCTGCCTTGAAACGTTATTTTCTGCCATGACACTTCTTTGTAAAGCCTGTCTCTTCAATAAAATTTGAACAAGCTGATCAATCTCTTCCTTCCACTCGGGAAACCGCCTCACGCAAAATCTTCAAAGCTTCATTTGCAGCCGACTCGTCAATTTTATGCAGGGCGAAACCCGCGTGAACAATTACATAGTCTCCGACTATTGCATCTTCAAGCAGGAGCAGGCTGACCTTTCTCCTGGCACCGGCGACATCTATCGTGCCCATATTATTTTCAATTTTTACAATTTTTGAAGGGATCGCAAGGCACATTTTCAATTGCTCCTTTTATGATATGATGCCCCCAAATGATCTATCTCTGCCAGGACCATGTCTATCATCGGATCAACACTTTTCTGGATTGTCGGGGTCAGTTCAACACTGAGCGTTTCAATATCCATAGGCTCCACTCCAAGGATAACGGTCTCGGGAACCTTATCAAGCGCCTGGCAAAGTGTCAGGGCTTCAAGGAAATCCACCTGATGAAGTGAATTTTTTGCCCGTATGCGCGCCGGAATCATGTCTCCTTCAAGTCTATACAGGTCGCCGGGCGCTCCCTTATTCCTGATGGCATCTATAACAATAAGATAATCCGATTCAGAGATTATTCCAAGGAGAGTCAGCCCCAATACCCCACCATCAACGACCGATACGTTTTCGGAAAACTCATAGATCTCTTTCAACTTTTCAATAACACGTACACCGAATCCTTCGTCACCAAAAAGAACTGACCCAACTCCTAATATCATAATGTGCTGTGACTGCATGTGCTGTGACTGCATGTGCTGTGTCTATCCTTAATAAAGAATCCACGCCCATCGAAGATCCCGCTATGCGGGGAAGGACATGGTTTTAAAATTGAAATAAATCCGGATCTTAAAAATTTGAGGGCAATTCAATACAGGGAAAAATATCCTGTGCAATAGCCTGCCTTACTGCATAACGACTATCGGACCTTGGAGAATGGTATCATGCCTTTCTTCTCCATGAGCTTCCTGCCCTCTTTTGACAGGGCGTGGTTAATGAGCTTCTTCACCGGGCCTGTCGGTTTTCCTTTGGTTACGAAGGAATATACTTGATAATACGGATAATTCGGGTCCGCCGGCGTAAGCCCGTCAACCATAAGCGTCTTTATCCCCTTTTCCCAGGCAGCTCCCTGCGCAATAAAGGAAATCGACCACGGAAAACGTTTTACGGCCTCTATAACCAGAGTTGACTCATAACTTGTCAGATCAAATATCAATTCTTTTCTGAGCATGGCCGTGCGTTTGAAGTTTCTGTATGCCGCCGTGTTTTTCCCGGGCAAAATGACAATGATGCGTTTGTCCGAGCCTCCCAACTCCTGCCAGTTAGCAATCTTGCCGCTGAAAATGCCCTGGAGCTGCTCTTCGCTAATACTTTTTATCGGGTTTGCAGAACCTGTTATGATGGCTAACGGGTCTTTGGAAAATGGCGTAGCCACATAACCATACTCTTTATAGCGATAGTAAAGCTCCTCGGCGGTGGCAGCTACATCACTGTATCCATTCATGAGCAGATTAAGCGCCGAACCTGACGAGCAGACATGGGGCCTAACCATAATACGGGTTTTCTTCGTAAATTCACTTAGTCTTTCATCTTCAAATGCTTTGTATATCTGACTTGAACATGCATATCTTATTTCTTCTCCCGCAAAGAGAGCTTCCCCGGGGGTGATGATGGAAACGGCCAAAATCATCACGCACACCATAATAATTGAGTACACTTTCTTCATTATACTCCTCCTCTCATAGCTTCTCAGCCATATGATGAAATACCTGTTTTATCGCAACAGACCTATAACTGTCGCGAATTCTTCCTTTCTGAGGACTTCCCTGTTATACTGCCCTGATCTTGTAAACCTGATTTGAATCAGGATCAATAACATGGACACCGCAGGCAATACATGGATCAAAGGAATGAACGGTACGTAGAATCTCCAGGGGCCGCTTTGGGTCCGCAACCGGGGTCCCGATAAGGGATTCTTCCACCGGCCCAAGTTTTCCATTTGAATCCCTTGGCCCCAGATTCCACGTTGAAGGCACCACATACTGGTAATGTTTTATCTTTTTCTTTTCGATCCGTATCCAGTGACCCAGGGCACCTCTGGCAACGTCGTTAAGACCGTATCCCATACCGCTTTCAGGCATTTCCCAGCGCTGGTATGTCTTTATGTCTCCTTTTTTGACATGATCAACCAGCTCCATAATCCAGCCTTCCATGGCATCACCGATTACGATTGTTTCAAGGCCTCTGGCTGCTGTCCTGCCAAGGGTCGAAAATAATGCTCCGACCGGAATATCCAGTGCCTTCAATGTGGTGTCAACTACCTTTATTATCTCTTTCTTACCTTTAGCATAGGCGACCAGCACCCTTGCCAGAGGACCGACTTCGCAAGGTTCACCCTCGTATCGTGGAGCCTTGAACCAGGAGTATTTTCCTTCAGTATTATATTTACCGTGTTTGGGTTTTGTCTCCCCTTTGAAAGGATGCCTGTCATTACCTTTTTCATACCAACCACGGGCAACGTGTTCTCTGACCTTTTCCTGTGTGGCCATTTTCACGCCTTTAAGATCCCTCTTCATAATTACACCCCTAGGCATAAAGAGGCTTTCAGGCTCTTTTCTGCTTTGAGGGAGGTCTCCCCAGGCAAGAAAATTGGTCGTGCCGCCGATCCCGCCCCAGTCTTTGTAAAATGAGGCGACCGCGAGGATATCAGGGATATATACATCCTTAACAAAATCCTGGGTCTCTTTCCAGATATACAGGAACTGAGCAATACGGTCCGGCGTCAGGTCTCTTGTTGCGGTTATGCCTCCCACAACCAGTGTCTGCAGATGGGGATTCTTCCCGCCGAATATGGCGTGCATCTTGGCCGACTTGGCCTGAAGGCGAAGGGCTTCAATGTAATGTGATGTAGCCATAAGGTTTGCCTCCGGCGGAAGCCTGTAATCCGGGTGGCCCCAGTACCCATTGTTAAATGGTCCCAATTGACCGCTATCAACAAAGGTCTGGAGTCTCTGCTGGACCTTTTTAAAATAGACAGTGCCTCCCCAGGGAGCCTTGCTGAGATTGTCCGCTAAAGTAGCGGTCTTCTTAGGGTCGGCCTTTAGGGCGCTTACGATATCCACCCAGTCTAATGCATGGAGATGATAAAAATGAACAATGTGATCATGCTGGAACTGCGCGCCGTGAAGAAGATTTCTAAGGATACGCGCGACCTCAGGGATCTTGACACCCACAGCGGCTTCGACTGCCCTCACCGAGGACAGAGCATGTGTATAAGTTCAGACCCCACAGGAGCGCTGGACAAAATGATGGGCATCGCGTGGGTCCCGCCCCTGGAGAATAAGTTCGATACCCCTGAACATCTGGCCCGAACTCCAGGCATTGACAACCTTACCTCCTGCCACCTCGACCTCAATCCGAAGGTGGCCTTCTATCCTCGTAATCGGATCTACTGTTATTCTTGTACTCATATTTCCTCCTCTCGTTTCCTCGATAAAGGGTGTCGTTTCAGATCGCCCCGCTGCAGGCTACAGTTCCTCATAAAACGGGGTCATCTTGTCCCAGAAATCGGGTTCACTGCATCCCATGCAGGGATGACCGGCCTGAATTGGCCAGCTTGTGCCGCCATGGAACTTGACGGTAGCGCAGTTATTGTATGTTTCAGGACCTCTGCAACCCATCTTATAAAGACAATAGCCCATGGTCGCCTCAACTGAGCCGAATTCCGTAACAAACTCATCATTTTCAAAATGAGACCTTCTCGGGCACTGGTCGTGTATGGTCTTGCCATATGCAAATAGCGGCCTTCCAAGCTCATCGAGCGCCGGAAGTTTACCTAACAAAATGTAATTTACGACAGTTCCCACAAAATTAATCGGGTTGGGAGGACATCCGGGAATATTCACAGGTTTGGTTCCCAGTGCTTCTCCAACCCCTTTGTACCCGCCGGGATTCGGTTTTGCGGCCTGGATGCCGCCAAAGCAGGCGCAAGTGCCGAGGCAGATAACTGCCGCTGCCTTGGGACAGACATCTTTTGCAATTTCAAGAAATGTCCGCCCGCCGATTTTTCCATATGCGCCGTTGTATTTTGTCGCGATTGCGCCTTCAACAACACATATAAACTTACCCTTGTATTTTTGGACGGCTTCCTTGAGTGTTTTCTCCGCCTGGTGTCCTGCTGCGGCCATAATGGTCTCATGATACTCCATGGAAAGGATCTCAAGCAGCAGTTCGTCAATCCAGGGGTACATGGTCCTCAAGACACTTTCGGTGCAGCCGGTACACTCGGCAAAGTGGAGCCATACAACCGGCGGCCGCTGCCTTGGCGCTGCAAAGACCTCCGCAACTTTGGGGACGAACGAAGAAGAAAGCCCCATAGTTGCGGTCAAGACAGTGCAAAACGTCATAAACTCCCTTCGTGAGATTCCCTTTTCCGATAGCCTTTTATAAAAATCTTTTTCCTTCTTCATTGGCTCCTCCTGATATAGGTTAAAGGTTATCCCGAATTCAAAAAGACCCTCCAGGTCCTGCCCGCAGTACGGCAGGCGGGCCTTACAATGCGTGATCTATTTTTATTAAAGAGCTAAACTGTACAGATTTAATTATAAAGGATAGAATGCCATAAAAAATTGAAAAAGCAATATGGAATTATTATGGAGATAATATGGATGCAATATCCATATTATTGAAATGTCAGGAGCTTGGTCCGGAGGTTTATCTTTTTATTCTTTATTCCTATTTTCTTTCTGATATTATCCCTGTGTGTGTCGATGGTGCCTTTGGACAGGTTCAGCAATTCTGCTATTTCCTTCGTGGTTTTGCCCTGCTTTACAAGGTTTGCTACCTGAATTTCTGTGGGAGTAAGCCTCAGGTAACTGCCGGTTAACCCATGCACAAAAGGCGAAGTTATTTCATCTAAATTTGACTCCATAATATCTATGAAGGCCATTTGCCGGTGATCCAATCCGCTTTTTTTAAGTCTTTCAAGATATATGAGAACCAGTTCCTTTATATTTAACAACATCTTCTTTTCTAATTTCCTTTTGTCCTCGTTTCTCTTTTTTAATAAAACCTTCAATGCGGTATTTGTTTCTTCAAGACTGATGCTCTTGTTCTCAAGCTCCTTCTCTCTTTTTTTCAGTGAGCGCTCCGCCCGCTTCCTCATGGTAATGTCATGGAAAAAGCAGAAAATGAACCGTTCGTCACCCAAGTCCAGATAATTTGATCTGACTTCAAGATCTATAATACGACCGTCTTTTCGTCGATGTTTTGTCTCAAACCGGTCGGATCCTTTCCATATAACTGTATCAGCATGTCTTTCCGCCCTGCTCGATCCCTCCTGAATCTCAAAATTACGAATATTCATGCCAACGAGTTCGTCCGGAGAATATCCCGAGATCATGAAAGCCGCGTCATTAGCCCTGACAATCTTCCCATTCATATCAATGATGAAAAAACTGTCCATAGCGGTTTGAAGTATAATTTCATTCCTAAGCGTCTGTTCGCGCAACACTATTTCCGCCTGTTTGCGTTCTTCCTCAAGGGAAATAGCCTTTGCCAATGTCGATATGATATGTATCTCCAGGGGGCTAAAGTCCCTCTTTTTCGTATCAAAGATACACAACGAGCCAATGGCCGTTCCATCTAATAAGGCAGGGAAACCGAGATACGATTTCAGCCCCCACTTTTTGATACCCGGGTCCTTTTTTTCATAAACCGTTCCTTTTAAATCCTTGATTACAGTCGGTTTTTCGTTTCCCTTGGTGGTTATTTCAAAACAGATCAGGCCATCAAGGGCCGTCGTCTTGTTGAAATCGGCAGGCACCCTGTAAGATGAACAGGTACGCATGGATTCTCTTTTACTATCAAGTCGATTATAAAAAGAACAGGTTCCCTCTAATATTTTGCATGCCTGTTGAACGATGAAATCAATGTTGTCGTCATGATCCACACCAGCCTGGCCCACAATTTCCGTGAGCTTTGATATCTTGTCCTCGGCCCACTCTCTTTTGGCCACTTCCTGCTTCAATTCACTGGTCTTTTTATTCAGTTCTTTATAAGTTGAATCCCTGTTCATTCGAATATCCCCCGATTAGCCAAAATGTAAATATTCGGGTCCGAAGAGCCCGGCTTTGTATTACCCCTGAAAGGGGCTGCCAGACTATCCGGATTTATATTGGATCACCTTTCAGCCTTCAGCATTCGGCGCTCAGCTTTTATGACTTTTATATTCGCGATCTTATAGCTGATATTCAACTTTTGACTTAACACCAATTTCCACCTTGCATCATTTTTTTAAGCTGAAGGCTGACTGCTGATCGCTGACCGCTTCCTGATTGAGGGTTTACTCAATTAGGGCCTTCGTTAAAGACAGTTGTTAGAAACTTTTTGTGAGTCCGTTACTATTGTTTTTCAATTTGTCTTGCTAAATAAACGTGATGATTATACAGGATAGGTGTTTAAATATTCAATATTAAATTATAAACCATGTATACATGATTGTATCCGCTTACCAACCGTATTTTGCGCCTTTCCCCTGCTTTTTCGCATAGTGAAGGCCTTGCTCCCTGCGCCTTGCGCGTTTGCCTAATTCTCCCTCAGTTTATTAAGCCTGAAATATATGCCGCCAAGTCCTATCAGTTCCTCATGGGTTCCGTGTTCAAGTATCTGTCCATGGTGCATGACTAAGATGCGGTCCGCGTTTCTGATCGTGGAAAGCCTGTGCGCGACAATTAGTGTGGTTCTTCCGGCGGCCATCCGGGAAATAGCATCCTGGATAAGCCCTTCTGTTTCAGGATCAACGCTGGATGTTGCTTCATCAAGTATAAGCATGCGTGGATTTGTGGCTAAGGCCCTGGCAAAAGACAGGAGCTGCCGTTCCCCTGCCGAAATTGTTGATCCCCCTTCACTGATTTCCTGCTGAAAGCCGTTTTTAAGCCTTTGAATATATGAAAGGGCATTGGCCATTCGGGCTGCCTTCTCAATGTCTTTCATATTTAGTTCTTTCCTGCCTAAAGAAATGTTATCAAACAGGATTCCCCCGAAGATGAATACATCCTGCATGCACAGGCTGATCCGACGTCTAAGCCAATCTTTGGGCAATTTTTTTATGTCAATTCCGTCCAACAACACAGCGCCCTTGTCCGGATCATAAAAACGTTCCACCAGGTTAACCAGAGTTGTCTTGCCCGACCCTGTTGCGCCCACAATGGCAACCGTTTCCCCGGGCCTTATCTCAAAGGACACATCGCGTAATATTGGATGGCCCTCTTTGTAAGAAAAAGATACCTGGTCGAAGATCAAATGACCCTCCATTTTAGCGGGAACCCGCGGCTCTTCCGGTTCAGGAATTTCCTCCCTGTGATCCATGAACTCGAATATACGTTCAGTGGAGGCCATACCCAATTGCATTATGTTGTATTTTTCTGAAATATCCCGGATTGGTTTGAAAAACATCTGGATATAGCTGATAAAGGCCACAAGAGAACCCAGGGTCAACTGTTCCTGGATGACTCTCCCCCCTCCATACCAGATGATAAGGGCAACCCCTAAAGAAGACAGCAGTTCCATGACGGGCATGAAAACGGCAAAGACACGTATCTGTTTCATCCCGGCCAGGTAGTTTTCATGATTGATCCGGGTAAATATTCCCATCTGGAATTTTTCCCTGACAAAGAGTTGTATCACTCGCATTCCGGTAAGCCGTTCCTGTAAAAAGGCGTTTATTTTCGCGACCGTGGATCTGAGTTCCCTGAATGCCTCTCTCGCCATAGTACTGAACAGAAGAGTCAGCCCGAAGATGAATGGCATAAGGATAAAGGACACTAAGGCCATACGCCAGTTGAGACACAAAAGGACCACCAATATACCGGTCAGGAGAAAGATATCCTTGAAGAGTGTAATCAAGACGGACTTAAACATCTCATTTAAGTTTTCTATGTCATTGGTAACCCGGGTCACCAGACGTCCGACCGGATGACGATCGAAGAAACGCACTGCCTGTGATTGCATCCTGTTAAAAAGCGCGAGACGGATGTCCTGCATTATATGCTGGCCTGTAAATTCGAGCAGATAATATTCAACGTAATTAAGCCCGAACGACAAAAATAGAAAAAGAAAAAATATCATGCCCACAACGGCCACTCCCCTTACATCTCCTGCCCTGATTTTCAAGATTTCCTCTTCAGGGAGTCTCATGAGCTGTTTGTATGGGATCAGGATGGAGCCGTCCGCCATTTCACGTACGGCCTTATCCCCTGTTCCGGGCACAGCCTCTGCCCGGGCATCAGGCCCGGCCCTGTAAAACCTCTCAGGAATAATTACATTGCGGGATCTGTATGAGTAAAGATCCGCGGGATCAATCTTTTTCATATCAGCATGAGAAATGTAGTATAAAGATCCATCCCTGCCCTTCTTTAAAAAATGAGCATGCCGGTGCAAGAGTTCCCTGGCTCCGGACTCCGTTAATCTTTTTGTGTCCAGACAATACCAGGTAGAAAGGATGTAACGGTCAATAGCGATTTTAGATAAATAAGGAATCGCAAGGTCAAAAAGGATAATCAGGATAGTCAGGAAAAGGACTGTTGAAATTGTCTTTTTGTAGGGGATGGCATATACTGCCAGTCTCTTTAACAGCCTCAGATTATAGGGCTTGCCTAATTTCCCTTCCTCCATGTATCCATAGTCACCGAACATAAATTCAGACTCCCTTCTCCAACTCCATGGCGATTATCTGCTTTTCATACAGGGTGGCATACACGCCCTTCATTTGGAGAAGTCTTTTGTGGGTTCCCTGCTCTACAAGTCTCCCTCGATCGAGAACAAATATCCGGTCCGCCCTGTAGATGGTTGAAACCCTGTGGGATACAATCAGATTGGTCTTGCTGCGCCTCAATTCAAGAATCTGGTTCAGGATTCTCTCCTCAGTACGGGTGTCTACCATGGAGAGCGCATCATCCATTATAAGAACGGGCGGATCGGCAACAAGGGCCCGTGCGATTGTCAGTCGTTGTCTCTGTCCCCCTGAAAGGGTTATCCCTCGTTCCCCTAACAGGGCGTCCAGACCATTTTCAATGCCGTGAATATCTTCAAGGATATCGGCCGCGCGCAGGATCGCTTCCAAGTCTGTCAGGGAGACATTTTCCCTGCCAAACAGGACATTATTGCGGATAGTGTCTGAAAAAATAAAGACCTCCTGTTGAACAAAGCCTATACTTTGGCGCAGCGCCTTAAGGGGAATTTCAAGGATATCCAGGCCGTCCACATAAACGGTTCCGGCCGGAATATTCAAAAGACGGGGTATGACCTCAAGCAGCGTGCTCTTGCCTGACCCAACGCGTCCCACCACTGCTACTGTTTCGCCGGCATTTATTTTGAGTCGAATATCTTTCAAAGCATCATCTGTTTGCCCGGGGTATCTTATGTTGAGGCCATTGATCTCAATATTTCCCTTGATTGAGGCCCTTAGCGGGGACAGGGACAAATCCTTGATCTCCGGCATTTCGTCAGTAATGCGGTTGAGACGCCGCATGGAGGCGGAACCTCTCTGGATGAGGTTGGTTACCCACCCCATTGCCATCATTGGCCACGTAAGGAGATTTAAATAGGCAATGAAGGCAACAAAATCGCCCGTTGTAATGTTTCCTGATATTGCCAGGCGGCCACCCAGCCATATAACAATGGCAAGACCGGTATTTGTGAAGACGGCCATCATAGGAAAAAAGAAGGCCAGGGTCTTAGCCAGATTCATGTTTTCAGAAATATACCTGCGGCCTTCGTTTTCCACCCTTTGATATGTCCAACTCTCGCGGTTATAAGATTTTATAATCCTTATCCCGGAGAATGCCTCGCGGACACGCTCAGTTAGATCGGAAAAGGTCTCCTGGACTGCTTCAAAGCTTGCGGACATGCGGCGAGTGAGAACCCTGGTAAGTATGATTACAATAGGCGCGGGTATCAGGGAGATGAGGGTGAGTTTTATATTGATGGACATCATGAATCCAATGGCGGCCAAACCCAGAACAGCGCCATCGGTCAGGGCTACCAGCCCCATGCCTGTGGCCATACGGATGTTGTTGATATCATTAATGGCCTTTGCCATCAGATCTCCGGTCTTTGTCCTTTGAAAATATGACGGGGAGAGGGCCTGCAGATGGGCATATATCCGGTTTCTCAGGCCTTCTTCAACCTGTCTGGAATGGCCTAATATGAGAAGCCGCCATATAAAACGAAACAGGGTGATCCCAAGGGCGATTGCAAAAATAGCTAATCCCAGTTGAAAGAGGATTTGGAGGGTGGCGGTTTTATCGGTCAGGAGATCAATTGCCCTTTTAATGACAAGAGGGATGAGGAGTTGAAGGAAATCCACCAAAAGGAGGCTGATGAGGCCCACGATAAGCGGCCAGCGATTCCGGACAAAGTATTGTTTAAGTGGCAGGAAACTCTTTAGTGATTCGGCAAAGGGCAGACGAAAGCTTTTCATGGAAAAAGAAATACTCAAACAGAGCGTTCAATGTCAATGCCCTGTTTTTTCTCGTATCTGCTCAATAAATCGGGGTAAGTGCCTTTGCATACTACCTACTGGATTCCCGCTTTCGCGGGAATGACAGGCACTTATCTCACTACGTCATTCCCGCGTAGGCGGGAATCCACAAGTAATACCCCTAAATATTGAGCTGTTACTTTTTCTCTAAAGTTGCATAAACAACACGCCCATGATGCTAAATAGAAATCCACGCCCGAAAGACGCAGCTTTTCAAGATAAAGCAAACCCTAACCGATCAAAGGGGGCAGGCTTGAGATTGTAAATCCTAAAACTCAATCCCCTTTCTGGCCTGAACCCCTCTGTCAAAAGGGTGCTTGATTTGTCTCATCTCAAATACAACCGATGCATGTTCCTTTATCTCCGGATGGGCATCCCGGCCACTCAATATTATATGCAAATTTTTTGGCTTTAAGAACATCATTTCTCTCACCCTATCCGGGTGAACAAGGTTGAACTTCGTTGCGATGTTGATCTCATCCAGGACGATTAAGCGATGGTTTTGAGAAAATATCTCTCTTAAACAGGCCTCCCAAGCTTCTCTTGCAGCATCTTTGTGTATTTTTGATGGCTCAGAAGGTCCAAGGATAAAACCTTCGCCCATACTCTTAATCTCAAGGTTCGGGAATTTTTCAATGGCAATAACTTCCCCATAGGCCTGGGGCGATTTTATGAACTGCAATACTGTTGACGGGATTCCATTAGCGGCAAATAACATGGCCCGTCCCAGACAGTATGTGGTCTTTCCCTTCCCATTTCCGGTAACAACCCCCACGCATCCCTCTTGATTGCTGCCATCAATCTTCCAGGAAGCTTCTTCATGCTTGTGCTCAACCATCTCTGTTACGAGATCGGCATGTTCAATCATTTCGTCCTTTGCGTTACATCCGGTCAAGACCAATTCCACATTGGCCGGTTTTTTCTTTATGAGGTCGATTATACTGCCCACAGGGATAAGACCCATGTCAACGACCTTATTAATGTCTTCAAGAATGAAGATATCAAAACGGCCATTGGAAATCATCTCCTGGACATGCTCAAAGGATTTGTTGATAGTAGCTACATCCCCTGGAGAGAGATTTTCATGGGATGGGGTGTGTGTTATAGGTAATTGCTCAAAAACTAAGTTAGGCTTGAGAAAGGAAAGTGCTCTACTCTCCGAATCCATAAATGGGTGAGGGAGAAAGCACATCATAAACGTGCGCAAATTCTGGCCTGTAGCCCTGAGGGTCAGACCTATATGGGCAAGATTTCTTTCCTCTGTCTTTCCTGTATATACCTGGACCAATCCCTGTTTCAACATTCTTTTCCCCGGTTTCAACAGATTTTGCAGTTTTTGATGGATATGATAAATCCTGCAGCATTTTCCCCATTTTGATACTGATGCGCAAGAGAAAAGAGACTATCTCGCTGAATTGCTTTAATTGACAGGAGCTTCTTAATAGGCTAAAGGGTCAACAATGGTCTTTGGATACCTGAAGGAGAGATTAAATGGAAAAGAAGACTGGTTTCGGTCTGATACAGATTTATACAGGAACTGGAAAGGGAAAGACAACCGCCGCCCTTGGTCTGGCTATGAGGGCTGCTGGCCACGGTTTTAAGGTCGGGATCATACACTTCATGAAAATATGGGACTATGGAGAAGTAAAAAGCCTTAAAAAGCTTGAGATTGACCTTTTTCGCTATGGTACAACAGAGCTTATTGACCCTAAAAACCCCTCACATGTAGATTTTGAGCAGGCCCATGAAGCAATTGAGAAAGCCGAAGAACTCATGGTAAAGAGTAACTACGATATTCTTATCTTAGATGAAGTCTCGGTGGCCATTTATTTCGATCTGATACCTCTTGAAAGGGTGCTTGCTCTTCTTGATAAAAAGCCTGACAATCTGGAGTTAGTTCTTACGGGACGGAAGTGTCCACAGGAGCTAATTGAAAGGGCTGACCTTGTGTCTGTCATAGATGCAGTCAAGCATCCTTATCAGGATGGATTGGAATCGAGAAAGGGGATCGAATTCTAAGTGTGTGCTCGCCAACCAAAGAAGTTCAAGGGCAATATTTGTTCTTTTGAGTAAACATTCCTGCCTACAAGGCGTGGCATCAAAAAGGAACCCCAAATTTACTTTGGGGGATAAGTTCCCCCAAGCCTCCGTTAATTACCCATTCAATTCCGCGTACAGCACGGGATATTCTGGCTGCGCTGTTTTGAAAGTCCCGCGAAGCGGGACGTTACATGAAATCGCGCAGCGATTTCATAAAGAAAGGGTCTAATCATGGATATCAAAAATGGAGCAGAATATATAGATAGTCTTAGGAAGATAAAGCCCCTCATCTACTATAAAGGAAAAAAAATAAACGATGTGACGCGACATCCGGCTACTGCTCCGCATGTCCGTGCGGCAGCCATGACCTATACCCTGGCAAGTGACGAAGAGTATCGAGATCTTGCGGTCGCCACTTCCCATTTAACCGGCAGGACCATCAGCCGTTTTACACATGTGCATCAAAATATTGAGGATCTCATAAAGAAGATCAAGCTTCTTAGAGTCCTTGGTCAGAAAACAGGGTCCTGTTTCCAAAGGTGTGTGGGCCTCGATGGTATCAATGCGGTCTATTCAGTGGCCTACGAAATCGATCAGGAAAAGGGAACTGATTATTTTGGCCGTTTTAAGGATTGGCTTACATATATTCAAGATAAAAACCTTATGGTGGTAGGCGCCATGACCGATCCGAAAGGCGACCGGTCCAAGAGTCCGGCTGATCAGCCGGATCCCGACCAGTATGTACATATAATGGAACGACGGGACGATGGCATTATTATTCGAGGTGCCAAACTCCACATGACCGGCGGTGTCAACTCCCATGAAATCCTGGTAATGCCCACAACGGCCATGGACGAGCGTTCAAAAAATTATGCCGTTGTCTGTTCTGTACCTGTTGATGCCCCCGGTGTCACGATGATATTCGGTCGTCAGGCTAATGATGACCGGCGCGACAAGAGAGAGAGAATTGATTCGGGCAAACCCGCATTCGGAGCAGTAGGTGGGGAGGCAGTCATTGCTTTTGATGACGTCTTTGTGCCTCAGGACAGAATATTTATGAACGGAGAGACCGAATTCACCGGATCCCTGGTCTACCGCTTCGCAGCTCATCATCGGGCTAATTATGGTGCCTGCAAGACCGGTCTGATAGACGTACTTATCGGGGCCGTGAGTTATTTAACCCTGATTCAGGGAACGGCCAAGGCTTCCCACGTCAAGGACAAGGTCACGGAGATGATTCATTTGTGCGAGACCCTTTACAGTTCTTCCATCGCATGCTCGGCTGAGGGCTGGCCGACGGTATCGGGGGCCTATATGGTTGACACCATGCTGGCCAATGTGTGCAAGCAAAACGTGACACGGTTCCATTACGAGGTGGCCCGCCTGGCCGTGGATTTGGCCGGTGGTTTTTTAGCGACGCTTCCCAGCCAGTATGACCTTGAAAGCGAAGACGTGGGGCACCTTGTTAAAAAGTATTTTTCCGGTGTAGAAGGTATTCCTACCGAGCACAGGATGAAGTTGGCCCGACTTATTGAGGCCATGACGGGCGGCACGGCCCTGGTGGAATCTATGCACGGTGCAGGATCACCCCAGGCCCAGAGGATTATGATATTCAGAGAAGGAAATTTGGACAAAAAGATAAAACTGGCCAAGGCCCTTTTGGGAATTCCTGTGAAAAAAAGAGCCTCTTAAAAAAAGAAATAGTGACCAAAGGTAATAGCTCAATATTTAGGGGTATAGCTCATGGATTCCCGCCTACGCGGGAATGACGGAGTGGGATAAGTGCCTGTCATTCCCGCGTTCTATTTTTTTCCTGGGCTGATATGGCCATTAATAATAATGACCAGTTCCGGCTTTCTGGGGCAGTCAGTCCTGATGATCAGGTGACCTGTATAATCCCCGGCTGTCTTTGATATATCTTTGACCTCCATCCTGTAAACATATCCCGGCTTGATCTCTTCAAGTCGCCACTCAATATGATCCGGCAGATCACTGTCTATTCCCATAATCTTTAGGGGGCTTTTGTGATTATTGATTATGTCGAGACACCCAAGGGGTACCTTGCCCTTGACACCCCATAAGGAGAGATATCCACCCGGATCAAGTGAGATATGGGATATAACCTCCCCTTCCATATAGATGGCTACACTCATTCTTTCGGGGTCATTGGACCAGACAATGGCCTTCTTTCGGAAATCTCCTCTTATCCTGTTGGTGTCTATTTGTAATGTGATTTTCCCTGTCCCGCCGGGAGGGATGACCCGGTCATAACGGGCCACGGAGCAGCTTCATGAAGGGGTTACTCTCTTTATATTCAGATTTGCCGTTCCTTGGTTAAATACTGTAAAAGTATGGCTTAGTTTTTCACCCTCAAAAACAGTGGGAAAGATATGGTTCTTTTGATCAAAATGGATAATGGGACCATCTCCGGACTGTGCCGGATATACTTGACTCCTCCAAAGCAAGGTGATGGCCAAAAAAAAGAGAAGCACAAAGGTTTTTAAAATATTTTTTGTCATAGCTCTCACCTTTGAAGTATGTGTTTTCTGAATTTCTATGCGATATGCCCCCTCGCCATGTGCACCACCGTATTGATACCGCTGCCATATGTCAACCTCGTTGGGGGCTTTGATAGGGCCTTGCTTAATGTTTTTTCTTTTTTGTTGACAGCCAAACTGGATTAAGTATATAAATTTTATTCACAAGATTAATATGATCCATTAAATAAATTCTATTCAGAATACCTCATCGGATAATTCTTGCATTATGGGCATTGAAGAAAGAAAAGAGCGAGAAAAAAAAATGCGCCGTCGGCAGATCATGGACGCGGCAAAAAAGATCTTTGCCGCAAAGGGATTCGGCGGGGCAACTGTAGAGGACATTGCCGAAGAGGCGGAGTTTAGCCCGGCTACCCTTTATCTCTATTTCAAGAACAAAGATGAACTGCATGCATCTTTGATGCTCGAAATGTTAGAGATTCTTATTGAGAAGATGGAAGGCGTTTCCAGTCAGGACGGGTTGAGCCCTGAAGAAAAGGTCAAGGCATTGGAAAAGGCCCTGTATGAAGTGTATGAATACGATACAATGAACGTGATAAACGTACTTCGCTTTCAGTCCAGTGAGGCACTTCGGAACCTGTCTCCCGAACTCTCGTCCCGAATAAAAGACCACTCGCGGAATTACCTAAGGGCCATAGCCGGGATTTTTGAAGACGGGGTCCGAGAAGGCTCCTTCCTGGACCGTCATCCCATTGCATTTGCCGACATTGTGTGGGGCCTCTTTGCCGGACTTGTGCTCTGGGAACATACCAAAAAGGGTTTCGATCCTACAAAGAATTTCTTAAGGCCTACGTTGGGGCTGGCTATTGAAATTATCGGCCGGGGCATTAAGAAGAATTGATAATTGAATATTGACAATTTACGATTTTTTTTAATAGTCAATCTTCAATTGAAAATCGTCAATTTCAAGAAGGAGTTTTGAAGAGATGAACGAACTTCCAATGACCTTTCCCAAAATTCTCATCCATAACGCCGAGAGATTCCCGCCCACCAAGGCAGCTATACGTGAAAAGGACTACGGTATATGGCAGTCCTATTCATGGCAGGACTACCTTGACCAGACGAGGGATTTTGCCCTTGGATTGGCCGCTCTGGGCTTCAAAAGGGATAATAAAATGGCCATTATCGGGGACAACAGGCCCCAGCTTTACTGGGGGATGGCCGGCTGCCAGTGCTTGGGGGGCGTGCCCGTTCCCCTCTTCCAGGACGCCATACATAAGGAGCTTCACTATATTGTGGATCATTCGGAGTGCAGGTTTGCCCTGGCGGAAGATCAGGAGCAGACCGATAAGCTCATGGTCCTGAAAGATGAGATCCCCAGGCTGGAATATATCATCTATGATGATCCCAGAGGACTTCAAAACTACAAGCATGACTGGCTTATCGCCTTTACCGATGTCCAGGAGATGGGCCGCAAGTTAGGCAAAGAAAACCCCGACTATTTCATGAACGCTGTCAATGACGTAAAGCCCGACGACATGTCGATTATTTCATACACCTCGGGGACCACCGGTAATCCCAAAGGGGTCATGCTGACTCACCGTAAAATTGCAGATTGTTCCCGGGGTTTTCTCCAGTGGGACAATCTCCATGAATCGGAAAATGTCATGGCCTATCTCCCCATGGCCTGGATCGGGGACCACATTTTCTCCTATGGCCAGGCCCTGTGTTCCGGATTCACCGTCAACTGCCCGGAAAGCACCTCCACAACGGTCCATGACCAGAAGGAGATCGGACCCACCCATATCTTTGCGCCTCCCCGTATCTGGGAGAATATCCTGACCCAGATCATGATCAAGATTGAGGATTCCGCCTGGATTAAGCGGAAGGCATTTGACTACTTCATGGAGGTGGCTAAAAAAGTTGAGAAAAAGAGGATCGCCAATGAATCCGTACCCCTCATTGACAATATTCTTTATAAGATAGGTGTTTTTATCATCTATGGGCCCTTAGTGGATAACTTAGGCATGAGTAAGATCAAGGTCGCCTATACTGCCGGCGAGGCCATCGGCCCGGAGATATTCGAGTTCTACAGGTCCCTTGGGATCAACCTGAAGCAGCTCTACGGTATGACCGAGAGCACCGCTTACATTTCCATGCAAAAGGACGGCGACATAGATTCCGACAGCGTGGGACCTCCGGCGCCCGGGGTGGAGATAAAGATATCAGACAAAGGGGAAGTCCTATACAAGGGTCCGGGCAACTTCATCGGCTACTTCAAGAACCCTGAAGCCACTGCCGAGACTATTGAGGACGGATGGCTCCATTCCGGCGATGCCGGCTATATGACGGAACGCGGGCATCTCAAAATAATAGACCGGGCCAAGGATGTGAGTAAATTAAATGACGGGACCATGTTCGCGCCCAAATATATAGAAAACAAGCTCAAATTCAGCCAATATATCAAAGAGTCCGTGGCGCACGGAATGGATAGGGATTTTGTGGCCGTGTTCATTGATATCGATTACGGTGCCGTGGCAAACTGGGCCGAAAGACGACATATCGGCTTTACAAGTTACACGGATCTTGCCCAGAAGCCCCCGGTCTATGAACTCATTAAAGACGAGATCCTTAAAGTCAACAAGAGCCTGAGCGAGGATCCAAAGCTTAAGAACTCCCAGATCAAGCGGTACCTCCTGTTTCACAAGGAACTGAACCCGGATGACGGTGAGATTACCCGAACCCGGAAAGTGAGGAGGAAGTTCGTCGCAGAGAAATATGGTAATCTCATAGAGGCCCTCTACACACCCGACCAGGACAGTGTTGATATGGAAGCGACGTTTACTTACGAAGATGGCCGGACCACCACCATGAAGGCCAATCTTAAGGTTCGCGATGTCGAAACCTTTTAGGGTAAATCCATTGATTGAAATGTCATTGCCACGCCCTTTGGGCTCGCAATGACGTGGTAAAAATTATAGTACGTTTTTAACAGTAAAGCAGGTAAGCCATGAATGAAGAAAAGGAACCTATACTCCGCGCAGAAAATATAAGCATTACTTTTGGCGGCCTGAAGGCCCTGGACCGGGTCAGCTTAGAGATCAATCCCGGAGAGATCATGGCCATCATCGGCCCCAACGGAGCCGGCAAGACCACCATGCTGAACATTATCAACGGATTCTATAAGCCCGATGAGGGCCGTATTATCTTTGAAGGCAAGGAACGGCCCAAAAAGATGAAACCGAATCTTATTGCGGCACAGGGAATTGCCAGGACCTTTCAGAACCTGGCCCTGTTTACGGGAATGTCAACCCTTGGAAACATCATGGTGGGGCGCACCATGCTGATGCACTCCAACATCTTTTCCCAGGCACTCTACTGGAGGTTCAGCCAGAAAGAGGAGATTGAGCACAGGGCGGCCGTGGAGCGGATCATCGACTTTCTTCAGATCGAAAACATCCGCCGGACACCGGCCAGCATGCTCCCTTATGGTCTGCGGAAAAGGGTGGAACTGGCAAGGGCCTTAGCCGCAGAGCCCAAGCTCCTTCTCTTAGATGAACCAATGGCCGGCATGAATTTAGAAGAGAAGGAGGACATCGCCCGGTTCGTTCTGGATGCCAATGAAGAATTAGGTTACACAATCGCCCTTATCGAGCATGACATGGGGGTGGTCATGGATATCTGTGACCGGATCGTGGTGCTGGATTTCGGCGAAAAGATCGCCGAAGGGACCCCGGATGAAATTAAGGCGGATCCCAAGGTGATTAAAGCGTACCTGGGTACAGCAGGAGGCTAATGAAAGTCACGAGTGACAAGACTCGTGACTCGTCACTCGTCACTTGTCACTCTAATCGAAGGAGTTAACATATGACCTTTTTCTTTGAAGTACTGATCAATGGCCTTTTAATGGGAATCATGTATTCATTGGTGGCCCTGGGATTTGCCCTTATTTACAAGGCATCGGATGTTTTTAATATGGCCCAGGGTGCGATGAGCCTTTTGGCCGGCCTTGCCTTAGTCGGTTTCTTAGAGATGAGTTTTCCATTATGGCTTGCGCTCCTCTGTACCGTGGGTATTATGATCATCCTGGCATACAGCACTGTCTTTTTTGTCCTTAAACCCCTTGTGAACCGTCCTCCGCTCATGCTCTTCATGGCCACCTTCGGCATAATGTACCTTTTGGAGGGGATAGGACAGTCCATCTGGGGAACGGATGCCAAAGGGCTGAACATCGGCATCCCTGAGATTTCTTTCGAAATTCGGGGCATATTAATGAACACCTTTGATCTGACCTTTGCAGGGGTGGCAGCCTTGCTGGTGGCGAGTCTTGTCTGGTTTTTTCAAAAGACAAGGACCGGAAGGGCCCTCAGAGCCGTATCCGATGACCACGAGGCAGCCTTGTCCGTGGGCATCCCGCTTCTCAAGGCCTGGGCCGTGACCTGGGTTATTGCAGGTATCGTTGCCACGGTGGCGGGTGTGGCCTGGGGCTCCCGGCTCGGGGTTCAATTCAGCCTGGGCTACATTGCATTCAAAGCGTTGCCGGTACTCATCATTGGTGGCATTGATAGTATCCCCGGAGCTATCATAGCGGGCCTTATTGTTGGAGCAGGAGAGACCTTAGCAGAGGTCTTCATAGGACCATATGTGGGCGGGGGAATTCAGACCTTTTTCCCGTATCTAATAGCCCTGCTTGTCCTTTATTTTAAACCTTACGGTCTGTTCGGCAAAGAGATCATAGAGAGGGTTTGACCAGAGGTCAGGAGTCAGAAGTCGGAGGTCGGAAGTCAGGGGCGGAAGGCGGTAGCTGGCATTCCAATCTCTGCATTATTTTCTCGCACTCTTGCGAGATGCAGCATAACGGAGTTAGCTTATGTTTTATAGAGAATGCGGCAATTTCAAAGACAATTATGCGAGTGACATGGCCATCTTCCCCATCCCTTTGGACAGATATGGCTTCATCGTCATGCTAATCCTGGCCCTTATCGTTATACCTTTGACAGCCACCGATTACTGGATCAGTAGCATAATGATCCCTTTTTACTGTTTTGCCCTGTCCGCCTTTGGACTCAATATTCTGGCTGGGTACGCGGGACAGATCTCAATAGGGCATGCCGCCTTCATGGCCGTCGGGGCCTATGCCTCATTGATCCTGTACGGTCGCTACGGCATCCCGCTCCTGCCGAGCATCTTGGGCGGGGGTATTGTTTCAGCAGCCGTTGGAACCTTTTTCGGCCTCCCAGCCCTCAGGATCAAGGGTTTTTATTTAGCCATTTCCACCCTGGCGTCCCAGTTTATCATCCAATGGGTCATCGTCCATTGGCGATGGGTAAGCGGTGGAGTTTTTGGAACGGTAGAGGCACCGGACATGCAGATCTTTGGTTGGGCACTAGACACACCCGTAAGGAAATATTACCTGGTTCTGTGCATCATGATCCTGCTCATCACCTTTGGCAAAAATTTAGTGCGCGGTCAGTTGGGCCGGAACTGGATGGCCATCCGGGATATTGATTACGCGGCCGAGATCATCGGCGTAAACCTGTATCGTGACAAACTGATCGCCTTTGCCGTTAGCACCTTTTATGCCGGAATCGCCGGTTCTCTCATAACTTTTTGTTATTATGGAGCTGCAAATATTGAGGAGTTTCACGTCATGGTCTCTTTTGCCCTGATAGGCATGATCATCATCGGGGGACTGGGAACGATTCTCGGCTCATTCCTTGGCGCAGGCTTTTTCGTCCTGCTTCCCATCGCTATCAACCAGTCCTTAGGGGCCTTTATGGACGTGGTACCCAGTGATATCCTTTCGAATATTGAAGCTATTATTTTCGGAGGTTTGATCGTCCTTTTTCTAATTGTGGAACCGTATGGCATGGCCAGGCTCTGGCATACAATTAAAGATAAGATGCGGCTGTGGCCGTTTCCGTATTAGCCTGGTAAGAGGTTGATTCGTTAAGTAGTTGATTTGTTATTTGGTTAATTTGTTGAGTCATTGGATTTTAAACCACACAACTATTAGAACATTTGACCACTAACCTGTTTTTTTGAGGACAAGGATTTTGTTAAACACTAACCATTAGATAAAGGAGGAAATGACTATGGGACGCAAATTAATGTTCACACTTTTTGTCCTAGTTGTGGCGGCAAGTTTTGTCATGGTGTCTGGTCCGGCAATGGCAGCGGACAAAGAAAAGAAGAAAGAAGCCCCCAAACAGTATGTACCTCTTCTGATTTATCGGACCGGTCCCTTTGCCGCCGGCGGCAGTGGCATCGGCAGTGGCTGGGAAGACTTTATGCAGTTGAGAAACATGCAGGGCGGCGTAAACGGGATTATGTATGAGTGGGAAGAATGTGAGACCGCCTACAATGTTGCGCGGGGTATCGAGTGTTACGAGCGGGTTAAATCCAAGAAACCCGCTTATATACACCCGATCAGCACTGGGATTACTTACGCCCTGTTACCCAAGGGTACAAAGGATCACATCCCCATAGTTTTTGAAGGGTATGGCCGGGCCGATGCAGCGGATGGACGGGTTTTCAAATGGGCGTTCAACTTCCCCACCCACTACTGGTCTCAGAACACGGCCAAGATCAAGTTTATAGCCATGAAACAAGGCTGGGACGGCAAAAATATGGCGGACATCGGGAAATATTTAAAAGGGCTGAAGATCGCCAACCTTCATATTGATGTTCCTTACGGCCAGGAAACCAAACCAATCTTAGATGACATGGCCAAGAAGTACGGCTTAGTTGTTAGACACTTCCCTGTTTCATGGCCCGGGATCGACCAGAAGGCCCAGTGGATGGACATAGTCAGGAGATTCAAGGCGGACTGGGTCATCAATCGCAACTGGGGCGTATCATGCACCGTGCCTCTCAAAGAGGCCGCCAGGATGGGCTTCCCGAGGAATCGTATCCTGGGAGTCTGGTGGTGTGGCTCCGAAGAGGATGTCCTGCCTGCGGGGCCAGCCGCGAAAGGTTACTATGCCACCAATTTCCACGGCGTGGGAAGGGATTTTCCAATGATCAAACAAATCGTTGACAAGGTCTATGGGGCCATGAAAGGAAATATCTCTTTTACCCGTGTGGGTTCCGTGTATTACAACAGGGGCGTTATCACAGGTATCACCATGGATGAAGCCCTACGTACGGCCCATAAAAAGTTTGGGGTCAAAGTGATTAATGCTGAAGAGATGCGGTGGGCCCTTGAGCATATGAACATTACTGAGGAAAGGATTAAAGAGATCGGGGCAGAGGGCCTGATGCAACCCATGAAGACATCCTGTGCAGACCATGAGGGTGGCGGCCTGGTCAGGATCCAGCAGTGGGACGGTCAGAAATGGGTTGTGGCCAGTGACTGGATCTCACCCATGAAAGACTATGTCAGAGATATGGTCGAGAAATCAGCGGCCAAATTTGCTAAAGAGAAAAAGATCAAACTAAGAGACTGTTCAAAGGTTGATTAAGCGTAAAAGAAAGACTTGTAGGGGAGCCTTCAGGCTCCCTTACACAGTCTTAAATCCTTTCACCTTAACAGGCGATTTGAAAATAAAAGGAATAATGGCTATGGAACCAGCTCCCTTACTCAAGGTCAACAACATTGAGGTCATCTACGAACATGTGATACTGGTGCTGAAAGGGGTCTCCCTGGATGTGTATGAAGGGCAGATCGCCTCTCTTCTGGGCGCCAACGGCGCTGGTAAGAGCACGACCCTGAAGGCGATTTCCAACCTTGTCAAGGCCGAGCGGGGCGAGGTGACCAAGGGGACCGTGGAATTTGACGGGAAGCGGGTTGACAGGCTGTTTGCGCCCGCACTTGTGAAAATGGGTGTCATCCAGATAATGGAAGGAAGGCACACCTTTGAACATTTGACCGTTGAAGATGATCTTCTCACCGGCGCATATACAAGGGGTCGAGACAAAAAAGGGATCAAAGAGGCCCTGGACCGGGTCTACGGGTATTTCCCCCGTCTTAAGGAACGCCGCAGTGCCAAGACGGGTTACATATCCGGGGGCGAGATGCAGATGTGCGCCATTGGACGTGGCCTCATGGCAAAGCCCAGGATCATGCTATTGGATGAACCTTCCATGGGACTGGCGCCGTTATTGGTGAAAGAGATTTTCGAGATCATCGTTAGACTCAACAAGGAGGAAAATGTGGGGATGCTGTTAGCCGAGCAGAATGCAGCCATGGCCCTCGAGTATGCTGAGTACGGGTACGTGATGGAAAATGGCCGGGTGGTCCTGGATGGGGATGCCGAAACCCTCAAAAACAATGCCGATGTAAAGGAGTTCTACTTAGGCCTGACAGAAATCGGAAAGAAGAGTTACCGGGACGTGAAGCATTACCATAGAAGGAAGAGGTGGCTGGCTTAGTAAAGTGACAAGTGACGAGTGATGAGTAACAAGCGAAAAAGGCCGGGCAAGTGAGTTCCCGGCCTCTTTTTTTATTACGTTCTGGATAGCCACATCGTGTGTGCGTGGATCTTTGCTCTGACAAATTAAAGGGACATATTTTGTGATTCATTAACCCTATTCCTTTGATCCTTGTCCAGGATATTTGAAGGAGGATAAAATGGCAATCAAGACTTCAGAAGAATATTTTGAAAGACTTAAGAGAATGAAACCCAACGTCTATGCCCATGGGAAGAAAATAGGACGGGACGACCCAATTCTTGAACTCCCCATCAACACCCTTAAATTTACCTTTGATGCCGTTAATGATCCTGAATTAAAAGATATGGTTGTCACCCATTCCCACCTTACCGGTGAAAAAATAAATCGTTTCACCTCACTTAACCTCAGCATAGAAGACCTTTACACGCAGCAGGAAATGAAGCGAAAGTGCTGTCACAGGGTTGGAGGGTGCACCCAGCGCTGCATGGCGGTGGATACCATGAATGCCATAGGCGTCGTTACAAAGGAGATCGATGAGGCCAAGGGGACTCAATACCATGATAATTTCCTTGAGTTCTTGAAATATTATCAGGCCAATGATCTGGTGGGAAGTACTGCCATGAGCGATGTCAAGGGCGATCGAAAATCCAGGCCCTCCCAGCAGGAGGATCCGGATCTCTATGTACATGTGGTGAAAAAAACAAATAAAGGGATTGTGGTCCGGGGAGCAAAAAACCACATTACCATGGGACCGTACGTTGATGAGCACCTGGTGCTCCCCACACGGAGCATGACAAAGGAAGAGGGCGATTGGGCAGTCTCGTTTGCCATTCCTGCGGATACGGATGGTGTCAGGATTATATCCCGTATTGTTACACCCAGACGGAGGATAGATCTTAAGGCTCCTTATAACATTTATGGCGTAGCTGACTCGGTGGTCGTTTTCGACGATGTCTTTGTGCCCTGGGATCGGGTATTTATGTGTGGAGAATGGGAATTTGCCGGCAGGCTGGCCCTGACCTTTGCCGGGTTTCACAGGCATTCCTACTGCGGATGCAAACCCGCTGTCACGGATATTATCATGGGGGCAACGGCCCTTGTGGCTGAGTACAGCGGTGTAGGTAATGCCCCCCATATTGTGGATGAATTGACCGAATTGATGATCATTGCTGAGTTAGTCTATGCCTCAGGCATAGCGGCTGCGGCAAAGGCCACAAAAACGTCATCCGGGATCTATACTCCCATGTTTGTCTATTCCAATACAGGAAGATATCTGGCCGGTACCAACATTTACCATGAATATGACATCCTGGCATCCATTGCAGGGGGTCTTCCTTCAACTCTCCCTACTGAAGAGGATTGGTTAAATCCTAAGACTGGCCCTGATCTGGAAAAGTACTTCCGTCGCAAACCCGGGATCTCCGCTGAAAAACTACATCGGATTTATCGGTTTATTTCGGATTTTTCCTGTTCGGCCATAGGCGGTTGGGCACAGTATGCCGGGGTCCATGGGGGCGGATCACCTGTCATGGAAAAAATCGGAATCCGCTCTGAATATGATCTTGAATCCAAAAAACAGATTGTCAAATACCTGGCGGGTATCAAGGATTAAGAGTAAAGAATCCGCGAATTAAAGTTCAAATGACGAAGCTTCCCGCCCATATATCCTGAAAAAGTTGCCTGAGATTTTCCTCTTTGCACTTGCATGGAGTGGTATACATGTTGGGATCCGCACCGGCGACACTCACTAAGGTCTCTATCTCTTCCTTCATCTGTTTCTCTGTGATACCGACTTCTTTCAAACTTAAGGGCTCTCCTATTTCTCTTTCCAGATCTCTTATTTTCTGAATAAACTTTTGTATCCTCTCCTGATCTGAATTGGCATTAATTCCTACAAACCTGGCAGCAATCACAAGTCTCTCAACCGGATCGGGAGCATTAGGAAGAGGAGGGTTTGAAGAAATATACTCCAGGGAATAAGGCAGGGCTATTCCCACTGCCCGGCCGTGGGGGATATGAAACACGGCTCCCACCGAATGGGCCAGGGCATGAGAAAGCCCTGTATTACTATTGCCGAATCCTAACCCGGCAATAGTAGCAGCATTCTGCATTTTCTCCCTGGCCAAGGGATCGCTGCCATCCCGGTACGCTTTGGGAAGCCACTCGAAGGCCATTTTCATGGCCTGCAGGCAGAGTCCGTCGCTGAAATCGGTTTGCTGCCTGGATGTATAGCCATCTACGGCATGGCCCAGGACATCTATGCCGGTGCTCGCAGTCAATCCCTTAGGCAACCCTGTTGTAAGCTCCGGGTCCAGGACCGATATGTCAGGAACGATGTCATTGTGGGCAAATATAATCTTTTTATTTTCAGCTATGTCTGTGAGAACTGCCACCCATGTCACATCCGCACCAGTGCCGCTGGTGGTAGGCACGGACAAAAACTTAGCCTTTTGCCGCAGGTTTAACTCGACCTTCGGGAAAATAGGTTTACCGGCCAGGTCCGGTCTTTCATAGAGGACCCATGCCGCCTTTGCAGTGTCTATTGCAGATCCCCCGCCAAAACCAATAACCCACTGCGGTTCAAAATCGATAAGGACCCTGCTGCCGGCAAGCGCTACCTCAATAGACGGCTCCTGCTCTGCCCCATCCCAGACCTTTACTTCATATCCCGCATCTCTGACGGTTTCCACAAGTCTTTCGCAAAACTTTACCATGGTCTTATCCGTAATCAGCACTGCATTACTGCCCTTACCCTCAATCTCTGGTCCTAATTTTTCCAATGCACCTTTGCCAAAGAGCACCTTCGGGCTGAGAAAATATGGCATTTTTATCCCTCCTTAAGTTGCTGCCTTTCGACTGCCACGGCACGGCTATGCTTGAAAATTTTCAGATATCACATCTTCCCACAATTCATCAGGGCTCCAAAAAAATAAAAAAGCAATTAAGACAATAATCCCAATCGCCTTATGCTCTATCAAGAGTGTAACCCTTTTCCAAATCTTCGATGATAATATTGGCTGCGATTCGAGCCCCTATACCCGGAGGCAGGCCGCACTTCTCAAAGCCTTTGTCGCTGATGAAGGCAGGGTACCCTTCAATAATATCTGCTGTATCGTAATATCGCCCGAAGATGACATTTTGATGGATTTCTCTGCACTTGGTGGTTCCCAATGCCTTTTCAAAGCGATGAATAAGCTTCCGGCATTTCCCGTATAACCGGGCATTGGCGGCAAAAGCCAGGAGGTCATCTTTACCAAAATAGAGTGCAAGGGCTGTCATCCCCCCTGAGATCGCCCCGCAGGTCTCACCGGTCAGGGCAATACCGGGAAAAGGGGAAAGAGCCGTGATAACCTTGATATCGCCGAATCCAAATTCCTCCATAATGGCCAAAGCGGAACTCTTGGCGCAACTCTGGCTCACCTGTTCATATTCCTCGGCCATCCTCTGAACCCGGTCCAGGATTTGTTTTTTCCGGCTGATCACTTCATCAGGATCAAGTTTTTTCCTTGGGATCCCATGTTGTGATAACTTCTTCAACCTGGCCTCAATGGCCGGTCTGTCTTCAGGCCCTTTGGCCAATTCCTCGACCTTGCTCTTCAGAGCCCCATAATCCGGAGATGCTTTTTCTGTCATGGTTTCCTCCTCAAAGTTAGTTCGCTTCAATCCCTCGCCGCTGAAACAGCGGGGAGAATAATAGAATAATGGAACGGTGGAAAATAGGGTAAAAACCGGAACATTCAAATAGTTATACAAATTCCGAGATGTTAAGTCAACTACCACCCCAAAAAGGGATGGCTTAATAAATAGCATTCTGAAAGGATGTTGTTGAAAAACGAACAACCTGTCATTGCGCGAAGTACCGAAAGCTTTCGGGACGACGAAGCAATCCCCCACTTTAGAGATCATGAGATTGCTTCGCTTCGCCCCGCCCCACTAGAGAGGCTGTGTCGTAATGTCATTGCGAGGAGTCACGCCAGGGCGTGACGACGACGCAATCTCGTAACGCGTCGAAATTGGGGGGATTGCCACGCTCCCTTTGGTCGCTCGCAATGACCGGGAGAGATTGTGACACAGTCTCTATAGCGGGATGGTTTGTGATATTGTCATCTGTGCCGTGATTGGTGATTGCCATTTTTGTATAAATAAAGTAGATTGCCTACAGGTAACTACTCAGGTTATTTAGGCTGAATGTCCCGCGGAACGCGGGATTAGTAAAGGGCTGAATCACAGATAAGGACTAAATGCTGAGGACTGAGGACTAAGCCTGCCCGCCGTCCTGCCCCGATAGCGGGATCTACGCTTCACTCCGACAGGCGGGGGTTAAGCCTTTTTCTCAGTCCTCAGTCCTTTCACCTCAGTCCTGATACCTTCTACCTTCAGTCTAAACACCTTCAGCCTGACTACGTGAGTAGTCACGCCTACAGTAAAGAACGTATGCTCAGAATATTATTCTTTAAAGTTTAAACAGACGCCAGAAAGGAGGGCCTATCAATGAAAAGGTATGGCGATTTTATCACTTCGGAGGAAGATCAGCTTTTATTAACCACAGTTCGAAAATACATAGACAAAGAGGTTATGCCGGTCCGTATGCAGTTGGATGAAGATCACGCTGTCTTCGAGAAAGTATATGAGGGCCTGGTAAAGCTTGGCATTCAGAAGCGGGGCTTCTCCCCGCGATATGGCGGCCTGGGCATAAGGTCAGCCGCTACAATCTGTGCCATATCCGAGGAAATAGCACGGGGGGACAGCGGCCTTTCGCTTCACGCCTTGATCATACCGTGGTGTTTGGCCGCGGCCATGGGGGGTAGGAACACGGTCGTCATGGACAAGTTTATCCCCATGTTTTGTGAAGACACACCTCGTTGCGGCTGTCTGGCCATTACCGAGCCGGCAGGGGGCTGCAATATTGAGGATGGGGCCGAACATGGCCTTACGATCCGTACAAAAGCCAAACTTGAGGGGGATGAATGGGTCATCAACGGTGAGAAGATGTGGCCAAGTGGAGCCAGCGTGGCCGACCTTTACTGTGTTATATGCACTACCGATCCCAAACAAAAGGAAGAGGGCCTTGCCCTTATTTACGTGCCCAAGGATACACCCGGGCTTTCCTTTGGAAAACCGGAAGACAAAATGGGCATGAAGGTTACGGATGTCAACGCAGCCATTTACTTTGACAATGTGCGTGTACCCAAGGAATACAGGGCAGCAGGTCCCGGTGTTGACTGGAAGCTATTCAGGGCCAACGTCAGTTGGGGGCGGCTTACGTCCGCGCCTATGACGGTGGGAAATGCCCAGGCTGTCCTGGAGATTGTCATGGAATACACCGGGACCCGGTTCTACGGCGGAAAATCGGTCAGAAACCATTCGCTCCAGGCGGCCATGCTCGCTGATATGGCCATTGGCATAGAGTCGGCCCGTGCCTTTTATCTTTCTGTGGCGGCCATGTTCAATAACCGGAAGAAATTCGGGAATCCTGGCGACGACTACCTCATGGCCAGGGCCAGTGCGGCCAAGGTATATGCCTGTGATGTGACCGAGATGGTATGCAGCAAGGCAATGGAACTCATGGGTTCATACGGCTATGTGCGGGAATATCACGTGGAAAAATACCTGCGGGACAGCAAGATTGTTCAGTTGTGGCTGGGTGGCGGTCAGTTAGGTCGTTTAGACGTGGTTCAAAGCTACTATCCGTACGTGAAAGAGTGAAGATATTAATCATGTCTTCCATATTTCTTGCGCAGTTCGGGGGCCTTAGTGTCCCTCTCGGGGATGGTTGAAACCCCTAGCCTTCAGGCGAAGTAAAGCTTAGGTTGTCGGCGGGCGAATTGTCATTCCGGCCTCAGAGCCGGAATCCAGGGGATAGGACGATTAGTAGTTCTGGATGCCGGTCGCAGATCCCGTGATCAGCGGGGATCAAGTCCGGCATGACGGCCGGAGCGAGTCCGGCTTGAAAACTGTTGATTTTAATCAACAAATTATTGAAGCCTTCGTCTTATAGACGAAGGTTGTTCAGCTTTCTGGTCTTTGGACCCCCGTGGGTTCGAGCTGCCAAAGGAAGCGGTCAAGAGGTATTGAATACAAAGGAGGGTAGGCATGCTGGATAATGAGTCCAGAGATGAATTATTGGACAAGATTGAAAAGGCGGCACACGATTATGAAAGGGATTTTCATGGTTGTTCAAGGTGTGTGTTAAAGCCGCTGCAAGACCATTTTGATCTTGGAAATGATGCGAGTCTAAAGGCATCGACCCCCCTGGCTGCTGGCGTTGCCATGCGCGGAGAGACATGTGGGGCCCTTTTGGGGGGATTGTTGGCCGTGGGCATTGCTACTGCAAGCGAGGAGTTTAAAGATACCGATGCTCTGACGAATTCACTTGCTTCCGGGTTCAGGTTAGCGAGAATCGTTGAAAAGGAGTTCGGAACCACGAACTGCACAAAGATACAAACGGAAAAATTAGGGGTGTTCTACAGTCTTGCCGACCCGGAACAGTACAAGGCATTCATCGAGGCAGGTGGTTACAGAGAGTGTTCTAAAGTCGTTGGTAAAATCGCCAGAATGACGGCGGAGTTCATCCTGGACTATAGGGACAAAATGGCCGGGTAAACTCTCCTGTTTACACAGGTCCAGTTTCATTATCCGGTCCTCATATGGATCTGTAGGCAAACATTATAGAAATAAATAAGTTGAAAAATTGAAATTTCTGTTTATTTGGGCAAAACATATCCAATAACAATAATACCTTAATTCGGCTTTAGCTCAATTAAGGTTGAGGGCTTCGTAAAAAGTCCAACTGCTGTGTTACGCTTCATCTTTCGTCGCTGCAGCGTACTGTAAGGACGCCTCACTCCTCAAGATTCGCAAGCCTTGCATTTGGAGCTTTTTATTTTGCCGTCTAATTGCTGACTTTTTACGAATTCATTAAGGTTAAATTTCAAGCAATTGAAGATCACCGAGGAAACGGAGCATGGAAAGGGTATTTGATAAGCCAAATTTTGCCACCACAATGATGGCTTATGTCCCATACAGGGACATCAAATGGGCAATCCAGGTGATCCTGGATAATTTTCCAGAGGCACCCTGCCTGCCGGTATTAAGCCGAAGTATGAAACATATGCTTGAGGGAATCCCTTGTTTGGTGTTTGATCGTGAAAAACGGCAAGTTATTTTGGACCCATCACCGGAGAGGGAACAGGAGCTCTTTGAATTCTATGAGAAATATGAAAAACAGGATCTGGATTATTTCACCACTACTCCTGAGACAGCACCGGGTTTTTACGCGTTACTTGAAAGACTAAAAGAAGCACGACCACCTGAACTCAAGTGGGTTGCTTTCCAGACTGCAGGGCCGGTGCTCTTGGCTGATGTAATCAAGCAGCCCGACGGCAACCCCTCTTTCCATAATGAGACGTTGCGGGATATGCTGACCAAGGCTTCAAGCATGAAGTCAAGGTGGCTGGAGAAAAAAATAAAGGAAGAACTTCCGGGTGTCGAAGTTATAGCTGGCCTGCCCGAAACAACCCTGGTTGGTTTTACTTCTGCAGGGGGAAGCGGAACAAGAGAAGAAATAGTAAACTGCATAAATGGGGGCTTTGAAGGATTGAATTGCGTTACCTGGATACACTGCTGTGCCAATATTGATTGGACCCTGCTTATCGACTCCAATGTTGATGTCATCAATTTTGACGCCTACCAACACTCAGATAAAATAGCCCTTTACCATGAGGAGTTTCAGGCCTTTTTGGAGCGAGGAGGAATGCTGGCTTGGGGCATAGTGCCCGTCACCAATGAGCTTATTGCGAAAGAAAATGTTCAAACCCTGGTAGAGAGACTTGAACAGGGCATCAGCCTCCTTGTCAGGAATGGTGTTGATGAAGGATTGCTGGTATCGTCTTCTTGGTTAATGCCCTCCTGTGATACCGTAATGATGACCCCCGAACAATCGGATCTCGCCTTCAACATGACTAAAGAAATATCTGACATTATGCGTGGCAAATATGGTTTTAACTGCTGATTTCGAAAATTCCTTTTGTGTGAATTCAAAAAAGGCTTTAGGCAGGCGGTGAGACTGCTGTGCTTCACTCCCGGGACACAGGATTGGGCATCATCCGACCAAAAAGGAACGAAAAGCACCAGGCATCTCCTGAGCCGTAGCGGGTCCGTATTAGTAAAAGTTTTCAACAGGATTCATACGATTGAAGGTCACAACTATCCTGCGAAAAGATTTTTGGTAAAATAATTGTTGTCGATTTCTGAATACGTCAGATTGCCAGGAAAAGATAGTTGAGATACGAGATCATTTACATGAGCCTTTGAAGCTCATCCTTTGAAACCTTATATGTTTCGTCGAATTCTTCCCAGAACTTTTTGTCTTTGTTTTTCCAACCGCTTCCGAATCGATCATCATAGTAAGATCCCAGACGTGCAAGCCAGTTGCCTGGTCTCGCTATTCCCTTTTCCCTGGCAAGCAGTATCTCTTTAAGGTAGATGTCTATCTCGGCGATTCTATCTTTTGGGATATAGGATTTGGCTCCCAGCTTGATTGAACCTACCAGGTTATCAGGATTTAGGCCATGGGCTGTCAGCATTAATGCCGGAATTTTTTTCTTCGTTGCAATCTTTAACAGGTCAAACCCTCTAACACCCATGATATCCAAAATGGCCACATCATAAACATTACTCTCTAAGAGTTCCTTGGCCGATTCAAAGGTAGAAGCGGTTTCAAAATCACAGTCACGGAGAAGATCCTCTAAGGTTTCCAGGATATCAGGTTCGTCATCCACCGCGAGTATCTTTTTCCCTTTCAAAATATCATCTCTGGCCATGATCACTATTCCTCCTCTTTATTTTATATTTTATAGGCATATCCTTCCATAGTCAAGGTTGATGAACTCGAAAAAAGTCATTTTAACACCTGGATACCAGCCCCGCCTGCCGCCCTGCAGGCAGGTCCGGCGGGCAGGCGGGGCGGTTATCATATCTGCTTGATATTAAATAATTTATTGTCATTCCAGCCCCGCGTCAAGTGCGGGATAAACTACGGCGGGAAACCAGATACATAGGAAAATTCGACTTTTACTAAGCCGTCAAGGTTGAATTGCGGTTGAAAAAATATTTGACTTCCTAAAATTGATAAATTATATATTTGTTGCAACAGACCGACCGGTCTGGCTTACTGGTCTTAAGGGCATTGTTATTCAGAATGGATCTTAAAGAGAAAATCATTCGCGAGACCTTAAAGCTTTTTTCCTTAAAAGGCTTTCTGGGCACCTCTACTCATGACATATTAGAGGCGGCACATACATCCAAGGGTGGTCTTTATAACCATTTCAAGAGCAAAGAGGATCTTTTTTTCTTTGTTTTAAGTGAAGCACGGAAGATTTGGCGTGAAAGGAACCTTGCAGACCTGGATCAAATAGAAAAGCCGGTCGAAAAGGTCAAAAAACTGCTGGAGAATTACAAAGACCGCTACCTTAAAGACACAAAGACCTTCCCTGGCGGCTGTGTTTTTGTCACCCTGTCGGTAGAACTGGATGATCAACGGCCTCATTTATCTCGTGAGATCAATGAAGGGTTTGTACGTCTCAAAGCCATGATCAAAGAGCTTTTTGATCAAGGGAAAAGATCGGGTGAATTGAGAGGAGACGTCGATACTGCGGCCGTAACAGAGATGGTCTTTGCCGGGATGTTGGGTGCCTCTGTTAATTTTGGCATGCAAAAATCCTCTGCCAGTCTGGATCAGTCTGTCAATTCATTGATTAAGTATATCGAGGGACTGGCGCCCTTAACCGGGTCAACGCGAAAACAGACATGAAATCTTGACCCTTTTGTTAAGTATCCGACTTTAAAATAAGTCCTATCTAAAATTTAAATCATCTTGAAAGGAGGAGTGAGAAATGGCTCTAATGACACCGGAACAATTTGAAGAAAGCTTGAAAGACATTAAACCGAGGGTCTTCATGAACGGTAAAAGGGTGGAAAACGTCCTTGAGAACAAAAACACCCGAACCGTTGTTGAGGCCAACAAGGCCAGCTATGAATGGGCCCTGGATCCTAAGTATAAGGATATTATGACATGCTATTCGCCGCTCATTGATGATGTGGTCAATCGTTATACTTATGTCAGCGCGAGCAATGAGGACCTGGTGAAAAAGGCCAACGCAGGGACCTTCACCGCAGAAATGTTAGGTACCTGTATATACCGTTGCGTGGGGTATGACGCCTTTCATTCCCTGGCCGCCACAACGTGGGAGATGGACAAGGATCTGGGCACGAAATATAATCCCCGATTCCTTGAATATTTAAAGATGGTGCAGACAAAGGACCTGTCCGTGGCCGGCGCCCTGACCGAACCGAGGGGGAGCCGGAGCAAGAAGACCTTAGACTGGAAGGATCCCCTTCTCTCCCTGAAAATAGTGGACAAAAACGATGACGGAATTGTAGTTAAAGGGGCCAAGATCAACATCAGCGGCGCCTATGCCAGCCACGAAATGGTTGTATTGCCCCAGGCTGCCCATTTCAAGGGAGAAGAAGATTATGCCGTGGCATTTGCCACGCCCGTTGATGCCAAGGGCATTACCTTTGTGTGCCAGTACACCCCCTTCTCCGCTGAAAGGGATCTGGCTGATGATCCGGAGGAATTAGGCAATCCGCTTTATGGCCAACGCGAGACCTCCATGGTGATCTTTGATAATGTCTTTGTCCCCTGGGACAGGGTGTTTCACTGCGGCGAGTACAAATATTCGGTAAAGCTTGTGACCCGTTTTGCCAGGACTCATCGTATGACTTGCGGTGGGACCTGTAAGGTAGGTTTTATGAATCAGATCATAGGGGCCTCAAAACTGATTCAGGAATACAAGGGCCTCGAGAAGGCCACTCATATCAACGAGGAACTGGCCGAAATGGTGGTTTTAAGGGAGACAGGCCGGGCCTGCGGTCTGGCGGCTGCCCACAGAGGCAGTGAACAGCCTAAGGGTTCGGGCGTGTTTTTGCCTGATGAATTAATGGGTAACGTTTCCAAGCTCAATGTCTGCAATGCCTTCTGGCGGGTCATGGCCTTGGCCGGAGATATAGGCGGAGGTCTTATTGTTACCCTGCCCTCCCTTAAGGAGCTTAAAAATCCTGAGGTCAAGGATTATGTTGAGGAATTTTACAGCTTTGGTTCTGATGAACCCACGGAAAACATCATGAAGGTGCACAAACTCCTTCAGAACTGGACGGCCGGGCTTCATGGTGTTGGAACCTGGCACGGGGCCGGACCGGTCATGGCCCAGAAGATTATGCTCCAGCGTGTTATTAATTATGATCATGAGAAGGAGCTGGTTAAGCGGACTCTAAATCTCAAGGAAAAAAAGTAGCGCCTGAAAAGGCAACCGGATACTCGGGAAGGAGAAAGTGCTTCTCCCGGGAGCAGATGGGAATTTTGGAGCAAGGAGATTTGCAAATGGAAGAATACACAGGAAGAAAACGCGTTTCGGCAGCTTTTAAAAAGACCTTTACCGATCAAAAGATCGAGGTTGACAGGATTCCCGTTTATCCCATTATGGGACAGTGTAACGCCCAGCTCGTAGGGGCCTCCATCAGGGAGTTTATATTAGACCCCAAAGTTTTTGTGAAGGCCCAGGTGGCAGCCTATGAACGTTTCAAACCCGATATTATTGTCATGCAGGGGGATCTGCTCATGGACGTGGAGGCCATGGGCAATGAACTCAAATTTCCCGAAAACGGCATGTGCATCTCCAAAAAGATGGCGCTGGAAGACAAGGGTAAATTGAGCAGCCTTAAACTTCCGGATCCAACAAAAGATGGTCGCATGCCCGCCTATTTAGAGGTCTTGGCAGAGACCAAAAAAATAATAACAGATTCCATTGTATCAGCAGTTGTTGCCGGCCCATGGACGACAGCCATAGGTCTCAGGGGAGCCAATGAACTCATCAGGGATGCCCTCAAGGATCCTGACTATGTACATGAACTAATGCAGTTTTGCTCTGAGATGGCCATCAGGTTTATGGAGGCCATTATGCCGCTGAAGGTGGGGCTCAGTTACTCTGAGGCACCTGCATCATGCAGCCTTATCTCCCCCAAGATGTACCGCGAATTTATCTTTCCCTATCATAAGCGAATTATAGACTACTTCAAGGAAAGGAAGGCGGGTATTGGGCTTCATATCTGCGGATATACTGACCCCATCCTTGAGGATATGGTTAATACAGGTGTTACCAATATCAGTATTGACGCACCGTCGGATCTGGCCAAGGCGGTGGAGGTAACCAGGGGCAAGGCGGTCCTCATTGGTAATGTCAATACCAACCTTTTCTTTTCCGGAAGCAAAGAAGATATGAAACAGGCAATAAAGAATTGTCTTGATGTGGCACCTCATGACAGCGGGTATATTCTGGCCTCGGGTTGTGAGGTGCCGGGCATTGCTCCACCGGAAAGGGTTGACTGGTTCATGGAATTGGCTAATGAGTTGGTCCATTAGACTTGCCCTTTTGGCTGGTGCATCCATAACGGCTCCCCGGGTATACGTCGCCTTCATCCTTTTGAACCTGGGCATCTTCTGGTTTTGCCCGAGCGCGGCAGCAATCATGTTCATTATCACCGGAGGTATAGCCGTTCTCAGACCCAATCGAAGGGCAAATCTTTCGGGGATCGTTATTTTCCTTGTTTTTATAGGTGTTGCAGCCATGGGAACCGGCACAGCTCTGCAGTCTCCGCCGCTCCAGCCCGGCATAATGATTGACGAGTCGGATCAAGACAGCTCTCGCTTGACCTTAAACGGCATTGAGTACATTAAGATCAACCTTGCCGAGATTTATCAGCACTGCTTAAACGGAGAAGCCGACAAAATCGCAGGCCGCTATGTACTTAGGGGCATTGTCAAACGAACTCCGGCACTTGACAGTTCGGGCCAGTTCGCAATCATAAGAACTGCGGTAGTCTGCTGTCTTGCTCACGCCGCACCCGTTGGTTTCAGAGTACATCATAATGAGGCGGACGAGTTTAGCGACGGCCAGTGGGTAAGGGTTTACGGAACTCTAAAAACACTGCAGCCTGATCTGCCCAATCCCGAACTGCATATCAGGGGGCTTTTTTTCACCCGCCTGAACAAATCCTATGGCATCATCCCTGTCAAGATTGCCAAGATCCCGGATCCTGCGGTTCCTTACATATTCGACTTTAAAAGCGCTGAGCCGTACGCGTACTGATCACAACTCTCAGATGTCGGAACTCACACAGTTCATATATTCACTTTTTTCTTTTTGTATTCGTGCATTAGTAGCTTAATAGTTATGGAATTTTTTAATATGCCCGAAATTGGTTCTCCTCTTTTTTGGCTAATCATGTTCCTGGTCATGGTTGGCAGCTTTGTCTCCGCTTCGGCCGGCTTCGGTTTTGCCATTGTTCTTGTGGCTGCCCTTCAATTCTTCATGCCACCTGTTGAACTTGTGGGACTGATAATCGTTCTTGGTTCCGTGGGGGCAACCCTACGGGTAATAGAAACCAGAAAAATAACGAGCTGGAGGAGATCACTACACTTTGTTATTCCGGCTTTCTTTGGTGTTCCCTTAGGGGTGGCTGTTTTAAAATATCTTGACCCTCTTTTGATGAAAAGGTATTTAAATCTTGCCCTTTTGGCAGGTGTATTAATGTTTTGCCATATAGTATAAACAGCCGGCAACAATTGCGGTTTAAGGCCAAACAAACGGGAAGAGTAATTGAGCATTTAGTTGGTCTTTTAAGTGGAATTTTAGGTGGTTCTTGTACCTTATCAGGCCCACCAATTGTTATGTGGTGCGTTCTTAAGGGATGGAAAAAGATTGAAATGCATGCTGTCTGGGCGAGATTCTTTTTCTCAATTGCACTCTTTTCTTTGCTTAATCTAAGTATTAACGGTATGTATAATCGTGTCACTGTTATTTTTTCACTTTTTCTGATTCCTGCGGTTTTTCTTGGTTTCAAAACTGGTACCTGGATCAGGGACAGGTTTACAGAAAAGCGGCTCCGTCTTTACGTCCTAACATTTCTTTTCCTGTCCGGGCTAACCGGATTTGCACTTTCGTTTACTTAAATTTGAGAGGAATTATGGTTAATATTAAATAGAAATGCATTTGTGCATTGAATAGTCTCTAATAAAATTTTCTTTCCTGACAAGGTAATATTCAGTCGCTGTCCTAAGCTTTTCCTTCCATTAGGCCCTTTCCTAAGCTGGAAAAACGAATAATCCTGTATAGTTAAACCAGTTAATTTTTTTTTACAAAAAAACTTGACAATATATATTCTATATAATATATTATATAAAATAACTAATACTTAGTGATTCACAACCAGAAGCCCGAATCCAATTCTTGATAAAGGAGATAGTAAATTGCCCCTACTTCCTAATATTAATGAAGAAGTGCCTTTTACTAAGCCGAAGTCGGTTGTTGAGACGGTAGCCGACTATTTGCGTGAATCAATTGTTAATGGGATATTAAAACCCGGAGAAAAAATTAGTAATACCGAAACTTGTGAAAAGTTAGGCGTAAGTAGCATTCCGTTCAGAGAGGCTTTGAGGATTTTAGAGAAGGAGGAGTTAATCATTGCTTATCCGGGTAGAGGGAGCTGGGTGGCAGGTGCATCTCAAAAAGACCTGGAAGAAACATTTGAAATCAGAGAAATGTTAGAGACATTTGCAGTGGATCTAATAGAAAGGGGTGAAAAAGCCGATAGCGATATTAAAATGAAACTTAAATCCATAGCCATTGATGAAGAAACCGCGCTCACAGGCCCGGAAGGTTGTGTTAGCTTTCATGATTTTCTTGTCCAATTGGCTGGCAATACTAAGTTAAGTTACGCCTATTATATGACGTTTAACAATATTCGGCGTTATCAGAGGTTAGCTTACAGGATTCGTCAAGAGGAAGGATTACTTGTTAAAGAGCATGTTAAAGAGCATTTAGAAATCCTTGAAGCACTCATCACTGGAGATTATAAGGAAGCTAAATTGTTAATTAAAGCCCACCTTGAAAAATTGCAGGACATGCTTTTAGAGCAGGTTGAATTTTCTGATTAACAACATTTTTTTTGCAATTTGTGGGAAGGAAACTAACATTGGGAAAAAAAGAAATGACTTCTTATGAAAGGATTATGACAACCTTAGAAGGAGGTAAGCCGGATCGAGTCCCGACGCTTCTATTCATGCGGGATTGGGCCACGAAATCTGCCGGGTTTACATTTTCTGAAGTACTTGAAAATCCAAACAAGTATGTCTACGCCCAATACAGGGCATTGAGGGATATAGGTGCTGATGTGATCTGGGACCTTATGGGTTTTCATTCGGAATCGGAAGCCATGGGTTCTGTCCTGAAAATTCCGGAGGATGGTCCCCCATCGGTAGCCGAATTTACAGTTAAGGACCTGTATAAGGATGTAAAAAAGCTTAGACTTCCTAATCCGCACAAAGACGGACGGCTCCCGGAATTGTTAGGTGTAGTCCGACGCCTTAAAGAGTTAGTTCGGGATGAAGTCCCCGTTATTGGTTATGTGCAGGGGCCCTTTCGACATGCCGCAATGCTGCGAGGAACTGAGAAATTATTGGTGGATATGAAGAAACATAGAGATCAGTGCGAAGAATTATTAGAGATTGCAACGGATAGTCTGATCCTGTATGGAGCAGCCCTTGTTGGTGCTGGTGCGGATTTGATTATGATCGCGGAACCGTATCTCGGGAGAGATATGATGTCAAAAGACATGGCGGTGGATCTTGCAACGCATTTTACGCGACTCACGCAAACCTTGAGGAAGACCGGCGCCAAAATATTTCTGCACCTTTGTGGAGATTTTAATGACATGTTTGACACTATTAAAGAAATGGGCATGCATGGCGTAAGCCTTGACGAAAAAAATGATCTGGCCAAAGCCCGAGAGATCATGGGACCTGAAATATGCCTGATCGGCAATGTGAATCCTACGGAGACACTTGTTTTCGGTACACCTGAGAAGGTCATAAAAGAGTCAAAGGAATCCATTAAAGCGGCAGGCAAAGACGGGGCATTCATTTTGGCCTCGGGCTGTATGATTCCCGAGCTTGCACCAAAAGAAAATTTAGAAGCCATGATACAGGTTGCAAAAGAGAGCAGATATTAAAAACTAAATCAGGAGGGAGACAAACATGATTAAAAAGCACTTTACTGATGTTGAGACAATTGACAGTAAAAAAGAAGGGTTTAAGGGAATGCAACAACGCTTCATCTGGTCAAAAGACGATGGTTGCCCGCGTTTTGCAATGCGGATGATGGAGTTCGAGCCCCATGGATATACCTCTTACCATGCCCATCTTGAAGAGCACCAGTTTTTCTTTCTTGAAGGCGAACCTGCATTTGTCGATGCAGAGGGCAATGAGATAAGACTTGAGGTGGGCAATACAATATATGTTCCGTCTGATGAACCGCACCAGATTAAGAACGTGGGTGACACGGTAATGAAGATGCTCTGTATGATCCCGATTCTTCCGGGCGGTGACGGGAAGGCACCTGCCCCCCGTCCTGATGGTCAAGACTATGTGACCAAAGAAAAACCATCGGGGAAGTGTTAATATACATCGAAATTCTATCCCGCCAAGGCGGGAGACTCATTGTGCTTTTAGCAGCATTTTATTTGATGCCATCAATCCAATGCTCTAATTGGGGCAAAGCTCTTAAGTTCAAATTTTATACAGAAATTTCCTTTCTTGGAGTCCTGTAGGGGGAGAAAGCGGGACGTTTCATAAAATCACGAAAGCGATTTTATCACCTGAAAAAGAGGGTTTCCTTCGATAACCGACATCCGCGAGGAGAGGAGCTTTAACGAGGGAGGACCTAAGATGATTTTAACTAAAGAAGAAGAGGCAATGGCTAGGGGACAATATGGACCCGGACTTGAGAAGTGCATAAACCTCCTTATCAAATTCGGAGAAGTCTTTAATGCAGAAAAATTAGTCAAAGTTTCAAGTGCGCATGTTTACAGTGCTTTTCCTTTGGATCTTCTCATGGAGTTGACCGAAGGGGCGAACCAATCAGGTGCCTTTACAACTATCCATCCTTTCATGTCCCTTTCCGATCCACTATCTTGGGAAAAAATGGGCATCTCAAAAGATCATGTCACACCCTTAAATAGAGAACATGAAAAAAAAGTGGAAATCTACAACCGTTTGAGCTTTTTTCGAACTTATACATGCGTTCCAATGCTGGTAGGAAACTTTGTAAAAAAAGGAGATTTTATTTCATGGTTTGGTAGCTGCCCTCAATTACTCGCCAATTCCATAATTGGGGCAAAGCAAAATCGAGACGGGGCCGTTGTCAATATGGCCATAGCTATTACAGGTAAGGCACCTTACTGGGGACTTTTTTTAGATGAAAACCGTTCCGCTGAAATCCTGGTTGAAGTCGAAGACTCAGATTCAGAATTATTGACAACAACAGATTATGGCGCCATCGGACATTATGTTGGAGGGATAGCAAAAGATAGAAATATCGTAATAAATGGCTTGAATAGAAACATAACCTTGGATGAAATGCATTATCTTCTACCGCCTCTCTCAGCCACAGGCGCAGTAAGTTTATGTCATATTGTTGGGGTAACACCAGAAGCGCCTGATCTTATAACTGCTTTAGGTAACAAGCCCCCAAAAGAGACGATCCATATCGGGAAGGAAGAGATCAGTCGAGCAAAGGAAGAGTATTCGACGCCTGAATCCGAAGAGATTGATCTTGTTATACTCGGCTGTCCACATTGCACCATTCAAGAGCTGAAACAGGTGGCGTTCTTGTTAGAGAACAAGAAGGTCGGCACCAATCAAAGATTATGGATTGGTACGGCTCAACAAATCTACAATTTAGCTCAAACCATGGGTTATTCTCAAATCATTGAGAAGGCAGGTGGTCTCATTTCGAGATCTTGTATGTCAGCTGTCCCGGATTGTCCTATTCCCGATGATATAAGAATAATCGCGACAAATTCTTTTAAGACCGCCCATTATATATCTACATTTTCAAAGGGTCGTAGGAGGGTCGTTATAGGTGACCTTGAAGACTGCATAAATGTGGCTATAAATGGAAAATGGGAGGTGGGAGACTAATGAAACTTAGAGGGAGAACAGTAAACACGGGCAACGTTGAAGCAGAGGCTATTGTTTTGGAATCTTCCTTTTCGTTTACGGCTGATTTTGATCCCGATAATGGAAATCTCGTAATTAGGGGCCATCCGCTGCACGGTGAGAAGATAGCCCAAAAAATACTGGTCATTCCAGCGGCAAAGGGTGCAGTTAATGCCTCTTTGATGCTGTATAAGGCAAAAAAAATGGATAACGCTCCATTGGCAATATTATGTCGCAGTGTAGACCCTATAACCGTAGAATGTGCCATGACAGTGGATATTCCACTGATGGATTCCTTTGATAAGGACCCAATTAAGACAATTAAGACAGGTGACTACATAAGGGTTTTGGGTGAAAAAGGGATTGTTGTTGTTGAAGATTAGCTAACTCCTGAGCTAAGCCGGTAATACTGACTGAAACTTGTAACGTAATAACAATTTGCATTATTAATTGTGCTTATTTTGGGATAGTAGCATTTTAGACATATGGGATAATAGGACAAATAGATAGAATCTTTTCAGTCAGGACTGCTTTAGGATGTTTCATATGGAAGTGAATCGGTCGGTTGAAAAAATTTCCTGGGTATCCCATCCCACCGCCCAAGGGGTGAAGATCAAACCTTTGATCACCAATAAAGAACATGGCCTGGATGTGACCTGTATGCTGGTTAATGTCCCGGCCGGAGAAGAAGTGCCTGAACATATTCATGAGGATCAGGATGATATACTATACCCTCTGCAAGGAAGAGCGGTTATGTGGGTGGATGGGACCGGGGATTTTTCTCTGGAACCTGGCATCATTGTAAGAGTGCCAAAAGGGATAAAACACAAAATCGTTGATGTTACAGAAGATTTGTTGATCTATGACGTGTTCTGTCCCGCACTTATGTAAAGTGGGGTGCTTTAACATAAATTAACATTTAACAAGAAAGGGGGATAAAATGAAAGCACAAAGGTTTTATCGTTTTGTGGCCGTGGCATGTATTGCGTTGTTAATTGCATTTGCGTCAGCCATTCCAGCAGCAGAGGCAGGACTAAAAGGAAAATCAGTAAAGGTGGGAGTGATTGTTCCCTTAGCCGGTCCGGCCATATCCTGGGGCCAGCATTCATTATTAGGTGCTGAGATTGCCCGAGATGAGATCAATGCGGCAGGTGGAATCGGTGGTATTCCCCTGGAGTTGATAGTTGAGGATACGGCCAGCAAGTCTGACCAGGCTATTTCTTTGGCAAGAAAATTAGCTGAACAGGATAAGGTGCTGATTATCCTTGGCCCCATCTTGAGCTCTGCCTGTGAGATGGTCTTTCCTGTGACCAACCGGATGAAGATCGTTGCGGTCTCACCGACCTCTGCCAAACCTGGAGTGTCCGCAAAAAACCGTCCCTGGGCATATCGAAACAATCTAACCAGTGACAAGACCCTCGGCCCGGCCTTGGAAAAATGGGTTAAGGATAACAATATCAAAAAGGCAGGGATTATCTATGACAGCTCCGATGCTGTTTCCACCGGTGAAGGGGCAAAGGTTTATCCAGCCTTTTTTAAAAAATTTGGGGTAGAGATCGTGGACTCGCTAACGGTTCAGAAGAAGGACATAGATTTCAGCGCTCATATAACCCGGATTAAGGCCAAAAACCCTGACGGCGTAGCCTTAGCCGCTCAGGCAGAGCAGGCTGCCAACATAGTGCGTGAAATGCGACGGCAGGGTCTCAATATTCCTGTAATTACAGGAGTGGAGTGTGCCAACCCATTGTTTATAAGGACCGGCAAGGGCGATGTGGAGGGCGTATGGACTGCGTCTGCATCCTGGGCGGGTAACCCGGATCCTAAGGTGAAGAAATTCGTTACTAAGTTCATGAAGCGAAAAGACGGTGAAAAGCCAAACAGCGGTGGGTTCAAGTCCTACGACAGCATCTATATCATCAAAGAAATCATCGAAAAGTATGGCGTGACCAATGATCCCAAGGACCTTTCGAAAGATCGAGATCGGCTGAGGAACGGATGGAAAAACGTTAAAAACTTCCCTGGGGTTTCAGGACTCACAACCATTAACGAAGTGGGTGATGGAGTGAGTATGCCCGCCATTCTTTGTGTTAAAAGCGGGCAATGGGTAGCTGCTAAATAGCGAAAATGAATGAAATTTTCTTATAGACTGGTTTTGATTATTACTCAAAGGGAAATGATAAGGAAGTCTCCTATTCAACCTGCATAATAAAGGCTACCGTAACGAAATGGGCCGAGGGAGAGAAAAGCGCAAATCATTCCGCAGAAAGGATTCCCCCCTCGGCCCGAAAAAGAATGGTGATCTATGTTCTTTCAACAACTCATCAATGGATTGATGCTGGGGGCTACCTATTCCCTCGTGGCCATCGGTTATACGCTGATCTTTGGTATTTTGAACTTACTTCACTTTGGTCATGGAGAGGTCTTCATGATCGGAGCTTTTATCGGCCTGCAAATGGTCCTGCTTACAAACTGTCACATCGTCATTGCAATTTTGGGATCCATGGTTGGAGCTGCACTGTTAGGTTTGATCATTGAGAGGGTAAGCTTTCGCCCGATAAAAAAAGAATATCATCTTGCGCCTCTGATTAGCACCATCGGGGTCAGCATTATTCTCCAGGAAATCGGAACCAGGATCTTCGGCGGGGATATAGTGGGGTTCCCCAAGACCATCCGGCTCGTGATTTATAAAATCGGTCCTGTACAGGTGACCTCTGTTCATCTCTTTATTTTGGCCTTTGCCCTTATGCTTATGATTACAATCCATTTATTTATTCATAGAACAAAAGTGGGAATCGCTATGCGGGTCACTGCTGAAAATGCAACAAATGCCTCACTGATGGGGATTAATACAAACAGGATCGTCTCCATGACCTTTATGATCAGTTCTGCCTTAGCAGGGGCTGCCGGGGTCCTTGTAGGGCTCGTCTATAATGCCGTCTCTCCCTTTATGGGGACAGAGATGATACTAAAGGGATTTACCATAATGTTGCTCGGGGGACTCGGGAATGTGATGGGAGCAATGATCGGTGGAATCATTCTTGGGTTGATGGAAGTATTCAGTGTAGCCTATTTGGCTTCCTCTTATAAAGATGCATTTGCCTTTGGGATCATGATCATGATTCTGATTTTTAGGCCAACGGGCCTTTTCGGCACCAGGCTTCATGAGGAATAGCGTGTTTAGCAGTTACATCGAGAGCATCCTCATATTCAATGGCATTCATATCATCATGGCTTTAAGCCTGTATCTTCCTTTTTCCGCCGGGCAGATCTCGCTGGCCCAGGCTGGCTTTATGGCAATCGGCGCCTATGCCTCTTCTGTGATGACCCTATTTTGGGGTTTCCCTTTTTATATAGCCCTATTTCTTAGTGGACTGCTTTCTGCAATGACCGGAGTGTTAGTAGGCTTCCCTGCGATACGCATCAAGGGGATATACCTCCTTCTTCTTACCTTAGCCTTCGGAGAGATGGTGAGGGTCTTCTTTCTGAACTTTGAATTTACGGGAGGGGCTTCCGGCATGGGCGGGATGGACTTACAGACAAACTTTGTCAACGTATACACGATCGTGGCTATCTTAATTATTTTTTTTTACAGGCTTAGTAAATCGAGAATGGGGCGGGCCTTTGAATCCATGCGTGAGGACGAATTAGCGGCTGAAGTAATGGGCATAAATATCGTTAAGGCAAAGCTATTAGCCTTTGGAGTAGGAGCCTTCATCGCCGGGCTTGGCGGAGGTTTGTACGCACACTACGTTATGTATATCGATTCACCAAAATTCGGGTTTCTCCTCGCAGTAGAGTTCTTTGTTTTTGTAGTTTTCGGAGGAATGGAGATTTTCTGGGGGCCAATTATTGGTACGACGCTGTTGACGTTAATCCCGGAGGTAGTGCGATTTTTAAAAGAATGGAGAATGATTTTCTATGGTTTGGTGATCGTCGTGTTGATGATCGTTCGACCTCAGGGGCTGATAGATAAAAAGCTGGTGGATGACATCACCCGATATGCCAAGAAATTGTTCTAAATGTAAAAGGGAATGATGTGGATTTTTTGAGTATTGAAAACTTAAGCAAATCCTTTGATGGTGTCACGGCACTGAGACAGGTGGGCTTGGAAGTAAAATCGGGTAAAATCCATGCCTTGATTGGTCCCAACGGCGCTGGTAAAACGACCCTGTTCAACATACTTTCGGGAATTTTAAAGCCGACACAAGGAAGGATCAGGTTTAAGGGTCAGCAGATAGACGCTCTCAGGCCGGACAGGATCACTTCCCTGGGTATTGGCCGTACATTCCAGAACATCCGGTTGTTTAAGTCCCTGACGGTTCTTGAAAACGTAATGGTTGGACGACATTGCAGGACCCGGACAGGACTAGCCAGGACCTTTTTCAGTTTGCCCTTTAAAAAGCTGGAAGAAGAAATAAACATTCGAGACATGGCAAATGAACTGCTGCGTTTTGTGAGTCTTTTTGATAAAAAAGAAAGCAAGGCGGCAAGTCTCCCTTATGGTAGCCAGAGAAGATTAGAGATTGCCCGCGCTTTAGCCGCTGAGCCTCTTTTGTTGTTATTGGACGAACCAACAGCGGGCATGGATACCCGGGAGACAGAGGATCTGGCCGCATTGATTACCAAGATTCGAGATCAGGGAGTAACCATCCTGCTTATTGAACATGACATGCATCTGGTAATGGGGATCTCGGATGTGGTTACGGTTTTAAATTTTGGAAGGAAGATAGCTGAGGGGCACCCCAGGGAAATTCAATCATCACCAGAGGTCATCGAGGCTTATCTTGGAGCCCAGGAATAAACAACAGCTACTTAATGTGGAAGAACTGACTACCGGATACGCGGAAATTGTGGCTTTCCGAGAGGTAAATATTTCTGTCCAGCATGGGGAAATGGTGGCTATTATAGGGGCAAATGGTGCAGGGAAGACCTCACTCCTCCGTACCATTACCGGAGTTCTCAGACCGAAAAAGGGAAAGATTAAATTCGATGGAAGGGAAATTCATAACCTTCCTGCATACCAAATTGTGCAAATGGGAATCTCATGGGTACAGGAAGGCAGGGCTATTTTCAAAAGGGTCACCATCGAGGAAAATCTAAAAGTAGGGGCTTACCATCGTGATAAAAAAGGGATGCTTTCAGACATGGAAATAACTTTTGAAAGATTTCCTATTTTAAAGAATCGCCGATCCCAATTGGCGGGCACCCTCAGCGGCGGTGAGCAGCAGATGCTGGCAATCGCGAGGGCATTGATGAGCCGGCCCAGATTGATCCTCCTGGATGAGCCCTCCCTGGGGCTCGCCCCCCTTATTGTTCAGGATATCTATGGGATTGTTTCCGATCTCCAGAGTGACGGGATAACCATTTTACTCGTGGAACAGAACGCGAGTATTGCCCTCAAGACGGCCGACAGGGCGTACGTAATGGAGACCGGCCGGATTGTGATGGAAGGGATGACAAGGGATCTTATGACCGATCCACGGGTTCAAGAGGCATATCTTGGAGGACAACGATAATAGACATTTAATAATTATCATTTAGGAGAAAAAATGGCACAGATGACTTTAAGAGAAAGGTTCTGGAACCGCTTCACAGGCAAGGATGTCGATATGACCCCTGTGGGAAGCACGACAACCTATGGTGTTGTAGATCTTATGAAAAAATGTGGCCATGAAAGGCCACTTGCGGATAGAGATCCTGTTGCAATGACCGAACTTGGCATTGCAGGTCATAAATATGCTGGTTTTGAGTGGGTCAAGGCCATGGGATGGGATATTACGATATTGAGCGAGGCCTTTGGTTGTGAACTCGGCCCTGCCCAGATTGACATCCAACATTTCATTAAATGTCATCCATACGCTGAAGGCATAGAAAAGCTTGAGTTTCCCTCTGATTTCTTAGAAAGAGGCAGATTTTCTGTCTATAAAGAAAATTACCGGCTTCTTAAGGAAAAGGTTGGTAATAAGCTTATCATATTTGGACATACGGAAGGAGCCTTTACCTGCGCCGCAAATCTTGTTGGTGTCGAACAGTTCATGAGGTGGTGTTTTAAAGAGCCCGGGAAGGTTGAAAAGACATTAGAGGTTACAAAGGAGGCAGCAATTGCTGCTGCAAACTTTGCATTTGATAATGGTACTGATTATTTTTTATTTGGTGAACCAACAGCAGGACCTGCCCTTCTTAGCCCGAGGTTTTTCAAAAAATTTGTGGAACCTGTTGAAAAGGAAATAGTGAGCAGGATTAAAGGCCCGGTAGTAATCCATATATGTGGCAATACGGATCCCATAATCGAGATGATGTGCGATACCGGGGTTGTCGGCATCAGCATAGAAGAAAAGACAGACATGAAAAAGGCCGTGGAAATTGCCCATGAAAAAGGCGTGAAGGTCTTCGGAAATGTGGCAACCGCAACGACTCTGTTTCAAGGAACTCCCGAGGAAGCATATAAGGAGTCTATACAAGCTTTAGAGAATGGAACAGATTTCTTGTGCCCGGGATGTGGTATCGCGCCAAGAAGTCCCCTTGAGAACATAGTACAACTCAAAAAAGCAAGGGATGATTATTTTAGACCTGCGGGTTAATATTTACCCGCACTTTTTGGAAAGTATGCGAATGCGTAACCTGGGTATTGCCAGGGATCAAGAAATACTCCAAAAACAAGGGTTTTAAGCTGATTAACGCCTTTGTTGAACAAGGGTCTTATTTGGCCCTATACGGATTTAACCGGATTTGCCATATCCTTTACATAAAAATAACTGAACTGTTACGAGAGGAGATCATGGTTGATAACAAACAAAAACAAATAACGGAAGCCTTTAACAGGGGAATTACACTGGGAGTCTATATTGTCACCGTGAAAGCAGGTGATAGAATAAATGGTATGACTGCTGCATGGATTTCAAGAGTTTCTCGTACCCCGCCCATGGTAATGGTTTCCATAGGGCATAAGAGTTATACAAATGAATTGATTAAAAAGGGAGGATACTTTATTGTCAATACCTTAGCACAAGGACAACAGGAGATTGGCAAACATTTTGGTTTTGTCAGTGGAAGAGATGTCGATAAGTTAAAGGATATCCAATATCTTGAAGGAAAAAGCGGGGGCCCGATCTTGAAAGAGGCAATGAGCTACCTGGAATGTGAACTCTTCGATACCTTTACTACAGGAGATCATACCATTTTTATCGGAAAGGTAATCAGTGGAAGGGTTCTTGATGATAGTAAAATTCCACTTGTGTTTCAGAGAAGTGATTTTTTTTAAAAAACCACATCTTTTTTATAGATTATGAGTGATGTCCAAGAACAGGAAGTGAAAGCGTATTTTTAAAAGGATTTGCCCAATCTGGTGGAACATAACTATCAGGTGGCCCTAAGCGTTGTTAAACGCCATTGTTTAATGGGCTCTAAAGGCAAGATCAGTCAAATTGCTACTTCAGAAGAACTGATGGTGGACAGCGAAATTATTAAAAACACCTTTCGGTGTTGATGGGATAACAAAAATAGCCCGGATAGACAATTAAGGAGGTCTTATGTTTCGATTTGTTACAGAACAGAAGGTTTGTGAGGTTGGAGGGGTAAAATTCGGTGGGCAGCCGGGCCAGCTTCCTGCCATAGTGGTCTCGTCAATCTTCCAGAAAGGAGACAGGGTCTTTGAAGGGGCCAGGCGAAAGGAAGGCTTTAATGAAAAGCGGGCCAAAGAGCTTTTGGAAAAACAGGATAAGATCAGCAGGGAAACCGGCATACCGGGAATGGCCGATATTGTAGCCAACACTGGCAAGGAATTTGAGCGGTACATCGATTTTGTGGTCAGCATGAGCAGCATGCCCTTCTGTATCGACGCCTGGACCATGAAACCCAAGCTGGAAGGAGCCAGGTACTGTGCTGAAAAGGGGCTTTTAGACCGTATGTTTTACAACAGTCTGACCGTGTGGGAGCAGGACCTGGAAACAGAGATCAAAGAGATCGCTGATATGGGTGTAAAACATGTCCTTCTGGTGGCATTCGATCAGGAGGATCAGATGCCCACGGGCCGCATAACCGGCACACAGAAGCTGCTGGATGCCATTGAAAAGGTTGGGGCCAAATTTGAAAGTATTCTGGTGGACACCTCAGTGATGAACGCGCCAGCCACCGCTTTCTGTTCCCTCGCCAACAGATTGATCAAGGAAAAATGGGGGTTCCCATGCGGCAGCGCGCCATCCAATGGCTCTTATATGTGGAAGGCGGCCCGGGAGATGTGGGGCTTTAAGGGGTGGTCAGGCGCCGACGCCGCCCTTGAAGGACTGGCCGCTTTTCTTTACCATGACATGGTTTTTTCTGGTCCTATGGCAGGTGCAGGCAGGGTTTTCCCGGCCCTGGCAATGGCAGAGGCCTTTCTTGCTACAGTTGCCTTTTCCGAGACAGGTAAATTACCCGAAAAAGAGGGGCATCCCTTACACAAACTTTTCCCGGATTTTGTAGGGCAGATCAAGGGAATGTGATCATAAAAGGCCTCTTACCACGTCCAATGGACATGGTTTTTTAAGGCCAAATAAAAAAAAGGAGGTTTGTAATGGCTTCGGAAGATAGAACCCAGGAAATAATGAATGAACTTCGTAATGCAGTAGTGAACTACGATGAGGACAAAGTTGTGGAGTGGAGCAATATTGCCATAGACGAAGGCGTAGATCCCTTCGTTGCAACCATTGATGGCCTGGCTGATGGAATGATAGAGGTGGGGGACCTGTATAATAAAAAGGAGTACTTTGTCCCGGAACTTCTGATGTGTTCCGATGCACTGTATGCTGGGCTGGATATCCTGAAGCCGGCCATTGAGGCCTCGGGAAGAAAACCTGAGGCGAAAGGTTCCATAGTCCTCGGTGTGGTCGAGGGCGATGTTCATGACATAGGCAAGAACCTGATCAAGATGATGTTTGAGGTGGCCGGGTGGACCGTTTACGACCTGGGAAAAGATGTGCCGCTTGAGAAATTCTTGGAGGAACAGTTAAGGACTGATTGTGATATCGTGGGCCTCTCAGCCTTGATGACGACCAGCATGGTATCCATGCCGGAGATAATAAAAAAGTTAAAGGAGAAAAACCCGAACGTTCGCATCATGCTTGGAGGTGCCCCAATAACCCCGGAGGTCGTTGAAAAATATGGTGCCGACGGCTTCGCCCAGAGTGCCGGGACCGCGGTCGACGAAGCAATTAGACTCATTAAAATGTTAAAAGAAGAGGAAATGGGAAAGTAGAATAGAAAGGACGGGATTTATGCCAGGTGACGAAAACGAAAGATGTTTGGTCATTTTCCAACCATCAGGGTGCAGAGGCTATATTGAGAAAGGGAAGACCCTCAAAGAGGCTTCAATAGCTCTGGGAGTAGACATAGAAGGAGTCTGCGGAGAGAAGGCCATTTGTGGTACGTGCAAGGTCAGAATAGAGGAGGGAGACTTCGAGAAATACGGCATTAAATCAACGAGGGAAAACCTTTCCCCTATGGGACCGTCGGAAAGGAAATTTTTCAATCTGCAGCAAGAGGAGCAAGGCTACAGGCTTGCCTGTCAAACACAGATCCTCGGTGATGTCGTGATCTTTGTCCCGGAAGAGAGCAGGATGGGGAAGCAGGTCGTCCGCAAGGCAGCCACGGACAGGCCCATCGAGTTAAACCCGGCGGTTAAGAAATATTACATGGAGCTTGAGAAGGCCACACTTGAGGATACACTTGGTGACTGGGAGCGGCTTACCAAAGAACTTGATAAAAAATACGACCTGAATAATCTAACCATCGATTATCAGGTGCTCATGGAGCTTCAAAACGCCGTGCGTGATGGTGACTGGAAGGTGACCGCATCAGTATGGCAGGGCAAAGAGGTCATCAAGGTGGAACCAGGGCTTGTGGAAAAGGCCTATGGCCTTGCGGTGGATGTCGGCACCTCCACGGTGGCCGGCTATCTCTGCGATCTGACCGATGGCTCGGTTGTAACGACCGGTTCTATGATGAATCCACAGGTGGTTTACGGCGAAGATGTCATGTCCCGCATCAGCTTCACCATGACCAACCCAAACGGTCTGGAAATCCTGAACGGCGCAATTATTGATGGCCTTAATGGAATTGCGGCAGAGGTCTCGGCCGCTGCAGGCATTAGACGACAGGATATCGTAGATATGTCCATCGTGGGCAACACCTGCATGCAGCATATTTACCTTAACACTGATCCAAAATATATAGGCAGGTCTCCCTTCCCCCCTGCGCTTCACCACTCAATGGATCTCAAGGCCAGGGACTGGGGGCTCAAGATAGCGCCAGAGGTGGAAATCTCAGGCAAAGGCATTTATCCGCCCTGCCAGGTCAAATGCCCTGCCGGGGTAAATGGCCAGGACTTTTTGTATCTCATCGCACAGAGCAAATTTAGAGAGGCCCTTGAGCTGGTAAGGATGGCTATTCCCTTTGCCGGGGTGCTTGGGCGTGTCTGCACCCATCCCTGTGAGACTGAATGTGAAAGGGGTAATGTGGATGACCCCCTTTCCCTCCGCTCTCTCCATCGTTTTATTGCCGATTACGAGTTCAAAGAGGGGAGGGAGAAGGCAACCCCTGTCGAAAAGACAAAAGAGGAAAGCATAGCCATCATCGGTTCCGGACCGGCCGGGCTGGCCTGCGCCTTTGAACTCATTAAAAACGGATACCCGGTTACTGTATTTGAGGCTGCCCCCCAGTGCGGCGGTATGATGCGCTATGGCATACCTGAATACAGACTGCCTAAACAGATACTGGATGATGAGATTGGTTATATTGAAGAACTGGGGGTAGAGATCAAGACCAATAGCCCGGTGCAAAGCCTGGAGGATCTCTTCAATCAGGGATACAAAGCGATCTTCCTGGGCACGGGCGCCCGGATAAGCCAGGAGTTAGATGTTCCTGGTGAAGACGCAGAGGGTGTCATTTATGCCCTTGATTTCCTGAGCAAGGTGAATTCAGGGGAAAAGGTGGAGTTAAGTAACAACGTAGCGGTTATTGGCGGCGGCAGCGTGGCCGTAGATGCCGCCAGGCTTTCCTTACGCCTTGGAGCTAAAGAAGTCCACCTCATTTGTCTGGAATCCACCGATCTGACCAGTAAAGACAGGATGCCGGCCCAGGATCTGGAAATTGAACAGGCCGTGGAAGAAGGCGTGATTATCCATCCTTGCCTTGGTGTAAACAAGATTCTGACTGAGCAAGGCAAGATCATTGGCCTGGAGACTGTCAATTGTGTCTCTGTGATCGATTCGGAGGGCAGGTTTGCCCCTGAATTTTCCAAAGACTCGGCCCCTACCCTACCTGCCAATACCGTAATCCTTGCCATCGGCCAGAGGCCGGATGAGAAAGACTTTGCCGAACTGGATAAAGAAACATTTGGGACCGTCAAGGCAGACAAGACCACCCTGGAGACGAACATCCCGGGCGTCTTTGCCGGCGGTGATGTAGTCTCCGGACCGGCAGATGTAATTGGCGCCGTTGCGGCCGGGAAGGAGGCAGCCATATCCATTGAGCTTTACCTTGCCGGAATGGACTTAAAGGAATCCAGACCTGCTCCACTTCAACGAATTGAAGAGGTGCCAAAGGAGGGTGTTGGAAAAGAGGCAAGAGAGGCTATGCCCGTGCTTGAACCGGAAAAAAGGAAAGAGTCTACTGAGGTTGAATTAGGCTTTGAGGAAAAGATGGCCATACAGGAATCTCAGCGCTGTCTTCACTGTGGGGTTTACGCACAAAAGGAATCCTCCGAGATCGCTCAGGCCCGTGGAGTAGGAATAAAGATATCTCCGGGGGCTTACGTCCATGTGCTTCCCATTGAGGCCGGTTTTGTCGGGGCCGATAATGTGGGCGTGCTTATCGCCGAAGAACCTTATAACCAGGACAGTATTGAGCTTATTATTGATATCGGCACTAATGGCGAAATAATTTTAGGTAATCGAGAGAGGCTTATCTCGGCATCATGTGCCACCGGGCCTGCCTTTGAGGGCGCAGAGCTGAAATTTGGCATGCGCGCTGCTCCGGGGGCTATTGAAAAGATAGAGATAGATAAAGAGACCAAGGAGGCACGCTTCAAGATTATTGATGAGGAGAGATGGAATACGGAGATGGAGGATGTGGGCGCTAAGGGAATTTGCGGCTCGGGGATAATTGACGCTATTCCTCAACTTTTCTTGGCCGGGATTATTGACAAAACCGGGCGCTTTAAAAAGGATGTGTCCAGCCCCCGTGTGCGTGAAAATGATGATCAGTTAGAATACGTCATCGCCTGGGCAAACGAGACATCAATCGGCCAGGATATTGTAGTCTGCCAGGATGATATCAGGGCCATACAGCTTGGTAAAGGTGCCATGTACGCCGGGGCCAAAATACTGATGAATACTCTTGGTGTGGATAAACTGGATAAGATAATTTTGGCCGGCGCCTTTGGAAGCTACATAGACAAGCAATCAGCAGCTATACTTGGGATGTTCCCTGACTGCCACCCGGAAAAGGTTTATTCCGTGGGGAATGCCGCAGGGGACGGCGCGCGCATGGCCCTCCTTAACGTGGACAAGAGAAAAGAGGCCGATAAATTTGCCAGGCAGGTGGAATACATAGAACTGACTGTGTCGTCTGAATTTGAAAAGACATTTGCCAGGTCTATGTGGATACCTCATATGAAGGATGATTTTCCTAACTTAAGGCACCTACTCCCTGAAAAGAAGTAAGTGATCCAGAATTTCGCAAGGATCTCTAAATGTCATTGCGAGGAGCTGGATTCCTCGCTTGTCATTGTGAGGCTGACGAAGGAAGCCGAAGCAATCTCCTTGCATAAGTGACAGAGCCTTAATAATATAGCTCGGAACAGGCTCCGCAATCTCCTCACCAAAAGATTACTTCGCTTCGCCCCGCCTGCCGTCCTGCGGGCAGGTCTGGCGGGCAGGTCGCAATGACCGTATTGGTCATATGTCTCATAGACCCTTGTGAAATTCTGGATAAGCTTCACAGACTTGGCAAAGCAATTATCAAAGAAGGAGGTAATGAATTATGAATACAGAACTTAATTCCAGAGAGCGGGTACTCAGATTTTTCGGGAAGGAAGAAATAGATCGTGTTCCTGTTTTCAGTGGCATGGGTAATGTAACAATACATGGACTGGAAAAACATGGCTGGAAATTCGCAGACATCCATGTGGACGCACACAAGATGGCGGGTATGGCTGCTTCAACGTTCCAGCTATTTGACTTTGAGTGCGCGGTAGTCCCCTTTGATATGGGGGTCGAGGCCGAAGCCCTGGGCGCAGGGGTCAACTTTTACTCCACTCACACCGATGTTGTTTACCCCACCATATCCAAGAAGGTGGCAGAAAAGGTGGAGGATCTGGATATACAGGTGCCATCGGATTTGGCCAAGGCAGGAAGGATACCATTAGTAACAGAGGCGATTCGCCTTTTAAAAGAGGAAATGGGCAGCCAGATAGCAATAGGAGCCTGGGTTTTGGGACCTTACACATTGGCCGGGCAGCTCGTCGACATCGGAGATCTGGCCAAGATGGCGTTTAAAAAGACGGATATGGTACACGAGTTACTGGACACTCTGGCAGGGGTGCTCATCGAGATCTCGAGGATTTACAGGGAAGCCGGTGCCGACTATATGACTATCCGTGAGATGGGAGCAGGACCGGATATATTGAGTCCGCGTATATTTAAAACCCTGATACGGCCTCATCTTGAGCAGATCTTCGACGCCATAGAGTCACCCAAGATTCTGCATATATGTGGTAGTACAGATAGTATTATTGAGGAAATGGCCCTGTGTGGGGCAGATGGCATTAGTGTGGATCAAAAGAACAACGCTGCTGAATCCAGAAAAAAGATAGGCAATGAGTTGCTGCTTTTAGGTAATTTTGACCCATATGGCCCCATGGTTCAAATGGATGCCTCCCAGGTGGGGCAGGTCATCAAGAAATGTATTGATGACGGGGTGGATGCGCTCTGGCCGGGTTGTGATTTCTGGCCGGACGTGAAAAAGGAGAACATGGAGGCGCTAATTGCAGCGGCGCACAAATATGGCAAGCTTTAGCGAAAATCCGCCTTTTGGAGGCACAATAAGCCTGAATTTATCTAATATCATGTCATCTAAGTAATGTCGTAAAAATGGCTGTCATTCCCGCGTAAGCGGGAATGACGAGTGCCTGATACGATATTTCACGCATGACATGACACTAAGTATTAATACTCAATGCCCATACGTGCTTTCGCACCGCTATAATAAGGGTGTTTTTTCTGTACAAACTCCGTAGCATAATCAGCCAGTCTAATGAACTCAGGAGGCGCATCGCTGCCCGTCATGACAAGCTCAACCTTTTTTTTGCATCCTTCCATGAGTTCGAGGAGCTGTTCTTTTTGAAGAAGGTCGAAAATAATCGTATTCAATATTTCATCGCATATCAATAGATGAGTGCCCCTTTCAATCGCCTCCAATGAATAGGCCAGGGCATTTTCGGCGTGCTCGTAATGGACGATCTCCGGGCCTCGGGACAGGATAAAGGGATGCTTTCCGGGACACAAATAATTGATGTTCGGAATATTCTCAAGGATTCCTACTTCCCCTGAGTTCCCGGACTTCATGAACTGGACAAAATCAACCTGCATCCCCGTCCCTGCCGCCCTTATGGCCAGACCAACCGCCCTGGTGGTCTTTCCGACTCCCTGTCCGTAATAAATGTGAATGAGGCCGAAGCCTTCATCTTTAATTAGTCCTGATCTTTGCTGTGTATAAAAAATAACCCCTACCTCCCTTATTGATAACCTCGTAAAAAGTCATTTCACCTGTCATTGCGAGGAGTCACGCCCGGGCGTGACGACGAAGCAATCTCTTGATTTCAAGCTGTTACCGATACCGCTAAGAGCGGGACTTCGCGGAGTTTATCCCCGCCTTAAGGGGCGGGGGCTCGCAATGACGTACTTTTCGACTTTTTACAAATCCGTCCTTATTGGATTTACGGTATTTTTGTAAACACACAGGTTGTCAGGTTCAAGGGTGATGTCTGCCCGCCGCCCGCCTGCTGTACTGCGGGCAGGGACGGCAGGCGTTGAACCGTGAACCCGGAACTTTGAACCTGTGTTTTTATATGACAATAGACAGGGCCTTTGCGAAAAAAGCCGATTGCCGGTTATTTAGGGAGGTCAGGCTGATAGACCAGTTTCTTGTCAATATGATAGGTCCAGGGAAGGCCTTCGTTACGCCATCCGCCTAACTTGCGCTGACCGCAGTATGCGCTCTTCTTGAATTTCACCTTATCCCCTTCAAAACCGCCCATCATATTGAAGACCTTGTCTTCGGGCCAACCTGCCTTGATCGCCTCGGAGCAGGCCGAGCAGCTCCGTTTAGCACTGCGGCACATAAATATTAACGTGTCGGTCTTTGGATTGAACCGGGCCAGGAGGTCCTTTCCAAAATTCGGATTTGCTGTCTGTCCATACTTCTTTTTTCCAAATTTACCAGACCAGAATTTCAGCGGGACATTGCAGGCCCCTACAGGATGGCCGATTAGTTGATATTCTGCGCGTGTCCTGGCATCTACAATAAATGTATGGGCTGGGCTCTTCTTCACCATTTCAAGGGCCTGCGCGGGAGTCACGTCCTTACCCTTATGTGCCACTTTTACCTTATAATCGAAGCCGCCTGCAAGCGCAATTCCACTGAAAACAAAGATCAAGACTGCCGTCAGTACCAATATTTTTTTTGTATATTTCATCTTTTCCTCCAAGAATTAAATTTTTAATAAAAACCTGATAAATCAAAGCCTTATTTGATTCTACCACCTCCTTTCCCATTAGCTCCATCCGGCTTTCAACAGAGCCGTATCCTAATATCTCAGTTCTCTGAAACCTGGACCAGGCCGACAAGACATTTTAGTAAATCCCACATGCCTATATTTCGTCAACTTGTTCAACAACGACATTTTTTAAAAAACCCTCAATTTCTTCCTTTGAATATCCAATCTCCTCTAATATCCCTTCTGTTTCCGTGCCCCTCGGCGTTCCCGCTCTAAAAGCTACACCTGGTGTGCGGCTAAGCCGGGGCGCCGGGGCTGGCTGATGCACGCCGTCGATATTGATAATAACTTTTCTTTCCCGGTTATGGGGATGCTTCCCCACCTCGTCTAATTCAAGGACAGGGGCCACACAGGCGTCCTTGCCATCAAAGACGGCGGTCCATTCATCGCGCGTCTTTGTCTTGAAAACCTCTGCAAAACGGGCCGTCATTTCCGGCCATTTCCCCATATCATATTGATGTGGAAGCGAGGATGGATCAAGCCCAAGACCTTCAAGCAACAGAGCGTAAAACCTGCCCTCAATGGCACCAACCGCCATAAACCTGCCGTCGGCCGTTTCATAGGTCTGATAAAACTGGGCCCCTGAATCCAGCGCATTGGTTCCAATATCAAGGGTCATGAGATGGTTGGCAATCATGCCGTAAAACAAGACGGACAGGTTGGCGGCGCCGTCAACCATGGCTGAATCTACTACCTGTCCCTTTCCTGACCTGTTTTTTTCGATCAACGAAAGAAGAATTCCCATGGCACATAGCATTCCGCCCCCCGCAAAATCGCCTAAAAGATTGCAGGGCGGAAGTGGTCTTTCTCCTTTTCGCCTGAAAAGTGAAAGCGCGCCCGAAAGGGCAATATAATTAATATCGTGACCGGCCATATTAGCATATGTTCCGCTCTGGCCCCATCCGGTCAGGCGTGCATAGATCAGCCCTGGGTTTAACTCCAGGGCCTCGTCAGGACCAAGCCTCAGTGCCTCCATAACACCGGGGCGGTAAGGTTCCAGCAATACATCGAAACCCCGGATCATCCTGCGAACAATATCGACACCCTCATTGGTTTTAAGGTTAATCCGAATGGATCGTTTTCCGCGATCAAAGGGGTTTTTTTGCATAATGTTAGGTATCTCCGGTGCGCCTTTTGTCGGCCGGTCAACTATTACAACATCGGCCCCAAAATCTGACAGCAGCATCCCGCAATAGGGTGACGGTGCCAGACCCGCCATTTCAATAACCTTGATTCCTTCAAGCGGACGCATATATCCCTCCTTTCATTGCAAACTTAGTTTCCTGTAACTCTTTAGCCCTTTGAAAACAGGACCGGGACATGGGGGTCTCTTTTTTAAAGATCTAAATTATTACAATTAATTATGCCAGTTCTATTTGCTCGACTGAGTTTATGTTCCTGCGTAATCCGATCAGACTATAAGTCACAAAAGAAAATGCTGTCAAGGATGAGGAGTTGAAAAAGGACCTTGCAGGTTAACAAATAGCTTGAATTCTTATAAAAATTGTTTTTTAATTGAATAAAATTGATAAATTAAGAAAACAAAGGCAGAGGACCCAAGAGCCTTTGCCGGTCAAAGACCTTCTTTTGTAACAGTTTAGATTTCTTGCACCTTGCGCCTTGAACTTTTAGCCTGGAGACAGAGGGCTGAGAAACCACGGAAAATTGAAATGGACATAAGGTCAGCTGGTAAAACCGATATAGGATTAATAAGAAAAATAAATGAGGACAGCTATCTTATCGCGGCCGACCTGGGGCTCTATGTTATAGCTGATGGCATGGGAGGGCATAAAGCAGGCGATGTTGCCAGTTGCATGATTGTAGAGACCATGGAAGATTACTGGCGGAAGGTCAAAGGAGGGCAACCACCTCCTTTTTTAGAGCCAATAGAAAAGGATATTTCAGACCTGGCAAAACATCTTGTTAACTCCATTTTATTGTCGAATATCATGGTACATGAGGCCCAGAAAAAGCCCCAGTACCACAAAATGGGTTCTACAGTTGCCGCCTTGATCTTAGAAGAGGATTCCATATGGGCGGCAAATGTTGGGGATAGCCGTATATATCTTTTTCATCAGGGACGATTAGTCCAGGTTTCTGAAGAGCATTCCTTAGAGACTGAACAGAAGGCCTTGGGTATCATTGTTTCAGATAGCGCGGCCGGCTCCAGGATAAAAAATATATTAACCAGGGCAATCGGTTTGGAGAAGAGTGTAAATGTTTTTATTACGCCTATCCGACCCGAGGTAGGCGATATCGTCCTTATGTGTTCTGATGGCCTGACAAATTATATGTCCGAATCGGGTATCACCGCGGTTATTGATGATTTTTCGATCTCCTTAGAGCGCAAGAATGACATACTTATTGATCAGGCAAAGCGGGGTGGGGGCCGTGACAATATTTCCGTGATTCTCCTGGAGGTGCTTGAAGGTGGGAAATGGAATAAGTTCAAGAAAAAGCTGAATTTGTAAAATTATTTTGGTCTTGTTAAATTTGAGCAGGGCTGTTAATAATAACGTCAAATATTTGTGTGAAATCAAGATATGAATACCCATAAAAAAATTACCTTGTCCCGCCTTTTCTTTAAGGTATATCACGAGAAGAAATCCGGTGTGGTAATCATCAAGGATGATGCCCTTACTATAAAGATTTTTCTTGATAATGGACTCCTGATCCATGCTGAGGGAATTGATAAGGACACCGCGCTTATAAAGGAGATTGGAAACAGAAAAGGATTTAGCTCCGATCAATTAGATATATTACTACAGATAAAGAAAAATGATCCGCATTCGTTGGGCAAAGCGCTCATCGACCACCAGCTTATATCACGGTCTGCCTGGGAAAAATATCTGGTTATCAGGGCAAAATACCATCTTGCCGCCGCGCTCAAGATGGATGTAGTCAAATTAGGATTTACTGAGGCCAAATCCCCTATCGCCCGGATCAGTCTGGTTAATCGCAACTTTTTTGAACTTCTTCTTGATGCTATAAGAGATATCAAAGACCAGGCATTTTTTAAAAAATATATTCCCGAGAAACAGGCCTGTTTTGAAAAGACAGACAAGGGGCGTGATTTGGAGGACTGGATAACCCTGACCTCCAATGAACATGTGGTCCTTTCCGTTATTGACGGACAAAAAACAATTGAGGGTATTTCAACAGCCACAGATCTCGATCTTAAAGACCTTTACCAGATTTTCTATCTGCTTTCTTTTTTGGGCCTCATTGTCCATGTCAAAAAAGCGCCAAAAGAAAAAAGCGGCGTTGACCACATGGAGATCATTCACCTTTATCTTGATTTTTTAAAGATCCTTGAAATTTATTTTCGGAAAGAAGTTGGAAAACAGTTTGACACAATATTTGATCAATGCATGAAGGAATTGACTGAAAAAGGGGATAAATTTTTTCAGGGGATTGATTCAGCAGGAGAACCTCTTGAAAAAGTTGCAATTAAAATCTCCGAACGATTTTCAAATCTTCTTATCTCCGGCGAAACCCTCCTTGTCCTTTCCTCATCTCTTAACAAACTAATCTATTTGCTGATCATGAGGATGAATAAAACCTTAGGTAGAAGGATTACTGAAATTGCCCTCAATGAAATGCTGAAAATGATGGGTTATGCTGAAAAATACAGCCAGGATTCGGAGATGACGAATTATATCAGGGGAAATCTCGAGGATTACCTTCGTCAGGTTGGAGCCTGATATAAAATTTGCTATGTTCACATCTTAAAACTATTGAAAGGAGCAGGATATGAGCCTGACACCCGAAACAACCGTTTATCTTTTTATGATGGTTATCTATATAATTATTGTTTATATTTATGAGCGTGCCAGAAAAAAGTATAAGGGCGGCAACATAGAAACCTTGATCAAGCTCATCCTGATCAACACAATTCTCCTTCTTGCTGCCGACTATACTTATCTGTTAGGATTTTTGAGCCCGGAAACAATAGACATTCTCCAGACAGTTCTTCGACTTGCCGCCATGTGCGCCATTGCGTTTGGCGGCTTGAGGCTCGTCTCAACCTGATCGTCATGAGAATAATATACCCATTGAGTTGAAACTCAATCGGTAATCATTCGTGATTGGTTATTTGTTAACGGGAATGAACCCTAACGTTGCAAAAGTCGAGGATGCCCCTCGAAGATCCCGTTTTAGCGGGGAGATCTAAGGCGCCAAGGGTGAATTCTTCTGGGGTATTATGTTCCTATTTAATAAATCGCGAAATGCGTTTGACCAGAGTTCTGGCAAAATTTTTTGAAAAAAGAAGTTGAATGGATTCCGAGGACTTGTCCAGCAAAGTGGCGCTTATTTTCATTAAAATACAATCCGTTTCAGCCAGAACCGTTGCGGCGCGTACCTGACTCCCTACATAAGCCATCTCTCCAAAACATTCACCCCTGCCGATTGAGGCAATGTTTTCATCGTTCTTTTGAACGACGACGCGGCCGCTCAGGATGACATAAAATGAGTCGTCTACCTCGCCCTCGACCACAACTGTGTTTCCTTTGGGAACTTTAATTATATTGCTGGCATTCAGCATTTCTCTTACTTGTATTTTGCTGAATTCTTTAAAGAAAGGGACATTGTGTACATAATCAACGACATCTTTGATCTTGCCTTTTTTGACCGTCCCTTTCAGCCCCCTCAATGCTACCCTCAGATTATAGGCAAAATCTCCACAGGTCTGATATCGCGTGCCTGGATCCTTAGCAAGGGCTTTGCCGGTGATCTTTATTAATATCTCCGGTATTTCCGCACGGATTTCTTTCATGGGAACCGGGTCTTCACTGGCGATCTTGTACATAACGGAAAAGTCATTTTCACCTGAAAATGCCTTTTCACCGGTCAGGAGTTCATACAGGACACACCCCAATGAAAATATATCACTTCTGTTATCAACGGTCTTTTCTCTGATTTGTTCAGGGGACATGTAGTTAAGGGATCCGATAATACCTTTTGAAGCCGTCTGTTCCGATTTGATCAGGGCTATACCAAAGTCAGTTATTTTTAAATGCCCTGATTTGGTAACCATAATGTTGGACGGTTTTATATCCCTGTGAATCACTCCCTTTTTGTGCGCGTAATCAAGCGCGTTGCAGGCGGAAAACAGAATTTCAACAACCTTGCTGATAGGCAACAGGTAGTCCTTGCGACAAAACTTTTTAAGTATGAAACCATCAATATACTCCATCGTTACATAGCAAAAATTCCTGAACATACCCGCGTCATAAATAGAGACAATATTGGGGTGCAAAAGCCTTCCCGCCGACTGGGCTTCCACGAAAAACCGCTCACGATATTGCTCGGCCTTTTCGCCCCCAACGTCAGATGCGGGCCTGGAGATCTTAATAGCCACGTTTCTTTTGATGTAAGGGTCCTTCCCTAAATAGACCATCCCCATGCTGCCCTGGCCCAGTTTGGCTATAATTTCATACCGTCCAACCGCCTGTATATCCGACAGTTCAGCAATAAACCGGGAATCAACCGGAATAGCTTTCTTTTCTTTACCAATAAATTTTTGTTTCAATATGGCGGTCAGGCCAAATTTTTTGTTTTCGGACTCGCCTTTTTTTCCCTTTTCTCGCAAGTTAAACTCCATATCCCTGATCAATACGGTTCACCATCCCGCGATTTATGATTTGTAGGTAATCCGTTTTTTCTTACCGTACTGCGATCATGCCAGTCCTTCGTGACAGGGCACCATTTATTGAAAATCTTCCGGTGGCTACTGAAATGACCATATTTAAACAAATTTTATCATAAAATCATGACGCATGTACACAACTAAAAAATTATACATTTAAAATACCTGGCCTTTTGACACTAAGGTCGCACCAAAATAACCGAAAATCGATACGGGCAATCCGTTTCAATATGCGAATGATGATCATGTTATGCCGTAAACCGACTAATAGCAAAATCACCCGGGTTCTACACGAAATATGTCCATGCACGACCCCTCTGTTGGGGAAAATGTCATTAGCTGATTACTCTTGACTCCTATTGGAAATACACTATCTTATTCAAACCCATAAGAAATTGATAGCTTTGTTGAAAGGAAGAAACCTCCTTTTTCCCTGCTGAGCATCTCGCTCTTGTTAGTGGGGCGCGTAATGGCGTGGTTAATGGGAAACAGGATACAGGAGTAATTATGCCAGGGGCAAATATCATTGGGACAGGCTCTTCAGTACCCAAGAGGATACTCTCGAATAAAGACCTCGAAACTATCATGAATACGAGCGACGAATGGATTACCCGGCGCACCGGCATCAAGGAACGACGTATCTCCACAAAGGGAAGGAATGAAAACACCGCTGATCTGGCCACAGGGGCCTCTCTAAAGGCCCTTGAGATGGCCGGGTTATCCCCCGAGAGCCTGGACATGGTCGTTGTGGGAACGGTAACGCCGGATCGTCAGTTTCCTTCTACTGCTTGCATGGTGCAGGCAGCCTTAGGCGCTGATAATGCCACCGCGTTTGATGTGTCTGCCGGATGTTCGGGTTTTTTATATGCCCTGAGTACGGTAGATAATGCAATTCAATGCGGGAATTGCAAAACCGCGCTGGTCATAGGGGTGGAGCGGCTCTCAAGCATCATAAACTGGCATGATAGAGGCACTGCCGTGCTGTTAGGTGATGGCGCCGGTGCAGTAGTGGTCGCGGCTAATAAAAAAAAGAAGGGGGTCCTGTCAACCCATTTGAGATCAGACGGAAAGCTGTGGGATCTCCTCTACTCTTCTGATGGAAACACTTACCTCCCCACGGCCCTTAAAACAATACGCTTAAAGCCCTATCTGCTTAAGATGAAAGGGAACCCTCTTTTTAAGAGGGCAATTGAGTGCATGGCCACAATTACCAAAGAGGCCCTGGAACACAACTCCCTAAAGAGCGAGGATATACGGCTTGTGGTGCCTCACCAGGCGAATATCCGGATTATTTGGGGCCTGGCAAAAAGCTTAGGCATTCCCATGGAAAGAGTATACACGAATATCCACAAATACGGGAATACGTCTTCGGCCACTATACCAATCGCTTTAGATGAAGCCAACCGTGAAGGGCTGCTGGTAAAAGGCGACCATGTGCTCCTTGTCAGCTTCGGAGCAGGTTTGACCTGGGGGGCTTCCATATTGAAGTGGACAACATAGTACAAAAACCCGCAGGGATATTTTACCTGGCCTTCCGGTTTTTACTTTACAAGTTGGATCACTTCTTCAAATTTTTCCATTGGAACGGCTCCTTTCACGGAAACACCATTTATTAAAAACATGGGCGTCCCGCGAAAGCCGAACCTGTCGCCTTCCTGTCTATCTTTTGTTAGCCTTTCTTCAAGTTCCTTGTCTGATAAATCTTTATCAAGTCTGTCCCGGTCTAAATTCATGGAGTCCAGGATCATGTTCAGGGCCTTGTCCTTTCCTTTTGCGATTTCACGTTGTTTTTCAAAGGCCAGGTCATGAAATTGCCATGCAAGGGCCGGATTCTGCCTGGCGATAGCCTCAAAATAGAGGGCCATCTTTCTGGACAGGTCATTTACGGGCAGGTGCTTGAAATAAAGCCTGATATTATCAGGGTATTTCTTAAGGAGTTCTTTCATGATCCTGGCGCCTTTGCCACAATAGTAACACTGGAAGTCTGTGTATTCCACTATTGTAATAGGTGCGTCCGGCTTTCCCCGGAAAATTCGATCAGGCGATATCTCGGGCTTTAACGGATTTTTAAGTTCCGCTTCTAATCGCTTTTTTCGTTCCAGTTCACGCTTGGCCAGAACGCCCTGATTTACGATCTCAAGCACTGTAATATTGTTTTCACGCAAAACATCCATAACAAGCTCAGGATGTTTTTTAAAAAGTGTGCGGATGTCTTCCTTTTGAAGAGAACCCCGTTTTCTTGTTTGCTCCGGGGCAACACATCCTGTCAGCAAGAAAATTGCAACAATTATTATCCAATACCATTTTTTCAAGTTACGTCCTCCTTATACTCTTAATTTGTTCTTATCCAAAAATAGATATTTTCCCAAGTCTAAAGCAAAAGGTGGCGTATGCCTGAGATTTCAAGATTTTATGGGATCGTCATCAAGATGTTTTTCGATGATCATAATCAACCACACTTCCATGCGATCTACGGCGAGTAAGAGGTCCTGATTGATATTATTACTCCGGCAACTAAATACACTAAAGACGTCATTCCCGCGAAGGCGGGAATCCAGAATTGCACTGGATGCCGGTCGAAGATCCCGTGATCAGCGGGGATCAAGTCCGGCATGACGGTTTTCGTATAATAAATTGCCAGGTTAATAATATTGTGCCTATGGTTAAAAAAGCCCCGGTACTAGCCGTCTGAGTTAAGCGCCTTGTTCTGTGTCCCTATCTACTTTTCTGAAAAACTCAAGGAATTCTGAGCGAGAATAAATCTTTATACCCTCCCTGGATGAAGGAGGGTAATGCACAATATTACCTGTGACTAAGGACCGTGCTTTTCCAGCTATAGCAACTTCGAGAAATGGCTCATCGTCTGGATCCGGCAAACGGTTTTTAAGTGGTAAACTGGAGACGAATTGCCCATATAGCTTTATAAAATCAAGCAATATATTGATATGGTCTTTATTGAAATTGAATTTTGGGCGATGAATAACCTCCCTGTACTCTGATAATATTCGAGCATCTACATACAATATTAGCTCGCCTGCGGATACCATACGAACAATTTCACCGCTTGGGCCGAAGGGGGTAAGCAGCCCAGCAACAAGAACAGTAGTGTCCAATACGACATTCATTTTTTCCTCTTTAACCTTACTGCTCCTATTTCGGCATCGATTTCATCCATGGATATCATATCGGTCCCTTTTTGAGTTGATTCATATTGAACTGATGCAACGGCATTAGTAGCCCGCGCACGACGAAATGCGTTTAAAACTTGTTCAAGGTTGTTTTCATTAATTGATGAAAGAAGGGCAATGGGTCTGCCGTTACTGGTAACAATCATTTCCTTTTGCCCAGCCAGCTCCTGCCAGACTTGTGACGATTTTGTTTTTAAGTCTTTTACGCTTAAGAATTTCATGATATCACCTCCAATTGAGTCTCAATCATATACCCAAATGAGACTCAATTCAAGCTTTAATTTGATTCTGGCACATAATGAAAAGCTCACCAGCAGTGAAAGCCACAAGGCTTTCGCTGTCGGGTGAAGAGTCAGGTTGGGTGCAATATATTTGCCTTAATCAACTCCTCTTGGCTCAGTTATAAGCCTAACGCCATGAAATATTTGGGAAATCCGATCCGTAGATAACGTTCCGATTTTCTCAGATAAATCGCTTTTGTTCACGGTGAAAATCTGAGAAATGTTCACCACACTTTTTTTAGGTAAGTTGGCCTCACCTTTATTCAATGTAACATTACCGGGTGCATCGGATCTCTTAAGATTTGATGTCAACGTGCAGACTAATACCGTGTTGACACGGCTTCGATTGAAAAGATTGTTTTGAATTACAACATGGGGATGGCGATAACCGGGCTCAGAACCCGAGGGCCCACTGAATTCTATCCAAAACACATCACCTTGGTTGATTACCATTGATCTTTCACCATATTATAATGACGTGAGCGCATCTTGGACACTATTGGTTCAGGTTCAGGCAAGTCATCGTACGCTTGATTAAGTAATTGAAGTAGCTCGATATTTTTATGACGCTGTATGATTTCTTGAGCGGCCAATGCAAATAAACGACTTCTGGAAATATTTAAATCTTTTGCCAGAACGTTCATCTGTTCAAAAATTGGCTTTTCAATTGATATAGCTGTCTTAATATTCGCCATATTGTTATACCTCCAGGAATTACCAAAAGTATAACCAATAGTATTCCCTATGTCAATATTATTTTCGTGGAAGATAGGGACGTCCATAAGAAACTAAGAAATTAATCAAGTAGATCATATTTTTCTTTTTTGGCCATTCGTTCTCCCCGGTCAACCGAATAACCGATGGCAGGTTGTGTAAGCCCTAATAATTTTGCCATGCTTGTCATGCTCTCCCCAAGCTCTCTTACACACCAATAACAGAAAAGACTCCTGGCCTCTGATATCGGCTTTTTCCTGCTCCCGGAATATAGATCCTCTTTTTCAATATCAAACAGCCCAAGGACTTTGCTCTCCACCCTCGAAATATCGTATCCAAGATTCTTGAGTCTGTATCTCCGGTCATATTTTTCGTCCGCCTGCTCAAGTACCTCCATTACAAAATCACTAT
>JAUWMR010000044.1 GCA_030613055.1 Desulfobacteraceae bacterium
GGGAAGGAGCCTCAATGAGTTCTCATGACATGAAGAATCCGAATGGAGGAGTGAACATGAGGCACGTCACTGAACAGCCCGACCCAAATGATCACCTTCTGGAGCGGATACTTTCCAGGGAAAATATGCTTCGGGCATGGAAACGGGTGAAGGCGAATAAGGGAGCAGCTGGTGTTGATGGAATATCAATAGCCGCGGTCCCTGGCTTTATCCTTGACCGATTGGAAGATATCCGTAAGTCCCTTTTAGAGGGAAGTTATCAACCCTTACCGGTCTTTCGGGTGGAAATACCCAAACCGGACGGAGGAGTCCGTCCTCTGGGAATTCCCACGGTACTTGATCGGCTGATTCAGCAGGCCATGTCCCAGGTGCTGGTTGAGATATTTGATCCGACCTTTTCTGAGTTCAGCTATGGATTCAGACCTGGAAGATCGGCCCATGATGCTGTCAAAAAGGTACGAGGGTATATCCGTGAGGGATACCGTATAGCCGTGGACATGGATCTGTCGAAGTTTTTCGACTCTGTGAACCATGATGTTTTAATGCATCGTGTTGCACGGCGTATCCGTGATAAGCGGGTATTGCGCCTGATCGGAAAATATCTCCGTGCCGGGGTAAAGGTAAAAGGGCGTCTTGAGAAAACCCGAAAAGGGGTTCCCCAAGGCGGCCCGCTTTCCCCGCTGCTGGCCAATATCATGCTGGATGACCTGGATAAAGAGCTTGAGAAACGTGGCCACAGGTTCGCCCGCTATGCGGACGACTTTATTATCCTGGTGAAAAGCCAAAGTGCAGGAGAGCGTGTGATGAAAAGTATCAGGCGTTTTCTTAAGAAAAAGCTCAAGCTCAAGGTCAATGAAAAGAAAAGCAGGGTGGCACCGACAGATCAGTGTAGTTTCCTTGGTTTTACTTTTAAGGGGACTAAAATTCGCTGGTCTGATAAGGCGTTTAAGGAGTTTAAGAGGCGAGTCCGTCGCCTGACAGGTAGGAGCTGGTTTGTCTCAATGGATTACCGCATGCGGAAGCTTAAGGAATATATCCGAGGTTGGATGAACTATTTTGGGATTTCGGAGTACTACAGGCCGATTCCAATAATAGATGCATGGATTCGGAGGCGGATAAGAATGTGCTATTGGAAACAGTGGCGCAAAACCCGTACCAAAGTCCGTGAGCTTCTCAAACTCGGTACGCCCAAACGAGAGGCAATCCTAACGGCCCTTAGTCGTAAAGGCTACTGGCATCTTGCCCGCACCCTTGCCACTCATACCGGCATGACTATTCAATGGCTGAAAGAACAGGGTTTGGTATCTGTAAAAGAACTTTGGGTGAACATCCATTACCCAGCTACGGCCCGGTAGGTTCTGTGAAACGCCCCGTGCGGACCCGCATGCGGGGTGTTTTGGGGGCTGGGGGAGAAAAACCCCCGGCTACCCGATTATGCAGATCGTCTCTTTTCAAAAAAGGTCCTGGCATTCTCCGCCAACTCCTCGTATCGGCTTTGGAGATACGCGTTATTGTGCTCCAGTCGTTCCCGTATTCTGTACAAGAAGTTGCCCCAAGAGTCGTCAACTGCCACTGGGTTACACAACTTCTCGTCCAATAGGTCCCTCAGCGATGAACCGCCCTGCAATGCTCCTTCCATGTGATCGAAGACCCCTGCATCGAAATACTGCAAGGGACGGACGTCAGCCTCATGTAAAAGGCCCTGACTATCTAGCGACCGCTTCACCTCTCTATGGATTATTGGATTCATGGGGATCTCTTCAAGTGTTAGAACAATAGGGTAATACTGTCTGATCTCCGCTGGGATAATGTTCCCTTTGTCACGCCAACCGCTCCTCAGCGCTTCAATGGTCGCCTGAATTTGCTGAGCGCCATCAATTATGATGTCATGAAGACGATCCTTGATAGCTGCTACATTGTGCCCTACTCGAGCTTCAAGACGAAACAGTGACGCCTTTATCTCTATCAAGACCACGGCATCCCCATATGAAATTAGACCATCGCAGTACTTCCCCTTTATCTCACTACGAAGATCGTCGAAATTCAGGTACCTACCGGCAAGGTGTGGGAACACTCGGCAAAGGCACCGGTTAATGTAGTCGGCAAAGACCTCGCCCATATATGTCAGGTAACGTTGACGATCGCTGACAGGAACACTGTTGTCCAGGTAGACGTGATGAAGACCAGTGGTAAGCTTCTGCATCAGTAGCAGCAAGGAGGTCGAGTAAACTCGGTCATTAAAGCTCACTATCGGCCACTTCGCGAACGGTAAGACATCAAATGGGCGAAGCTCATCAGCAGAATACCGCTGTTCGACCGTTTCCTTGAACATACTCACATCTGTCTCACAGAGAGCATAGAAGTCTGCTTTCTCCGTATCGCTGAAGCTGAAGTTCCTGGAGAAATACGACCCTCGATTCAGGGCCATAGTGCCGCTTGAGAAGGCTTGAGCAGTGAGCGTAACCCAGTGGCTGCCGAGGGCAAATGTAGCTGCCCACAGGGCGTCTGGGTCAAGTCCAGTTATGGCCTTCAGTTGTCCCGGAAGGTCAACATAGGAACCGCAGTGACGGAGGCTCCGCTTATCAGTCAGATACAGGTCGTGGCATCGCGCGAGAGAATATGGACCCACACTTCCTGAGCTAAAAAGGCTATTCGCCAACATGTAGCTGACCCATCTGTCGAGATAGTCTGGATCATCTTCCTCCGCGATCGAGAGATCACCAGGCTCTCCCTCCGTCAGGTCGGTGACAATCAGGAACGCCTTGCCGAGTTCTATAAGATCCTCCGAGGAGTCCCTGTCGTCTATCTCCTTAATTATGAATGCGGCCTTGAGCAGATTCAGTGTCTGTTGCTCATGAAAAATCAACAATGGCGTTTTTCCCCCATCCTTCAGCATTTCCCTCTCGACGCACTTTGCAGCGTTGAGAATTCGAGTGATCTCAGCCTGCCCGAATATCCCTTGGCAAATCCGTAACTGTGTATTCGAATCCCACGGGAGCTTGGCCCCATATAAACTCGCACTGATCCGGCATGCTATGTCCACTATGCGTTCAAGCGAATATGGCGCAAGCGTTCTTTTGAGGTCTTCCCAGTCTGGCTGACCTCCATAGACCTGACTATAGGAGAGGGTCACACCTAGAAACTCCAGAGACCCGTGTGAACTGAGCACCGACGATAGCCGAGGGTCGTATGGCAACCAAAGCATTGGTCTTGGTGGAAACAGCTTAGACATTCAAGTCACCCCTTCAACGAGAGGATTATGTCTGCATAACCATTAAGTGTAAAGAATTTATTCAATGATATTGACTATTAGGATGTTAATTCTTGATTTATGTCTTGTGCCTATATAACATAAAAAACCATGAAAAAGCAAGGAATTTATAGTCATACAAAGCCCCGAAAACTGCTGGATCAGGTGAGCGATATTATGCGTTTGAAGCATTATTCTATTCGCACCGAACGGTCTTACGGCTGCGCGCTTGATGCCCCCGCAGAGCGGGATTTCGCAAGCTCAACTCGCTCATCTCGGGCAAACTCGGCACTTGAAAAATTCAGGTATTACCTAAAATACTTGACACTGCCAATAAATAGCTGCATAGTCTTTACCTTATTTATATTAGTGGCGTTTGACCCAACGCCCTATTGAAATGGGGGTGTGCAATGACTGCCTCGACCTACGTTGTTAAACGCAAACGAGGCCAGATGCCACTCAGGCGTGGGGCCAGGCTGCGTCTTGAACAACTCGACATCGAATTGACCGAGAGGTGCAATAACAACTGCATCCACTGCTGTATCAATCGTCCGCCGAACGATGCGTTAGCACGGTCACGCGAGATGACGACAGACCAGGTCAAGGACATTTTGCAGCAGGCCGCTGACATAGGCTGCCTGCAAGTGCGTTTCACCGGAGGCGAACCCCTCTTACGAACCGATTTTGAAGAGTTATATATTTACGGCCGTCGGCTCGGCCTGAAGGTGTTGCTCTTCACGAATGCGTGTCTCATCACGCCGGACCTGGCCGATTTGTTCGCCCGCATTCCACCACTTGTGACCATAGAGATCACTGTGTACGGGATGCACAAGGAATCCTACGAAGCGGTGACGCGCTCCAACGGTTCCTTTGAGCAATTCCGGCGCGGCTTGAATCTGTTGCTGGAACGTGACGTTCCGTTTGTTGTCAAATCAGCTATCTTACCGCAAAACAAGCATGAGATGGAGGAATTTGAAGCGTGGGCCAAGACCATTCCATGGATGACCATGCCGCCGGCCTATGTGATGTTTTTGGACCTGCGAAATCGCCGCGACGATGCCGAAAAAAACGCAACCATCGAATCGTTGCGCCTGTCGCCCCAAGAGGCGCTGGAGGTGCTCACGCGCGATGCAGCGAAATATCGTCGCGACATGGCCGCGTTTGCGTCCAGGTTTATGACGCCACCCGATGACAGGCTGTTTAGTTGCGGCGCGGGACACGGTGTATGCATTGATGCCTATGGATACGCCCAACCGTGTATGAGCATTCGCGCACCGGAGTTGACGGTCAAACTTATCCCCAGGCCCGTCTCTGTACGAGAAGGGAAGTCGGCCTCCGCTGTTTCCACGTTAGAAAAGGGGGCAGGGCTGGGTACGTTAGCTGACGCTTTGGATCACTTCCTTCAATTCAGCAACCTGCGCGCGAATAATCCTGAATATCTGCGCCGTTGCGCGCAGTGTTTTCTGAAAGGCTTTTGCGAGCAATGCCCGGCCAAGTCCTGGATGGAGCATGGAAATTTGGACACGCCTGTCGCCTACCTATGCGAAATAGCCCACGCACAGGCACGTTACCTGGGCTGGCTGGACGGAAACGAATATGGCTGGGAAGTTACGGATTGGCGAGAAAGGATTAAAAACAGGCAGTCATGGGACCTCGGTGAAGGCTCATCGGTGAGTAGAGCGAGTGCCTCTGGATAGGTCCCCCATGAATGACAGAACCACACTTAACAGATTGAAAGGGAGGGTAAAATGAAAAAGACTGAAAAGAAACAGTGGCACAAACCAGAGTTGATAGTTTTGACGAGAAACAAACCGGAGGAGCAGGTGCTCACTGCCTGCAAGGGATGCACCAGTCCACCGACCTCAGGACCGTCAAACGGATCATACAATTGTGTGACCGGACCAATGCCGGCATGTTATGACTGTTTCACTTCCTAATCCATGGTTTTTGGGTATTTTCGTGATGAACTAAGGCAAACCATGGGAGTGATACAGAGTAGCGGTTAGGGGATCTTGCAGCGGAGTGGCAAAGGTGTGCGTGCCTCGTGCTTAATGCGAGGGGCGGGGCGGGGTTCTTTGCCCGCCTGCCGCCAGAATATACGGTCAGGGTACCCATAATCATCGACACACCCTTGGACTGGCTCTTTCCTCCCATGTCCGAATCCATCCGTCTTGTTGCCGATAAACACAACTCCATCAGCAATATCATTGAATCGGATACCAGTCCTCCGGGACGGAAAAAGGAGAGTGAGGACTAAGTTAGGGTGAACCCTTATCGGCAAACAACACAAAGGGAACAGAAAGGAGTGGTCATGACAACCCATCTCGACCTGAATGCTGTCTGTGCAAGGTCTGGAGACGTGGTCGCGCGGGAAATCGAAGGTGAAATTCTTATCGTCCCGCTTGTCGCCGGTATCGGTGATGCGGAGGACGAACTGTACACGCTCAACGAGACCGGTCACGCCATCTGGCAAAAACTGGATGGGCAACGGACACTGAAGGAGGTGGCTGCATCACTCGTGGATGAATTCGACGATCCCCTCGCGGAGGTTGAAAAGGATGTTCTCGGTTTTGCGAACGAGTTGACGCGGCGTGGCATACTTGTGGCAAAGCCATAATTTACCAGGAAGGACAAAAAAGGAGCAAGGAGATGGACGTGAAACCTTGGTATTCTTCCTGCACCACGCCATGACGAAAGCAGCCTCTGCAAAAATCCATACCACAAAAAGCCTCGCCGGGGCTTCACTGGAGATTGCCCGCGTGCTCGCTGACCGCGATGGTGTGACCTTTCGCGCCGACGGAACATGCATGTATCCGACCATTCGGCCAGGCGATGTGCTCCATATTCAATCACGCACGGCGGTTGATGTCTGTGTAGGTGATATTGCCGTTTGCCGTAGGCCAAAATACCTGTTCAGCCATCGCGTCATCGCCAAAGGTTCGGAAGATGGACGATCATACATTGTCACCTGTCCTGACCGCAGACGCAATAGAGACGATGGTCCCACCTTTGACGAAAACCTGCTGGGGGTTGTGGTCGCCATCAAGCGCAAGGGCAAATCTTTACCGCTCCAGCCGGGAACCCATCCGTGGCCAGTGCGCCGCTACTTTGCCCTGCGCCTGGCGCTGATGGAGACCAGGTTGCGGGCACTCCTTTGGTGGTCAAGTATACTGGCGCGTGTGCAAGAAAACGCACTGTATCGACACATAGGCAGGGCCTGGCTCTTTCTGGTGCGTCCCCAAATCTCTTACACCGTACGCGTGCCAATGCCTGCGTTAGGCGACGCTGTCTATCGCCAAATGGCGCCTGAAACCTTCAATGTACAGATGGATTGGCGTGGTCGTCCGGTGCAACGTTGGACATTGACCCTGCACTTGAATAGCGCGCCCCAACCCGCCGCATGGATGACATTCGCGCGCGGCGCAACGGATAATTGGTTGGTAGAAGAGTCATTCGTGTATGCACGCTATCGGGGTGCGGGTTTGGGTGAGATGTTGTTAGGCCAGGCCGATGCGATTCTGCTGCGGGGTCGGAACAGGAAGCAAGGAGACCAAGGATTGGAAGAAAGCGACAAGCCGTCGCGACCTTCCATTATTTCCATGAAATAAAATCACTAAAGGTATGGTCTGTGCCGGAATCCATTTCGATTGAAATCCAACAGTTTCCCCTCTGGGAAAAACTCAGAGCGAAGCGCGTCCCGCTTTCCTTTGATATGGAAATTACAGCGCGGTGTAACAGCAATTGCCGCCACTGTTACATCTGCCTGCCATCAGGCGACCGTACCGCAAAGAGGCGTGAGCTCACCATCACCGAAATCGATGATATTGCCGGACAAGCTGTAACCCTCGGTGCGGTATGGTGTCTCATCACTGGCGGCGAACCGCTCTTGCGCCCTGATTTTGGAGACATATATCTCACTCTCAAGCGCAGGGGCTTGCTTGTCTCAGTCTTTACCAACGCTACGCTCGTGAGCCAGGCACACATTGCACTTTTTAAGAAATATCCGCCGCGGGATATCGAAGTGACGGTGTATGGCGTCACGCGCGACACTTACGAGCGCGTCACACGAAAGCCCGGCACATTCGAAAAATTCATGCGCGGGCTGAACATGCTGATGGAAAGCGGCGTGCACATCCGCCTCAAGTCAATGGTGATTCAATCTAACCTCCACGAGCACGCCGCCATTGCCGAATTTTGCCGTGCCCACACGAAGGATTATTTTCGCTTCGACCCGCAACTGCACCTGCGCTTTGACGGCGACGCCGGCCGCAACGCCAATATAAAAGCAGAACGCCTGACGCCTGAACAAATCATTGCCATTGAACAGTCCGATGAACAGCGGATGAACGCTTTTCAAAAAAACTGCGACATGCTTATCAACCAGGATTTCACCCATTTCGGCTGCAACCATCTCTTCCACTGCGGTGCCGGCAATGGCAGCTTCAATATCAGTTACGACGGCAAATTCAGACTGTGTTCATCATTGTGGGCGCCTGAAACGGTGTATGATCTGCGGCAAGGCACCCTCGCCGATGCCTGGAATCATTTCGTGCCACGGGTACGAGAGATGCGCTCGAACCGGCAAGAATTTCTTGAAACTTGCAGGGTGTGTCCGCTGGTCAATCTTTGTCTGTGGTGTCCGGCCCATGCCTATTTGGAAACCGGTGAATTGGACGGCGCCACACCCTATTTTTGCGCCGTCGCCAAAGCCAGAGCGAAAGTCCTTAGCAATGAAGAGGGCAGTGGCTAAGTCCGTCGGAATCCGGAGGGTACTCTTGGGTATAGGAAGACGACACAAACTGCACCTCAAAGGGGTACTTTCTTTGTTATGGAAGGCCGCCCCGGGCTGGACCTTTCTCAGCTCAGTGCTGCTTGGGCTGCAGGCAGGGTTGCCTTTGCTGCAACTCTATCTCATGAAACTCACGGTGGATGCGGTGACAGCGGCCATCGGTGCCCCAGACAAGGGAGTCGCCATCGGCCAGGTATTGCTGCTCATCTGTTTTATGGGCGCAGCTGCTCTGGCCGCTGTTTTTCTTGCTTCTATTGCGAGGGTCGTTGGGCAGGCCCAATCTCAGGTTGTTGCCGACTACGTCCAAGATGTGATTCATACCAAGTCCGTTGCACTTGATCTGGAATATTACGAAAACTCCGGTTTCTATGACACCCTTCACCGCGCGCAGCAGGAAGCCCCCCATCGCACCACCAACATTGTGAACGGACTCGTACAGGTTGTGCAGAACTCCGTGATCCTGATAGGGATTGCGGGTCTTTTGTTTTCCTGCCACTGGGGAATTACTACGGTATTGTTTGTCTCCCTGTTACCCGCGTTTTTCTTTCGCCTAAAATTCGCGGACAAAATATACACGTGGCAGTTCCATAGGTCTACAGTGGACAGAACGACTGTCTATCTGAACTGGCTGCTCACCGGCCAGTTCTACGCCAAGGAAATCCGGCTGTTTGACCTGGGGTCCCTGTTCATACAGCGTTTTCGCAATTTGCGCCACCAGCTTCGGAAAGAGAAAATAGGTATCGCTTTCAGGTACGCCCTTACTGAACTGGTTACCGAAACGTGCGCCGCTATCGCGATATTTGGTTCATTGGCCTTCATCGCCTATCGGACAGTGCAGGGGGCCATGACATTGGGGGACATGGTGATGTACTATCAAGCGTTTCAGCGGGGACAGGCATATCTTCGTGACATGCTGGGCGGACTTGCGGGCCTCTATGAAGATAACCTGTTTCTTTCCAATTTTTATGATTTCCTGGATTTGAAGTCCAAGGTCATCGAACCCCGCCTGTCTGTTCCCATTCCCAAACCCATAATAAGGGGGATTGTTTTCGACAATGTGGATTTCCAGTACCCGACGGGCGAGGTCATGGTGCTAAAAAATATCAACCTGACCATCCGCCCCGGGCAGGTGGTGGCGCTGGTAGGGGAAAACGGGTCAGGGAAAACAACCCTGGTAAAACTGCTGTGTCGGCTGTACGACCCGACGACCGGGAGTATCACGGTGGATGGTATCGATCTGCGCCACTTTGAGACCACCGCATTGCGCCGTGAATTCGGCATCATTTTTCAGGATTATGCTCAGTACCAGATGACTGCCAGGGAAAATATCTGGATGGGAAATATACTGTTGCAACCCGATGACAAGAAAATAATTGAGGCAGCAAAGTACTCAGGTGCTCATGACATTCTGGAAAGACTCCCTCAAGGCTACGAAACCATGCTGGGCAAGTGGTTCGGTAACGGGGCGGAACTAAGTATCGGTCAATGGCAAAAGGTGGCATTGGCCCGGGCTTTTCTGCGTGATGCTCAGATTATTGTCCTCGATGAGCCTACCAGCGCTATGGATGCCAAGGCCGAACATGCCGTTTTCCAAAATTTTCGCGACCTGGCCTCCGGTCGCACGGCGATCCTAATAAGTCATCGTTTTTCTACCATCAGAATGGCTGACAGTATATATATGCTAAAAGATGGAAGGATCATTGAAGAAGGTACACATGAAGAATTGATTCATTATGGCGGTTCATATGCCCACTTGTTTCAAATCCAATCCAAGTACTATAGGTAAAACGCGACTTTTTGCGAGCTCATCAACTTTGGAGGGCCGGGGATGAAATATCGTTTACTATGCGTATTGGCAGGGATGATAGCGCTTTTTGTTTTTGCGGACAAAAGGCCCGTCATGGCAAATGATATTCCTATTGGGGAGATTAATGAAACCAGGGGGCCTGTCACAATTGTGAAAGAGGACGGCAGGGAGATAAGGGCTGAAAAGGGATCCTTTGTTTTCCCCGGTGATCAGATAACCACCGGGAAGGGGGGCATGGTATGGTTTTCCTTTCAAAATGGAGACCGATTCAGACTCTATGAAGAGGCACAGGTCTCTTTAGATGAACTTTCGTCCCCTGAAATGGATGATCATCGACCTGTCATGCGACTGGTATTGGGCTATTTGTGGTCCAAAATAAAAAAATTAAGAGCAGGTCCGGCAAGAGCAGTTATTCATACTCCTACGGCCATTATAGGTATCAGGGGCACTGAGTTTGATACGGTAGTGTCTTTAGACGCGACCTCGGTTATCACGGTCGATGAGGGCACGGTAGAAGTGGAAGCGCAAGAAGAGAAGACAGTGATGGGCGAAGGAAAAATGATGCAGGTTGAGGTTGATAAAAAGGCGGGCCCTCCTGTGGAGGCAGTGGCAAAGGACAAGAGAGACTGGCAGGAGTGGCGGAGAAAGAGGATCAGGATGCTTTTTAAAAATCTTCCTCAAAAGGCACCGAAGTTTCGAAGACGATTTGAAAAGGGAGTAAATCGCTTTTCACGATTTACAGCAAGGGTCAGGGAAAATTCGAGACGGGTTTCAGCGAAGGTTGAGAAAATCCGTCAGGCCAGAATACACAAGGACCGTAAACAGGCCCTTCAATTAGTGAAAGAATTAAAGATAGATTTGCAAAGATTCAAAAAAAAGGTCGCAATGTTTAGAAAGGCATTAAATCGTGTCCGTGTGATGGGCAAACTCTCCCACAGGCTGGAGATGTTTGTCGCCAATAATATGGCACGCTTCAGCGAGCGGGATTATGCCGCCATTGGTTTGCATCTCAGTGCAATCTCCGGCAAGCGGGATCAATTGAGAACCACTGCCCGTGACACTATTATGAGTATAAAAAAGACCTTTAGAGAGCTTAGACAACTGAGAGATGAGACAAGAAGAGGAAGGAGAATAAAAACATAAAAGGAGTAAAAGATATGAATGATGCGGATTTTTTGGCAAATGTTTCTTTATTCTCGCTTATGAAAAGAAATGATCTGGAGCGTATCGCAACGCTTGCACAGCGGCATTCTTTCGGTAAAGGCGATATAATTATTCATGAGGGTGATCGAGACAGGAGACTTTTTGTAATCCTTGGCGGCAAGGTAGAAGTTATTAAAAATCTGGGCAGCAAAAAGGAGACCTGTCTCGGGACCTTCGGCCCGTTGAGCTATTTTGGAGAGATGGCCCTGATTGATGACCTGGTTCGATCGGCCAGTGTTGTCGCCAAAGAGGACACGCAGATCCTGTCTTTGAATCAACTGAACCTGCGCAGGGAAATTGAAAATTATCCCCTAATATCCATTGAGCTGCTCCAGATGCTGAGCAGGCGTATCCGTGTAATTGAAAAGACCCTGATAAACACGCTGGGCGGTATTTTACCTATTTGCGCAAATTGTAAAAAAATACGTGATAAAAACGGATCATGGATACCGATGGAAGTCTATATCTCAGACCGTTCCGAAACTGAATTTAGTCACAGTATTTGCCCTGAATGTTCAGAAAAGCTGTATCCTGAATTTACAAAAAAGTGTTCATAAAAAACTATAAGGTCGCTGTCAACGCCGATTGAGATAGGGGAAAGCAGAATCCGTGTCCAGGTCAGCGTAGCGTATGAAATAGAATAGTTGTGAAAAACAAAAACCATTCTTCATTCTAAAAATTTTACTGAATAATTTAAGTCCCTTCTTACGTAGCGAGGATCAGCCGCTTAGCTTGCTTAATAACTCTGCCGAGACCTGCTTTACACCCGGACTCCCGTCTAATTCTACGATCTTCGGCATGCCTTTTTTTGCTGAAATGTCCTTGAAAAAATTGACTGCCGCCGTTGTCCCGGTTTCGGTGTCATAGTAAATGCTGTGGCGCTGATCAATGGCCTCCTCATCTTGGTCATCGGACCGGATCTTCAGTTCTCCGCCGCAGACCCTGCATTTGTCCCCATCCGGTTTGATGGCATCTATGTAGATATTATTGGGGTGGTTGTTGTCATTGACGCAAAGGCGTCGTCCCATGATTCTATTTTTGGCTATTTGCCTGTCAAGGACCATGTCAATCACTATATCAACGGCAATTCCTTCCTTTTCAAGGGCCTTGTCTAATTCCTGTGCCTGGGTTAGATTCCGGGGAAAACCGTCTAAAAGCCAGCCGTTTTTGCAGTCATCTCCTTTAAGACGATCAAGAATCATGGGAATGGTAATGCTGTCAGGAACAAGTTCACCCCTGTCAATGTAACCCTTGGCCGCTTTGCCTAACTCAGTTCCACCTGAAATATTTTCCCTGAAGATTACGCCTGTTTCAATGTGGGGAATATCGTACTCGTTCTTGACGATTGCGCCCTGGGTGCCTTTGCCACTTCCGTTTGGGCCAAAAAACAGTATTTTCATGCTTTAATCTCCTGTAACTGCTCAGCTATTTAGGTTGAAGACTGAAGGCTGAAGGTCCCGCGGAACGCGGGATTAGTAAAGGCCTGAATTACAGATAAGGACTAAGTGCTGAGGACTGAGGACTAAGCCTGCCCGCCGCCCTGCCCCGATAGCGGGATCCTCCATAGGCGGATAAATCTACGCTTCACTCCGACAGGCGGGGGCTAAGCTTTTTTCTCAATCCTCAGTCCTTTCACCTCAGTCCTGATACCTTCTACCTTCAGTCTAAATACCTTCAGCCTGACTACGTGAGTAGTCAAAATATTTTAAAAGCAAAACCATGTCAAGGTATTAGGGCTGGCCTAAAAAAACGGGCATCAAATCATGGCCCTTCTCAAATATGAGCCCGGATTTTCGGGCGTTTTTCTCCGTGAACCCGGGGCCGTCGCACTCCGAGGCAAGCTCCTCTTTAGTGGCCCAGGCGAATGGGGCGGGCTCGCTTGTATGAGTCCTTTTCACAATGGGCGTAAAATGGTCGCTGGCCACAATAACCCGATAGTCCTTAAAATCCCTTAGCCCCTCAAGTACTGTGCCCACTACTTTTTCGTCAAAATTCTCGATAGCCTCTATTTTTTCCTCATAATTCCCGTTGTGTCCGGCCTCATCCGGCGCCTCCACATGAAGAAAAATAAAATCAAGGTCCTTAAGCGCGGCAACCGCGCCATCTGCCTTTCCAATATAATTTGTATCCAGATAGCCTGTAGCCCCTTCCACGTGTATGGGTGTGAATCCGGCATAGACGCCAATACCCTTTATAAGATCTACGGCAGAAATAACGCCCCCCTTAATGCCAAATTTATCGGCAAAAAGAGGGATACTCGGGGCCTTTCCCTGGCCCCATAACCAGATGGAGTTGGCCTCTTTTAACCCCTGCTTCTTTCTCTTTGTATTAACCGGATGGTCTTTTAAAACAGGCCAGGAAGAATGGATAAGCCCCGGGATAGGATTGTCTCCGGCATGATCCAGATACGGAGTCATATTTTGATCCAGCACATCATGGGGCGGTATTGTCTCTGCTTTCTCAGGCCCATGGTCCCATACGAGAAGGTGCCGGTATGCCACACCAGGATAGATCTTCACCCCGGATATTCTGATTTCCTTTTTCAGGGTCTCCACAATGGGCCGTGCCTCTTTTGTTGTGATATCACCTGAACTGTGGCTTATCATTAAAATCTCCTGATCCGACTTCCGATCCAGGGTGACCAGGTTCATCCGAAAGGCAACCTCTTCAGGCTTCAGTCTTACACCCATGCTGGCTGCCTCAAATGGGGCACGTCCGGTAAGATACATCCCCGGGTTATATCCAAGCAGTGAGAGATTTGCGGCGTCGCTTCCCGGTTCCATACCTTTTGGAATTGTTCTCACGCATCCTATCCGGCAGGCGGCGATTCGGTCCATATTAGGAGTTTGAGCGACCTCAAGCGGTGTTTTATTCCCTAACTCCCTGAGTGGGTAGTCGGCCATGCCGTCACCAACCAGAAAAACATATTTTGTTGTATTCAGATTGCTCATTGTAAAGTGCCTAATCCCGCCAAGGCGGGACTAAAGTGAAAAGATTACCGGGCTTCCACCCTGATTATCATGGTCTTATCTGTCAGGACATCCAGGTTGTCTATCAAAGAAATGGCCTTTCGAACGTTCTCTTCCCGTGCTTCATGGGTCAGCATGACAATGGGCACGGAGCCTTTTACTTCTCTGCCCTCCTGAATCACGGATGAGATACTGATATTGTGTTCGCCTAAGATGCCCGCAATCTTTGAAAGAACGCCGGGCCTGTCCAGGGCAGAAAACCTGAAATAATAGGCGCACGTCAATTCATGTATTGGCTCAATAGAAATTTGTTTCTGCGGTGGATGGAAATGGCCAAGAGGGGGCACAGGGCCTTTCAGGCCTAATCTGATCTGCCGTGCCAGGTCCATAATATCCGATACCACGGCACTGCCGGTAGGCCTTCTGCCCGCGCCTAATCCGTAATAAAGATTCGGCCCTACAAAATTGCCCTCAATATAAATGGCATTGTACACCTCGTTGACATTGGCCAGGATATGGTCTTTGGGAATCATGGTGGGGTGAACCCTTGCCTCCACCCTGTCTCCTGAATTTCTGGCTATGGCTAACAGCTTGATGCTGTAACCGAAGTCGCCCGCGATACGGATGTCATCAGGGGTGAGGGCATCGATACCTTCTTTATAAATATCCTTAAAAGAGACTGGGGACCCGAAAGCTATGGATATAAGGATGGCCAGTTTATGGGCCGCATCCGTCCCGTCTACATCCAGGGTCGGGGGATCTTCGGCAAAGCCCATATTCACGGCCTCCTGGACTACCGCGTTGTATGGAAGCCCGTCACGGGTCATTTTAGTCAGAATATAGTTGGAAGTGCCGTTTAGAATTCCCATGATGGTTTGAATTCGATTCGCGGCAAGCCCACCCCGCAGGGCGCCAATGATAGGGATACCGCCTGCCACGCTCGCCTCAAAGCCCAGGTTGACCCCATGCTTTTCGGCGGCCCTGTATATGTCATGGCCGTATTCAGCTATCAATGCCTTGTTGGCGGTGACCACATGCTTTCCCTTTTCCATGGCCGCAAGGATATACTCCCTGGCCTTTTCAAGCCCGCCGATGAGCTCAACAACCACGTCAACTTCCGGGTCGTTAATCACTTCCATGGCATCAACTGTCAAAAGGTCACGGCTTACGGGGATCCCCCTGTCTGATTCAATATCAAGGTCGGCTATTTTTTTAACAATTATATCCATACCAACCCGATCAGAAATGAGCTTACGGTTTTCAGTGAGTACCTCAAATGTTCCGGCGCCCACCGTTCCAAATCCGATGATACCTATGTTGATTTGTTTCATGGTTACCTCTCCCATGTGATTGGCCACAGACCCACACAGACAGGCACGGACAAATCATATATCCCTCACTTTTTTTCGCGAAAGGTCTGTGTTTGTCTATGTGCGTCCGTGGCCAAATTATCCAGCGCGGCGGTTACAGAATAAATCTTTTTATTTCAGCTTTTGGATGCTTAAAATTTACCAGAAATCCGGCCCCGAGCACACGATTTACCTCGAAGATTGCGCCTCTAATTATGTAAGTCAGTTCATTGAGATCCATTTATGTCTGTGTCTCTCTGTGTGGGTCTGTGGCTAATAATTAGAGCCTCTTTGGCCTAAGGCACAAGGCACAAGGTAAGATTTCCTTGCGCCCTGCGCCCTTTGCCTTGCGCCTATAATACTTGCCTGATTCCCCTGATGGCCTGTTTGGTGCGGTGCGGGTTTTCCACCAGGGCGAAACGGACGTAATCGTCTCCATACTGCCCGAACCCGATCCCGGGAGAAACCGCTACCTTGGCCTTTTCAATAAGCATCTTTGAAAATTCCAAAGAGCCTATCTTTCTGTATTTTTCAGGGATCCTGGCCCAGACAAACATGGTTCCTTTGGGTTTCTCTATTTCCCAGCCGATACGGTTTAACCCATCAATCAGCACATCACGCCGCTCCCTGTAAATATCCACAATCTCTTTTACGCAATCATACGAACCGTTGAGGGCAATAATGGAGGCGATCTGGATGGGCTGAAACATTCCATAATCCAGATAGCTTTTAATCCTGCGGAGTGCTGCTACCATGATCGGATTTCCCACACAGAATCCGACTCTCCATCCCGGCATGGAATAACTTTTGGAAAGACTGAAAAATTCCACACCGATATCCTTGGCACCCGGGACCTGAAGGAAACTGGGGGGCTTGTAGCCGTCAAATACCAGATCCGCGTATGCGAAATCGTGGATAACCATAATTTCATGTTCGGTACAGAAATCCACGATTTTTTTAAAAAATTCTATATCCACAACAGCCGTTGTTGGATTATGGGGATAGGAAATAATAAGCATCTTTGGGTTGGGCCAGGTCTGCTTTGTGGCGGTCAGCAAATCCTCAAAGAAATCCCTGTCCGGACCGATGGGTATACTTCTTAAGTCACCGCCAGCAATGATCACTGAGTAAGGATGTATGGGATATGTGGGGTTTGGGGCAAAGACCACGTCCCCCGGGCTGATCGTCGCAAGGACTAAATGCGCAAGCCCTTCCTTGGCGCCGATGGTGGCAATCGCCTCCTCATCAGGGTCAAGTTCAACGTCGAAACGCCGTTTGTACCAGTCACATATTGCATGTCTCAACATGGTGATACCCTTGGATGCGGAGTACCTGTGGTTGTGGCCTTTCTGTGCAGCTTCGACCAGCTTATCAATAATATGCTGAGGCGTGGGAATATCAGGGTTGCCCATCCCCAGATCTATGATATCCTCTCCCCTGTGCCTTGCATCCATTTTGATATTGTCCACTGTGGAAAAGACATAAGGGGGTAAACGATTCATTCTCCTGAAGTCTTGCATGGTCTAAATCTCCTTTTCTGGAAACATACATATCACCGCCCGGGGAAAAATCAAAGCCTAAGTTAGAGATCCAGCATGTTTGGTGACTCGGCCTGAACAATGTTCCCTAACAGTTGATTTTCAGGAAGCGAAAGCCCGGGATCGGAGGAAAGCACCTTCTCAGCTTCTCTTTTTGCAGCAATTAGAAGCTCCGGCTCCCTGAACATTTCTTCAAAATCCATCTCCCCGGGTCCTGCCTGACGGACACCTATAAGCTCTCCCTGGCCGCGCATTTCCAAGTCCTTTTGTGCAATTTCAAAGCCATCATTGGTTTCAACCAACACCTTCAACCTCGAAAGGGTATCCTCGGGGAGTTTATCAGACGACATAAGCAGACAGATGCCTCTCTTGCTCCCTCTGCCAACACGACCTCTCAATTGGTGCAACTGTGATAACCCGAATCGTTCAGGGTGTTCAATTACAATAACCGTGGCCCCGGGGGCATGAACCCCAACCTCAATGACGGTCGTTCCCACCAGGAGATCTATCCTGCCCTCGCGGAAGGTATCCATAATCCGGTCCTTTTCATCGGGAGAAAGGCGACCATGTATCAAGCCCACACGAAAGCGGGGCGAAAAGAGTTTTTTCAGCCCCGAGTACATTTCAAGGGCATTTTTGAGGTCCATATCCTCCGATCCTTCTATTACAGGACATATAACCAGTGCCTGTTGACCGGCGGACATTTTCTGCTTTACTGTTTCATAGACCTCCCTCTTCTGGCTATCATCCATAAGACGGGTTATGACGGGTTGATGGCCTGCCGGATATTCCTTGATAACAGAGATATCCATATCAGCATAGACGGTCATGGCGAGGGTCCTGGGGATGGGCGTGGCCGTCATGATAAGGAGATGGGGATTTACACCTTTTTTGTCTAATAAGGCACGCTGTCTGACCCCGAACCGGTGCTGTTCATCAATTACTGCAAGGCCCAACCTGGAAAAGGAAAGGCCTCCCTGGATAAGAGCCTGGGTCCCGATGATAAGATTGTCGTCTCCATTCTTGATTTTTTTATAGGCATTGATGCGATCAGATTTTTTAAGTGCCCCGGTTAAAAGGACAGGACGGATCCCCATGCTTTGGGATAGACTTAAAAAATACTCATAATGCTGTTGAGCCAAAACTTGGGTAGGGACCATTACCGCAACCTGGTAGTTGTTATGAATCGTGATATATGATGCCACTGCCGCAATCAGAGTCTTGCCGCACCCCACATCTCCCTGGAGGAGGCGACTCATGGGCCTGCCGCTTTTGAGGTCTTTAACGATTTCTTTTACAGACTTTACCTGATCCTGGGTCAGGGAAAAAGGGAAAAAATTTCTAAAACTTGAGAACAGGTCTTCAGGGATCGATAAAATCATGCCTGTCCTCTTATAACGCAACCTTCTCCTGAACGTAATATTCAGCATCATGCGAAAAAAACAATCAAAGAGAAGCCTTTTGTGGTACTGGGTTTTTTGCTGATTAAGCAGATCAATGGACAATCCTTCCGGAGGAAAATGGACGTACCTGATGCTCTCTCCAAGTCCCGGTAAGCCCATGTCACGGGTTATGTCCCCGGGAATCTCATCAAGCAGCCTTTCATGATAAAGATCAAGGGCCTGTTTGACGGCAGACCTTAGAATCCGTACTGAAATACCCTCTACTGCCGGGTAAACCGGATAAAAGCCCAAACGAGAGTTTTTCTTTTCATGGTCCATAAGGATAATATCGGGGTGGGACATCTGGTTTCTTCCCTTGTTATTCCGGACACGACCATAGGCCAAAATCTCCAGGCCCTGTCGTGCAAAGCTGCTAAGGTGAACCTTCCTGTAGTGAAACCATAGAAGCTCCAGGCGGCCCGTTTCATCCTGAATCACAATCCTGAATAATCGCTTTCTACTGCGGAGAAATTTTTCTTCCCTTCCCGATACTACCTTCCCCCTCACCAATGCTGACAGCCCATCTTCGGTTTTATTGATGGGCCGGATATGTCTTCTGTCTTCATAACGGACAGGCATGAAAAAAAGGAGGTCCAGGATCGTGCTAAGCCCCTTTCTGGCAAGAAGTTCTGCCCTTTTGGGCCCGATCCCTTTTAAAGAGGCAATGGAACGATTTAGTTCCGGAATCTGTTTGTGAGCGCTGGAATGTGGTATAATCATTTAAATCCATTAACAAATAATGGTTTTGCTGACAAGACAAATGATTTGACAATAAACCCTGTAGGTAATAAAAAATATAAGTAACCAAACAGGTTCAAAGTTCCCGCTGAAAGCGGGATGCAAGTGTTGTTTACTGAACCCTAAACCGTGAACTGTTAAGAAATCTGGCAGCTATGAATGGAGCTTGAGTAATGGGCAAGAAAAAGAAACAGAATACATATGCCGAAGCAGGTGTGGACATTGACGCTGGCAACAAACTGGTTGAAATCATAAGACCGATTGTGAGCAAGACATTCAAGCCGGGCGTCATCACAGACATAGGGGGATTTGCAGGGCTTTTTTCCCTGAAAGTCGACAATATCAAAAATCCCGTGCTTGTGAGTTCTACCGATGGTGTTGGAACAAAGCTTAAACTTGCGTTTATGTTAGACAAACATGATACGGTCGGTATTGATCTTGTTGCCATGTGCGTGAATGACATTATGGTCCAGGGTGCTGTCCCGCTTTTCTTCCTGGATTATATTTCCATGGGAAAGTTGGATGTAAACAGGGCGCGGGATATTGTTACGGGTATTGCCGAGGGTTGCAAGCAAGCGGATTGCTCCCTTATTGGTGGGGAAACCGCTGAAATGCCCGGTTTCTACGGTGAAGGCGAATATGATCTTGCCGGCTTTGTGGTAGGGCTGGCCGATAATGAAGATCTCCTGGATGGTTCCGAGATTGCCGTTGGCCAGCAGCTTATCGGCATGGCCTCAAGCGGTCTCCACAGCAACGGCTATTCCCTGGTTCGTAAAATCTTTTTCGAAGGGCTTAAGATGTCCGTTAATGATTATATTGAGGATTTCGGCAGGACCCTTGGGGAAGAATTGTTAGAACCAACACGCATATACGCAAAGCCAATCAGTAATATTAGACGTGATTTTCGCATATATGGTATCTCACACCTCACCGGTGGCGGCATTATTGACAATATTCCTCGAATGCTCCCAAAGGTCTGCAAGACAGTGATCCATAGATCGAGCTGGACCGTGCCGCCAATATTCTCATACCTTCAGAAGGCAGGCGATATCTCTGACAGGGAAATGATGCGGACTTTTAACAATGGCATCGGCCTGGTGATTGCAGTAAGCGAAAATGAGACAGGCGAGGTGCTTTCAAGGCTGAATGCCATGGGAGAAACTGCATTTCATATCGGCTCGGTGGAATCGAGGACTGATGATGAGGAGGCTGTCCAATTTGCAGACTGAAGGCCCTTTGTTGCAAAAAAAATCTCCGGTCTTGATTAGCGCCTGCCTCCTTGGAATCCGTTGCAGATATGATGGTCAGAATAAACCCTGTTCAAATTTAATAGATTTTGCAGCAACTATCCCTTTCATCCCTTTCTGTCCGGAACAGATGGGAGGGCTTCCCACCCCCAGGCCTCCTGCTAATATTATAGGAGGCGACGGAAGAGATATCCTTTCAGGCAACGCAAGGATCGTTGATGTTAAGGGAAAAGATGTGACAGAGGCATTCAAGAGGGGAGCGCATGAGGCATTGAAATTGGCCGGATTGAGCGGGGTTTCCATTGCAGTCATGAAAGAAGGGAGCCCTTCCTGCGGGCTTAAAACATCCTATTGCGAAAAACCGTCAGGCTATGGCATCGGCATTACGGCCGCACTTTTTGAGTCACACGGTATTAATATGATTGAAGTGGGATCTAATGATACCTTTCCCACTCGCAGTTTTCTGGAATTGGTTGAACGTAACACTTTAGCCCTTTGAAAACAGTACCGGGACACGGGGATCTCTTTTTTCAAAGAGCTAAACTATTACGGTTGAACGAGTTTCTTCTGATGTTTCGTAGTAAAATCCCTTTTTGAATCCGGCCTGCCCGGGTTATGGAGTGACATATGTTCGGTCTTGGTCCCACAGAATTGATTATTATCGCTGTTATTATCCTGCTCTTGTTCGGTGCTAAAAGGATCCCTGAAATAGGCAAAGGCATAGGCGGCGCTATCAGGGAATTTAAAAAGGTCAAAAAAGAAATCAGCAAGGAACCCGATGATAACAATCGGGGAAGCAACAATGCCTCCGCGAAAGACGCCTCTTCTTCAGACTTAGAGGCAAAGGTTGTTGAAAAGGTGCTGGAACAGGTACCGGAAGTCAAAAAAGCCGTGGAGATCACAAAAAAGGCGGAAAAGGTTAAAGAATTCATAAAATAAATATATAAAAGGGAAAAAAATGAAGATTCGAGCACTGGTTTTTCTCCTGTTTTATTTCATAATCGCAGTCGCAGCCCAGGCCGCACCTCTTCCAGATACGGATACCATACCGTCATCCCTTGATCCTTGGAAACCCTGGGTCCTTCACGGCATGGAGGACCGGTTCTGTCCAACTTCCTATAATAATGGAGACGAATACCTGTGCATCTGGCCCTCACGCCTGAAGCTGGATCTTGACAGGAATGGAGGCAGGTTCATCCAGCACTGGCTCGTTTTTACAAAGTGCTGGGTTCCACTGCCGGGCGGGCAGGAGATGTGGCCCCGTGATGTCAGGGTAGATGGAAAGGCCGTACCTGTCGTTGGAAAAAGAAAGATACCCTCTGTTCACATGGCTCCGGGAGAACACCTGATTGAAGGCCGTTTCGTATGGGGTGAAATGCCTGAATTGCTTCACGTCTCTGACGCGAGCGGCCTGGTTAGCCTTTCCATAAACGGCAAATCCGTGGATTTTCCCCTGCTTGACAGACAAGGACGTCTGTGGCTGCAAAAACGAAAAGAGATTCCTGCCAGGGAAGAACGGGTAGAAGTGAAGATCTATCGTTTACTGAACGATATTATTCCCATGAGGGTCACAAACTATTTTAAGATTAATATTTCCGGGCAGGCCAGAGAAATCAAATTAAAGGGTGTACTTCTTAAGGATTTTGTTCCTCTGAGCATTAAGAGTCCCCTTCCGGCCAGGCTGGGAGCAAAAGGTGAATTGATAATCCAGGCGCGTCCAGGCCGCTGGGAAATCCGCGTCCTGACACGGTCACAAGGGCCGGTAAATAAGATCGTGCCTTCGGAAATGCCCTATGGGCAAGAGATATGGACCTTCCAGTCACAGAATCACCTCCGAATGGTAAGGATAAAGGGAGTTGTCTCTATTGATCCCAATCAGACAGACACCCCTCGGGCATGGAAACGATTCCCAACATTCGTTATCAAGTCAGGCGATGAAATGATATTTGAGGAAGTACGCAGGGGTGATCCTGACCCTGCACCTGACCAGATCAACCTAGTAAGGACATGGTGGCTTGATTTTAATGGAAAAGGCCTGACTATCCAGGACAGGATTAATGGGACCATGAGCCGGCAGTGGTATCTGGCAATGAATCCTCCAGGCATCTTAGGGCGGGTTTCTGTTGACGGAACTGATCAGTTAATAACCAGCCAGGGGAAGGACAAAAAGCCCGGTGTAGAACTCCGCAGGGGACTGCTTGATCTTACGGCCGATTCCAGGTTTGAGGTCTCGGCAAAAAACATCCCGGCCGTGGGGTGGGATCATGATTTTCAGTCCGTATCAGGTCGCTTCAATCTGCCCCCCGGCTGGCGTCTACTCACAGCCAAAGGTGTGGATGTGATGCCCGGCACATGGTTTGAGCGGTGGACACTGCTGGACCTTTTTTTAGTCCTGATCATATCTTTAGCCGTGTTCAAACTCTGGAACTGGCGCTGGGGCGTCCTGGCCTTGGTGACTGTCGCCCTGACTTATCATGAACCCGGATCTCCCCGCCTTGTGTGGCTGCACCTGTTGGCGGCATCTGCACTTTTACGATTTCTCCCTGAGGGCTGGTTTAAAAAACTTATAAGCCTATGGCGATTAGGTTCTATTGTGATCTTACTGGTCCTGGCCATCCCCTTTATGGTTCAGCAGGTCCGTTGGGGTATCTATCCCCAACTGGAACCCGTCAGACCAGGTGTATGGTTGGCAGGCAAAAAGGCCATGGATACCACTGTCCAAAGGCTTGAGGGGAGCAAAAGACGCCCCGTCATGAAAAAGCCTAAGAGGGCCTCGCCAGGTATCAGGTCCTATGCAAGGTCGAAGGTGGTGCAGGAAAGTCTTGATTACTCTCAGAAGCAGGCCGTTTTGATTCAAGACCCCAATGCGTTGATCCAGACAGGTCCCGGATTGCCCGATTGGAAATGGCGTTCCTATAACATGAAATGGAACGGGCCTGTAAACAGGGATCAGCAGATTCGCCTGTGGCTGTTGTCTCCTTCCGTCAATCTTGTGTTCGCCTTTATCCGCGTCCTTCTGCTGGCATGTCTGATCTTCAGCCTCATGGACTTCCGAAAATGGAAGATGCCGGTTGGCAACTTCACCTTTGTGGCAATCGTTCTATGCGCGCTGCTTTTTCCGGGGACAGCCGCTGGAAAGACAGAAGGCGCAGGCTATCCTCCACCTGAACTATTGAAGCAACTTAAGGAACGACTCTTGAAAAAGCCGGATTGCCTTCCGGTATGCGCGGAAAGTCCTCAAATGAAATTAATAGTAGATGCTGACACCCTGTGTATTCGTTTGAAGATTCATGCCGCAACAGAAACCGCAATCCCTTTGCCGGGCGCCCTTGATTTCTGGCGGCCAGAGCAGGTACTGCTTGATTCACGGCCCGCTAAGGGACTTTCCAGGGACAGGGACGGGTCATTAATGATCCTGATCCCGGAAGGTATCCACGCCATCACCCTGACAGGGAGAATACCACCTGGTAATGACTTTCAAATCTCGCTGCCAGTAAAGCCGTACAGGGTGATCATTGAAAGCAAAGGTTGGGACGTGCAGGGGGTTGATAAGGATGGCCGGGTCCAGGCAAGCATAAAATTTACACGGCAGGAGAAAAAAGATACAAAACTCCCTGTCAAAACTGCCATAACACTTCCGCCATTTCTTCACATTGAACGGGTTTTGTCTTTAGGATTGGACTGGCAGGTCCGGACAACGGTCAGGCGGATGTCACCGCTGGGGACACCTATCGTGGTTTCAGTGCCGCTGATTGCCGGTGAATCCGTTACAACGGGAGGTATCACTGTTGAAAATGGCAGGGCCCTTGTCCACATACGTCCAAAAGCACGGGAGATCAGGTGGAATTCAACCCTGGAACCAAACAGTGTTATCCGGCTTAAGGCACCACAATCTGTTCCATGGACAGAGACCTGGACGTTAGATGCGAGCCCAATATGGCACTGTGAACTCACGGGGATTCCGGTTATACATCATCAGGATCAATCAGGTCGCTGGAGACCACAATGGAAGCCCTGGCCGGGTGAGCAGGTGACCATCCATATGCTACGACCAAAGGCGATTCCCGGACAAACACTGACTATTGACAAAACCAGGTTAACTCTTGAGCCCGGTCAGCGTTTCGACAAGGCAGCCCTTTCGCTGAAGATGCGAAGCAGCCGGGGAGGGCAGCACAAAATAACCCTGCCCGAGGGCGCTAAACTTCAACTTGTCAGGATTATGGGGAAAACGCAACCTATCAAAGAACAACTAAGGGAAGTAATTATACCCTTGCGCCCGGGTAACCAGACGGTTGATGTGGAATGGCACCAGAGATCGGATTCTTCTCTTTTGACAAGGTCTCCGCATGTGGGCATAGGCGAACAGGCCGTGAATGGCGACGTGATCTTTCAAATGCCAAAGAATCGCTGGATTCTAATGACGGCCGGGCCCCGTCTGGGGCCCGCCGTCCTGTTCTGGAGTTATTTTGTGGTTATCATTCTTGCGGCACTTGGTCTGGGCAGAGTGCCATGGACGCCTCTTAAGACCAGGCACTGGCTCTTGTTAGGTCTGGGACTGACACAGGTCCACCCCCTGGTGTCCATCATGATTGTCGGATGGTTGCTTGCACTTGGCCTGCGCCAGAAGTATCCGTCTCAAGGCGGCTGGTTTTCGTTTAACATGAGCCAGATTATCCTTGTGGTCTGGACCATTGCCGCCCTGATCGGACTATACGTATCCATTAATAAAGGCCTTCTGGGCATTCCCAACATGCAGATCTCCGGCAATGGATCATCCGCCTTCTGGCTGCACTGGACCCAGGACCGCATAGGACCCACTATGCCCCAGCCATGGGTCCTGACCCTGCCCCTGTTTGTGTTCCGTATCATTATGCTCTTCTGGGCCTTATGGCTTGCGCATTCTCTACTGAAATGGCTACGCTGGGGCTGGCAGTGTTTCAATGAAGGGGGATTATGGAAAAAAATTGTTTTGCGTAAAAAGAAAAAGGAGGGAACAGATATTGCAGGACCCGAGGCCGCTTCACCAGGTGAATCAACTTAAGTAAAAGCCCCCTTCACGCGCATCATCTATGACGGTGAAAGGAACCATAGATCTTATAGGGATTTCTTTTGAGGTCTTTGTAATTGGCCAGGGCAAGGTAAAAGGCGCCAACCGCAAGTTCCGCGCAGTGGTAGTTCTCTTCTGGTAATGTTTCCAGGTAATAAATTATATCTTCGGGGGTTATTTCCCATGCCTCATCAATGCTTTTGCCTTCTGACAGCTCTGCAATTGTATTGGCGCAGGCATTGGTGCTCACGCAGCCGTCCGTATCAAAGGAGACCAAGGTAATACGATCACCGCGGACGGTCAAAAACATTTCCACGGTATCACCGCATTCCCCTGTATGCTTCCCGTATCCGTCGGGCCTTTCTATGTTTTCACGCCTGTCAGTACGAAACGCCATCTCTAAATAACGTAGAGAATGGTCCTGCCAGAAATCAAACTTTTTTTGGCCCGCGCCCTGTACTTGTTTTAACCTGTCTTCTTTCAAACTGCCTTCCTTTCTCAATCACAGCCAGTCAAGTACCACTCGCAAAGCGGATGGCTTGATATGTCATGCCCCCGTAGAGCTTGCCCCAGCGAAGGGAGGGGATAGCACGAGGCTTGAAAATTCGAGTCAAACCCTCTGTAATGTTCGGAGAATATTGAAAACAGGGTTTTGTGTCAAGAGGTGATAAGTGATCATTTTCCTGCTACACTTGATGAACTCGTAAAAAGTCAGAAAACAACCTTTTTCGTCATTCCCGCGAAGGCGGGAATCCAGGAAAATCAACCACTTGTGGACTCCCGCCCCTCCCTTCGATGGGGCAAGCTCTTCGCGGGAGTGACGGCCATGGAGACTTTTTACGACACCGTCAAACTTGAATGCTCAAAAAAAAGGATTATTTTTCTTAGAGAAAAAATTCATTAAGGGAGCAATACCATGTATGAGCAGGGACCGATCAGGCCTCCCAGTGAGGCATCCAGTTTATTAGTACGTGTGACGAGGAATTGTCCGTGGAACAGATGTCTTATGTGTCCGGCATACAAAGGTACGACTTTTTCCAAAAGGACAGTTGATGAGGTCAAAAGCGATATTGATGTGATGGCAAAGGAGCATGGCCCGTATTTTGACAGGATCACATCTGCATTTTTACAGGACGCCGATACACTGATTATCCCGGCCGGGGAGTTATTGGAAATCATTAAGTACGTCAAAATGAAATTCCCCAATATTACCAGGATAACGACCTATGCCCGCGCAAAGAGCATGAAGAAAAAAAGTGTTGATTCGTATAAGGCGCTCAAGCAGGCGGGTTTGACAAGGATCCATACAGGCATGGAAAGCGGTTCGGCCAGGGTGCTTAAAATGATAAAGAAAGGATCAACTCCTGAGGACATTGTAACCGGAGGTCTGCGGGTTATGGAGGCAGGTATTTCCCTTTCAGAATACATCATGCCGGGCGTTGGGGGAAAACCCTTGAGCGAAGAACATGCCCTTGAGACTGCCAGACTGCTCAATATTATCAGGCCGGACTATATCAGGGTGCGTACGTTTGCCATGCACCCGAAATCGCCCATGCAAAAGATGGTTAAGGAGGGGGCCTTTATTCCCATGAATGATGAGGAAATCGTGGCTGAGATACGGTTGCTGGTTTCCAACCTTGATGAAATGCACTCTCATTTCCGGTGTGGTGATTTCAGTCTAAACCTTTTAATGGGGGTTGACGGTTATCTTGACAGCCAGAAAGATGACATGTTGCAAGAGCTTGACTCGTATCTTTCTTTAACCAAAAGACAGAAACAGGCATATTCGCTTTTGCATCGCTCCGGCCACTACTTTCATAGACCCATTGACCTGGTCAATGACAAGAAGGTGCTGGATCAGGTATCAAATGATATTGAAAGACTGGAGAAAGGCGCTGAAGACGGGTTTGACAAGTACATACACGAACTGATGTCCTATCAATTGCCACAACCACAAACCGACGACTGGACATAGTCATCGTTTTGTGCCCCGCACAACCACAAAACTTCCTTTGCCATAACCGGGCGTAAGCGGTTCATCTTCTTTTGTCTCAGACAGTCTTTAAAAATAAAAATACTCTCGTAAAAAGTCGAAAAGTACGTCATTGCGAGCCCCGCATCAAGTGCGGGATAAACTCCGCGAAGCAATCTCATTGGCTGTAACAGCTTGAAATCAGGAGATTGCTTCTTCGCTTCGCTTCTCGCAATGACAGGCGAACTGAATTTTTATGAAGCCGTCAATTTTGATTTTAAGGAAATTCTTAAAAAACCGGTAATAAAGTGGTATCATCGTACCGAAAGCGTGAGAGAGAAAAATCTCCGATTGTCATAAAACTTAAGACAAGGAGGACGCATCATGCAAACCGCAAGAAGACTGGAAAAATTTAGTGCATATACCGGCCCTGCTATGAACCAGAAAATAGAGCTTATGAGGGCTGAGGGGAGGGACATAATAAACCTCGGCCTTGGCGATCCGGACGTAACCCTGCCGGAACACCAGTTAAAGGCACTTGTTGAGGCGGTATCCGATCCGGCCAACCATCACTATCCATCTGCCTATTCGATAAAACCACTTTATCAAGCCATAGCTGATTGGTACAAGCGCCGCCACGCTGTGGATCTGGATCCTGAAGCAGAGGTGCTTTATTGCCTCGGTGCCGCAGAAGGGCTTTTTCAACTCAACAACTGTCTTCTGGATCCCGGCGACATTGCCCTGGTTCCTGATCCTGCTTACCCTTCCTATGAGGCGGGAGTGAGAATTGCGGGAGGAAAGGTTGAACTATATCCTCTCCTGGAGGAAAAAAATTTCCTGCCCGATGTTTCCGCCATACCGTCTGACATTGCGAAACTGGCAAAGATGATCTGGATCAATTTTCCCAACAACCCAACAACGGCAATAGCAGGGGATGAATTCTTCCTGATGCTGATTGACTGGGCGAAACAATATGGTGTGGCGGTGATCAGTGATAATCCATACATGGATGTATGCTTTGACGGCTATAAGCCGCATAGCTTTCTCAAGTATCCAGGGTCAAAGGAGGTTGGAGTCGAACTCAATTCCATGTCAAAATCCTTTAACTGCTGTGGCTGGCGCGTTGGAATGCTTTCGGGGAACAGGGATATTATCAGTGGTATGGCTAAAATAAAATCCCAGTCAGACAGGGGGCTCTATTATCCCCTTCAGGTGGCGGCCATAGCCGCTCTTACCGGACCTGTTGACTGGATGGAAGAGCGGAACAGGATGTACGCTGAAAGGCGGGATGTGGTCGTCAGTGCCTGGCATAAAATGGGCCTTGAGATGATGACTCCTAAGGCAACTTTTTACTGCTGGGGTAAAATCCCCGATAAGTATACCTCAAAAGAATTTAGTTTTGCGTTTCTTGAAGAGGGTGACGTGTGGATGATTCCCGGTTCAGCCTATGGAAAAAGGGGAGAGGGATATGTGCGCATCTCATGTGCCCAGCCTGCAGAACGCATTGCCGAGGCCATGGAGCGGATGCAAAGATTCATCTCGTAACATTGATTTAAACAAGGAGATATTGCCATGAAAATAGTTAGCCTGGATGAGCTCGAAAAGACAAAGCCGGACATGGAGGGCGCAAAAGGTATTTACAAGCAGGTTCCTATCTCAAAGGATGACGGCTCGCCCATGTTTTCATTTCGCGTTTTCACCATTGAAGGGGATGGTCACAGCCCCTATCATTCACATCCCTTTGAGCATATCAACTATGTGATTGAAGGCCATGGTGCCATTGTCTCAGAAACAGGGGAAGAACATGAGATAAAAAAGGGCGATTTTGCCCTGGTCCTTCCCAATGAAAAACACCAGTACAGGAACAGGTCGGCAAGCGAGCCGTTTATCATGATTTGCGGGGTTCCAAAAGGATACGAATAACATGGGTATTTTGCGATGTTTTAATCAGTTTTTGGCTTAAGAGTCATCTCTCCGGAGGACTTAAATGGAATAGCCGACGGCATCATCATTGAGTTGCCTCCCAGACGGAGCCGTCCATTAAGTCCGTACTTCAACTTCTCCTTGCCATGCAAAGACAGAACTCCTCTAGCCATGCCCAAGACCGACGAATACACGGTAATTGGGAGGATATCCGTCCCAAAGGGAGGTATTTTTTTCTCAATATTTGACACGCCTGACGCAAATCGTTTTCCATTCAGCTCGAGGTCGCAATTTAATCCTTTTATCTCAAGAGGAATGTCATTGGTGTTAATTACGCGAAGTTCTATTTGAAAAATTGCCTCAAAGGCCTTTATTTCCTGCACCTGAATGTTTGCGATGTTGATGCGAGGGGGTTCCAGGCGTGTTCCAAAGCCTGCGCATCCCGATAAACTCATAATTACGATTGATAAAAATACAAATTTGCATGCGTGTTGTGTTATTTGAAAATGCCTCATTTTAACCTCCCTCACCCGATGTTCTGTAAATATCATAGCTTTTATTTCGATTTTAAAACCATGTCCTCCCCCGCATAGCGGGATCTTCGATAGGCGTGGATTCTTTACTGTGTTTGAAACGAGCAATGATACCATTTCTTTCGTTTCGAAGCTCACGGTCGGTCATTTCAGAAAAGGCATCATTGCTCGTTCATGTAAGTTTAAGCTCGTTTCAAATGGATAACATATTGATAAATATAATGTTTTTATTTAGATATATAGATTTGATGAACTCGTAAAAAGTCGTTTTAACGCCTGGATACCCGCTTTCGCGGGTATGACGGCCATGGAGACTTTTTTACGAGACCATTAAAATATCGCCACGGAAAAAAAGAGGGCTTGCAGCCCTCTTTTTTCAAAAACCATATAATGGGGTGAGTGAAGGGATTTGAACCCTCGACAACTGGGGCCACAACCCAGTGCTCTACCACCTGAGCTACACCCACCATAATTTTATGTATATCATAACTTTCAGGATCTTTGCAAGCTCATTTGTTTCCCATGTCTTACACTCTTTAGAAAAGGGGAAAGGTTGAAATGCCCCTATTTAAAGGGGCTTTTTACACTAAACCAATGGTTTAAATTGCACTCCATGGGCACTAACCGTTTGACGTTACAGAAAATTTTGCATATTATAACCCTAATTGAGCGAAAGCTCAATCGTGGTAGCGACCAGCGATCAGCCTTAAGCATAAGAAATTTAAGAAAGATTTTTTTATTTCATTTATGGCAGTATTATAAATGTTACGACATTCTCTTTTTTAAAACAGTTGTTTTCACACTAATGTTATGTCATCTAAGTAATGTCGTAAAAATGGCTGTCATTCCCGCGGAAGCGGGAATCCAGAAGAACTGAAGTAGCCCAAAATACTGGATTCCCGCCTTCGCGGGAATGACGAGTGCCTGATACGATATTTCAGGCATGACACGACACTAATATGCGATGAGCTATAACGATTAACACCCAATCAATTTTTTGCTCGATTGGGGTAATAGCATTGTACAGGAGAATTTCTGATAATGACCAACAAAAATAAATTGCTGTTTGCGAAAATACCTTCTGTTGACCGGTTATTGATGACCCAGGTTTTAGAAGAAGTTTTAGCCTCATACCCCAGACCCTTGGCATTGACGGCCATAAACCAGGTTTTAGATGGTCTGCGGGAAAAAATAAAAAGGGGCGAGATCACAGAAGAGGAACCGGAGTTGATCATTGAATCGGTTTCAAATCAGGTTGCTAAGGAAGTGGAGTTGATATCCGCGCCAAGCCTGAGGCCGCTGATAAATGCGACCGGTATCGTTGTTCATACTAATTTAGGGCGGTCAATCCTGGCTGAGAAGGCCCTCGAGAAATTCAGGCCTATTGGCGGCGGATACAGCAACCTGGAATACAATCTTGACCAGGGAAAGAGGGGAAGCCGTTATACACATGTGGAGGGTATCTTAAAGGAGTTGACTTCCGCAGAGGCAGCCATGGTGGTCAATAACAATGCTGCTGCTGTTCTTATCTCACTTGAGACCCTGGCAAAAGGGCGCGAGGTCGTTGTATCCCGTGGGCAACTCGTGGAAATAGGCGGTTCTTTCCGCATTCCGGCCGTGATGAGCAAGAGCGGGGCAAAAATGGTGGAAGTTGGAACTACCAACAAGACACATCTCTGGGATTATGAGGAGGTTATCGGCCCTGATACCGCCCTTTTATTAAAAGTCCATACAAGCAATTATCAGATAGTGGGCTTTACCGAAGAGGTGCCTTTGACCGAGCTTGTAAAGCTGGGCAGACGATACGGAATCCCCGTCATGGAGGATCTGGGCAGCGGCTGCTTCGTGGATTTTTCCAAATACGGTGTGCTCAAGGAACCCCCTGTACAAGAGGCTATCGCCCAGGGCGCAGACCTTGTTACGTTCAGCGGGGACAAGCTGTTGGGAGGCCCGCAGAACGGCATAATTTTAGGGAGAAAAGATATTATTGAGGCAATTAAAAAGAATCCATTAAACAGGGCACTCAGGATCGATAAGCTGACGCTTCTGGCCTTAGAGGAGACATTGAGGCTGTATCGCGATGAAAGTGTAGCTATAAAAGAGATCCCTACCCTCAGGATGATACTCCAGCCCTACAGGTCTTTAAATAAAAAGGCGGAACGGCTCCTCAAATTGATAGGAGTAGTAACCACGAAAAATTTTTCTGTTGAACTGATAGATGGTAATTCCAGACCAGGAGGAGGCGCCTTGCCTCTTTCAGAATTGCCAAGTCGTTTGCTATGCCTGGTACCGCAAAAGACGTCTTCAAAATCAATGGAAAGGTGGCTCAGGGCCAATGATCCTCCGGTGATTACCAGAGTCGAAAATGATAGGGTTCTGCTTGATGTCAGAACCATACAGGAAAGAGAACTGAAGACAGTAGCAGAGGCGGTGAAGGGCCTTGCCGAAATCATTATCTAAAACCCTACAGTTTGGCTCTAATAAATAAAAAGGCGGGAGCCCGTTAATAGGGCGCCCGCCCGAGTATTTTCCAGCAAGTTTACAGAGATATTTGTAACTTTCTTTTGCAATTCGAGGGAGAACTACAGCTTTTCTTTTAGTGCCTTTCCGGCCCTAAACCTTACCACCTTGCTTGCTTTGATATTAATCACCTCTCCGGTCTGGGGGTTTCTGCCTTTTCTCGCTTTCCTCTTCGAGACTATAAATGACCCGAATCCTGCCAGGGCCAGGCCCCCTTCTTTCTTCAAAGTCTTTTTGGCAATATCAATGAATGCGTTAAGAGCATTTTCAGCATCAGCCTTGGTTAATTGACTCTTCTTTGCTATCTCAGCAACTAATTCAGATTTGGTCATGATGTCCTCCCCTTAGAAATTTGTTTAATTGATTGGCCCGTTATTTTTGCCTTAGCAAGATCAATACCTCTTTTTCCCTCCTTTCATAATAACATTCTTACATTTTCACTGCATTTAGAAGACCATTCCTAAAAATAAATTTACATAAAAACCCTTAGGAAGCGATAAGGTTGATAGCTTTTAACATACGAAATATACATTTTCAATAAAAAACAAAAGAAAAATGAAAATAGGCCGGAAAAAATAAATTGGATGTCCGGGTATCTTTTTGGTTTCGTATGTCTCGCGTGTAAAGTTGACAAATGTCTTTAAAAGCTATACTTTTTGTTTAAACACAAATCAATTCATATTCTGGAATGAGGAATCCTGATTGGAAAAGATTATTAAAGAGATCCTTTCTGATAGCTTGAAGGTAAAAAAGGCCTTTATACTTGAAAATATCTCCAATCTGGTGCTTTTGGCCGAGAAGATTGCACTGGCCTTTACCGCCGACCGGAAGCTGTTGCTCTGTGGAAATGGTGGCAGCGCTGCAGATGCCCAGCATATTGCTGCGGAATTTATTAACCAATATTCCCTTAAGCGACCTCCTCTTCCTGCCATTGCTCTCACAACGGATAGTTCCGTGATTACCAGTATTGGAAACGATTATTCTTTTGAGGATGTTTTTTCAAAGCAGGTAAAAGCCCTCGGAATGGAAGGGGATGTTCTTTTGGCAATCAGTACCAGCGGAAACTCTAAGAATATCCTATCGGCTGTCAAGGATGCGCGTGTGCTGGGGATTTACGCTGCAGGTCTTACGGGGAATGATGGCGGGAAATTGGCAAGCCTTGTGGATCTGGCCCTTGTAGTAAAGAGCAACGAAACGCCCAGGATTCAGGAGGCGCATATTTTAGCCGGTCACATCCTGTGTCATCTGGTAGATTACATCCTATTCCAGAAGCATATATCGGATGAATAGGTCGCTGTAAGTTTACCGCACTTATATTTGATGATCTCGTAAAAAGTCATCACATCAGACGGCACAGTAAAAAGCGCCAAGATCAAGGCGCGCGAATCTTTAGGAATGAGGCGTACTTAAAGGTACGCCGCAATGACTAAAGATGAAGCGCAACGCGGAGATTGGACTGTTTACGAAGCCGTCAAATTTAAGGTGCAGGAATAATGGTATGGTTGGATGACAGGCCTGATCCGGATTTCGCCTTGCGCCTTGCACCTAAAGCCTTGATATTTATTTCGATTTTAAAACCATGTCCTTCCCCGCATAGCGGGATCTTCGATGGGCATGTCGAAGATCCCGCTACGCGGGGGTCAGAGCCAATCGGCTCTGCCTTTAATATGCACAAGTGCCTAAAGTGATCTAAAGTGCCTAAAATGCCTAAAGTTAATGAATTCTGCTATTTTAAAAAAAATTACTCTATGACACCAATTAGCCGACAAAAGGGGGCAAACCCTTGAGGCGTTGTTTTATGAATAGCACGCCGAAGGCGTACCACAACTTTAGGCACTTCAAACTTTAGGCATTTTAGGCACTTTTTTATTCATAGCGCTTTAACCCCTTCCAGGGGCAAATCAAGGCCACGTCCTCTGGGCGTGGATTCTTTACTATAAACTCATTATTCCAATCCCGCTAAAGACGGGATCTTCGACTTTCCAATTGGGGCGAAGCCCCTAAGCTCTTATGAGGTCCTATGGCAAAATTGACACCAATTTCCCTGGAAAAAGTACAATCCTATCCCCTGGCAGAAAGGGTAAGCAAGGTGAGGATCGAGGATTTTGGCAGGCCATGGAAGCCCGGGGAATCCCTGAGCAGATGGCTGAAATCGCTGCCGGATATTCTCGCCGGAAAAGATTTTTCCGAGATTGTGGAGAATATAGTACGGGCTTCAGCCGAAAAGAAGACTATTATTTTAGGCATGGGTGCCCATGCCATAAAGGTTGGACTTAATCCTATTATTTTGGATCTTCTGGATCGTAAGATTTTAAGCGGGATTGCCATGAATGGCGCGGGTATTATACATGATGCGGAAGTGGCCATGGTCGGTAAAACATCTGAGGATGTGGCTGCGGAAATCGGAAAAGGGAGGTTTGGAATGGCCAATGAGACCGGAAAATTTCTTAATAGAGCCATTTCAGAAGGAGCCGGACACGGCATAGGTATCGGGGAATCGACGGGTGCCATGTTGGTTCAAGAGGATTTCCCCTATAATAAATACAGCATTCTGGCCCGGGCCTACGAGCTTGATATCCCGGTTACAGTTCATGTAGCCATTGGAACCGATATTATCCATTTCCATCCCGATGTCGACGCCGCATCCATTGGCAGTTCATCTCATCTGGATTTTCGCATATTCTCCCGTCTTGTTTCCACATTAGAGGGGGGTGTGTTTATCAATCTCGGATCCGCGGTTATCATACCGGAGGTGTTTTTAAAGGCATTGAGTCTTGCAAGGAATCTTGGTTACAAGGTAAAGAAATTTACCACGGTCAATATGGATTTTGTCCGGCAATATCGACCCATGACAAATGTGGTTCACCGTCCAACTCAGGATGGCGGAAGTGGCTACAGTCTGGTTGGACACCATGAAATCATGTTTCCCCTGTTGGCTGCTGCGGTTATTGAAGGACTGAACCGAGTGTAGCCTTTTATAAAATATTTTTCTTATGACCTATAGGTCAATATTAGAAGAGAGAAAGATATGCCCATTTATGAATATAGATGTCTAAAGTGTAAAAAAAACTTTGAGGCCCTCGTTTTTGGCAGTAATAAAGATGTAGCCTGCCCGCATTGCAAAGGAAATAAACTGGAACGTCTCATGTCGTCCTGCAGTTTTAAGAGCGGAGGAAATTTTACGCCCGCTTCGGGATCATCCGCGTGTTCTTCCTGTACAAGTACTGATTGCAGTAGTTGCCATTAGGTCATTGACAGGATATCCTGTTAATCTTGTCAAGAAAGGAATCGTTTTGTTTCGGATCGGTTTTGGATATGATGCTCATCGCCTAATTGAAGGCAGGCTATTAATTCTTGGGGGTGTTGAGATTACTTACGAATTTGGACTGGAGGGTCATTCTGATGCAGATGTCCTTACCCACGCGATTATCGATGCCGTTATTGGCGCCCTTGGGATGGGTGATATAGGCCAGCACTTTCCAGATACAGATCCCGCATATAAAGATGCGTCCAGTTTTTTAATGCTAAGGAAGGCAATGGAGTGGGCTAAGCGGGATGGTTTTCGATTGAACAACCTCGATGCCACGATCGTAGCGCAAAGTCCAAAGATGGCGTCTTTTTTGCCGGCAATGCAGGAAAAACTGGCCGAGGTACTTGAGGGGCCAGTAAGTCATGTCAATATTAAGGCCACTACTACCGAACGAATGGGTTTTTGCGGTCGTCGGGAGGGGATAGAGGCCTTTGCTGTAGTCAGTCTTGTAGA
>JAUWMR010000081.1 GCA_030613055.1 Desulfobacteraceae bacterium
GCGAGTTAATAATCTCAAATCCGAAAATAATGATGGGCAAACCTGTTATCAAAGGAACTCGAATTACAGTTGAATTAATTCTGGAAAAGATAGCAGCTGGTGAATCTGTAGATCAAATTTTGGATGAGCATCCACGCTTAAAACGGGAAGCAATACAAGCTTTGACAACGAATTCAGAGGCGGGTAAACCCGGGACCCGGAAACGAGCTCTTCACCCGGCCCGTTATGCCTATTGAGGAGATGTAAATTGTCAATTGAAGACGCAGTAGTTGATCGCATCAATGAGCTTATAATTGAGGCACGGTCTCTTCGTCAGGGAACGGAGTACGGCCAAGTGCGATCTACTGAACAGGCAGAGCAGTGCAAGGGATGGATCGCAGCGGCGTTAAACATTATTCAGTTAGTTATTGCAGACCCTCAGTCAGGCTACCGAAAGGCTGCGGAAAAACTTGCAGAACGGCAATGGGGATCCATAATCAACCAAGGCGTGGGGTCATTGTCTCAAGTACTATCTAATCTACTTAAGGACGCACAAGCTGGTCTTATTTCATCAGTTGCAGACCGCGCCAGGGCCGAAGTATTTGATGATTTCCTTGATCACGCAAAATCCTACCTTTCTGAAGGTCATCCAAGCAGAGCAGGGGTCATTGCTGGCGTTGTATTTGAAGATTCTCTTAGACGCGTCTGCCGCAAAAACCACATTAATGAACGCGGAGTCAATCTCGATAAACTTATCAACGAATTAGTTGCAGCGAATGTGCTATCAGCTACCAAGGCCAAAAGAGCGCGCGTCGCTGCCCATGTGCGGACTAAGGCGACCCATGCTCAATGGGATGAATTTGATACCGGAGATGTGCAAGCCACCCTTGAGTTTGCAGAGGAACTTATTCTAAATCATATTGAAGGGTAGTCATAACAATTTGCTGCACCAGATTCGGGCGAAAGAGTGGCCCTCTCTGGTGAGCAATCCAATGGGTCCGACGCTTCGCGTCGAACCCATCGGGCCGGGTGCGGAGCTAAGGTATGCAGCGAAGCGCAGCCCATCCATCCGATTGGAGCCAGACACGTTCCCGGACCCCGGTAAAGCCCGCCAGAGGCAGGTAAACCCGGGACCCGGAAACGAGCTCTTCACCCGGCCCGTTATGGTCCATGAAATATTTACCGAATGAAATACTTCAAGGATAATCCAATGAAAAAACCAGATTCAATCTATGAAAATGCGGGTCAAATCTTTGATTGAGAGCGCCGATTAAAACCGGCAAGAAGTAGGGACTGAAAGTGTCCTATGGTGAAGGGTTAACCACCCACACCAGCCCTGAGTCATGCGCTGGTAATGGTAACATTGCCGGTGAAGCGTTGACAAGGGAAAGTGCCCCGTTAAATCGGGATGTTCCATACGCTGAGTATTGAGCCTCGTAATAGACTTAAGTCCAGGTGCCGATGTGCTTCAACTACACAGAAGGCAATATCTCATAGACCGCAATGGTGAGGGCTATAAGGACTTGGCGGGGTCGGAGACCTCATGCATACACGGAAACTTTTTGCGCGGGAATCGGGAGGCCCTGTATCTGGCCTTATTTAGAATGCATTAAGGTCCGCATTGAAAATCCCGTGGGAGTAAAGCAATGATGAACGGATACAGGGAGTCTGACAGCCTCATAGTATCTAAGAAGCCTTTGAACAAGACAGGTGAAAACAAGCCTGTGGCGGAGAAGGTGGAGAAAAGGGGGCTGGCTGAGAGGAATCCATCCAAGCGAAACAGGAACCAGGCTCAGAGCTGGATATTTCTGCCAAGTGAGCTGGATAGGATACGGTATGCTGTTGGAACGTATGCGCGTCAATACTCGAAGCAGGAGCCCAGTGCATTAGCAGTGCACGCTGGGATCTGCGCGCGGGGTGCCGAGTAATCGGCATTCCTACCGCGAACTCTTGTTAATAAAAGCAACCTAAAGCTATTGTAATAGGCTAAGTTAAATCATTCACGAATCTGTAAAAGAAGACTGAAAAAAATGTATTAAGGAATGGAAGCATAAATACTTATGAAAAAACAGAAGATAAATATACCAAGAGTCAACGGCAGACTTGACCCCCAAACGATTGATTATACTATGGACTTAAAATGATATGAAATATATCAATGTGTTTATTTAATTATAGTGATAAGAAAAACTATTTCAAATGGGAGAAATGATATGAAATATCTTATTACTTTCCTTGCTTTCATTTTTTTCAATACTTTTTTTTGCTTTCATGGTAATTGTGCCGATCCAATCACTTCTAGACTGGTCGATATGGCAATAAAAAAGCATAAAAATCTAACTGAAGACGAAATCCTATTTCTTATCGGTGTTGAGAAAGGTATGATTTCAAACTTTTCCTCCACATATGATATAAATAAGAAAACGTTAGTTCCAATCAAAGCTAAAAAAAAAATCAGATCAGATATGATATTTTGGCTCTGTAATAAGTCTGAACCCTTAAAGTATATTTCTCAAAAGGGAATTAGACTCAATGGTGCTACTATTAGTGGAGATTTAAATTTATCTTCTTTAACAATTGAATTCCCTTTAGAATTCAAAAAATGTGTAATTGAGGGAAAAATCTATTTAGACAATTCTAAAATAAAAAGATTAGTATTATCCGGTTCGAAAGTAAAAAGCATCCAAGCGCAGGGGTTGCGTGTTGATGATGGTATATTTTTAAATGATGGTTTTGTATCAACTGGTGAATTAAACTTTCTTAACTCCGTAATTAATGGCCCTTTCATTTGCTCTGACAGCCGCTTTTTATCCAAAGGCTCGGCTTTTACAGGCGATAATATTGAAGTAAACGGTCCAATGCTTTTTCGAAATGGTTTTCGCTCAGAGGGGGAAGTTCGTCTAATTGGTGCAAAAATATTAAAAGACCTAGATTGCAGTAATGGCATATTTAATAATATAGAAGGCAACTCAATAAATGCTGACAGTATTACTGTAAATGGGAGCGTATTTTTTAGGAATGGCTTTCGCTCAGAGGGGGAAATATCTCTTGTCGGAGGAACAATTATGGGTGATCTCGATTTGAGTGATTCCCAATTAACCAATGATGGTAATACACTTAATGCCGAGAGAGTTCGTATTAATGACACATTGATCCTTCAACAAGGAACAAAATCATATGGGACTTTGAATATAAAAAGGGCTTCTATAGGATACCTTTATTGTGGTACAGGTGTCGAAATTATTCAGAAAAATTCAACTGCTATTAATGCAACCGAAATCAAAATAAACAATAGTCTTATCTTTGAGGCAGATTTTAAAGTAATTGGTGAGGCAAGATTCAACGATTCTACAATTGGGCATAATTTTAATTGCGCGGATGGTGTATTTAGTAACAAATCTGGAACAGCATTAAATATTCAATGCTCACGAATTAGAGGTAATTTATTCTTATGGGAAGGACTAAAAATCGAAGGTTTGACTTTGCTAGCTGGTTCAAAAATTGATGGTGAGTTTGACTGCAATGGTGGACACTTTATTGGAGGCGTAAGCAACTATGCCATTAACGCTGATAGAATTACTGTAAGGGGTAACGTTTCTTTTAACAAAAATTTCCAAGCAGAAGGATTAGTATCTCTAAATGGATCTGTGATTAATGGAGATTTGAATTGCACTGGTGGCTCTTTTAATAATATTAAGCAAACAGCATTACAAATGCAACAAATTAAGGTCAAAAGAAGTGCTTTTTTCAATAATGGTTTTAGGTCAAATGGTGAAGTTGATCTATTGGGAGCGAAAATATCTGGAGATCTAATCTGTGACAAAGGCAATTTTTTCAATTCATCAGGAAGGGCATTAAATGCAGTAGGATCAACCATAAAAGGATCGGCCCGATTCATGAATGGTTTTAATGCAAAAGGTGCCATTCATTTTCAAAAAGCCGAAATATCGGGATATTTTTATTGGTCGAACATAAATTATCCTACTAAAATATTATTGAACCTTAAATTTGCAAATATTGGAATTTTAAAAGATGAATACGCCAGTTGGCCGAAAAAAGGGAACCTGTACCTTGATGGGTTAGAATATGATTCAATTGAGCCATTCTATCATTTTGATGTAAAGGAACGATTGAATTGGTTGCGACTTCAACCTTATTTTAGTGACCAACCTTATAAACAGCTTGCTAATTTCTGTTACAAGATCGGTAGAGACGATTTTGCCAAAGAAATTCTTTTTGAAAAAAACATTGAGGAATTCAAACTCAAAGACCAAACATATCTGTATAAAATATGGAATGGAATTTTAAAATATACTATTGGTTATGGTTACTACCCGCTTAGAGCTATTAAGTGGTCTTGTTTTTGTATTTTGATTGGTTATTTTGTTTTTTGGGGATGCTTTCGAAAAGACATTATCCAACCAACAAGTTTTGATAAGGCTTATATGCCAGATTACAACAAAGGAAAGCGATTTTCTAATAACTATCCTATATTTCATCCGTTAATCTTCTCTTTCGAAACATTTATACCCTTGATTGAGTTGGGTCAAAAAAAATATTGGTGGATCAACGAAAAAAAGAGAAAGCCATTTGGTCAAATCTCTTTTTATTACTCAATTTGTCATAAATTAGTTGGTTGGCTGCTAACAACATTCTTCTTAATGGGTTTGGGAGGTCTTATTAAAACATAATTTGCACATCGTATCCTTCCTCTGTTTTGGCGCATGGTCAAACTAAGATTGAACAATGTATGCGTGTTTATCTTTATAACATTATCATGTCAATAAATGAAGGCATGGGTGTCAGGCCTACACAGTTGACAATAAAGCGATTTGCATTACAGAAGTTTAGGCCGGGTTACGATTTGTTCCAAAATTTGCATGAATGTTGAGATGTGTGAAATGTATAGGCCTGACACCTATGGGTTTTACCTTATGCCGGGCGTTATGATTGAGAGATCAAAATGAAAAAAGTAATGGAGAACGCAGATAATTCATTGTTATCTATCAGGTTTATAGGGCAAGGATTCACAAAAAACACTATGCCGATATATGAACTTGGCAGCACCTTCATAGCGATACAAAGAGTCGTTTACAAAACGCATTTGTTTAGTACGAGTAGATTAGAAAAAGGTGCAAGACTTAGCTTTGATGAAAGAAGAGAACTTGCACTGCGAATTTCGGAAATCAAAGAAGGATCTGATGAATATAGTCTAATAACCTTTTTGACAGATCCTGTCGTAATTGACCATGTTAAGACTCTGATAGTCGATGGCCTAATCGCTATCAGCGCTTACACTTTAGGAAAAGTATTATCTAAGGAAAAGTCAAAGCAAGTTGATAATCAAACACTTATTGCAGCAATATATAATGAAATATCGTCTGTATCGGATAGAATCGGAAATATTAGTGGAGTTGATTCAATAGAGATCTTCCCAAGTGAGAAACTTAAAGGGCCTAAAATCAAAATTAATATGGAAACTCAAGAATATATCCGAGAGATCCAGCATGAAACTCTGTATGGTGAAGAGCAGACTCTTTCAGGTTACATCACTAGAATGTATCCAAACAGATTTGTCATAGATATTAAGGTTGCTCCCAATTATTATACGAAAATTCATCTTAATCCCGAGGATTTCGATGTTTTAAGATATAAAACTCAGCTTGGCCAAATAATCGACTTTCTTGGTCGACCAATGTACAAGTTCGGGCAAATCACTCAAAATGTAAAAGAATTTGAATCAATAAAAGTAACTCCAACAGACGAATTTGATTTGAATTTTCAAATTTAGATCATAACCTATCAGTTCTAGTGCCAAGGTAAATCCGAGACCTTGGGAATCCAGATAGGACGTGATGAAATTGGTTATTGTTACCCAGCGGGTGAGATTCAACATGAATCAAGTCCCACCTGACTAAAGCTTAGCCAGTCCCGCCGCGGGTAAACCCGGGACCCGAAAACGAGCTCCTCACCCGGCCCGTTGGCCACATGAATTTTTCCCGGAATGCCCTCCACTAACAATTTCTTGACATGCATACGTCATTGGCGTATATTAGGCCATGCGTTTTGTTGAGACCCCAATCTTTACGAGAGAGGTTCTTAACCTGTTTGAGGACGAAGAGTACCGTGCTTTACAGCTTGCTCTACTCCTTCGACCCGAACAAGGGGTTGTAATGCCCGGTACCAGTGGCCTTCGTAAGCTCCGATGGGGACTAAAAGGAAAAGGCAAGCGAGGTGGATGCCGGGTCATCTACTACTGGGATAAGAAGCACGAAGCTTTTTATATGCTGCTTGTGTACCCCAAGAGCAAGCAGGACGACCTCACTCCAGCACAAATAAGAGTGTTGAGCAAGTTGGTCCGGGAGGAGTTCAAATGAAAAAACAAGATTTCGATAACCTGGAAGAGAGTATCAAGCAGGCGGGGAAAATCAGACGTGGGGAAATGAAGGCTAGCAGAACTTTCGAATTCGGCCCCACTGACATTAAAGGCATCCGCCTTCGCTTGAAAAAGTCACAGTCAGAATTCGCGATGATGATTGGCGTAAGTGTATCAACTCTTCAGAATTGGGAACAAGGGCGGCGCAGACCTGAAGGCCCTGCTCGTGCTTTGCTCAAGATAGCGGCCGAAAAACCCAAGGCGGTTATTGAGGCACTAACCGTCTGAAAACACGTTGTTTCACTGGCTAACCCGCTAGTGCAGCCGTCAGGCTACGCCTGCTGCTGACCAGCACGAGAATTGGTTTGGTCAGAGAAGTTGGTTTCCATTGGTGGCACATTTAGTTAACAGTTAAGGTTTGCCCCATGTTTCTTTTTAGGGTTAATCCTTCAAGTCAGATACAAGTTCGTCAGAGGTCATGACCCTTAATAATGGGTCAAGGGGATTGCGGCGATAGGCATCTAAAATCTTCTCATGAATGTTTTCGTTGGATGCGGCTGTGCAGTCACTGAGCAAGACGGCCTTGAAGTCATGGCAGATAGCATCCATGACGGTGGTCAAGATACAGAAATTTGTTGCGATTCCGGCAACGGCACAGAGCGTCACCCCCCTTTGCTTCAGCCACTGATCAAGCTCTGTCTTAAAAAAGGCTGAAAACCTTGGTTTGGGCAGCCAGAGGTCTTGCTCTGCACGGTCCAGTTCCCCGATTACCTCAGCGCCTTCGGTTCCTGCCAGGGAGTGAGGTTTCATACGTCCTTTGAATATGAAATCTTCTTCGTGGAAGGCATCGGTGGAAAAGACAACAGGCCAGCCTTTCCTTCTAAATTCACGGATCAGTCTGTTAATAGGGGAAATGGTTTTCCTGGCAAGGGGCGTGATGGGCAGGTTTTTGCTTTCGTCAAAGTTGTCTTTGAGCATGTCGATAATTACAAACGCGGGTTTTTCTCTGTGTTCATTTCCCATGCCTTATCCTTTTCACCTGATTGATGATTAATTGAGCCGCTTCTTCGATCTGTTCCATTGTGTTTTCCCTTCCTACTGTAAGCCGCAGGGCACCCATCCCGATTTCAGGGGGAACCTCCATGGCCGAAAGCACGTGGGAAAGCCTGACTGTCCTATCATGGCACGCGGCCCCGGTAGAGGCCATTATTTCAGGTATTTTATCAAGAATCTTGCCTCCTTCAAGACCGGGAACTGAGAAATTTAGTGTATTAGGGAGTCTATTATCCGGGTGGCCGTTTAGCACCAGACCGTCCAGTCCCTCAAAAAGCAGTTTTTGCAGGCGGTTTCGCAGCTCTCCAAGATGTTGAATATCATGTTTCAGCCTTTTACCCGCAATATGGCATGCTGCGCCAAGGCCGGTGGCCAGTATGACGTTTTCTGTGCCGGCTCGTTTCCCGGCCTCCTGGCCGGCACCGTGGATCAGGGAAGTAATGTGCATTCCGTCACGAATAAACAGCGCCCCAATCCCTTTTGGGCCATACAGCTTATGCCCGGCTACTGTCAAAAAATCTACGCATAAGTCATTCACATCGACCTCAAGCTTTCCCACTGCCTGGGCTGCGTCAGTGTGAACGGGTATTCTGTTTTCCCTGGCAATATTTGCGATTTCTCTTACAGGCTGGAGTGTGCCGGTTTCATTGTTAGCTAACATAATACTGATTAACACGGTATCCGGCGAAATGGATTTTCGCACCTCGTCCGGGTCAACCAGGCCGTAACGGTCCACCGGCAGGACGGTAATCCTGACACCCAATTCCATAAGAAACAGGGCGGGATTCAAAATGGCGGGATGTTCAACCGCACAGGTGATAATATGAGATTTTTCAGGATATTTTAAATCAATCAGACCTTTTAACACCATATTATTAGATTCAGTTCCGCAAGAAGTGAAAACAACTTCATCAGGCCTGCACCTAAGAAGCAGGGCCACTTCTCTCCTGGCGCGTTCAATCGCCTCCTTCGCCTTTGCCCCTAACCGATAATTGCTGGAAGGATTGCCGAATTCCTCTTTTATAAAGGGTATCATTATCCTGGCGACCTCCGGGGCCACCGGAGTGGTTGCATTGTGATCCAGATAAATTAAACTCCTGTTTTTCTTTTGCATTGTATGCCTCCAAATTCATGCCAGTTTTTTTACCCCTGATACCGCGGATATGCTTCCCGTTTTTAGAACAAATTTTGTCAATTGACAACAAATTAGGTAAATGGTAACAATTTAACTCTATGAAAAAATCGATTACGCATTGTAAGGACATGGGGATCTCTTTTTTATAAGCAGCATATGCTTACATCATTACATAGCACGGCAGTTAGGACCTGAAATTCAAGCAACGGACAGCCCCATGTAGAAATCTTCATGATTAAGGCCGCCATCACTGCGTTTCGGAGCGTAGCGTAGATCCCGCTATCGGGGCTCTGAGCCCATGGTCAAAGCCCAGGGGGCGTGTTGCTGGCATCAGGTGAATTTGTGATGCGGCTTTTAAAAAAGAGATCCCCATGTCCCGGTACTGTTTTCAAAGCGCTAAAGTGTTACAATCTTCTGAAGGCAAATTGTTTTCAGATAATTTATACTTTATAAACAACTAATCAAAGGAGTGCATACATGCTTGAACTAAAAAAGGGCATAGACATTCTCAGTCATATCGGAGGACTGAAGAGCGCTGAAGAGGCGGATAAAATATTCAGAGACTCGATGGATGACGCCAGTTTTGAAAAAATCCGGAAGATTAAAAATGAAGAAGCGAGGTTAAAGATAGCCAATGCCATTGTGCTGGGTCGGCCTGAAAATGTATTTATTAATACAGGCACACCCGAAGATCAGCAGTTTATCATCGACTCTTCCATTGAAAAAGGTGAAGAGGCACGGCTTGCCATCAAGGGCCATACCATCCACTACGATCTTGCAGATGAACAGGCGCGTATTATTGACCGAACTTACTACATTACCAATGATGATGAACGCGTAAGTGCACTTGCACAAAGGATCAGCAGAGATGATGCCATTAAATATGTTGAGAAATATATGAAAGGTATCATGAAGGGAATGACCCTTTTTGTTGGTTTTTACTCACGCGGTCCGGTTGGGGCCGAAGCAACTATTCCGGCTATTGAGATAACTACTTCGACCTATGTCAGCCATAGCGCGGAGCTGCTTTACAGGAACTGTTTCAATAATTTTGACGCTGAGGTCGAGCGGGTCGGACATTTTTTTTCCAATGTGCACAGTGAAGGGCCGAACCGTCCTGAAGACCTGCCCAATGCCCGTGTTTATATGGACAGGGCCCATCAGACTACATTCAGCATGTTCTGTACATATGCCGGAAATACACTGCTGATCAAGAAGGGTAACCACAGGTTTGCAGTTGACAGGGCAACTTATTTCAGACGAGGAAAGGAGATCTCAGAACATATGTTTATCACGGGTGTCAAGGGTCCTGGCGGGCGTATTACCTTCTTTGGCGGTGCCGCTCCCAGCGGATGCGGAAAGACTACAACCGCAATGACCGGACACGAGTTTGTGAGTGATGACCTTGCCCAGATCTGGATTGCCGAGGATGGTGCAATAAGGAGCGTCAACCCTGAAAATGGAATATTCGGCATCATCAGAGACGTGAACTGGGAGGATGATCCTATGATGCTTAAGCTTTTTCGCAATGAAAGGGCTGAAATCATCTTTTCTAATGTCTTGATTGATAAAGAGAAAACGCCCTACTGGGAAGGCTCCGGAGCAGAGACGCCAAAGGAGGGGTTCAACTTTCAGGGTGAATGGGAAGAAGGTAAGACAGTCAAAGATGGCAAACCTGTTCCCATATCCCATCCGAATGCCCGTTTTACCCTCAAGTGCAAAGTGCTGGACAACTACAGTGAAAAAATAGAAGACCCTGCCGGTGTTATTACAAAAGTTTTTACTTACAGCGGCCGCGACAGCGATACCATGCCTCCTGTATGGGTTGCAAAAAGTTCTGATCAGGGTGTTGTAATTGGCGCCTCTCTTGTTTCTCAGGCAACTGCAACGGAGGTTGGGGCCACAGGTGTCAAGCGGGCACCCTGGGCCAATCAGCCCTTTATCCCCGGCGGCCTGGGCGATTACATGCACGCGCAGTTTGAATTCTTCAACAGCGACAAGATAAAGGAGGAACACCGTCCGATTCTGGCGGGACTTAATTATTTTCTCACCCGGGGTGCGCGAGGTGGTGAAGGCGACGAACTGCTTGGAGAGAAAAAGGACGTCCATGTGTGGATGGGGTGGCTTGAAAGGCGCGTCCACAATGATGTTGGCGCCATTGAAACGCCTATCGGCCTGCTTCCTAAATACGGGGACCTTAAAGAGCTGTTCAGGACGCTTATTGACAAAGACTATGATAGAGATCTGTACGACAGGCATTTTTCACTCTATATCGACAATATAATAAGGCGCATCGACCTTCAGACTGATGCTTACAAAAAGGATGAAAATGTTCCTGGCAGGCTTTTTGAAATCTATGATGAACAGAAAAAAGGTCTTCTTGCTCTTAAGGAGAAATATGGCTCCATTGTAACGCCGGCCCAGCTCGAGAAAGATTGACGGTTTCATGCGCAATTTCCCTTGCAGAGGCTGTGGAGGACGGAAGCATCAAGAAGGGAGATCTGATCTGCCTTCCGGTCTTCGGGGGCGGTTTAACCTGGGGCAGCGCACTAATAAAATGGTAGGTCTTTGCCTATAGGCGTAGAAAAATCCGGCCTTCGGACATCTATTATCCTGTCTAAAAAAGTACCTGAGTAAATACATTTCACTTAAAACTTCGGGTTTAAAATAACAGGGTTATTGAGAAAGCGGAAAAAATGATCAAATCCATGAATATAGCCTGGTGGGTACAGCGCTGGAGCGAACTCCATCCGGACAAGACGGCGATTATTTATGAAGACCAGCGAATCAGTTATTTGATGCTTCACAAAAGGGCCAATAGAACCAGTTGCTGGCTCCAGTCCCTGGGTGTTGAAAAGGGAGACAGGGTGGCTGCCATGCTGAGTAACTGCCCTGAATTTATTGGTCTCTATTTGGCATGCTCTCGTCTGGGTGCCGTTTTTGTTCCCATCAATTTTCGCCTGGCAGAGCCGGAACTGGAATATACACTTAAAAACTCGAGGCCAAGGCTCTTTGTATTTGGAAACGAATATTTTGAGAACGTAAGGAATCTCAATTTAAATAGTGGGAGACCCCCAATAATGCTGGCCGGCGTTGGCAGCGGCAATACTTTTGGCCCTGAGGTTCTTGATTATATTTCGGAGACCTTGGTTTTTGACGGCCGGAAGCCTTTCCTTACCAAGTCTTTAGGCCCCGCCGATCCTGAGGAGCCCCATGTTATCATGTATACTTCCGGGACAAGCGGCCAGCCCAAGGGAGCTGTTCTGTCCCATAGAAAGACCTTTTTTAACTGCCTGAACGCTGATATCTTTTTCAAACTGCACTTCGATGATATTATGCTCACAATCCTCCCGCTTTTTCATTCAGGGGGGCTTTTCATACAGGCATCGCCAACGCTCTATAAGGGAGCTACCATGATCCTGCATTCCAGATTCGATGTATCCAAGATCTATCAGGATATCGAACGTTACAGGGTAACAAAATTTTTAGGTGTACCGACTATATACAGGTCCCTCCTCGAGGTCATTCCCGATAAACGGGGCGATTTCTCTTCCCTTAAGGTTTGTGCCGTCGGTGGGGAAAAAACCACAACCGAATTGTTGGCCCGGTGTAAGGAAGCCCGTTTTCCACTCCGTCAGATCATGGGGCAGACCGAAACATCTATTCTATTGTGGGCATCCGAAGAAGATTCGCTTCGTAAAACAGGCACCGTAGGCCGGCCTGTTTTTCATGCTGAAGTAGGTCTGTTTGACCGCCAGGGACGACATGTCAAACCGGGTGAAGTTGGTGAGATCGTGGTTCGGGGTTCCATCATGATGAAGGAATATTGGCAGGATTCGGTCAGAACCGAGGAGACAATTAAAAACGGATGGCTTCACACCGGGGACCTTGCGCGTATGGATAAGGAAGGATATTTTTATTTGGTGGACAGGGCTAAGGATATGTATATCTCAGGTGGTGAAAATGTCTATCCTGCGGAGGTTGAGCGAGTTTTGAAAGAGCATCCGGGTATTGAGGATATTGCAATCGTTGGGGTTCCGGATAAGACCTGGGGTGAGGTAGGGCATGCGTTTATTATGTTAAAGCAAGGGTCAGGTTGCTCTTACACGGATATCATTTCATATTGCGAGGGTCGACTGGCCAACTATAAATGGCCGAAGAAGGTAACCTTTTGTAAAGACATGCCTCGAACTTCTCTTGGTAAGGTTCGTAAGTCACGGCTCATTACTTTATTTGAAGAATGATTCAGTCCAATCCGGAGGAGAATCAGACCATGCTTTTTGATAAACTGAGAGATATGGACATAGGATTTGAAGCAGGTTCCGGGCGCTTTGATGAAAATCGGCCTACCCTTGTTATGATCCACGGGGCAGGAGGTGGTTCTCAAATCTGGAAAAACCAGGTTAATAGGCTTGATGATTCAGTAAATACCCTGGCCCTGGACCTGCCGGGCCATGGGAACACCGGGGGACAGAGCAAAGCTCTTGTAGAGGAATACTCACGGTGGTTGAGAAAAATCCTTGGCGACATGTTTTATAAGCCGGTTTTTCTGATGGGGCATTCATTAGGCGGTGCTATTGTTCTTGAAACGGCCCTGTTATTTCCCGAATTATTGAAAGGTATTGTCCTTGTGGGCACTGGCCCCTTGCTCAGGGTAGCTCCGGTTTTTATTAATGGATTTTTAGATAAATTCGAAGAAACTATTGATATGGTTATAGGTTATGCATACGCGTCCGGTGCTGACCTGACACTGATCAGAGAAGGCGCAAAGCTGATGAAAGAGGCCGGGGCAGAAGTAGTTCACGACGATTTTATGGCATGTAATAGCTTTGACAGGCGCAAAGAACTGAAAAACATCAATCTGCCATGTCAAATTATCTGTGGAGAAGAAGATAAACTGACACCGCCGGCCCTTTCAGAGACACTCAATAGATCCATCAGGAAAAGCGTCCTCACCATATTGCCGTCAGCAGGCCACCATGTCATGATCGAGACCTACGAGGCATTTAACCGACGCGTCGAGGATTTTGTTTTCGAGACAGGAGAGTGAAGGTCCTTTCCTATTCATTCCGTTCAGAGTCTCAGGAGGAGCCAAATTTCTTTTCCAATTTCTTATGCGTAAATGGCCGACTATCAGCACCTGAATAATCAGCAACAATATGTCCCTTCCCAATCAGTTTCCATTTGTAGGTCAACAGGCCTTCCAATCCTACCGGACCACGGGCATGGATTTTGTTTGTACTGATACCGACCTCCGCCCCAAGTCCGTACCGAAACCCATCGGAAAATCGGGTTGAACAGTTCCAGAAAACATCAGCAGAATCAATCAGCTCTATAAATGTACGCGCTTTTTTTGCATCTTCACTCACAATCGCATCCGTATGACGTGATCCATAGGTGTTGATGTGCTCAATTGCCTCATCAATACCATCCACAAGGCGGATAGAGAGGATGAGGTCAAGATATTCAGTATGCCAGTCCTCCTCTGTTGCAGGTGCGCAATCAATAATTTCGCGCGTACTTTTATCACCACGAAGTTCCACAGAGCCTTTCTCATATTCTTTCTGTATCCGCGGTAAAAAAGATACGGCTATTGTTTTATCCACAAGGAGCGTCTCAATGGCATTACAGGCCGCAGGATACTGGCATTTTGAATCATAAGCGATTCTTATTGCTTTTTCCATGTCTGCATCACGATCAATAAATAAATGACAAATGCCCTCTGTATGGCCCAATACCGGTATACGGGTATTGTCCATGATATATTTTACAAAGGCATTTGACCCACGGGGAATTACTAAATCAATATATTCATCTAACGCAAGCATTGCCTTTACATCGGCCCGTGATTCAAGAAGTGCCATCCAGTCTTTTGGCAGTCCTGCTTGAGAAGACGCTTTGGAGATAGTATCTGCTAAAACACGATTGGTCTGAGCAGCTTCGGATCCTCCTTTTAGGAGAACTGCGTTTCCGCTTTTTAAGGCCAGTGTCGAAATCTGAATCAATGCATCAGGACGGGATTCAAAAACAATGCCCAAAACTCCAATTGGACTGCTGACCCTATACAATTCTAATCCTTTATCCAATTCTGTACAATCCAGTGTTGTTCCTACAGGATCAGGAAGCGCAATGAGACTCCTTATCCCTTCAATTGAATCTTTAAGTTTTGCCGCATCGAATTTGAGACGTTTGAGCAGTGCATCTTTAATAGTATCCCTTTGGGCCTGTTCAAGATCAGCCTGATTGGCGGTAATAATGGCATCTTCATTGTCGGATAATGCCTGTATAATAGACGATAACGCCGAATTCTTTTTTTGAGATGAAAGCGCTGCTAATGAAATCGATGCCTTTTTGGCCTGTGTGGCAATTTGTTCTATCAATTGCATCCTCCTCGAGTTAAGTTGATAAAAATTTCCAAAATAGTTCACCTATAAAAAGGCTTTTAGACAGGATAACCCCGCGTTCCGCGGGGCAGGCATGGATAACAGGCGTTTTTTTCATGGGTATCACCTCTCTTCTATACGCTTTTTAGGTGAGGTTTTTACATTCTAACATCTTTCACGACCGGAAAGTGAGTATTTCGTCCTTTGCCGGCCTCACCAAAAATTAAACGTCTTGAAAATTGCACCACTTATTAAGAAAACTTTTTTTAATACTTTAGCTCTTTGAAAACAGAACCGGTTCTCTAAGACAGGCGTCATCATGAACTTTTGATTTATAACATTTTTTTTTATTAATTCCCAGGGATATATAACGATCCTGTTTTCAGAGGCAATATCTCCCGTGTCCGCGGTTATGGTTTTAGGTCTAAGAAGACACCGTGCTCATTAAACTGCCTTTGTGGGAAAAAATGGATTTAAATGGATAGAAATATTTGTTACATCTACAATTTACAGATATAGTCAAATAGTTGAGTGGTTAAGTGGTTGAGTTGGAAAATATTTGTTATAATTTCAGTAAGTTATAAATATCAAAATGATAAATGTCCAATTATTCTGCAAAAAGCAAATATGCCCGTGAATTTAACCACTTAA
>JAUWMR010000012.1 GCA_030613055.1 Desulfobacteraceae bacterium
GACACGAAATTGGGCGGCAAAACTGGCCAAAAAGAGCCCTGTTGCCTTGCAGCTTAGCAAAAAGGCGTTTTACGCCGCGGCAGACCTGGACTATTACAAGTCATTCGAATACATGAATGAGGCATTTGGCCGACTCTGCACCGCGGAAGACGCCCAAGAGGGCATAAAGGCCTTCCTGGAAAGGCGAGACCCGGTGTGGAAGGAACGTTAATAAGATATCATTGTGTTGAAAGTTTATTGTGGGCAAAGGAAAACTTGGAGGCCGCGTCCTCAAACAAAGGGTTTTAAAACTGCTGAAATCAACAGACTTTGACTTGTCGTTGGAAGAGTTATGCCAAGTTCCAGCCCGCCAGGTGATTAATCCCCTTTTTTCCTTCCTTTATAATAGTGATGAGCAGGTAAGATGGCGAGCAATCACTGCCATGGGGGCGGTTGTGGCAAAACTTGCCGATGAAGATATGGAGGCTGCCCGGATAATAATGCGCAGGCTTATGTGGAACCTGAATGATGAATCCGGGGGCATAGGCTGGGGTTCTCCTGAGGCCATGGGGGAAATCCTGGCCCGTCACGAGGGTCTTGCAAAAGAGTACGCCAGGATCCTTATATCCTATGCCCGCGAAGACGGTAACTTCCAGGAACATGAACTAATGCAGCGAGGTGTGCTCTGGGGTATCGGAAGGCTCTCCCAGGTCAGGCTTGATCTCATAAAAGATAGCGTTCCATATTTAATTCCGTATCTGAAATCCGGTGACGCCACCGTCAGGGGCCTGGCGTCATGGATTATGGGATTGCTTATGGTTCAAGAGGCTCGCCCAGACCTTAAACGGCTTGAAGGGGATAATGCCGAGCTTCAAATGTACATGGAACGGAAGCCTATTACACGCAGTGTGAAAGAGCTGGCACAAGAGGCATTAAAAAGACTGCCGTCCTGACTCCATTTCCCACTTGACGATTGTGAGAAGAACGAGTATATTTACCACCATCGTAAATTACTCGCTTGTATTTTAAGATAGAGGTAAAATTGGTTGATTATCTACACCGGTACATAGAAAAGGCGGTTTCCGACGATGTAAAACGCAAAATGGTTTTTGTCGGTGGACCGCGACAGTCCGGGAAAACCACCATGGCCAAGTGGCTCTGCGATACTGCTGGGTTTGATGTAGGCAAGCGGTATCTGAACTGGGATTCACCAGAGGACAGGGAAAATATTATCATCGAGAGATTTCCCGCTGGCCCAGGATATCTGGTCCTTGATGAAATTCACAAGTATTCCCGCTGGAGACAGGTGGTAAAAGGCCTATATGATAAGCGCGGCGATGAACTGAATATTCTCGTTACAGGGAGTGCACGGCTTGACCATTACCGTCGTGGTAGCGATTCCCTGCAGGGACGATATCATTTTTTCCGGCTTTTTCCTCTGACGTATGCTGAACTTGACATGCCAGTCCCATCAACTGTAAGGGACCTTCTTATCTATGGAGGATTTCCCGAACCGTTCATGCTGCATTCAGTAACGCAGAGTAAACGATGGAGCAGAGAATATCGTTCGCGAATTGTCAGGGAAGAGCTGGCTGACCTTGAGAATGTTCAGGATCTAGGCATTATTGAAAAAATGGTACTGCGTCTTCCTGAACTGGTTGGTTCTCCGCTCTCAATTAATGCCTTGAGAGAAGATTTACACGTCTCCCATCAGTCAGTATCGCGGTGGATTGTTATGCTTGAGAATCTTTACATGGTTTTCAGGATATATCCATTTGGGGCACCCAAAACAAGGGCAGTCAAAAAAGAGGCAAAGCACTATCATCTTGACTGGACAGTTGTTAAGGACATGGGAAAGCGATTTGAAAACCTTGTTGCCTGTCATCTTCTGAAATGGTGCTTTTTTCAGCAGGATTCCAAGGGCAGGGATATAGAGCTTCGCTATTTCAGGGATGTAGACAGACGAGAGGTGGATTTCGTTATTGTTGAAGATGGAAATCCTGTTCATTTTATAGAATGCAAAAAATCGGGGAAAAGTCTTAGCCGATCACTTTGCTATCTAAAAGTTCGTTTCCCTTCTGTACGAGCCACACAGGTATCACTTGAAAATGATATGGATCTGATTGCAAAGGAAGGTATCCGTATGTGTTCAGCCCACTTGTTTCTATCTGATTTCATATGAATTCTTGCGCTAAAACATCCTCACGGTTTGGAGCATATAATTATGCGGGTTTCTAATTCACCGATCATAAATAAGCTGCAGCTTGAACGCCTTTATGTTCTCTATAACTCACGCAAATGGGTTCATCCCGATCCCCTTGAATTCCTTTACGATTACGGAGATTTCAAAGACAGGGAAGTGGCAGGTCTGATTGCATCGTCACTTGCCTATGGGAGGGTTGCTCAGATACTTAGAAGCGTATCAGGCGTCCTTGAAAAAATGGGGCCGTCTCCTTACGATTTCCTGGTGTCCACCACGCCCTCATCCCTCAGGCGTATTTTTTCGGATTTCAAACATCGTTTTACCAACGGAGAAGACCTTGCTTTGATGCTTATGGGAGCAAAATCCGTAATCAAACGGTTCGGCTCCCTTTACAACTGCTTCCTCTCCGGCTTCAATGATGATGACGAAACGGTCCTCAAAGGGCTCTCTTATCTGGTAAACGAACTCAGAACCAACATGAACGGCAGAAGGAACAGCCTCTTACCCTTGCCTGAAAAGGGCAGTGCATGCAAGAGATGGAACCTATTCTTACGCTGGATGGTGAGAAAGGATCATGTGGACCCCGGTGGATGGAATAAAGTAAATCCCGCCAAGCTGATTGTCCCCTTGGACACCCACATGCACCGCATATGCCTCTTATTGAAACTTACAGGACGGAAAAATGCGGACATGCGAACGGCCATGGAGATCACCGGTTCATTTCGGAAAATAGTGCCCGAAGATCCTGTCCGGTACGATTTCGCTCTAACCCGGCCGGGGATTCGAAAAACGAAAGAGGAAGTATTCAAATGAAAGCCGCATTTACTATAATACCTGCCGAGTCGAAGAGGCTAATCGCAAAGGCTGTCGCAGAAGGGAAGACATAAAAATAGCAAAACAAAATGCCACATCATCCTCAACGGTGGGACAACGAATGGCTACATAGCTCAAGAATTTCTTGGGATGAGAGAACTTGAACCCCATAAATTCGAAAATTGTTTGGAGAAGACATAATGCATATAGTAAAATTTTTACCGGATGGAAATGAAGTTGAAGTAGAGGACGGTACTACCATCATGGAGGCGGCCGAAAAGGCCGGTGTTTTTGTTAACAGCCTGTGCGGAGGAAAGGGAGTGTGCGGGAAATGCCGTGTTCAGGTTTCAGATGGTAAGGTAAAGGCTGACAAGCATTCCATAGGTTTTTTATCTAAAGAGGAAGTAAAGGATGGCTATGTCCTGGCCTGCCAGAGCAAGGTTGACGATAACCTTGAGGTTGTCATTCCGCCTGAATCCCGCTTAGAAGCTGAACAGATCGTAATGGAACAACCGGTGGTTGATTATAGTCAACCGGAAAAGGTCGCAGTCGCAAGAGTCCCTTCTGATCCCATGGCTTTTTTTGAACCTTTAGTCCAAAAAATATTCCTGGAACTCAAGGAACCCTTTCAAGAAGACAATATTAGTGATATAGAACGAATTATTAGAGAGCTGAGGAAAAGAACCGACTACCAGTCTTTTGAGACAACTTTACGCTGTCTCCAGGGCCTGGCCTCTAATCTGCGGGATAATGCCTGGGAAGTTACGGTCACGATTGCCAAGCATGGTGATCTCTGGCGAATATTACAGATAGAACCCGGAGATACCAGTTATCAAAACTACGGGCTGGCTATTGACGTAGGAACAACTACTGTTGTTGCCCAGTTGGTAGATATGAAATCAGGCAATGTTATCGGAGTAGCCGGTAGCCACAATCTTCAGGCCCATTATGGTGAGGACGTCATTTCCAGAATGGTCTTTGCCTGTGGCAGGGAGCGAGGGCTCAACCCGCTTCATGAAGCTATTATTAAAAACATCAACAACCTTATCAAGACCTTGACCGATGAAAAGGGAATAGATGTTGAAGATATAACAGCCATTGTGGCCGCAGGGAATACAACCATGAGCCATCTTCTTTTATCATTAATTCCCTGCTCTATTCGATTTGACCCCTATGTGCCCACAGCCAATATCTTTCCTCAGATACGCGCCAGGCAGGTAGGTATAAACATAAACCCGGAGGGGATACTGGAAACGATTGCAGATGTGGCCAGTTATGTGGGCGGAGATATTGTGGCCGGTATCCTTGCCTGCGGCATAGCCGACAGGACTGAAACAGGAATACTTATAGATGTCGGAACAAATGGGGAAATCGCAATAGGCAATAACGATTGGATGGTTTGCTGTTCAGCATCGGCCGGGCCCGCTTTTGAGGGTGGAGGCATTAAAAACGGTATGAGGGCCACACGGGGAGCCATGGAGAGGATAATCATCAATAATGGTGAAGTGAAATATACGACCATTGGCAAGGCGAAACCAAGAGGAATCTGTGGCTCAGGTCTAATTGACTGTATATATGAGTTTGCTCGAAATGGAATTATTGACCATGACGGCAAGTTCAATCCCTCCAACAAACATGAGAGGATAATTGAGAAAGACGGTAAGGCCGAATTCATAGTAGCCTTTTCTCAGGAGACAGAAAAAGGGGAAGACCTGACAATTTCAGAGTCAGACATAAGCAATCTTATCCGATCCAAAGGCGCGGTTTTTGCGGCTATCAAATCCCTTATGGATTATGTGGGCCTGAAATTTGAAGACATAGAGACTTTTTTCGTAGCCGGCGGATTTGGGAGTTATTTAGATATTCCAAAAGCGATCGGTATAGGACTACTGCCAGACATTGATCCTAAGAGAATCCAATTTATTGGAAACAGCTCTCTTATGGGCGCTCGCATTGCCCTTTTATCCAGTCATGGCTTTGAGCGCACCATAAAGATCGCAAATAGTACGACCAATATAGAGCTCTCTACCTACCAGCCTTTTATGGATGAATACGTTGCAGCAATGTTTCTGCCCCATACGGACAGAAGGCTTTTCCCTTCGGTGAATTATTAAAGTCCAGGTTTGACATAGCCGCGAAAAGGCCCGCCACAAAGACGGCGGGCCCCGATAGCGGGATCTACGCTACGCTCCGACAAGCACAAAATACGCAAACATAAAAATGGATCTCAGTAATATTAGGTGGTTACTACGCAGAGCATAATATTTTTGAAAGTATTAGAAAAGGACCTTGCCCACTTTTTAAAATTCTCTCCATGCGAGAGGCTGCGTTATGTTGAAAAGGAATGGCTGGCCTTTCAGGACTATATCAGGAGATTTGCAGTAACTATGTGTGTTATGGCTTGGCACGATCAGAGTTGAAGGCATCTTTTCTGTGCCGGGAAATCTCTCCTTCAATCATATAGATTACTTCTTCGGCAATGTTGGTGGCATGATCAGCGATTCGCTCAAGGTGGCGGGAGATTAGCAGGAGGTTGATAAAATATCCTGCACGGTCAGGCTGGCGGCGGATAGCATCTTTGATCTTATCATAAATGTTGTGATTTATTTCGTCCACTTCATCGTCCAGCAGACAAACTTTATAGGCGAGATCAGCATCAAGGTTTACGAGGGCATCAAGGCTGCTTTTAAGCATGGCCCCGGTTTTTTCTTCCATTATGCGGAAGTCAAATGGAACTGTTATCGGTGGGCGCTTTGAAATATTCTCAACACGTTCAGCAATGTTTACGGCCTCATCACCAATGCGCTCTAAGTCATTGTTGATCTTTATGACAGCGCTGATGAATCGCAGGTCCACTGCAACAGGCTGGTGCAAAGCAAGGACTTTAAGGCATTCCTCTTCCACTTCTATCTCGATCTCGTCAATTTCACGGTCCGCGTCTATAATTTTCTTTGCCATATCTCCATTACTGGTCTCATGGGCTTGAATAGCCATTCGGACCCGTTCTTCTACCATGGTACCAAGTGAAAGGATCTTTTTCTTCAGCTTTTCTATCTCTTTTTGCAAATGTCTTTCCATAAGTTTTTACCTCAACAGCTTACAGCTGATTGCTGATCGCTACCCCAATTGAGCTTCCGCTCAATTGGGGTATTAACCAAAACGTCCGGTGATATAATCTTCTGTCTGTTTAAGACTGGGACGGGTGAACAGGGTATCGGTTTTGCCAACCTCTACAAGGTTTCCCAGATAAAAGAAAGCTGTAATATCGGAAACCCGTGCCGCCTGCTGCATATTATGCGTTACTATGATTATGGTGTATGTCTTTTTTAATTCATGGATTAATCCCTCGATCTTTTGAGTGGCTATGGGATCCAGGGCCGAGCAGGGCTCATCCATCAGAATCACTTCAGGCTCCACGGCAAGTGCCCGTGCAATGCAGAGGCGTTGTTGCTGACCTCCTGAAAGACTGAGGGCTGTGTCATGAATCCTGTCTTTTACCTCATCCCATAAAGCAGCCTGTTTCAGGCTCCTTTCCACCCTTTCCGTAATAAATGAATTATTCCTGTTGCCGTTTACCCGAAGGCCGTATGCAACATTTTCAAAAATGCTCTTTGGGAATGGATTTGGCTTTTGAAACACCATGCCGATACGACGGCGAAGTGTGACAACATCTACATTGGGGTCGTAAATGTCCTGATTATCCAATAAAATCTTCCCTTCCGCTCGACTATAAGGGATCAGATCGTTCATCCGGTTCAGGCAGCGTAATAGAGTGCTTTTCCCGCATCCTGATGGGCCGATTAGGGCAGTTACCTGATTTAAATAACAGTCAAGGGAGATATTGATCAGTGCATGGAAATCACTGTAATAAAAATCCAAATCTTTTATTGCCATTTTTAATGATTCATCCATCTCTAAGCCCTAGTTGAGTAGTTAAATGGTTGAGTTGTTGAGTAGGTTACATTTTTTTACTGAACGAATATATAACTTATTACTGGTGGCATAAAATAGTTTACATTTCTATCATTCAAGACATCTTTATTAAATCTGTAGTGCAGGACTTTAGCCCTGCCAGTAGATGCAGCCCTAAAGGACTGCGCTACCAGCCAGCCTCGCCTGAGGCGAAGCCAACCCGTCTGCCTCGCCTGCGCGAGAGCAATTGCGTGCAGGGATTCTTTAGATGCAGACAATTATGTGCTCTGGGTAATAACAACATAACGAATCAGCCAGTTCACTGCATCCTCCTTCTGAGGCGTGCCCTGTAGACAATGGCAACCAGATTTAATCCCAAAACAAGGACAATAAGCACAAGCGCTGTGCCATATTGGAGATGCCTTGTGGCCTCGATTTCTGTGCCGGCCGTGGCAAGCACATAGACATGATAGGGAAGGGTCATGATTTCATCAAAAATAGAAGATGGCAGAGAAGGTGTATAAAATACAGCCGCGGTAAACATTATGGGCGCCGTTTCTCCAGCGGCCCGGCTGATACCCAAAATCGCCCCAGTAAGGATACCGGGCAGAGCAGCGGGCAAAACTACCCGATTGATTGTTTGCCACTTGGTAGCGCCAAGGCCAAGAGAGGCTTCCCGATATGTGTCAGGAACGGCCCGAAGGGCCTCCTCAGAGGCCCCGATAATTACCGGCAAGGTCATTACCCCAAGGGTCAGGGCTCCAGACAATATGCTCACTCCGAATTGTAACCAGACCACAAAGAAGGCCAGACCAAAAAGACCGAAGATTATAGAGGGAACTCCTGCAAGGTTATTGATCCCTAACCGGATTATCCGGAGCAACCGGCCGGGTTTGGCATATTCATTAAGATAAATAGCAGATGCAACTCCTATGGGAAGGGCGACCAGAATAGCGCCCAGGCTGAGGCAGACGGTCCCAACAATACAGGGCAGGATACCCCCTTTGGTCATGGATTCCATGGGCGGCTGTGTCAGAAACGTCCAGTTGATAGCCCGCCATCCTCTTGAAACAAGAAAGTACATAATGATCAACAGTGCGACACCATTAATGGCGGCCGCAATCCTGAATAGTCCGAACATTGAGGCTTGAACAAATTTACGCCTCCCCTGAAGACCATTTGATTGGTCCGTGTTTACTAACCTTTCTTTCACTCTTTCATTCCCCATTCCGCAATCCGAATTCCAAAATCTATTTTTAGAGTGTTGCAGCTCCAACCTGCCTGTATTTATGCGCTATGTGATCTGCCAGAAGGTTAAAGAGCAGAGTAAAGGCAAATAATACAATCCCAGTAGCAAACAGCGCATAATAGTGATCCCCCCTGAAAGGGGCCTCTGCCATCTCAGCGGCAATGCTGGCCGGCATGGGTCTCACCGGGTCAAATAGGGAAGCAGGAATAAGAGTTGCACCACCAGCAACCATGAGTACTACCATGGTCTCCCCAATGGCCCTGGACATCCCTAAAATGATGGCCGTGCTAATGCCGGAAATGGATGCTGGAATGATTACTCGCCAGATTGTTTCCCAGTGAGTAGCACCCAGGGCAAGAGACGCCTCTTTGAGTTCTATAGGCACACTGAAAATAGCATCTTCAGAGATGCTGCAAATAGTTGGGATAGACATAAAAGCCAACATCAGCGATGCATTAAAAAGATTCAGGCCGGTGGGAATATCAAGGATTTCTTGAAGAAAGGGGGCAAAGACCACCATGCCAAAGAATCCGATCACCACGGAAGGAATGGCTGCCAGGAGCTCTACAATCGGTTTAACCCACTCCCGCACCCTGTAAGAGGCCGCCTCTGCAAGATAAAGAGCGGTCAGCACCCCCAGGGGAATGGAAATTATAGAAGCCACAGCAGTGACTGATATGGATGCAGCGATCAGTGGAAAAATGCCGAAATCAGGGGGATCATCAGTGGGATACCAGTATTTACCAAAGAGAAAATCATGGACAGAAACTTCCTTGAAAATAGGTATGCCTTCCATGAAAAGGAACAGGACGATCAGGCCAAGCGTTGTTATTGAGGCAAGGGCGACACCAAAAAAAGCGATTCGGATTGCCTTTTCCCTTCTTTGGCGGATATTTACTGTTTTACCACCCTCCTTTCCCAATTTATTTCTTTATTCCCCTTACTAATGAGAGATGCTGGTTTCTGGATACTGGTCGAAGATCCCGTCTTTAGCGGGGATGAGATATGGAATGGATTGTTTTATCCAGCATCGAGCATCCCCGCCTGCCGTTCCTGCCCGCAGTACGGCAGGCGGGCGGCGGGCAGGCAGCATCCAGTATCGCTTCGCCTTAACCAATGGAGTATGTGTCTCACCAACTCGTCGGTTTGAGGCCAAGCTTTGCTAATACAGAGGCACAAACCCGGCATCGCGCACGTATTTTTGACCTTTTTGTGGGTGCACAACAAAATTGATGAATTTGAGCGTATCACCCTTGGGCCAGCCTGACGTAAACATATAGAGGGGGCGACTAATGGGGTATGACCCGTTCAGTGTAGTTTCCAGAGATCCTTTAATACGATTCACCATCAAGGGCTTCACATTATCATTCATATACCCAAGTCCGATGTAACCAACGGCGTTTTTGTTATTTGCAACTGCCTGCACAATAGCGCCGTTGGAAGCCTGAAGCAGGGCCCCTGGAAACACCCTCTCCTTCTTCATTACTTTCTTGGACCAGACCTCGTATGTCCCGGAAGAAGTATCGCGGGAAATAACCACAACGGTCCTGTCCGGCCCACCCAACTCTTTCCAGTTCTTGGTTTTTCCCATATAGAGATCTTTTAGTTGAGCCATGGTGATATTCGTTACGCTGTTGCTGGGATGAACTACAGGCACGATACAGTCGTATGCCACAGCAAAAGGAACCGGATATTTCCCTCTTTCCACAGCTAGTTTAATCTCCTTATTTTTAATAAATCGGGAGCTGTCCGCAATATCGGTTGACCCATCAATGAGGGCCTTGATTCCATTACCTGAGCCGCCACCGGAGATGGATATTTTAACGTCCGGATGTTGCTTCATATAGGCTTCCGCTACTTTCTGAGCAATTGGAAGCACTGTCGTGGACCCTTTAATTACTATGTTGCCTGCGTAAGCGAGACTCGCGATCAAACACAAGGCTACGGCAAACGTAACTACTGAAAACCCTTTGAATTTCATATCTTTCCCTCCGTTAATCCATATTTTGAAAATAAGTTAACTCTAAATTGTTAGACTTTTGTTAGAATCCTATTAATGTCTGATTAGCGACCCTTCACCATCACCTCCTTTGCATCTAAAGCCTTTCGATAAAAATGCCTGCTATTAAAAGAAATTTGCGTCTCTTCAAAACGCTCTTCAAGTCAATCGCCTTTCTCCGGTGAATCAATGACGCCGCATGATAAATTAAACTGAGGGGGATAGAGAGATGGCCCCCTATCCCCGACACCCGTCCGCTTGGGGAGGAGGGTGAAAAAGCAATGAAACATATGGTGGAAGCTAAGCCGCAATTGTTAGGCGCTCATTAAGGGAGAGTTAAGACTTTATGAAATGATAGGTAAGAGGTGTGGTCAGTTTAGGCATTCTGCGGGAGGTTGGAGATAATGTATTCATAGTGTTTATATCTTTCCCCTGATCCCCTTCCAAAGTAATGCCATTTGGGGAAATTAAAATCCGAGGTAATGGATCTCGGCAAAAGAAGAACGGTTTTCAGAAAAGATTCCAGATCAGGGACATCATAAATATTCACTTCAAATCCGAACCGATCTGTCCGGTCAAGCACTTTTCGCAAATGGAGAGTATGCCACTTTATGGAAAACCGGCTGATTCCCCAATCTTTAAGCGTGCTAAGGATTTTGTTAGCCTTGGCAGGGTGGCTTAATATGAGTGGTGTTATGTGATTAATGGGACATTGTATAATGGCTGAGGGATATGCCTTTCTCAGTTTACGAAAACCTTTTTCCTTGAGCAGGTCAACATTAGCGTTAAACCATAAATGTGCATCTTCAAGCGTGTGGATCTTGAGCAGTTCAAGAACACTGTCAACAAGAGTTCCATTTTCTTTAAGGTCAAGCTTTATGGATTTGCCCATGGCTTTGAGACGATCCACCACATCCTTCAATAAAAGAAGATCCTCGTCATCACTGAGCGGCATTTCAGCAAAAGAGTCGTGACGAAGGATGATATCTCTATTCGATGGATCTATGCATACATCACATTCAGCCCATTGGATATTGGCGCCAAGAAATTGCCTTAAGTTAGCTTCATCATTGACGCCGTGCCATACAAACTGGATATGCCGGGGCAATGCCTTTTCTTTAATCAACTCTGTGATGTCATAAACATTTCCGCTCACCGAGCCTTCTGGTAACTTTTTTCTTTTCGATTCAAAAATCGTATTGGCATGGAGAAGGAGAACCTCTTGATGTGGATCAACTTTAGATATGGAATTTAGGTTTTCAGGTTCATTATCCACTACGGCAAAGACCCTATAACCGGCCCCTTGGAAATGAAGTACGCCAGCGGCCTTGATATCCGCCACATTTTCCTCCCATCCGTATGGATTCATATACAGGAGACTATTTGTGAATCGAACCTTGTATTCACCTCCAAGACTGTTGAGTGATCGCAAGGTTTGCGCTCTCAAAATTTCAGGCCTTCCAGTGTTTAGCGCGACAGATGTGTTGGGCTGCATCTGAAACCACCTGATGACTTCCATGACCCCGGCAAATGGCCGATGGGAGGCCAATATGGCGTTAGAAGACCAGCGATGATCCTTATACCATCGCAGGATTTCCCCATTGTATTTGTTCGGGATCTTCAATTTTGCGAGCAGTTTTTCCGCATGATTTTCGTGGATTGTGATATCTCCAATTCTCAAGTTTTGAAAAAAGAGAGTGGCATGCTCCTGGTCAAAGGATTTGAGGACATGAAGGATCATATGTCGCATGTCAAGGATCGTGCCATCGATGTCAAAAAGAATCATCAATCTGTCTCCCTGGCATAGACCTCTTATTTTTTCATAATGTAAAGCAAGTTTTTTCATCCAGCTATTCATGGATACTCCTCAATTTAAATTTTTAATATTCAGCATTTAGAGTTAAATATATAAGTCAGATTAAATTCTTATTAAGAAGCTATTAGGATTTTAATAATAATTAATCTTCGGCCTTATCATCCTCCGGGCTGAATTGGACTGCCAGTGCACGAACTACACCAAGACAGAGTATTACAAATCCAAAGGCAAGTAATGTTTGCCATGAGATGCTCTCCTGCCCGTAGAGTTTCACTATAAGTTCCCGGATTACAAAGACAATGGCAGGATTGACCATTGTATGGAGCCTGAATCGGTGGGACTCAAAGTATTCTATAAAGCTTCTAAATAATTCGATGATGACTAAGAAGGTGAGAATGTCTGTGACCACAGTGTTAAAAGATTGTCCAATCGGTTGACTATCCAAAAACGCCTTCATCCCATAAAGTATCCTGATGAGACCAATGGCCAGTACCAGGATAATATAGATAACGAGGACATTGATGATGTATTGGAGCGATTTACGAAATACCTGCTGGGCATCTGGCAATTTCAAAACTGATCTTTCTCTTATTTTGTAATAGTTCACCGGTTTAATCGCCAACCTACTGTAGGAGCGGCTTTAGCCGCGACCTCGAATCAAAGCATATGTATCGAAGATTAAGACTCAATTAGGAACATATGAAAGTATCATTAGTTTTTTGGGAAGATGGTCACAGTTTTAGGGGATCAATAAGAGATGGAGTAGAGTTTACCCATTACCAGGAATTCTTTTAGATTATAACAAAATCCTAACCTGACGGTAATAAGGGTATAACAAAACCCCGGTTATTTATGATCATGTGAAAGGGGAAAAAAGCACATAAATTGACAGAACGCACATAAACAAACCTCAATGGGATTTTAAATATCATGAAATTCATTTCTGGATTGTCAATATTAATAATCATATTTTCTATGGGCATGTTCTATTACAGTTCATGTAAAAAGATTGCCGATGATCTTGTGCGTAAAATTATCGAAGAAAAAGATGATATGACTGAAAATTAACGCCATCTTAATAACAATATAACATTGATGCGCCTTAAGAATATTAAAGAAAATGAGCAAACCGAAAACAGAAGAGGATGGTAAGTATGGAAAAAATAGTGATTTTGACCGAGCAATCGGAGCCTGATCAAGATTTACTTGCGTTGCTCAATGGGCTGTTTCCTGATTGCGAGATCCAAATTGGTTCCAAGGGGACTGAGACTTTTGGGGAGCATCCTGCCAGTTGTTTTCCTTTCCAATTACGAAGAATACAACAGGGAAGGAACCATGGCGAACATTTTAGTTCAAAATAGCGGCTTCTTGGTAAAGATGTCTATCGAGGTTTTTTTCCAAGAGCCGTAATCCCAAGGGCTTGACACCACAAACATCTCCTCCCCACAACTGTTCAATAGAAAATGTAGCACTAACCATCTCCGCCATAATTGCTGGAACTGGCTGTCGATCATTTTAAATGTTAACGGAAATTTAACATTGCCTTAATCAAAACCTAAACAAAGCTGTAATAGATAAGTCCAATCTAAAAACGGAAGTTCCGAAGGGAGTTTTTAGAGTAATGCCTGAATAATGTTTAGGAGAGAAATGAAGAGTTCAGGTATGATTTCAAGAGGAAAGGGGGTGACTCGGGGTATATATTTCGCTTGATTTATTTAGTATTTAATTAAAAATAACTTTAGGAGGAAAGAGTAATGAAAAAAGTTTTTTTGTTAGCGATCACTGTTGTGCTCGTAATGACTTTTGCGGTTCCGGCCATGGCCAAGGTCACAATCGGTGGTATCGTGTACGTAGATGCTTTCTGGACGCACAGGGATGCGGACCATATGCAAAGGGTAGTGGGAAGAGCAAATGACTCATCCCAGACCCGGTTTAATCTGGACGTACCCTCGTGTTCCAGGCTTTTTGCAAAGTGGATCAGCAAAGAGGGTAATGTTGGAATGCATATTGAATTCGGGATTGACGGCGAGGCAAGCGGTGAGAATGTCGGAACCCGTCATGCATTCGGCTGGTGGCAGATAAACGACATCTTCAAGCTGATCGTCGGCCAGACCAGTGAGACCTTTGCCAAATTAGCCCCGACCGCTCAGCTGATGGGTGGCGAAGCTGCGGGCGGAAATGTTCATGTCATCGGTTACGGGTTTGGCAACTTTGGAAACGACAGGGAGCCGCGCGTTCAGATTAATGCCAAGCTGACCGATAATTTCTCCCTTGACGTCTCAGCCGTGTATATGAGGGTCAACGGCGCGCAGAGATTACCTGCCGGTGTCAGTGTATTAGCAGGAACATGGGCCGCGGCCGAGGAAGAGAGCTGCATGCCCAAGTTTGAGGTCTTGCTCACGGCAAAGTTTGGTCCGGTCACCATTTATCCGTCCTTTATGTACTACAAGGCTAAATATGCCAGAGACGCTGGAACAAGTGCAAATGTTTGGGCGCAGGACGATGACGAAATCATGGCCTATGGCTGGGCCATCCCGGTCAAGTTCGCTTACGGTCCGTTCTCCCTTGCAGCGGAATATGTGATGGGTGAAAACATCGCTGCTGCAGGTGGCGGTGCCTTGACTCAACTGACTTACGCATGGGATGCCCAGGGCGATACCAGGGTAGTTGCCAACTCTGAAGTAAATGCCTTCTGGATTGATCTGGGTTATACCATTTCTCCCCTTGCATCCCTCCATTTTGTCTGGGGTATGCAGGATGAGGAATTGGACAGAGAGGGTCTTGCCAACGACATGGTGCGTGAAAGTGACATGTGGGGCCTTGCACTGCCTCTAAGGGTTGCCCCGCACTTTACGATTACTCCTAACTACTTTGTGTATGACTGGGGTGATCAGGAAGACGGTGGTGTAAATCTAGGTGGATTGGGCAAAGAGACCTTGGTTGGTATACAGTTTATGGTGGCCTTTTAGGGCATAAACCTATAAACCCCGGGCCTGTTTAATCAGGCCCTATGAAAAGCCCTCTTCTCCAGGCCGGAGTTGAGGGCTTTTTGGTTTTGACTATCGGTCGTTTAGATTCAATGTCATTGACTTAAAGCGTAGCGCAGGGCTTCAGCCCTGCGCTACATTGGAAGACGCCTGCGCCGGTTCGGGCCCATAAGCTAATGACATTGCGTTTAGATTGTGATTATATTCCTGAACCCTAACGTTGCAAAATTCGAGGGTCGAAGATCCCGTAAAAGCGGGAAGATGCGGCACTCTCGGTGCCGTATTGTTTATGCAACATTAGGGTAAACTTTCAGGGGCATGGACTTCAATTGGAGCAATATGAATATCAGCGGCATGCTGCCGGACTTGCCACAGGTCGTAAGCGGCCTGTTCCCGTAGCCAGGGTTCGGCGGGCAGGTCCAAACTTTAAGTGTTTTTCGTTGGATATTGGTTGTTGATAATTGGACATTGGATATTTTTTCACTCTATCTCTTCGTGTCCTTTGTGGTAAAAATTATGCTACGATATATTGAGCTGTTACTCTGCGCCTAAAATTTCATCCATGCTCAAATCTAAGGTACGAGACATCTCGCTAATTTTTTGTACACCTTGAACCTTTGTCTTTACACCTACTGTAGATCATATACAATCACCTGGCCCCTGGCTGATTTGCCGATAATGGATTTGGGCTTTGCCGTAAGTCCCACGACAAGTTCTTTATTTCCGTCATGGTCTATATCACACAGGCTATAGCCGGTAATGGTCCCGGAAACCTTTTTGGTCTGAAATTTTGTTGACAGACCGGCCCTGTCCCATGAAAGGAAATGCACCCTCCCGCTTTCAAAGTGCCTGAATTTCTCTACCAGCCGGCGAACGCTGGATTTACTCTTTGAGATGACCACCTCGTTTTGGCCGTCCGCATCCACGTCGGATATAAATATCGGGGGCGAAAAGTGGATCCATTTTTCATCTCCGGCCTGTATGCCCGGTACCACCAGGTGTGTATCAATCCCGCCGAAAGGCTCGTCGCTCTCCCAGATCTCCTCGCCGTCCTGGTCAAAGAGAAACAGGTATTCCGTGTCCGGGTACAGGACGAGTGTATGCACCTTGTCCGACTTTATAATGTGACCCTGAACAAAATTGAATACATTGGCCTTTGCTGTGGGCAGGTTCAAAGCCTCACCCCTGCTAAAAGCACCACCTTTTCGATCAAATGTGTAGATATAGCGCCTGAAACCGCCTCCGGCTATCCTGGACTGGCCGATTAGGGTCTTGCCCCTGCCCGGCAGATCGACAACTCTGAAGAGCCATTTCTGGCGTTTCAATATAGTCGCCAGTTTCGCGCCCCGCATTTCAAGCACAAACGAGGACACATAGTCTTTTGTAAGATTGCTTACGTATATCTCCGCCTTTCCGTTCCCATCGAGATCGGCCACAGAGACATAGACAAAATTGGAAGACATCCACCCCGTAAATGTCGTAATTAGCGCGAATGCGTTCTCGGTCCACCTGTAGACATATACCGTATCGCTGTCAATAAAGACTATCTCCTCTTTGCCGTCTCCATCCACGTCACCTGTATCGAGGCTGACAATAGCGGTCTTGAAGCGCTGGGCGTGAGCCACATCTCCCCCTTCAAGCCTGTCCTTGACCTTTACGAGTCCGCCGCGCCCTCTATCGGTCTGGGGACCCATGGCATATTCCTGGGGACGGACATATCTTCCTAATATCTTGTCGTTTATGTCTTTGGCGAACTGGTTGACTGTCGGGATGACCTCATCCATCCCCTTTGACTGGTTAAAGGCGGTAACCAGTTCCGCTCCCTTAGTTACATCTAAGATCTTTGCGTCAATGCTGACGCTGTCACCGAAAATGGTCAGGCTGCCCATAATAACGTAATCCGCTTTCAGGGCCTTTCCGATCTCAAGGGCGGTACCCCTGTTAATGGTGCGTCCGAATTCCTCTGCCTTTTTCCGGACCTTCCTGTCTTCCATGGGCTCCACCTTATCCTTCCAGCTAAGCCTGGACGCGAGCATGTCCATAATACCTTTTTGGAGAAAGGTAAGGTCCCGGTCGGCATTCATGGTAAAGGGCAAAATAGCGACCTTTTTAGGCCCTTCAGCCGAAGATGCAGGGATCATGATGAGGGTAAAGATTAGGGCAATAATAACGGTTGATATGGTGATTTTTTCTTGTTTCATATTAATTCCTTTTATCTTTCAAATGTTTATTATCAAGCTGAACATAAATTATCCCTGTACCATACTAAGCCTTCAATTTTCAATATCTTAGTCCTTCCAATGACGTTCTTTTCACCCTTTCAGGATGCCGTAAAACTGACCTGAATGATCAGTCTTATTTCCTACCTTGGTGCCGCAAAATTTACAACGGTATTCGTATTTGTCTCCTTCAGGTAAAACAAGGAGCAGGAATTTTCTGACGGGTACGGCCCGGCCGCACTTAGGGCAGTAAAGCTCCATGGCCTCCAGTTCTTGAAAAGTCGCCGGTTGCTTATCATGTGCGGGCCGATTGGCGGGAACGAATTTGAATTGACCGTTATGCATGAACACAACCTCTGGGTTTTTTCGTGGAATTTGTTGAAAAATATTTGCCTTGATAGAAATGTTAATGCATATTAGTAGTGAAATTATTCAAAATCAAGCCCTTTTAGGGTATGTATTACAACTTCATAGGTTATAAGGTTTAATATTCAGGGGTTCAACCTGGGTTAACTGTTCGATAAATCAACCACTTAACGATGTCTGAAGGAGGACATTATGAAGGTAAAACATATTGACCACATCGGTATCGCGGTTAAGAGTATTGAGAAGGCGGGAAAATTTTATACGGATATTATGGGGTTTAAGATTGAGAATATTGAGAACGTGTCCGACCAGAAGGTAAATGTTGCATTTTTGCCGATTACGGATAGTGAGGTTGAGCTTCTGGAATCCACCGATCCTGACGGCCCGGTTGCAAAGTATATCAATGCACGGGGTGAAGGAATCCAGCACATCGCCTTTCGCGTTGAGAACATAGATGAGGCCCTCAAGGAACTAAAGGGAAAAGGGGTCCGGTTGATCGATCAGGAGCCGAGGGCAGGCGCCGGAGGCGCAAAGATTGCCTTTATTCATCCCAAAGAAACCAGCGGTGTGTTGGTGGAGATCTGCGAAAGAGATTAGGTATAGGGCCGGCTAAAAGCGGTAGGTGATCAGTCCATGAGAGGTGTCGTAGGGAGAGACGCTGATCTGGACACGGTCCCCTACCATCACCTTAATCCGGTTTTTTTTCATTCGTCCTGATAGCACACCCCTTATGGTGATGTTGTTTTCGCAATCAATTTCCATGGTGCCGCCGCCTAAAACCCTGGTGACTACACCCTCCACCTGAATTAGATCGTTTCGACTCAAAATACTCCTTTCCCGGCCAATAAGGCCAGATTGTGAAAGTTCAGAGTTTTCCGTTTACGAGAGGCATTAAGCTCTGTAACCTTACCATTTTATTTTGTTATGTCAATCAAATGAGTGAGTTTTTTCAAAGATGGAACCCGGCCAAAGACAAAATAAATTTTCCTTTTCGGAACACCGTATCAAAGATATCTCCGGCGTTATCCTTGCCGGCGGGAAAAGCAGCCGTTTCGGGAAAAACAAGGCCCTGGAAAAGATCGATGGCGTCCCGTTGATTGAAAGAGTGATCAGAGTGATGCAATCGGTGTTTCAGCACTTAATATTGGTCACTAACAACCCTGCCGAATATTCATATCTTGAACTCCCCATGTATGGAGACCTTATTAATGACCTGGGGCCATTGGGAGGGGTTTATACCGCGCTTACAGTAATACCTAATAACACGGGCTTTTTTGTTGCCTGCGATATGCCGTTTCTCAATCGTGATTTGATTCTACACATGGTAGAGGCTCTGGACGATTTTGACGCGATTGTGCCCAGGATATCAGGTGAATTAGAGACGCTTCATACCCTGTACAGTAAAAGGTGTCTTCCGTCAATCAGGAGATTGATTGATTTGCGGAAATACCAGATCGGGATGTTCTTTCCTGAAGTTTCAGTATGTTATATTGATGAAAGCCGGATTCGCTATTTTGATCCGGAGTTAAAGTCATTTATTAATATCAACAAGCCCCAGGAGCTAAGGAGGATAAATAAAAGATGATTGAATTAGTACTTGCGGTGGGTTTCGCCATTATTATTTCCGCCGGGTGTTCACTTTTCGAATCGGTCCTCTACACCGTACCCACGAGACATATTGAGACCATGGTTCAGGCAGAAAAACTCACGGGAAAGGTGTTTAAGAAAATAAGGGCTGATGTGAAGCGGCCAATAGCGGCCATATTGTCCCTCAACACCATTGCCCATACCGCAGGAGCTGCCGTAGCAGGGTCGGCTGCAACGGCTGTTTTTGGGTACCAATGGCTCGGATGCTTTTCCGTCTTTTTCACATTAGCAGTGCTGGTTTTTTCCGAAATAATTCCCAAGACAGCCGGAGTGGTATATGGGAGGTCTCTGGTCTCGGTAGTAGCCTATCCGTTACAAGGGCTCGTATGGTTTATGAGTCCTGCAATATGGTTGAGCGGCCTGATTACCCGTCTTTTTGCCAGGGGTAAGACCGACGACGCCATTACCGCAGAGGAAATAGCTGTTATGGCCAGGTTGAGCCTTCGGACCGGGGGCATTCAGACTTATCAGATGCAGGCAATTGAAAATATCCTGACATTGCAAAGCAAGAGAGTCAAGGAAGTCATGACGCCCAGAACCGTGATTTTTTCACTCAGCGAGCATCTTACAGTTGGGGAGGCAAGCAAACTTCAAACAGGCTGGGAACACAGCCGGTTTCCAGTTTATGACCAGGATAATGAGGATGTTGTGGGGATTGTGCTCACACAAGAACTTTTTATAGCGGTTGCACAAGGAAAGAAGGATGATTCCCTGACCGAACTTATGCGTCCGGTACACTTCGTTGCAGAAACGGCCGGGCTAAACAAGGTGTTAATGGAGTTTTTACAATTGAGACAGCATCTTTTTGTTGTGCTTGACGAATACGGCGGCCTTTCCGGTCTGATCTCGCTCGAGGATATACTTGAGGAAATCTTAGGCAGGGAGATTGTTGATGAATCAGATGAAGTTACAGATAAGCGGGAACTCGCAAGGAAACGCCGAAGCATGATTCGTGATAGTTCAACCGTCTATTTTTAACAGGATTTCCAGGCCATTGAAAAATAGAAATAATTCCGAATTCCGAATTCCGAATTCGCAATTTGCGCCGACTCTCTGTTTTCCTGGGACAGAGAAGAGCTGTTTTGCCTGTTGCCCTCCCATTCGCTCAAAGGGATACGAGCACATACAGTATAAAAGCATGGTCCGGAGAGTACTTCGGGAGAACACATTAGCTTTTGCCGGATCGAGCAAAAGTGTCAGGCCCATTACAGGGCTTAGCTGCTGGGCCCTGGGATATTTAGATAATGAGTACAAGACAGTGGGGTGCCTGCTCCATCCAGCTAAGAACATGGGTGAGGATCTCAGATTCCGTGTTGACTATGGTGAGAAGTGCAGCCGTGAAAGCTGCCTGGAGGCAAAGACATTTCTTGAACTAAAAACAAGCGAACGGAAATTCTGGCTCAGTCTGACAGACGGTCTCGACGCCTTTTCCTATTCAAGCAGGCGGTTTAACCCGCTCTTTAAATTGATGGGGTGGGGGGTGGGACTATTACAACAAATCGCGTTTGATGAAAATAATAAGGCCACGACGCGGCATGCCTTTTTTCGCAGATACCCGTTTTTTTCTACCGGACTAAATCCGAGGGCAAATGCCTATGCCCTCAGGCAGGTTATTGGAAAGTGTAAAATTGATTTGTTAAAGTCGGACGCATTTCGGGTTCGGTTTGAGGCGTTTTCCGGGTGTATTTCGGTCCGGCTAAAAGATGGAGTATTTCCCAGTCCGGAGGCGCCTTATACGCATCTTTTAGGCCTTGATCGACAGTTCCTGGATTTTTTGAGGTTATCGGCAGGCATATCAAGGATTGAGGCGGAAGAGGCACTTCGATTGAAGGAGATAGTGGACACGGCTATCACTGAATTCAAATCGGAAGAAAGTGATCGAATCCCCTGACATCAAGCTGTTCTTCAACGCCATCATGACTGAGTATCGTAAGATCCTTTCCTTTCGTGATTTCGCCTACCCTGTAGATTGGACAGGGAGTACTGTCCTGAAATATTTTCTCAAATGAAGCAATATTTTTTTCGGGGACTGTGATAAGGAGTTTGTAATCCTCTCCGCCTGACAGGGCCAGCTCATAAGGATCGAAGTTGTTGATTTGAGCAAGGGCAGATAGTTCTTTTGAGATAGGAAGGGCGTCACGATTCAGCCTTGCGCCTGTATGGCTCGACTCACAGATATGGTGAAGATCTGGTACAAGACCATCGCTTAGATCGATCATAGCAGAGGCCAATCCGGACCTGGCAATCATACTGCCAGCTTCCAGGTACGGGACCGGAATATTGTGGGCCTCTATCAGTCTGGAGGCAATGGGCTCGGGTGCGGAAAAAGAATTCCTGATCAGTTTCAACCCTGCTCCCGAATCACCAAGGTTCCCGGTCACATAAATGCCGTCACCCTGCCTGGCACCGTCCCTGTACAAAACCTCCGTTTTGTTAGCATCACCTATAGCAGTCACGCTGATCATCAGCCCGCCCGGAGAGGCAGAAGTGTCGCCCCCCATGAGATTTATTCTGTATCTCTTGCACATGTTCTTGATTCCCCGGTAGATAGATTTGAGCGTTTCAACGCTCATGGTATTAGGGATCGCCAGAGATAAAAACAGGCATAACGCTTTTCCGCCCATCGCTGCAATATCGCTTAAATTTACAGCAACCGCCTTTTGACCTAATTGTTCAGGCAGGATTTTTCCCATAATGAAGTGCACGTCCTCAACAAGCACGTCCGTGGTAATCAGGAGGACCCTGTTTTCATATGGCCCAATGACGGCGCAGTCATCACCAATGCCCCTGATCATTTTTTCAGATGAAAACTGGCAGTTGTCCATGATAGACCGGATAAACGCGAACTCTCCGATGTCCTCTATTTTCAGGTCTTTATTTCCCATTTTATTACAGCGGTATATTTGGTAAAAATGTATCTGCTCAATAAATCGTAGTAAGTGCCTTTGCATACCAACCTCATGGATTCCCGCTTTCGCGGGAATGACAGGCACTTATAACCCTCCGGCATTCCCGCGAAAGCGGGAATCCATGAGGTATACCCTAAATATTAAGATGATACGTTAAAATTTTAGTCTTCCATTAAAAGTGATTTTGATCGTATATGCAAACAATTTTCATAACAGTTCACTATAGGATAAGTATTTGACAGGATAACCCCGCGTTCCGCGGGGCCCCGACAGCGGGATCTACGCTACGCTCCGACAGGCATGGATAAACATGATTTTTCTTAAATTCCTGTAAATTCTGTCAAAAAAACTTTTTGAAAAACATAAAGGGTTACCGTGCTATAATATGACTATGGAAAAGGAGATCATTCGTTTTATTGAGGAGAAAGGCCCTTCGACCGGATCGGAGTTATTTAATGCCTTTGGAAACGAGGGAATTATGCTGTGGCGAACCTGCAGGCTTTCCCAATATCTGAATATTTGGAACACAGGCAGGCATTACCTCAGATTGGATCGCAGGATCAAGGGCTTTGCCCGTCTTTCGCCTTCAATATTGAGGGAATTTTTAACCTACTCGATAGTTGGCCTTTCCGGGGATTTAAATTCACTGGAACGCAGAGCTCAGGCCGTGTTATCGCACATCGAGGACGTAAGCAGGACCAAACTTGAACTGGCGTATAGAACCGTTTCCGGCCTGACAAGCCGGTTTGAAAGCGAATGGTCCCTCAAGCATCATGCCTGTTTTATCATAGGGGGAGATATTGTCTATAATATGGCGCATGATGTCCCCCGGCCGGAGAGGAGCACGGGAAAACTGGTCAACGGATCGGATATAGATCTGGTTGTTATACTGGATGACCTGGTCCCTGAGGGCATGATGAAAAGGCTGGATGATGCTTTATTCCAGGAGAAATACAGGCTTCTTATTACCCCGCATATCAGAGAAGAGATCGATTATGTCGTGAAAAAGGTAGCGCGTGTCCGTGAGCAGGTCCGGTTCAATACATTCAGGCATATGGTCGCGTGCAAGATTCTTCATGAAGGAACCCTGCTTTACGGGAGTGAGGAGATTTTCAGCGCCATAAAGGCCCTTTTGAAGGAGAGGGGTGTTAAAGAAAAGCTTGAAGATTTAGAAAAAAGAGCCAGGGTATTTCGAGGGGATGCAGAAATATTACTCCTTCACGATGATCCTGATAAGCTGAAAGAAGAAAGTTCGCACCTTTTTTACTCGACCGAGGAATCAGAGGAGTTTGATTGACAAGGTTTGATCAGCCCAGCTCGATATCCCGATGTGTCAGCGTAATCTCGCGGTTTAGATGCGTCAGGCGTGATTGGATCTCTTCTGCCATCGTTACCGAACGGTGTCGTCCTCCGGTGCATCCCACGGCAATGGCCAAATAGGATTTGCCTTCCTTTTCAAAAAGCGGGATCAAATATTCGAGGAGGGAACAGTATCTGTCAAGAAACTCCTGTGTCTCATCCCATTTCTTCACAAATTGTTGTACCTGTTCATTCAGGCCATCTAATTTTTTTAGTTCGGGAATAAAGAATGGATTAGGGATAAATCGGACATCCACAAGCAGGTCTGATTCAAGGGGTATACCATACTTGAAACCGAACGAAAGGATGGCAATCCGCATCCTCTCTGTCTTAAGGCCCCTGTATGCATGCCGAACAATAAGCTCTTTAAGCTCGTGAACAGTGTAGTGCGATGTGTCTATGATCTTGCTTGCAGATGCCCTTAATTCCTTGAGTTGCTCCTTTTCTGTCCTGATACTGTTTAACAGATTGTTTTGCTTACTGGCTGGATGCTGTCTGCGTGTCTGGCTATAGCGTTTCAATAAAATATCTTCTGAGGCCTCCAGGAATAAGACCTCCATATTGTAGCCCTCCTCCTGTAGCCCGGCAAATATCTCCAGGTATTTTTCAAGGAATTTTTTCTGCCTGAGATCAATGCCCAGCGCGAGTTTCTGGATTTCTGAAACGCCTCCGGAACCGAGTTCTAAGAATTTCGGCAGCAGCGTGATAGGCATGTTGTCCACGCAGAAATATCCTGCATCCTCAAGGGCATTGATAGCTATGCTTTTCCCTGAGCCGGAAAGACCCGTAATTATGATAATGCTCAGGTTTTTGACTTTGTCTAATATCATTTTTCAAAGCCGGCTATGGTAAAGGCCGTTCATCAAGAAGCCATATCCAACTAATACAGGCTTGCGTGAGATCTCAATTTAACTGAATTCAAAGGTTGTTTTCAATGAAAAAATGCTTTTGCCGTATCAATTGCGGCTTCCTTAAGCTGTAATCGTTCACCGTCCCCTGCAGGAGCGGATTTATCTGCGATTTTCGTAATAGCTTAGCCCTTTGAAAACAGGACCGGGACGTGGGGGCCTCTTTTTTAAAAGCCGCATCACAAATTCACCTAATGCCAGCAACACGCCCCCTGGGCTTTGACCATGGGCTCGAAAAAGGCAGGGATGACGGTCTTAATCATGAAGATTCCTGTATGCGGCTGTCCGTTGCTTGAATTTCAGGTCCTAACTGCCGTGCCATGTAATGATGTAAGCATATGCGGCTTATAAAAAAGAGATCCCCATATCCCCGCAATTCGTAATCTGTTTTTTCAAAGTGCTAAAATGTTACCGATTTTCAAATGGCGTTAATGTCCCAGGTCGCGGTTAAAACCGCTCCTACAGCAGGTTTATAATTCAGCCTGTGAGCAGTTACCAAAAGGAATTTATCAGAGACTAAGAACTTGACAAAGAATTGAGTTCCCCATATATGTGATTTCAAATTTAAGAAATAGGTAACACTTTAGTTTTTTGAAGAAAAAGCATGGATTATAGGGCATGCCTGCCGGGCTGCGGACAGGTCTGAACCTGTAAATGCCTACAAGGAGGGAGTAGTTGGAACTTAAACCCAGGTGCCAGGATAAAACAATACAGCTCCTTGAAAAAGGAGTGGATATCCCTAACGCCCTGTCCATTGATATCGGTGAGGAAGTCAATGTGGATCGGATTTCAGGGAATGGCGTAAAGATATATCCTGGTTGTCGCATTTATGGTGAAAAAACAGTCATCTCGGAAGGCGCCAGGATTGGGCGCGAAGGCCCCGTAACTATTGAGAACTGCCAGGTCGGCCCCCAGGTTGAATTGAAAGGGGGATATTTTAACAGTGCAGTTTTTCTGGAAAAATCAAGCATGGGTTTTGGCGCTCACGTGCGTGAGGGTTGTATCCTCGAGGAACAGGCAAACGGGGCCCACTGCGTTGGCCTGAAGCAGACCATCCTGCTGCCCTTTGTTACTCTCGGCAGCCTGATTAATTTCTGCGACTGCCTTATGTCCGGCGGTACCAGCCGAAAGAACCACAGCGAAGTCGGCAGTTCATACATCCATTTCAACTTCACCCCTGATGCTGACAAGACAACTCCATCGCTCATTGGGGATGTGCCCCGTGGTGTAATGCTCAACCAGCGCCCGATCTTTTTGGGTGGCCAGGGCGGCATAGTAGGGCCGATACGCCTTGGCTACGGCAATGTGGTCTCAGCCGGCACAATTCTTCGCAGAGACTACACCGAGGACAATAAGCTGATTATTGGAAAAAGCTATCATGGTGCTGTAATTGACTTTGTTCCCAGGGTGTATCGTAATCTTTCTCGTATAGTGGAAAACAACATTCTTTACATGGCCAATCTGATGGCGCTCGAGCAATGGTACATTAATATACGCAGGCCTTTTTTCAGTGCTCAGGAATTTGGCGAGCTGGTTTATGCCGGAGCGCTCGACAAGCTGATGCTGGCCAAAAATGAACGCATCAAACGGCTTAAGGCCATGGCCGATAACATGTCATTGTCGACTGAAAAAGGCAGACCCAATGACAAAGTGGCCGCTGCCAGGGGTGAGCTCCGCGACAAGATCGAGGATGTCTGTGAATTGTTCACAGGGAATCTTGCCAACACTGCAGGTGTTGAGCAGCGCGACAATTTTTTAGCTTCATTTCGTGATCAAATGAAAAAAAATACAGGGACCTACATCGAGGTTGTTCAAAACCTGCCGGCCTTTGTTGCGAAAGAGGGAACTTTGTGGCTCGATCTGATTGTTGACCGTTTTTGCGGCCGTGCGTCTGCGATGTTGCCTTTGCTGGACTTATTCGAAAAAAGGATAATTCAGAGATAGTCAAACAGTTGAGTTGTTGAGTCCCCGCCTGCCGTCCTGCGGGCAGGGTTGAGTCGTAAAACAAGTCCCGCTTCGGCGGGAGTAGAGATTCAACTATATTAAGTGTCCGATTTTTAGGCATACGATATGAATTCAAATAATAACAGCCACTTAACTACTTAACAAATCAACTACTTAACGAAGTCCGCAATTACATAGATCCATCAGGATTAAGGAGAGAAACACATGGGTAAATTGTTCGGAACCGACGGAATCAGGGGGGAAGCCAATCGCCACCCAATGGACGCTGCCATGGCCTTTTCCGTAGGCCAGGCCGTTACACATCTGCTAAGAAAAGAGCATCGCCGTATACGGGTTATCATTGGCAAAGACACACGAATTTCCGGTTATATGCTGGAGAGTTCGCTTGAATCGGGAATAACCTCCATGGGAGGGAATCCCTATCTGGTCGGTGTGTTGCCAACTCCCGGTATCGCGTTCATCACACAAAGCATGCGGGCCGATGCAGGTATCGTGATTTCAGCATCGCACAACCCATACCAGGACAATGGTATCAAGATATTTTCAGGTGATGGTTATAAATTATCCGATGAGCAGGAAGAGATTATTGAAAATCTTATCTTAGAGGGAAAACTGCCCGAAATGGTGCCCCGCGCCAGGGAGATGGGCCGCGCAAAGCGAATTGACGATGTTCTCGGCAGGTACATTGTTTTTTTGAAAAACACATTTCCACGCAATCTGTCAATGGAGGGGATGAAGATTGTTATGGATGTTGCCAACGGTGCTGCTTATAAAGTGGCCCCCGAGGCATTTATCGAGATGGGAGCTGATGTCCAGGTTATCCATGACAGCCCTGATGGGATCAATATCAACGATCAATGCGGCTCGCAATATACAAAAGACCTCAAAAGGCGGGTTATTGAAAGCGGCGCTGCCATTGGCCTGGCCTTTGATGGTGACGCCGACCGTTTAATAGCAGTAGATGAAAGAGGAAATGAGATAACCGGTGACCAGATTTTGATCATTTGCGCCAAAATGCTCAAAGATCAGGGCAAGCTATTGAACGACATGGTTGTCAGCACCGTGATGAGCAATCTGGGGCTTGGCATCGCCTGCAAGAAGTATGGGTTCAGGGGCCATGCCTCCAGGGTTGGTGACCGCTATGTCCTGGAGGATATGAAACGGTTAGGCGCGGTAATTGGGGGCGAGGATTCAGGCCACATCATTTTTCTCAACCATCACACCACAGGTGATGGCATAGTCACCGCCATGCAACTGATCGCGGCGATGATCAGGGAGGACAAAATGCTTTCGGAACTGGCCGCGATGATGGACATTTATCCTCAAAAGCTGATCAATGTTGAGGTAAAGGAAAAGCCGGAGATTTCTACGGTACTACAGGTAGTGGAGGCAATCAAAGACGTGGAAACCGAATTAGGCGATCAGGGCCGTGTATTGGTACGTTACTCCGGGACACAAAACGTCTGTCGTGTAATGGTAGAGGGCCCAAGCGAAGATCAGACAGATAAATATTGCGAACAGATTGCAGATGTGATCAAAGCTGTTCTCGGGTGATGTTGCATTTTTAACAGGCCCCTGGCTCTCAGCGATTATCAAGGAGATGACGAATGCCAATCAAGGTTCTCGTGACGCGAAATTTCAAGCATATGAGTGAAGTGGCAGCGGAAGTTGTCAAGAAGGGTATCATTCAAACGCTTAGAAGAAAAGAGGACTGTGTTTTAGGGTTGGCAACAGGAAATTCACCTACCGGGCTTTACAGGCATATGGCAAAGGAGGCCAACGCCGGGGAATTTGACAGCAAAAGGATCAGGAGCTTCAATCTCGATGAGTATGTGGGTCTCCCTGGCGAAAACGCACAGCAGCGTTTAATGCATCCGGAAAGCTACTGCTATTTCATGATTCAGGAATTTTTTGGCCTCCTTAACAATAAATTTGCTGAAACCAGTGTTCCCTATGGAGGCCTGATCGATCAAAAACAGTTGGTCCATGAACTCGAAGCTCATCCCGAGGATTGGAGCGAGGTGGGGGCCGATGCAGGCAGGTCCATTGTCATTAAAGTAAAGCCGGTATCCCCGTATCTGGCGTGGATACGCAAGGACATATTAGGGGGGTACGCGCTAAAAATTAAAAAGGCCGGTGGCATTGATTTGCAGATCATCGGTGTTGGAGGTAGGGGACATGTGGCTTTCCATGAATCGGGCATCCCGATTGCCGGCAGCAAGGTTATGCTGGTAAAGCTGGACGAAAACACGGTTGCCAATGCCGTATCCGACGGCCATTTTCCCTCGAAAAATGAATGCCCCCGCTACGCCATAAGCATGGGCGCCCAGCTCGTCTACAAGGCCAAAACGGTAGTGCTACTGGCTTCAGGAAAGAGGAAGACCGAACCGGTTGCTGACTCATTATTAGGAGAACCAACCCCGGATGTCCCAATATCCTATGGGCAAAAGTATGCTGAAAAAGGCGGCAATCTGATTTATGTGATTGATAGACATGCCGGACGACAACTGCTTAACAACAGAAAGGTTCTTATACGGAAAGGAATAAGAGTTCAAAACCTTCTGTGAGAAAAACCCTAAAAGCAGAACAGCGCTATTTCCGCCGTGCAATGATTATCCGATGAACTCGCCTTTTTGACTCCCCTACAAAAAATCTCGCAAATTACAAATGGTGTAACAACTGTTTAAGGGCCACTGCAGGCGCGGATTTATCCTCGATTCTTTCATGGCATGAAAGGAACGGGTTGTAGCCGAACCGTTCCTTTTTTTTAAATATTGACACCCAGTTACGCTTTCCATATGCTATTAAATTAAAATGAAAATTCAGTCAGTGAATTCCTTATGACAAGTGTTTATCAACCGTCACCTATGCTTCCCGAAAAAAGATTGAAGATTGCCATTCTTATCCGCCAGTTTGTAACAACTGGGGGAGCTGAAAAATATGCTGTGGAAGTGACCAGGCGCATGGCCCGGGAGCATGATATCCATGTATTTGCCCAGGAATGGATTTTTAACGGAGACGAGCATATCACCTTTCATAAGATCCCGAGGTTTTTCACAAGACCAAGTTTTTTGAACCAGCTTCTCTTTTCATATTTTACTCGCAGGTTCCTGGATTCCTCTTTTGATATTATCCATTCTCACGAACGCGCATGTCATTTTGATGTGTTGACAGTACATTGTCCCTGTTTTCGAACATTCATTACAATACAAAAAAGTTTCTGGCGGAGATCAGTTATCTGGCTCTCGGTAGCCTTGAGCCCCCGCAAGTTGTCCTATCTCTGGCTTGAAAAAAAGCAGTTTACATATAAAGAAGGCAGGTTTTTTATAGCAGTATCAGAGATGGTAAAGAAGAACGTCCAGGCGAACTATCCACTCCCTGATGAATGTTTCGGAATTGCCTATCCGGGCGTGGACAGTAGCCTGACTATACGTGCGGACAGTCATCAGGGAGAGAAATCTCTCCGCTCTGAATTTGGCATTGGATATGATGACCTGGTCATCCTGTTTGTGGGCACCGAATTCAAGAGAAAAGGCCTTGATGGGCTGCTTGAGGGATTTGCCCTTATCCGCCGTTCCGGCATGAAACTTATAGTTGCCGGTGGTGGTGAGAAAAAAAGCCATTATGCAAGGAAGGTAAAGCGTCTGGGGATTGAAAATGAAGTCTTGTTTTTAGGGCTGGTTGAAAACATAGAAGATGTATACTCTGTTGCCGATATCTATATTCTGCCGACCCTGTCAGAACCGGCAGGTATGGCGCCGTTAGAAGCCATGTTATGCGGTATTCCGACTGTTTTAAGTTGTTCCAGGTTTGCGGGCATTGCGGAATGCATAAAGAACGGGGAGGCGATTATACTTGAACGTCCTGACAATGCAGGGGAAATTGCAGATTCGTTACGCAGGTTGATGAACAGGGGTCTTAGAAACGAGTTGGGCAGGAAGGGACATCAACTGGCAGAGAAATTGACGTGGGAAAACACAACGAAGGAAACACTGGCCATGTATTACAAGGTGCTGGAAGCCAAGAGCGGCAGATGAAATCATAAAAGGGCTAAAGTGTTACATGTTTTCCTTTTTTGCACTAACGATAATGGTTCGGCCCAGGAGCATGCCCACGGAGTTTGTTGCCTTAACCAGCCTGAAATTTTTTTCGTCCATTGTGTGATATTTTGATATTTCCTTCTTGAGAGCTAATGTCCCTAACATTTTTACAGGTAAAAGAAAAAAGACAAGCTTTGCGATTCCCGAGCGCTGGTATCTATCGAAGGACAGGGAGACAGAGGAGAAACCTGACTCAAGCAGGGCATGAGCAAGATAGAAATACGGCACAGGGGTAATATGCCCCGTGGCAGAATGCAGCATCCTGTTTCCAACGGGCAAAGGACCGAACAGGTCCGGAAACCCGAACCACAGATAGCGAAGGCGGGAGTTAATGGTGAGGACATTGGGCGTGCTCAATATGCATATTCCACCGGGTTTGAGGACACGGTAAATTTCTGTAATTAACTCCCTGTAGTTTTCCATGTGTTCGATGAGTTCGGTTGCCGTGACAATATCAAAGGAATCATCCTGGTAAGGAAGTTTTTCGCTATTCAAATCAACCGTTTCCACGGTTTGGCCACTCAATTCCATCAGTGTGGGTGTATAATCACAGGCGTGGGATTGCACTCCAAAATGCTCATTGAACAATTCAATAAGGCGGCCGGAGCCCGCCCCGATGTCCAGATGTGTATTCAGCGGGTTTTTCAAATGGGCTGTGTTGGCTAACCTAAAAACCGCTTGATATATTTTTTCTGTGCTCATGCCTTATTCTTTCTCCCCGTAAGGAAGATCGGTTCTTGAGGTGCCATACACGATAGTCTCTCTAAGCTTGGCGTATTTCATAAAAGAGCCGCCAGCATTAAGAACGGAAATTATAAACCCGTCAAAGCCCTCAAGTACACCCAATTCGAGGATGAATGTCCTCAAGAACATCCAGGAGCCGTGAGAAAGAGGTGCTAAGGGGCCTGCACGTTTCCCGTTACTTAGCATTTCCTGTGCTGCCAGGCTGGAATATGTCTCAAGCTTGTGTATAAGATCCGAGTAATTCCGAAAACTGTAATGTTCGATAGAAATGTCGAGTTCCTTAACAGGGTCATCTGAAATCCAGCTTTCGTGAACAAGATGATCGCTGAAACGGCCCCGGCGGCGATCAACGAGACGGACGATGCGATCCGGCCACCACCCGCAATAACGGATCCAGCGGTTGTGGAAAAAGTTCTTTCTATTAAAACTATACGCCGCAATTTCCTGTTCAGGATGAGCAATAATTTCCATGATTGTATGTTTTGTGTCCGCGGGAATCCGTTCATCCGCATCAAGTATCAGGACCCATTCGTTTTGGCAATTGTCAACCGCGAATTGTTTCTGCTTGGCATAGCCTCGCCATGGTTCAAATAGAACCCTGCATCCGAAAGAACGGGCGATGTCAACCGTGTTGTCATTGCTCCCGGAGTCCACAACCAACACCTCCTCAGCGAAGGTTACACTTTCCAGACAACGGGTAAGACGGTCTTCTTCGTCCTGGGCAATGATGGCGATTGAAAATGGCATTTCGCAAAGACACTCCGTATAATAGTAACAGATTAATATATCGGTGTATAATTTTTACCACGAAGGACACGAAGAGACAGAGTACAAAAATATCCAATTTCCAATTATCAATAACCAATGTCCAACGAAAAATACTAAAAACTTGGACCTGCCCGCCGTACGGCAGGCGGGTATTGGATATTATCTCACGGTCGCATCCACATTTCTTCGTGTTCTTCGTGGTGATTAATTCCCTTTCATTTTAGGCAGGGCACTGTTATGGACAGAAAGCCCCTGGTTATTGAGAAGACAAAGTTTTAATATGGTTTTCTCAAAAAGGCCAGCAGTTCATGCCCCTTGCCAGACCATACTGCGGGGCGGTTAAGTAATTCTGAGAATAGCTTGGCCGCGCGATAACATACGAGCGGGATTTCCCCTTTTTGATAGAAGGAAACCCGGCGTGTTTTTATGTCTTCTACTACAAAACCGGAGCGCTTGGCGATTTTCTGAATAGAGAGAGGGTTAAAGAAGCTGATGTGTCCACCATGCTCTGCAATACTAAAGTAATCCCAGCGGGCTTTCATGAATCGGACTGTCCAGCTATCGGCATTTCCGGTCCTGATGACCAGGAGACCGTTCTTACGCAAAATTCGATGGCATTCTTTCAGCAGGTTCAACGGGTCCTTCAAATGCTCAATAACCTCAAAAAGCGTTACCACATCAAACGATTCCCGTGGGAGCCGGATATCCTGAAGGAAGCCCTGGTAGACCTTAAGGCCCAGTTTTATTGCCGTTCTAACTGGAGCCTGTGAAGGCTCCACCCCTTCAGCATTCACCCCCAGGTCACCGGCAGTAGATATAAATGCGCCGCTCGAACAGCCGACATCAAGCAAGCTGATGTCATTTCGCTTTTTGCCTGAAAGCCGTTCGATCTTTTTCATCAACTTTTTTGTATGCCTCAAAAGCCTTACAGCCGCCCTGCCGGAAGGCAGTGTCCCTTTGGGATCATCGAATTCCTTCATGGAGTTCCAGAATAGCTCTTCACTACACTGGCTCACTAATTGGCCGCAATCCGGGCAGCGTTTCAGCGGTCCTTCCGGGGAGACAATGTCTGTCTCCCTGAAACCGGAATGACACCCGGCGGGGCATGCTATGACATAATCGTTACCGGAGTTATTCATGATATCCCTTTGGGAAATACCACCTTTAATCAATAACCAGAGGCTTTCTGTCCATAACAGTGCCCTGTATAAAATGAAAGGGCCTTGATCACCACGAAGGACACGAAGAGACAGAGTATAAAATATCCAATTTCCAATTATCAATAACCAATGTCCAACAAAAAACACTTAAAACTTGGAAATTGAGCATTCGATATTGGATATTATCATACAGCAGGTTAGCGATTAAACCGTATTACATATTTTGTAGCCATGGGCTTTTGCGAACAGGGATCATGGCTTCTTCCGTGCTACGAGAGTTACGTAATCCGAAAGCTCAAACCTCTGGGTCAAGGATATGGCCGTCCTTGCCAAATAACCGTCGGCTCCGTCCTTAAGGAGATGAGACCAGAATTCGAAAAGGACGGGTTCAAATCCACAGACCCTCATCAAGGAAGAAAGGCTTTTTTTGTTAAAAGAGTATATGTGCCATGGAAATCCAAAATGTTTGAAATCGTCCTTTTTAATGCCCTTACGGCATAAAAGTGACTTGAAGCGGTTGGATATACCTTCATGATTGGGAACGTCAATAAATATATATCCGCCTTCTTGCAACAGGTCACGGCACCGCTTGACCAGCTCAACCAGGTTGTAAACATGCTCCAGAACGGCCCATACAACCATTCCTTTGTACCTGTAACCCGGATCGAAATTCTCGAGAAGGCTGTTGTGCAGCGACATCCCAAATTTTTTACGCCCGATTTCAACAAGCATTTTGCTCGGGTCGATTCCCTCAACATTCAGGCCCTGTTTGGAGGCTTCAAGACAGAAAAGGCCGATACCACAACCTACATCAAGGACTCTGTCTTTTTCGGTCAAAAAACGTTTTAAAAGCTGGATTTTCAGTTTTTGTGAAATATAGGACCTGTTCCGGTTATCCTTTTTCCACGTTTCATATGACCACCCGTCATAAAAGGAAGGGTCAATGAATGCCTCATTCTCATAGATCTTAAGGAGAGATTCTTCAGTGAACCGCGGGGAGGCGTACATAATACTGCATTCGGGACATTGCCAGATGCCTATCCCAGCAGATTTTCTGAAAATGAGTTTCGGTTCTTTGGGAGGATCACATATGGGACATAACACATTTTCTAATTTCCCTGTAAATTCACCGCATTTAATATATCTATCATCACTGGACTCTGTCATTTTCTTTATTCATCCTTAAATGTGACGGAAGAAAATCCCTGTTGGAGCCCGGTTACGAGAGCGAGAAGCATGAGCGTACCGGCATCCAGGATTTGAGTATCCACAAATCCGCTGATAAAAATAACAAGGGCTGTTGACAGGACAAAAAAGCCCAACGGAGTCTGCCTTTTTCTCCAGCCGTTTTTTATCATTTCCGCGAAAAACCACAAAAGGACAATAAGGCCAATAACACCAAAACTTACCGCCATATACAGAAAGGAATTATGGGGGTGTGAAATAGCGGGCCACTCCGGTTTCCCTCTTTCTTTCATCACAGTCTGGTATCCACCTGTCCCGACACCAAAGAGGGGGTTATCAAGGAAAATGTGTACAGCACCGTACCACATGTAGAATCTGTCTTGATGTTCAGAGTACTCTTTGCCCCAGGCCGAGCTTGCGTCTGCGTTCCAATGATATACCAGCTCTGATTTTGTCTTGGATATGCGTTTCCTGACGGTTGGGGAAAGACACATCATCCCAAATATCAACACGCAAACAAGGAGAATCTTAAAAGGAGCAAATCCAGGAAAAAGATTGCGGACAATTAAAGGGGATACAAGGACAAAGGTGAAGAAACCGACTCTTCCTTCAAGAATTATCAAATGAAAGAGGTAGCCTGTTATAAGTATTAATAAGAGAATCTGCGTTTTTCTTTTTTTTGCTTCTCTGAAATAGTATGAGGAGATGAGTATTCCTAATATCAAATATATGGATAGCGTGCTGTACCCCAGGCCGAACCCGTAATAATAATAAGAATCATAGAACCTGGTTGCAGGCACCAATCCGGCAAGCTGCAATATGGCCGCTAAGACGTTGACGGCCAATCCTAAGAGAAACGCCTGGATTAGCCTTTCGGATGAATGAATTCGAAAAGAAATGGAGGCCACCACAATGCAGTAAATCCAGTAGTGTGTTTTCTGGGCAAACTTGATGCCAAGACCTGCCGGATCAGGTGTGTACAAAAGCCCGATCCATGGCAGTGCAATGAAAAACAGGACGGGCAAAAACCAGGTTTTTCTTGCCAAATCACGGCATGATCGTATTGCCTCGCCTGACAGAAGCCAGATCAGAGCAGCAATCACCCCACATAAGGTTGGAGGGGATGTGCCTAAAGGTATTGAAAAAAAAGCGGCCTGGACGACATAAAATACCAGATCATTTGCCTGAATTCCTTTACTTTTGTACCAGGCCATTGGAACAGAAATATTCATTTGACTCAATTGTCTTTTTTAGGAGTTGATCATTACGGCTAAGTTGCGCCCTATTGTTCTCTTTATGCCACAGATGAAAACATATAGCCATAAACCGGTGTTCCTTTCTCTTCAGGCCGTATTTAAAGAACCGGACAGCGAGTTCGGAATCCTCTCGACCCCAGCCCGCAAAATCCTGGTTAAAGCCGTTAACAGCCACTATGTCGTTTTTATAAAAACCCATGTTACAGCTTTTAATCCCGCTCAATCTGGTTGAAACTGAGGCAGGAAATCCGGGCAGTCGAATCAGATGATGGGCATTTGATATGTCCCCTGATAACAAATATTTTAAGAGCATTGAAATTGTATTTGCATGTTCATGAGAAAAACGAGGAGAAAGCCTTTTGCTTATCAGGACCCTTTTTCCTTGAATAAAAAAGCCATGCTCTGCCAGTGCGATATGATCTTCAATAAAATGACGGGTCGGCATACAGTCTCCATCTAATAGAATGATATATTCACCCGTTGTTTTTTCTATAGCATTATTTCTGATCCATCCGGCCCTGAATCCCCGGTCTTCCTGCCATACATGGCATAGCCTGAACCGTGTATTAGATAGAAACCTTTCTATCAATTCTGACGTTTGGGGGCCGGAGCCGTCATCGGCGATGATCACTTCATCAGGCAGTCGGGTCTGATCCTGGAGTGACCCCATAATCTTTTTCAAGGCGTCTGGTCGGTTATATGTGGTGACAATTACTGACGTCTTCATGTTAAAGCTTTATTTTTTTGTGGTTGAACATTTGCCGTAAGAAAACCCGCTATTCATAAATCCTATATTAATAACTAACAGAATTTATTATGAATTAAGGGAGAATAGGGAAAATTCATTTACGTGTCAAGGCAAAACATATCTCCTGGCTGCTGAGGATGAATGGCGGAACGCTCAAATCGAATGAGAATTCCACGACGGCCTTGTCCTTCAACGCCTCACGAGATACCCTGGAAAGCAGGATGCCTGTTTTGGCAAGATGTTTCAAGATGCTCCGCAGTATGATATGAGTATCTTTCATTTGCCCAGCCTGATACTTTTATTACCACAGCCTGGATCGGCATCTCAACTAATAAGGTTTCAGTTGAACGTGGCGATCATCCATGGGAAAAATTTTCTTGCATCTGAAAAAGGCTGTTCATAAAATAAAACATTATTTATTACCATGCAGGTATTTCTTTTTAGACAGGATAACAGGATACACATGATCTTAATCCAGTTGATCGAAAATAGGAAATGCCTAAAGTGAGAAGATACAAGGCCACTATTTTAGCTCACTTTGGGCACTTTAAACTTTAACAGTCTCGTAAAAAGTCAAAATCACGTCACTCCCGCCCCGCATCAAGTGCGGGATAAACTACAGCGGGAGTCCATAATTATCTGAAATCACTGGATTCCTGCTTTCGCAGGAATGACAGATAAGGGAAAATCCGACTTTTTACGAGTTCATCAACTTTAACTCACTCACACTAATCAACAACTTGTTGCAACGCGAAAACCTGTAGGTCTATTTTTTAGTTTTGGAGAGAGAAAGGTTGAAGATAAATATAAAGTAAAGGATTCAAATTGAGAGATCAACAAGATAAGAAAAACTATCCTGTTCTTCCTGTTAATCCTGTCAAGAAGAACTGAAGTGATAAACATTTTTTTAGAAAATTCGTGATATACTGATTGGAAAGACAAAAGGAGATCTTGTCATGACCAAATTAACTCTGTGGAAAAACCAGGAGATGAGTAAGTTAAGAAAGGACATGGACAATCTTTTCTCCCGGTTGTGGTCCAGTTTTGGGGTGTCTGTCTTTCCCGGTGAAAGGGCCGGAGCGCCCTATATAGATCTATCTGAAGCTGAAGATACACTTACGGTTAAGGTCGAGCTTCCGGGGATAAATCCCGAGGATATGAATATTTCCGTTGAAAATGACGTATTGACGATAAGTGGTGAGAAGTATGATGAAAACATTGAGGGAAACGGATACTACCACAGGGTTGAAAGGAGATTCGGCTCATTTTCGCGTGCTGTTCGACTGCCCTGCAGGGTAAAAGTTGAGGAAATCAAGGCCACATATAAGAAGGGCATTTTGTATATCGTGATGCCTAAATGCAAACCTGAAGAGCCCCGTAGCATAAAGGTTGAAGTCACATAAAGCGAGGAAATTGAGATAACATATATAACAGGGAGGTCATGGATGCCCGCGAAGAAATCATATAACGAGATTCCAGTAAAAAAACTCAGATGGCGGCTTTCCCCTACCAGCCTGCCCTTTAAAACCACTGATGAGCTTAAGCCTTTAAAGGCAATCATCGGGCAAGACAGAGGTGTTGAGGCATTCCGTTTTGGGATGGGCATGGAGAAACAGGGTTACAATGTATTTGTCACAGGAATGGCAGGAACCGGCAGGATGGCTACGGTTAAAAAGTTGATAAAGGAGATATCCAAAAATGATCGAATCCCGGATGATCTTTGCTATGTCAATAATTATGAAAACCCGGAATCCCCTTTTCTTATTCGCTTAAAAAAGGGAAACGGAATCGCGTTCAAAAAGGCCGTACATGACCTTGTTGAGACCTTGAAGAAAAAGATCCCGCAGATTTTCGAAAGCCAGGAATACATAAGTGCAAAAAAGGAAGTTATGCAGGCATACGAAGCCCAGGGAAAGAGTTTTTTCAAGATTCTTGACCAGAAGGTAAAGGAACAAGGATTCACTCTGGTAGACATTCAAATGGGGCAGGTCAAGCGGCCGGAAGTGATGCCCCTTGTTGATGGGAACCCTGTTAATATTGATCAGCTTGAGGAGATGGTGGAAAAAGAGAGATTCCCAAAAGAGGAATATGAAAAGCTAAAAGAAAAACAGGCGAAACTGAGAGAGCAGATTGATACGATTTTTCTTGATCTCAGGGACCTTCAAAAAGAAGTACAGGAAAAGATAGAGAAAATGGACCGTGTGATGTTCATTGAAACCGCGTCTCAACTGGCAGTGCCCCTGACAAAAAAATTCAAGAGCGAACCGGTAAGGAAGTACATTAGTGCGATGCTGGAAGATATGGCGGGCAACCTGGATATTTTCAGGCCCCAGTCCCAGCCGGCCATACCGGGGATGTTAACCCTGCTGCCGGAGGGCGATCGTTTTCAGCCATATCAGGTCAATCTTCTTGTGGACAACAAGGATCAGAAGGGGCCGCCGGTTATCGTTGAAACGTATCCCACCTATCGAAACCTTTTCGGGGCCATTGAACGGGTTGTTGACCGGAGCGGGATATGGCGGACAGATTTCAGCAAGATCAAAGCGGGCTCACTAATCAAGGCCAACGGCGGTTACCTGGTTATTAATCTTATAGATGCTATTGTGGAACCGGGTGTATGGCGGGCTCTCAAGCGGGCCTTGAAAAGCGAAAAACTCGAGATCGAGACCTACGACCCTTTTTATCTGTTCACTACGAGCGGGCTGAAGCCTGAACCGATTGATCTGGACGTCAAGGTGGTTGTTGTCTCCGATCCATACCTTTATCATTTACTTCAGGCTTTTGATGAAGATGTCAAAAAAATATTCAAGGTAAGGGCTGACTTTGATACTTCAATGAAGAAAAATGAAAATAACATTCAGCAGTATGCTGAATTTATCAGGATGAAAACAAAAGAAGACAAAATAAGACCTCTTGACAGGACTGCCGTGGCTGCCTTAGTGGAGGAGGCGGTGCGTATGACCGGAAGGCAGGAAAAGATATCAACCAGTTTCCCGGACATCACTGATCTGTTGCGTGAAGCAGATTTCTGGGCCGGTCAGGAAAAGGAACCTACGATACAGGAAAGCCATGTGGATAAGGCCATAGAGTCCAGGATATACAGATCCAAAATGATTGAGGAACATATTCAGGAAATGATTGACCGGGGGACTTTGATGATTGATGTGGAAGGCGAAGTATTGGGGCAGGTAAATGGCATGGCCATTTACAATCTTGGTGATTATATGTTCGGTAAGCCCTCCAGGATTACAGCCTCCACCTCTATGGGCCGTGCAGGAATTATAAACATTGAGCGAGAATCAGATATGTCGGGCAACACCCACAATAAAGGCGTCCTTATCTTAAGCGGGTACCTTAGAGAAAAATATGCCCAGGACAAACCGCTGACAATAAGCGCCAGCATTGCCTTTGAACAGTCCTACGGCGGGGTGGATGGGGACAGTGCCTCATCCACTGAAATCTACGCGTTACTGTCCAGCCTGTCGAAAGCCCCTATCAGGCAATATATTGCTGTTACAGGTTCGGTCAATCAAAAAGGAGAAATACAGGCCATAGGTGGTGTTAATCAGAAGATCGAGGGATTCTATGATTGTTGCCGGGTGAAGAAGCTTACTAAGAAACAGGGTGTTATGATCCCTGAGAGCAATGTCAAAGACCTGATGCTTCGCAAGGATGTTGTAAGGGCTGTGAAAAAAGGCCAGTTCCATGTCTATCCGGTGAAAACTATTGATGAAGGCATTGAAATTCTCACAGGGAAAAAGGCAGGAGAAAGAAAGGCGGACGGTAGTTTTCCAAAAGGAACGATCAATTATTTAGTGGATCAAAAACTAAGGGAATTAGCTGAGGGCCTTAAGAAATTCGGAGACAAGGAAAATAATAAGAAGAAAAAGGCAAGGACAAGGAAAAAAAGTGCGGCCAAGAAAAAAAATTAAAAACCCCTTTTGATGAACATAAGACAACCACTTCTTTCAAGTCCTATAGAAGAAAAGATTGCCTGGGCCGAAAATTGCTATGAGAAATATGGCAGGCGGCTTTTTGAAGACAGGACCATTACTGATCTTTTAGCAAGGTTACAAAGGGCCATTCAGGGCTCCCGTAAGGAGATGACAGCGGCGGGGATTGTCGATTTGTGCAGGGAATGCGAGCTGAACGAAGGCGGATCATGCTGCGGCGCCGGGCTGGAAAATAAATACGATGGATGGCTTCTTCTGATTAATCTCCTCTTAAACGTAAGACTTCCGGAGAAAAGGCATGACCCTAAGAGCTGTTTTTTCTTGGGAAATACAGGGTGTATGCTTCAAGCCCGTCATGTGATCTGCGTCAATTACGTCTGCAAAAAAATTACAGACCGCATTGATCCCGAGGCAATTAAGGCACTGCGTGAAAAGGAGGGGGAGGAGCTGAACGCTCTGTTCCTCCTGCATGAACGGATCAAGGGCGTCAGCCGGCACTGGAAATAGCCTTAGCTGATTTCTTTGAAGATGTTGGAAAGGCATGGAGGGGATATGGGGAATCTATCGGAAAGACTGAATTTTTTGACAGGATTAATCCCGCCAAGGCGGGACACAAGTGCCTAAAGTGATCTAAAGTGCCTAATCCCGCCACGGCGGGACTAAAGTTAATGAATTCTGATATTTTTAAAAAAAATTACTCTATTACACCAATTAGCCAGAAAGAGGGGGCAAAGCAAGGCCACGTCCTCCCCCGCATAGCGGGATCTTCGATGGGCGTGGATTCTTTACTCTGTTATCCCGTCTAATAATCCAGATATAGGGACCGCCAGGCTGAGGTAACGGTCTCCTTCACTAAATATCAGGCGCTTATCCACCATCATCTGCAAAAATGGTCTTACCTTATCCTCCCCAAAACCGGGAAACCGGGCAAGGATCTCCGCTATAGATCGCTGGGTCTGGCAGAACAGGTAGATCTTCCTTGAGGTATCTTTCAGCCTGTGGGTCATGTCATTGCTTTTATTCCGTCTGTGGCGAATGATCATAAAATCACGTCCGTCCTGATAAGAAAGAATCGGGCCGCTCCCCGGCGTATCGTGAAGCCGGTAATAGCTCGTTTTCCATTCCTGAAGCTTTTTCTTGACCGGTTTCCATATGCGGTTCTGATGCCTTACGCCTCCTTGATACCCTTGAATAATAAGGCTGAGATTGCGCAGAACTTCTGGTGGAAAAAGATGGCTGTAATACGGGTGGTTACCAACCCTTTTGAGACCATAGGCATGAGGCATCTGCCAGACTGGGCTGCCGTAACCCAGCCAAAAGGGAACGCCTTTAATTGGCCTAAACGGGCGTGCAAATTCAAGATTCCATATGGTATCGGCTATATCATCATTATCGCTTAACGGGAAGTTAAGTATCATGTTGCCGGTCAAATCCGGCAGCCCTGGGGTCTCGCAGTTTTTCATAATCTCCATGTTGTCCATGACAGAGGTGCCCTTGTTGAGTTTTTTAAGGAGGCTGGTACTCAAGGATTCTATGCCCACCTGGACTTCATGCATTCCGGCAGCACCCATAGAGGCAAGGGTTTCAACAGGCGTAGTAGCACGGATTTCGGCAAAGAGCCGAAAATCGTTTTTGAGCTTTTTTATTCCCTCAAACAATTCCTTCTGGCCCTTTGAAGGCAGAAGATTGTCCATAAAGGATACGGAGAGGATTTTATGCTTTTTGGTGAGGCTATCTATTTCGGAAATTGTCCTGTTCAGGGATTTGGCGCGATACCCGTGCCACTGGAGGTTTAGATTGCAAAAGGCACAACCCGAAGCCCCCTCAGGGTTGACGCTTTTGCGCCACCAGCAGCCGCGCGAGATTTCCATGGGAATTTTGGGGAGGAACGTCTTATTTGTCCGCAAGGACCTCACCTGGTTGAAGTAGTCGTCATATTCGGGAACCGGCAATTCGTCCAGATTGGATATCTGGGAGATTTCTTGATCCGGCAGAACATTATGACGTGAAACCAGGCCAGGAATCGAAACCATGCGGGAGTCGCCTTGAGTGCCTGTCAGGGATTTGATTAAATGAACAAGCGGCAATTCCCCTTCCCCGCGGATCACGAAGTCGATCTCCGGAAAGCAATTAAGAAGACTCTGTCCCATATCTCCGGCACATGCTGATCCCCCTACAATGATCTTTAAGGTCGGGGCACGCTTTTTTACTTCCCTGATATAGTAAAGGGAGCTTGTCAGTTGGCCGAAGCATATAGAGAATCCTGCCAGGATGTAGCGGTCCCAGTCCTCCTGATCAAGTATGGAGCTGGATGATACTTCGAGTGCTCGGCAGAGAGCGCAAAAGTCACAGTCATTGACAAAGGGCACGCGCAAAGCCTTTTTTCTCCAAAACCGTTCAACAATATCAATGCGATCAGGGTACAAAAGGGCGGCATAGGGTGTCTCTGCAAGCCAGGTCCTCTCTGAGATCTGACCATAGAGATCGTAGCCTAAGTCTTCTGCAATACCTAAGTAAAAATGACGGGTATTTACTTCTAAGCCTGGCAGTTTCTGTCTTATGAAGGCCTTGAGTGCGCCCAATTGAACAGAAGGGCGGTTGAATAAGGGCCATGGTGTGGAAACAAGGGCAACTGGGTTCATAATTCTCAATGACACATAAAAGAAAAAAAGGGAGGGACCATCTGGAAAAGGCCCCTCCCAAAGTATAATAAAAGGGTAAAGCTTGTGTTCATTTGCATCAGAGGAGGCTACCTAACCGCTCACCTCACCTAATTCGCGTTTTCCATTCCCAGGCCAAAAGCCTTCAGATTAGATTCTAAAAATGCTTTCTTGGTTGAAGTTGAGATGGTCTTTTTCATATCTTCCGCGCCGATGGGAATTGTTCCGGAGCCGATAAGAGCGCCCAACATTACCATATTCAGGGACAGAACATTGCCGGCCTCTGCCGCCATGGCATTTCCGTCAAGGGCGATAACTTTTTTTACCTTGCCTCGAATCATGTCCAGGGTTTTATCCACCGATGGATATGTCCCCTGGCCAACCGTAACAGTGAACGGCGGTAGGGGGCTGGTATTTGTAATGACAACGGTGTCTTTGTTGCATTTTACAAGGGCCCGAAGCGTCTCAACAGGCTCAAACCCTATTAATACATCGGCTTCGGCATTAGAGACGATCGGGCTTGTGACGTCGCCCAATAAAACGGCCGATTCCACGATTCCGCCTCGCTGGGCCATGCCATGTATCTCACTTACCACAGCGGGTACGCCTAAGGAGAGAGCTGCCTCCCCTACCAGACGTGAGGCAAGAAGGTTTCCCTGACCGCCTACGCCGATAAATACCAATCTCCTTGTTTCCATATCTATTCTCCCGTTTTGTTTGACTGATTACATTAACGTAACACTTCTGTTTTAATCCTTGATTGTGGGTTCGTAAAAATAGTCAAGTGAGCGACGAAGTCGCGTTATATAAAATAATCGAACATAGTGCGGTTGTTTTATTCTTTTAATGGTAGAATCGCGTTTTCAGGACATACCTGAGCACATACAGAACACGCAGTGCAGAGATTCTTATCGATCTCAACCTGCTCGCCATCCAGATACATGGCCGGACAGGCTAACAAGTTAATGCAGTCCCGATGGTTTTTACACTTATTGTGATTGATATAGAAGGGCCTGGACTTTTTGAACTGGCCCATGGCCTTTGCAAAAAGCGGGCACGCCTCTTTTGAAATAATTACCGATATGCCGTCATATTCCATAGTAGCTTTGACAGATTCAATTGTCTTCTTCAACTTAAACGGTTTAACCACATGTACGTCTTTGACACCGCAGCCCCGGACAACTTCTTCGACAGAGAGCTGCGTAAGATCAACCCCCATGGGCTCCGTATTCACCCCGGGATGTGGCTGATGACCTGTCATTGCAGTGGTTCCGTTGTCAAGGATCACTAAGGTGAATTTGTGATTATTATGTACTGCATTTACGAGCCCGGTGATGCCTGAGTGGAAAAAGGTAGAATCGCCAATAAACGAGACGACCTTTTGATCCGTGGCCTGGGAAAAACCGCAACCGGTGCTGACTGATGAACCCATGCAGATGACAAGGTCGGCCATGGAAATGGGCGGCAGAAGGCCGAGTGTGTAACAACCGATATCAGTGGGATAGACAGCATCAGGTCCATATACCTGCTTGACCGAATAGTAGGTGGCCCGGTGGGGGCACCCTGCGCACAGATTCGGCGGCCTTCCCGGGAGTTCAGGGACTTCTGATAGATCAAGAATTTCAGTCCCCTTGTAATCCACGCCAAAATATTCGGCAACGGCCTTTCTGATCATGCCTGGATCATATTCAAAGAGTCGGGAAAGGCCTGCAATGCCTTTTCCCTTGATTGGAATAGTGATCCCGCTTTCCTGGGCAATAGCCTTTAGGTCGTTTTCCATGACCGGTTCCAGTTCTTCAACCACAAGCACCTTGTCAACCTTCTTCATAAAACGGGTGCAGAGATCTTTGGGGAGGGGCCATGAAAACTCCAATTTGAGGATGCTGACCTTGTCTGATATCCCGAGATCCGAAACCGCGTCACTCACGTAATTGAAGCTCACGCCATTTGCCACAATACCCCATTTCCCGCTACCGACGATCGTGTTACCGGGCCAGTTCTCGGATTTCTCTAATGCCCGGTCATATTTCTCCAAAAGCAGCTTGTGAAGGTTCCTGGAGACCGCGGGCACTGCCACGAAATGGAAGGGATTTTTCTGGAACGTATCCTTGGTCTTGATGGGCTTTAAGTCGCCTAATTTAACCGCTGCACTTATGTGGTTCAAACGTGTAGTTGTCCTGATGATTACCGGAAGTTCCAGCTCTTCCGACAAATCAAAGGCAGCAACGGTAATATCCTTCATTTCCTGGACATTTGTCGGTTCCAGCATTGGCAGGCTGGATAACCTTGCGTAATACCGGTTGTCCTGCTCATTCTGGCTGGAGAAACAGAAAGGATCGTCCGCGTTGATGATGACCATGCCGCCCTTGACACCGACATAGGCTAAGGTCATCAAAGGATCGGACGCAACGTTGAGCCCTACGTGTTTCAGTGTTACCATGGTCCTAAGGCCCGCGATGGCAGCGGCCGCGCCTACCTCCATGGCTACCTTTTCGTTTGTGGAATACTCAAAATAGATATCCGTCTCCTTGCCCATCTTGAAAAACTGTTCGGGAATCTCGGAGGAGGGCGTTCCAGGGTAGCAGGTGACAAATGATACACCTGCTTCAAGGGCGCCGCGCGCAATGGCCTCATTACCTAAAAGAAGCATCTCCTTTCCCGAATTCTCTATCAATAACTTGTGCATGTTTTCCTCCGGCTATATTTAGGGTTATTATATTTGACAAACTCGTATAAAGTCAGAAAGGACCCGTTTTCGTCATTCCCGCGAAGGCGGAAATCCGGTAATCACGCCTATGGCGGGCCTGGACTCCCGCCTTTGCGGGAGTGACGGCCTTGGAGACTTTTTACGAGACCATCAAATTTGGTTTAACATTTTAGCTCTTTTAAAAAAGAGATCCCCATGCCCCATTCCTGTTTTCAAAGGGCTATCGTGTTACGATTGTTTAGGAATTAACTGTTTAAAGCGGCGTAGCCGCGTTTCATAAAATCGCGAAAGCGATTTTATATCTTAAAACTTTCTGCCATGCCGGCGTATTTCTTTCTGAGTTTGGGCTTTTCAATCTTGCCAGTGGGATTCCTGGGCACATCATCAAAGAAGATGGTCCGGGGCCTTTTATATCGAGGTAGAGCCTCACAATAGGCCATGAACTCTTCTTCGGTCATCTCCTGTCCCGGTTTTACCTTGACAATGGCGGCCACAATCTCGCCTAAACGCTCGTTGGGGATACCGATAACAGCGGCATCCTGTATCTTTTGGTTCTCCATGAGAAAATCTTCTATCTCCACCGGAAAGATATTCTCACCGCCCGTGATGATAACGTCCTTTTTCCTGTCCACGAGCCAGATGAACCCATCCTCATCCACACGGGCCATGTCGCCGGTAAGGAGCCATCCGTCAAAGATGGTATCCTTTGTGGCCTCCGGATTTTTATAATACTCGCTCATCACGCCGGGCCCCTTGACCATGAGTTCTCCCGGTTCACCTTTTGGAACCTCTTTTAAGTCATTGTCCACCATTTTGTATTCCCAGTCAAAGCCAGGTACACCAATTGCCCCTACCTTGTGCAGGTTTTCAATTCCAAGATGAACGCAGCCTGGGCCCGTGGTCTCGCTCAACCCGTAATTGGTATCATAATCGTGATTGGGAAAGACCTTTTTCCAGTTCTTGACAAGACTGGGGGGTACAGGCTGGGCACCGATATGCATGAGTCTCCATTGGTCGAGTTGGTAATCTGAAAGGGAAACATCTCCGTTTTCAATGGCAATCAGAATGTCCTGAGCCCAGGGCACCAACAGCCAGACAATAGTGGCCTTTTCTTCGGACACGGCTTCAAGTATCCACTCCGGTTTAACGCCTTTTAATATGACCGACTTAGCACCCACGATGAAATTTCCGAACCAGTGCATCTTGGCGCCAGTGTGGTAAAGAGGCGGGATGCAAAGAAAATTATCTTCATGTGTCTGGTTGTGATGGCGGTTTTCAATGATGCAGGCAAATTCCAGGTTCCTGTGGGTCAAAAGGATGGGTTTCGGCTGTCCGGTTGTACCGGATGTAAAATAGAGGGCTGCTTCGTCCAAAAGGCCAACAGGCACATCGGGATTGTCAATGGAGCCTGTTTTTAAAAAGGCATCAAAGGACTCTGCATAATCCGGTTTCAGACCGTCAGGACCCACAAACACATAGTCCTTGATGCTTTGCAAATCGTCCTTAATGGCATTTACACGTTCCACAAACTCCTCGCCAAATATCATGGCCTCGGCCTCGGCGATCTCAGCGCAGTACCTTATTTCATCTGCCATGAACCTGAAATTCAAGGGAACGGCCCATGCACCTGTTCTCAGGATTCCAAAATAGGCAGGTAGCCATTCCAGACAGTTCATCATAAGGTGAATTACCTTGTTCCCCTTTTTGATTCCCCTGGCGATTAGCGCGTTGGCCACCCTGTTCGCCATATCATCAAATTCTTTCCACGTGATGGATACCCTTTTGTCCTTTGCAGGCTCTCTTTCGATAAGGGCGACTTCATCTCCATACATCCTGGCATTCCTTGCCAAAATCTCAGATATAATCATAACATGGCTCCTTTAAAAAGCTATAATTTAGCTACAAAGTAACTGTAAGAAATTATTTTTATACTGTCAAGAAAAATGCAATTCTCGCCCATATCTCAATACAATTCACACTTAAAAAGTTTTCTATATTTAGTCCTAATGAAGTTTCACCTCAAACAGACGATTTTATGTGTATTTATTAAATTATAAGATTTTCGTCTATGAAGATTGATACAGGATACGGGCAGAATATAAGGACAGCCTCCTAGGGGGAACGAAATAACGGGGTTATGGATGAGACTTGAGTGTCTGATTCTCAGAGGCGTGTTTTTGCCATGGGGGCAAAGGGTGAATTGCTGTACTCTTCAACAAAATTTTTAAGGACCTTTTTTTCTTTCTCAGGCTTGTTATAGAGCCGGTAAAGGCGTGCGAGGCTGAACATGGCCGTCTCCCTGAATGGATCATCGCGGTTCTCTATAATTGGAATCAGGATGTCTATAGCCCCTTTCAGGTCCCCTTTAGCTTCATAACATCCGGCTAAGGCGAGATTTGTGAGAGATTCATATTGTTTATCCCCGGAAACCTTTTCCAAGTACCTCCTGTAAAAGGCAATGGCTTCATCGTACCTTTTTTCAAGGAATTTGATATATGCGATTTGGGGCAGGGCCAACCTGGCAGCCTTTGACATGCCATAATTATTAATGACTGCTTCAAATAATTCTTGTGATTTTTTCAGTTCTTCAGGGTCCAGATCAACTTTCAGACTTTTTCCAAAGGTATAAAAGGCGGTATTATAGGCATCCTGACCGTGTTTATTTTCGTAGCGGAGGTATGAGTAGATTGCCAGATAGCCAATAATAATTATGGCTATCGCCAATCCGACGTATTGAAGCTCTCGAACGTGGGTGCTGAAAAAGTTGATCGCCTTGCTTGAAAATGTCAGGAATTCATCCGGTCCTTTCAGAAATTCTTTTCTGCTTACTTTTTTCTTTGCCAACTGGTTCTCCTGTTTTTACATAGGTCAATTGAAACGTTCAACACCGTTGTTCTGATAACAAACGCCTGCATTTCAGTCAAGGTAAAAAGATTTCTTGTTTTTATGCGCTTTTAGTTTGATAATCGTGCCAGTTCGCAGGGTCCAGGGGTCAGGGAACAGATACAAGTAATGTCTGTCACACAGATCCCATATTGCTCACGCGAAAGGAGATGCAATCGGTGTCACATCTGGACAGTTTTCTGGATTTCCTGAATACACTTCCTGATTATCTTATTTATCTCATTCTTGGTATTAGCGCATTTGTGGAGAACGTATTTCCCCCTATTCCGGGGGATACTATTATCGCATTCGGGGCATTCCTTGTCGGCACCCAGAGGCTGCATTTCCCCGGCGTGTATTTTTCAACTACCCTCGGCAGTCTTGCCGGCTTTATGTTTCTTTTCTGGGTCGGTGGATATCTTGGAAGACGATTTTTTATTGAAAGAGATTTCCGGTTTTTCAAAGCACAGGATATCATCAGGGCTCAGGATTGGTTCCGGAAATACGGCTACCTGCTAATTCTTTTAAACAGATTCTTACCCGGGGTGCGCTCTGTCATATCCATCGCGGGCGGCATTTCAAGGCTCAGTGCTTTAAGAGTTACGTTTTTTGCGCTCTTAAGCTGTGCTGTATGGAATCTTATCTGGATCTCCTTTGGTTTTATGTTAGGCAGTAACTGGGATACGGTCAGAGGCAGGATGGACTATCTTATGGCCCGTTATAATTTAGGAATCTTTATTTTTTTCGGCCTGTTGATCCTGCTTTTTTTGCTCAGGAGGTTCGTTAAAAGATTTCACCAACGGACCACGGACAACTGACAACGGACGGGGAGGTTGCAGGAAACAAGCCTTCCCTCATTTTGAAATAGTGCCTGTACCTTTTTGAAACAGGATTTCAAGTGATATCCTGAATTGCAAGATAAAACATTTGATATTGAAAAATAACTGTGCTATTGAAATGCCGATTAAAGCATGTAATTTTTTTCTCAAGCTTTTATAATAGGGACAAAACATTTAAGAAAGGAGATTGAATATGACAGCAAAACTGATCAAAGGAACTGAAATCCGGGATCTAATCCTCAAAGAAATCGAAGAGGATGTGAAGAAAATCAAAGATGAGCACGGTGTGGTGCCCGGGCTGGTGACCATCTTAGTGGGCGAAAGCCCGGCCTCCATATCTTATGTTACAGCAAAGATCAAGACGGCCAAAGGGCTCGGTTTCAAAGAGATCCAGGACAACCAGACAGAGGATATTTCCGATGAGGATTTACTGGCCCTGATTGATAAGTACAACAATGACGATTCAATTCATGGCATACTCGTCCAGTTGCCGCTCCCGAAACAGATTGATGAAAAGAAGATATTAAATGCCATTGATCCTGATAAGGACGTGGATGGTTTTCACCCTGTCAATGTGGGCCGTCTGATGATCGGCGGGTCCGAGGTCAAATTCGCGCCCTGTACCCCTGCAGGCATCCAGGAAATGATTATCCGGGCCGGCGTGGAGACGAGCGGTGCGGAGGTCGTGGTTGTGGGCCGTTCCAACATCGTGGGCAAGCCGATTGCCAACATCATGCTCCAGAAGGCCGATGGCGCCAATTCAACGGTTACAGTGATTCATACCCGCACAAAGGATATGGCAGCTCACTGCAAACGGGCGGATATCCTGATTGTTGCGGCAGGTGTTCCAGGCCTTGTAAAGCCCGAGTGGATCAAACCGGGTGCATGCGTCATTGATGTAGGTGTTAATCGTGTTGGAGAAAAGATCAGTGAAAAGACCGGCAAAAAGATTGCAATACTCAAAGGTGATGTGGATTTTGATGCGGCCAAAGAGATAGCCGGATTCATCACACCAGTACCTGGCGGCGTAGGTCCCATGACCATCACCATGCTCATGAAAAACACCCTCAAGTCGCTTAAGTTCTCGCTGGGAATCGTGTAGAAAGGACCCCGAAAGCTATAAGACAAAAGGGGATCGGACTTTTGGACTCCAATCCCCTTTTTTTATTCTGCGGAAATGAAATGGTTCCTGATATCAGGGACCGGTTTATTTTTAGACCATTGGCCGTCGAGGCGGTGAAGCCTACGCCCTTTGAGTGGACCCTGTGGGCTTTCCGGCAATGACATAATAATAGTAAACGATAGCAATGATTATCTCTAAGATGAGGACAGCAATCCAGGACCCGAACCATACCCAGATAGCAGCGCCAAAAACAAATCCTGGAATAATCATAACGATTCCTATACCGATTTTTCTTGCAATTTCCATTTGGTGTCTCCTGTGCGTTTCGTGATAATACAAGATTGAGGGCGAATTATAGGGAAATACCAAGCCAGGGTCAAGCGTTTAACGGGAATAAAATTCGCTTGATTTTGACCAGCAAAATAAGGTAAATTTAGTCTATGTAAAGTTGCGTATTTTGAGACTCGGGGCGTGGCGCAGTCTGGAAGCGCATCCCGCATAGGAATGCGGGAGTGCCGGGGAATGATAAATCAGAAATTAACTTTTTCGTATGTGATGAAGAGATAAGAGAAGAGACTCGGGGCGTGGCGCAGTCTGGAAGCGCATCCCGCATAGGAATGCGGGAATGTCGGGGAATGATAAATCAGAAATCAACTTTTTCGTATGTGATGAAGAGATAAGAGAAGAGACTCGGGGCGTGGCGCAGTCTGGAAGCGCACCTGCTTTGGGAGCAGGGTGTCGGAGGTTCAAATCCTCTCGCCCCGACCAGCCTAAATATCCAGCTAACAAGAGAAATGGCGGTCAAACCTCAACTATTGACTAAGTCATTTGAGGTTTCTATGGAGGTGTTATGTTTAGACCTATCCTCGTAGATTATCTTGTTTCTTGAGAAGCATATGACCAATAAATTCAGCGATGATCAGGACAATAGTAAATAGTTGAGGTTTGACCGCCATTTACTTTCGGTTAGTATTTTTCTTTCACATACGCCAGGGATTCCTCAATGGCCGTCAGGGTCAATTTCAGGTCTTCTTCCGTGTGTCGAAAGCTGATATAGGCGTGGTGGTACGGTGAGAAGAAGAACCCTTTACGGATGAGCTGCGTATAGAAGTCTTTGCGTTTGCCTTTGTATGCCCCTGTTTCGTCCTTTTTAAAGGTGATGTAGAACATGGGGGCCACGCCGGTCAACTCGGCTCCCACATCATATTTGTCGAGGAGCGCCCGGATTTTCTCGATGAAGCGGTCGCCCTTTTCCCAGATATTCTCGAGCACTTTGTCCCGCTCAAGGATTTCTATGGTCTTAAGCGCGGCGACAAAGCCTTTGCTGTTCGGAAAAAAGGTTGACGAAATAAAAAGCTTGTCCGAGGCCGCCATCATGACGTCCTTCTTACCGGTCACAACAGAAATCGGATATCCGTTGGCGATCGCCTTTCCAAGCACGGTAAGATCGGGAGTCACTCCGTAGAGCTCCTGCGCGCCGCCCATTCTGAGTCTGAAGGCGGTCCGTATCTCATCATAGACCAGCACCGCACCGTACTTGTCTGCAAGATCTCTTGCGCCTTCAAGAAACCCTGGATTGGGTTCCTGCATCTTTTGATGGTTTGGATGACCGAACGGCGTCATGATGATTGCAGCCGTTTCATCACCATGCGTCGCCATCAGCTCTTCCAGCTGATCGAGTCTATTGTATTGAAATTCAAATACATCTTCGTAAAATTTCGAAGGAATCCCGCCTTTCATTTCAACGCACCAGTCATGCCAGCCATGGTAACCGCAACGCATTACTTTGATTTTGCCGGTATAGGCTCTTGCAATACGAATAGTTGCGGTGGTGGCGTCGGAGCCTGTTTTCAGGAAAATGCTCATCTCGGATGAGGGCACAATTTCGGTCAGCTTCTTCGCCAGCGCATTCTGGAATTTTTGTGTCAGCGTGAAACAGAAACCTTTTTCTTTTATCTGTTTACAAACGGCGTCATCCACCTCTTCTTCAAGGTAACCGAGGATGATGGGGCCGTAACCGCACAAGAAATCGATAAATTCGTTGCCGTCAACATCCGTCAGGCGGCAGCCTTTGGCGGTTTCAAGAAATATGGGGTATTCTCCTTCGATAAAATCGCCGGGCTTTCTGGCCCCGAGAACGCCTCCCGGCACCAGCCCGGACGCTTCTTCGAAGAGTTCACGGCTCTTGGTGATGTTCAATTTTTGAGCCTCTTTCATGGAAAGTCTCCTGCAATATGTTAGACTTCAGGCCTCGTTAAGTGGTTGAATGGTTGAGTAGTTAAGTGGTTAAATTCACGGGCATATTTGTTTTTAGTCCCGCCGTGGCGGGAGACATTTATCATTTTGATGTTTATAACCTACTGAAATTATAACAAATATTTTCCAACTCAACCACTTAACCACTCAACTATTTGACTATATCTGGACTTCAAACATGGATGATATTTTTTCCGTCTGGTGGATTCTTGCGCCTCGCTTCAAGAACGCCGCAAGGAATTTGTCCGGATCAATGCAGCCTTCAGGAGCGGTCACTCCCTTTTCGGTCACATCCCCGGCATTCATCATGAGCGCTGCGATGGATGCGGGAAGGCCCGTCCCGGGAGCCATCCTTCCCACCATATCGGCTGTGTATGTAACCTTTTTACCGCCTCGCTCACCTTTGACAATGACTTTGAGGCCCGAAGACTGCGGACCGTTGTCTCTCCCTTCGGGGATGGTCTCCCAAAGCTTGAGCGTCAGGTCGTAGGGTATTACGGTCGTGCCGTTGATATCCTTCGGTTCTTTACTCAAGAGACCCATATCTTTTTGTTCTTTGATCAGTTCGTCCACCCAGGGAGGTATGAGCGCCCCTTTGATTATGACATTTTTTACCCCTTTGATATACTTGGGGATGGTCAAAGGCTGAGGGTGACCCACGTAGCGAACATGGCACGTCCCTAAGGGTTCCAGGAACTCTTCCGCCACTGGTTCGGTCCCGCCTTCAACATGTACCAGTTTACCGTTGATATACTGCGGGATCTTTCCGAGGGTCATATGAAGACCGTGGTCCCAGGCGGCGCCTGAAAGTTCGGCAATGGCCACTACCCAATAAAGGTAAATCTCTTCAACACTGTCCAGACGATCCGCATACCACTTCACCAGGACATTGTTGGTTCCCGGGTCGGATCCCATACCCGTAAGAACAGTAATGCCGGCTTCTCTCGCCATTTCATCTATCTCGGAGTTGAAAAGGATTTCGGTTCCCTCGTAATCATCACAGATATCAATATAGTTGACCCGCACCTCAACCGCGGCCCTGGCTACCGGCACGGCTGTCTTGTAAAAGGGGCCCGCGCAGTTGATTACAACATCCGAGTCCTTGAATGTATTTATCATGCCGTTATGATCGTTTACGTCCATCTTGACCAGGGTGACCTTTGCGCTCTCGCGTAATTTCGGCGCCAATCTTTCCGGGTCCGGATACAAGTCTCCAAGGACAACATCCGTGACCGGTTCTTGTTTTATCAGGTCCCGGGCCACGCCCTGCCCCATACCCCCTGCTCCGCCCAATACGAATGCACGCATGTTTTACTCCTCCTTTACGTCGAGGTATTCCGTTTGAATCAAAGAACTCCGGCAGCCCCTGCGCCCGGCTAAGAGCGCGTGCGCCGGTTCCTCTTTGACGGAATGTCTATGTGGTTTTGCGGCTGGCTCTCGTAGGAGCAGGCGGACCGCGCCGATCCGTTCGTGGGGGACCCGCGCGCCTGAATTCCCAACCGCGACTTTTTTCTAGTGTCATGTCATCTAAGTAATGTCGTAAAAATGGCTGTCATTCCCGCGAAGGCGGGAATCCAGAAACACTGAAGTAGCCCAAAATACTGGATTCCCGCCTTCGCGGGAATGACGAGTGCCCGATACGATATTTCACGCATGATACGACACTAGGTCTTTGGAGTTTCTGTGGATGACGCTGCCTCCACGGCTTCGACAATCTTCTTGTAACCGGTGCATCGACACAGATTGGATGAAATGGACCGGATGATCTCCTCTTTGGTCGGTCGTGAGTTTCTGTCCAGCAGGCCTTTGGCCGTAAGTATCATGCCCGGAGTGCAGAACCCGCACTGAACCGCGCCTTTCTCCATGAAGCTCTCTTGAACGGGGGCAGGCTTCGTTCCGTCCGCCAAACTTTCGATGGTCGATACCTCGGAGCCCTCCAGTTCGGCGGTCAGCACTATACATGATCGCGTGGGAAGTCCATTAAGAAGCACCGTGCAACTCCCGCAGGCGCCGAGCCCACAACCGTCCTTGGTACCGGTCAGTTCCAATCGGTCTCTCAGGGTCTCAAGCAAGGTTTCGGAAGGCTTGACATCCAACTCCATGGCCTCTCCGTTCACCTGTAATTTGACTTTGAATAGCTCCATCACTTCGCCCCTTCCATCACCTTGTTGACAAGCCTTCCGGCTAACACGGGAATCATCCGTTTCCTGTATTCGGGATCGAGGACCGTATTACCGACAGGCCTTACCTGTTTAAGGACCGCCTCGATGGCCTCTCCGATTGCATCGTGCGAGGGTTGTTTCATTTCAACCAGATACGGCTTGGGCCCGACGGCTCCTACGGCGAGTTTGCCCGTCCCGTCCACAAATGAAAACGCCGCGCTCAAGAGAGGATAGTCAATGGCGCCCCGAACCCGCAGCTTTTCGTAACCCCCGACGCTCTTCTTCTTCGGAACGAAGATTGCGGTGAGAATTTCACCAGGTTGAAGGTCGAAGGGCTTGTCCGCCTTGTTCGTATAGAGTTCCTCCAGATTGAGGCGTCTCACCTCGTCGGGTCCGGAGAGCTCCATCTCCGCAGACAGCGTACACAAAGCGGGGGCATTATCGCTGCAATAGTTTGCGAAGCAGGTCTTGGCGCCCGGGACGGCATTGCAGCTCTCACCGCCCATTTTCAGACAAAAGCCCTTGGATCTGCGCCAGGATTCCGATTGGTTATAGAAGAGGCATCGGGAATTCTGAAGCAGGTTGCCGCCGATTGTGCCCCTCATTTGGAGGGATTCACACGAAGTCGCCTCGAGGGAAGCCTCGAGCGCAGGAAAGTAGTCTCGAACGAGGTCGTTTTGTTTGAGGTCGAAGATCCGTGCCAGGGCCCCGATCCTGATCCAGTCGCCTTGATCCTCTACTGTTGTGAGCGGGGCAATGCGCTTCAGGTCGATGACGGCTTTGGGCTTTTCAAGCCCCAGTTTCATACGAGGAACCAGATCGGTCCCCCCGCTGAGGTAAACGGCCTCGCCTTGGAACTCCCGGTAAAGCCGGACGGCTTCCTCAACATCCTTTGGGCTTCTAAACTCAAATTTCGAGGTTATCATGATTTACCTCCACCTTTCGCGGCGTCGAGAGCCTTTAGGACCCGGTCCGGGGTAAGCGGGAACTCGTTAAGGGGCACTCCCAGAGCGTTGTGAGCCGCGCAGACCACCGCGCTGTAAGCGTTCATGCGCGTTGTCAGACCTCCCTCTTTAGCGCCGAAGGGACCCTCCGGATCGTTCGAGCAGACAATCAGGGCTTCGATCTCAGGCATGTCGCAGGCGAGCGGCATCTTGTATTCGAGGAGGTCGGGATTGAGCAGCAGGCCTTCGGTCCACCGGGTCTCCTCCGTGAGGACTGCTACCCCGGCTTGCTGGATCGACCCCTCGATCTGCCCTTCTACCGCCATGGTGTTGATCGGGTTTCCACAGTCGTGGGCGGCGACAAAGTGCGGGATGCGTATTTGCCCGGTCTCTTTGTCCACAGTTACTTCCGCGACCGAGCAACCGAATGAGAAGGTCCCCGCCATTTGACCGTACGGATTCTTGATCCATTCCCGCTGGAAATCGACTTTCGGCATATATGCACCCGTAGCGGCGATGGGTTTCCCCTGAAAAAACGCTTCACGGACAATCCACCGCAGGGGCATGCTCTTCGCAGGGTCTGTTTTCGAGATGATCGTTCGATCCCTTATGTCGAGGTCTTCCTCGGGATGATTCATCTTGGTCGCGGCGAAGCCCAGTATTTGGCGCTTGGCGTCCTCACACGCGCGCTTCACTGCGTTTCCTCCGACAAACGAAGCGGCCTGCGAGTACGCTCCGGGATCGAGATTCGTCACCTCACTGTCCGCATTGACCAGGTTAATGTCTTCAACGGGGATCCCGAGCACCTCGGACGCTATCTGTATCGCCATGGATTCATTCCCCATTCCCGTGTCGCAGATGCCCGTCACGATGGTCGCCTGTCCGTCGTCATTTAGTTTGACGTAACACGCGGAGCCGGACCTGAATCCCATGGGGAAGCCGCACATGACGGCGACGCATCCCATGCCGATTCCCTCTCCTTCGTTTAGCCCGGCCCGTTTCTCCGTCCAATTGGCCTGTTCGGCCGCCTGTCGTATGGGTTCCTCAAGGCCTCCACTGATGATCACGGATTTTGTGGCCGTCTCTTCCCCGACTTTGAGCCCATTTTTGAGCCGTATCTCCATGGGGTCCATGCCCAGCTCCTGGGCGATCATGTCAAGCTGCATTTCGTTGCCGCAGAGGAAGGCCCTGCCGTGGGCTCCATACATTCCGCGTATTCCCTTGTTGGTGATCGCTCGATATCCGTTGTATCTGACGTTCGGGAATCGGTAGGCTTCCTCATAGACGTAGTACGGAATCGACGTGGCGATGGGTCCGGTGCTGCTGTAAGCACCGCCGTCATAGACAACGCGGAACTCCTTGGCCGTGATGGTGCCGTCTTTCTTGACCCCTGTTTTGATCGTCGCCTTTATGTCGTGAACCTGCCGCGTACAGGCGGCGTTTTCCTCTCGCGTCAGAACGAGCTTGACCGGACATCCCGACTTTATGCTCAAGAGGGACGTCACGAGGTCTCCGGGAGATACTTCGGAGCGAGAGCCGAAGTGACCTCCCACGTTGATACGTCGAACCCGCACTTTATTGAGGGGCATTTTCAGCAGATTGGAGAGCGCCTTGGCGCGCACGTGCTGCGCGGCGTTGGGCATCCACAGGTCCATGTACCCGTTGGCGTAGGAGGCTACGACCGCGTATGGTTCGAGCGTCGAGTAGGCTTCACCCGCGGCCTGGAACGTGTCTTCCCGTACGAGATGCGCCTGGGCGAAAGCCTCGTCCACTTCACCGACTTCGATGTGTACATGAATGTTAATGTTATTGGCGTACTCCTCATGAATCAGGGGCGCGCCCTCTTTCATGGCCTCGTCGGGATTGAAGACCGCAGGCAGGGGCTCATAATCGACCTGGATAAGATCGAGGGCCTCCAGCGCCGTCTCTTCGTCTACGGCCGCGACGCCTGCCACATCCTCCCCAACGTATCTGACCCTATCCACCGCTATCATCGGATGGTCCTGCGTGTATTTGAAGACGCCCCATTTGACGCCGTGCGCATCGGCCGCCGTCACGACGGCCTTCACGCCGGGGAGTCGCAGCGCCCTGCTTGTGTCGATATTGAGAATTTTCGCGTGCGGATGAGGGCTTCGCAGCACCTTCGCGCAGAGCATCCTGGGAAACTTGAGGTCGGCCGTGAAGTTAGCGCTCCCGGTTACCTTGGCGAGGCTGTCCGTCCGTGTCATCCGCGTGCCTACAATGGTGTATTCCCTGTCCATAAGACATCCTTTTGCACTAGGTGATAAGAAGTTGTTTTTTTGAGTTCGAAGTATAGAGAAATTCCCATTTTGGGTCAAGGCAAAAATGGCTACAAAATTTATTGGCCATGGCAAAATTGTGTTTGACCGCTCACCCATGGCTACTAAGGTAACCTGATCCAATATTTATCAGGATAGGACTCCAAATTCATTTTCTGGAAACGTATATATAGCGTTAATATACAGAATTCTTTCTGTTTATTACAATACGTTATGTGCCTGAGATTACCTCCCTGCAAGGCATGTTCAATCCTAAAAAATAACTCTTGACAGTGATATCAATAATGATACTATACACAATATGGCCAAAATAAAAGATATACTTGTACAAATGGTACAGAATCCCAAGGATGTCCGATTCATCGATTTGTGCAAGGTATGTAACCGTTATTTTGGGGAACCTCGCCAAAGTAGTAGCAGCCACCGAATATACAAAACACCATGGCAAGGCGATCCTCGAATAAATATCCAAAATCATAAAGGAAAAGCCAAAGCATACCAAGTGAAACAAGTGCTATTGGCCATTGAAAGGCTGGAGGTAGATCATGGCCCTGAAAAATGATAGATATACATACCGGGTAACCTGGTCGGTAGAGGATGATGAGTCTGTTGGTTTGTGTGCTGAATTTCCCAGCTTGAGCTGGCTGGCACCCACACCTGAAGCAGCCTTGAAAGGCATCCGCAAGGCAGTCGAAGACGTGGTCAAGGATATGCGAGAAAACGGCGAGGCCGTACCCGAACCCATCGCTTGCAGGCACTATAGTGGTAAGTTCTTGGTACGTGTTCCTCCCGAAGTGCATAGAAACCTGGCAATCAAGGCAGCAGAGTCTGGAGTCAGCTTGAATCGGCTCGCAAGTTCGAAGTTAAGTTAATAAGTGGAGTTTTGCACATAACGAGCGGGTGAAGGCGGGCAGGTATTACGTTACTATAAAATAGAAAACCTCCATATAATCCTTCAAAAGAGTGTTGACAATTATTCATATTTAGACTAGTCTGACTAGGTATTTATAATAGGGAGGGATTATGAAAGCAATTTGGAAATTACAAGATGCCAAAGCAAAATTCAGTAAGGTTGTGGAAGATGCGTTGAAGATAGGTCCTCAGTATGTGACACGTCGAGGAGCAAAGGCAGTTGTTGTCCTTTCAGTTAGGGATTATGAGGATTTAGTTTCTAATAAACCAAGTTTCAAAGACTTTCTATTAAACTGTCCCAAAATGGACGAAGATTTTGAAATCGAAAGACGACAAGATTACCCAAGGAGTATCGAACTGTGAATTATTTATTGGATACTTGTGTAATATCAGAGATTGTGAAACCTGCTCCCAGTTCAAGGGTAATTATGTGGATAAATAGTATCCCATCAGAACGATTATTTTTATGTTCCCTTACCATCGGTGAAATACGAAAAGGATTGACCAAACTCCCTGAATCGAAGAAGAAAGAAAGATTGACAGATTGGCTCAATACCCTATTAGAGAATTACCAAGATCGTATTCATTCCATTGATATTACTGTTGCCGAGAATTGGGGCATAATTCAAGGAAAAGCTGAAAAAGAAGGGGTGCCCATGTCTTCAATAGACAGCCTTATTGCTGCTACAGCCTATACTCATAATCTCATCTTAGTGTCAAGGAATGAAGAGGACTTTCAAGCAAGTAAATTGTCAATTATCAATCCCTGGAATGATGAGGAAAATGACTGAGTTTGGGCTAAAAATGGGGTCAAGCTGACCGCCAACAGCGTGGCGGTTTTTCAAAGTCAGTACCCCGCATAAAATTTAGTGGTATTCCAAAGTTAGTTGCCCCGCAGTGTTGGCGTCAGCTTACCCCGGTCGTTGAGACTGTAGGAAAAGCCTTGAAAGGCCCATTAATAGGGGATATAGTTGCTTCCCAAAACAAACAGACCGCTTATACAGTAAGGGGAAGCAGATGGCAATATACAAAGAGTATTTTTACAAACAAGGCAAGTTTATCCCGATACACTTCGACAAGTAAATATTTCCGTGTATAAGGGGACTTTGGTTCCAAAACGATTTAAAAAATAAATATTATTTTAACTTATATAGACTGTATATTTTGGCCACGATGAAAATCTTATTAAGCTCTACTCCTGCTTTGAAATAAAATTGTGGCTTGATTATCAAGATGGGAAGTCGTTTTGGAACCAACGTCCGCTTTTACGTTGATGATTTACGGAGGAAGAGCTAAAGATTAGCGAATAAGGAGAATAACAATGGGCCGAAAAGACAAAGGTGGGAAAAAGCTGAAAAAAAAGGGGCTTACCAAAGAAGAAAAGCGAGCCAAGAAGAAAGCGAAAAAGGATCAAAAACGTGAGGGAACTTAGATTAAGCAGGCAATTAGAACAAAAGAGAATTTAGCTTGCGTCATAAATCGAAGACTGTGCTTCAATTCAGAATTGCCACGCATAAAAGGGGACGCGGTGAAAATGAAAAGAGGCATGTCAATCGTAATATTTCCAATTTTGCCGGTAATGTGTTGCATACCGGTCTTTGCCGATCAGGCCAAAGAAGAAGCGACAGAATCTTGTTCTTGTTATCAGGATGAGAGTGAAGAGAAATAGAGAAATGAAGACGAATTGCGATAAGTGTAAATTACGGAGTCGCGCTGAAAAAAAGCCCAATTCCATACTAGCCAGGATTTGGAAATGGCATATTGGGTGGTGTCCAGGATGGAAGGCCTATCAAAAAGAGTTGTGCAGGAAATAGGGAACTTACATTAAATTATAAGTTTTTGAGCATATTGCTTAATGCCTGATATGTAAATTCAAGGCAGTCATAAAACAGGCTGCTTCTCTTCGCTTTATCCAACTCTGGGAGATCTGCTATCTTGTCCAGGTTTTTGTGACGCTGAATTCATGTGATATCCTAACACTATCAGCAACAAGGCTGAAGTGAGGTGGGGCGTGGGCCAATTGCGGCGATCCTTTTTTCTACTGTTTCATCAATTCGACTTAGCCGTAAGAATGGGAACATTAATTCGTCTGGCTGCCTCTATTAGTTTAGTGTCTGACGTGGCTATAGGAAAGCCTTTCCTGATTGCAAGATCAAGATATGATGCGTCATAGCTCGAAAGATTATTCACCCTTGCCAAAGCCAAAAGCTCCTTCATCATCTTTTCTGGGCGTTCATGCTCCACAATGATCGGAAGTTGGGATAACAAGGTAATAAACCGAATACTATCTGATTCACTGATCCGCTTTTGCCGTTCTGCCACTAATAAAACATTCACGACCTCAAGGGGCCAGATTGATGGAACTACGGCAGCCGCTTGCGTAAGCCTGTCCAGAACGATATCGGCGTATTTATTTGTTTCATCTTTAAAACACCATGACATTACAACAGAATTATCGATAACGAAATGTTCGACCATTTAACGCCTTCCTTCTTCAAGCATTCCCCGGATTGAGAGTTCGCCAAGACTATGTCTGTCACGGAATTTTCGCAGTTCAATAATGACTGATTGGGTATCAACTATCTTTTCGGGATCAGGGGGTTGTAATACGGCTACCGGAACACCATGTTTCGTTATGGTTATTCGCTCGCCCTTGAATACACGCTCCAGTAATTTGGGCAGATGGGTTTTGGCTTCATATGCACCTACAGTTTCCATAGCATAACTCCTTAGACTGGTTTGAGACTAGTCTAATATGAATTGATGAAACTGTCAACTTTAAGCTAATGTAATAGGGTAGGGCCAAGCTAAGTGATTAATATGCTTGTGGTAATAGGGGACATCCTATATTCTCCTTATTTCCTAACAAAGGTCAAACGTAGCTCCCTTTTGGAACTGATCCCTATCTTATCTAAAGGCCTCTTTGAGGAAATAACGGTGTGTATCTTCTTGTCTTCAAGTTTACCACCAGTATTCCAGAGACAATCAACAACAGTGCAAGCAGAATATTGAGGGTGATAGGTTCTCCAAGAACCATTCCTCCCAGCAAAACCCCGGCTATTGGCATAATGAAAATAAAAGAATGCAATGAAACGGCGCCGTATTTCTTGAGCAGGTTATTCCATGCCACAAAACCTAAAGCCGCTGTCAGTATACTCTGGTACAAGAGAGAACCCAGAACTTTCGGATTTACATGTACTATCATTGTACTGTCCCATATAAAACCTGCTAAAAAAAAGAGTGGTACCGAAAATATCATGGGGTAAAGCACAATGAGAAAAGGGTCAAATGCGTTTATTATTCTTTTTGTATAAACTGTGTTACAGGCCCATACAAAAGCAGTGATGAGGATCATAATATCCCCAATTTGAATATCCGTTGTTACCCCCTGTTTACCCAGAAAGACCGAGGCCATTCCTGTAAATCCCATGAAAAGGCCCAAGATCTTCTTTTTCGTAATCCGGTCTCCTGGAATGAAATAATGAGCCAGGAAAAGGACAAAAAAAGGTTGAAGGTTAATCAACAGGGTTCCACGGGAAGCATTGGTTTTACTGAGCCCAAAATAAAGCAAGGCAAGCTGTACAGTAAAAAAAATTGAGATAATCAACAATTGATGTACCTGTCCTTTCTTGATGAAAAAAGACCGCCGGGTGATTTTGGCCCAAAGAAAAATAACAAATGCGGCCATAACAAAACGGAGCCCCGCTGTTGTGAATGCCCCTAACCCGGAAAGGCTGATTTTAATAGCTACAGCATTGGCCCCAAATACAATACATAGAAGCGAGGTATAAATGGCAGCCGGAAAAGGAAGTTCCCGATTATTGTGTGTCTCTTCAGCCATTGACTTATAAAACCCCGTCCATACCGTTTCTTTCTGAATTAAGAATCATCTGCACATCCACAATCATCCCGAATAAATTCAAGGTTTGGTAAATACATTTTCGTTGACTTAAACACAAGGCGAAAGTTTTTTTCACTGGCCAGCTCATCCACCAAAATGAAATCATGAATATTTTTGATCGTCTCTAACAAAGGATACTCTCCCATTTGTAAAAAAAAATCTCGATTCTTGACCTAAGTCAAGGAATCCCCTTCGGAAATGCCTATAATAAGAATCATTTTAAGTTGGAAGAGGTCTTATGATGAACTGGAGCAGAGAGGCAAAAGAGGCATTATCAAGGGTCCCGTTTTTTGTCAGGAAACGGGTGAAGAGGCGTGTGGAAGACGAAGCAGCCCGTTGTGGGGCCAATGAAGTGATTATGGAGTATGTTAGAACATGCCAGAAGCGGTTCTTAAATCGGATGGAGGACGAGGTCAAAGGTTTTCAGGTAGAAACCTGTTTTGGCCCGACCGGTTGTCCCAACAGGGCTGTAATCTCCGATGGTCTGCCACAAAAATTGGAAAAAAAGCTCCTGAAAAGAAATTTGAAGGAGTTTTTGAAAAAGCGAGTAAAAGGCCCCTTAAAGATGCACCACGAGTTTCGCGTCTCTGTTTCCGACTGCCCAAATGCGTGTTCCCGTCCCCAAATCTTTGATGTAGGGCTTATAGGGGCTTGCAGGCCTGAAGTCTCGGGTGAGCCTTGCACACAGTGCGGGGCCTGTGTGGAGGTATGCAGGGAAAACGCAATATCTCTTGAAAACGATGTCCCCTTTGTAGATGACGAAAAATGCCTTTACTGCGGTCAGTGCGTGGGCATCTGCCCGACAGGCACCCTGAAGGAGGGCGCTAAGGGTTTCCGAATTCTGGTGGGAGGAAAATTAGGACGACATCCCCGATTAGGGACTGAATTGCCCGGTGTTTATAAATTAGAGGATGCATTGAAAGTTGTGGACCGGTGTCTGGACCATTATCAGCACCACTGCCTAAGGGGCGAGCGTTTTGGCGAGATTCTGGAACGAGCCCCTCTACCACCTTCACACCTGGCCCCCGGCCAGTAATGCCTGCACCTTGGAGTTGGAGAGGGTCTTAGATAAGGTAGAGACTAAAGGGTTAAAAAATAAAAAAAGTGATTTTCTTGACTTAAGTCAAGGCATTGTTCCTGTTTGTGAGTTAAAATAGATTTAAAAATCAGGCTATATAATCGCTTCGCGATTCTATTTTAGGAAAAGGCATGAATTTCTTTTTGCCTCAACAAAAACATTAATAATTATAAGGAGGAAAATTATGTTTTGTTTTCAATGTCAGGAGACAGCCAAAAATACAGGCTGCACGGTAAAGGGGGTTTGTGGAAAACCGGAGGACCTCGCTAATCTTCACGACCTGTTGATTTACGTGTTGAGGGGTATCTCCATTTATGGCGAAAAGGCAAAAGAGTTAGGGATAGTGGATAAAAAAGCTGGCCTGTTTATTGCGCAGTCCCTTTTCTCGACCATCACGAACGTTAATTGGAAAAACGAATGGTTTGTCGATAAAATAAAGGAAGGACTGAAAATCCGGGAAGAGCTTAAAACCAGGTTTTTGACTGCGTACAAGGAAAAGAACGGTGAGGAGTTCTCAGGGGAATTACATGATTCGGCTGTCTGGTATTCAGATGATGAGGCGGAATTTCAAGAAAAGGCAAAATCCGTGGGCGTTCTTGCAACAGAAAATGAAGATGTGCGCTCGCTCAGGGAGTTGCTGATAATAGGACTAAAAGGCGTTGCGGCCTATGCCGACCATGCGGCTATCCTGGGATTTGAGAAGGATGATATTTATGCCTTCCTGATGGAGGCCCTGGCATCCACTACTAAGGATTTATCTGTGGATGAGATGGTGGCAATGGTGATGAAGTGCGGAGAAGGTGCTGTTAATACAATGGCCCTTCTTGATGAGGCCAACACCTCTGCCTACGGGCACCCTGAAATTACAGAAGTAAATATCGGTGTTCAAAACAATCCCGGGATCCTGATCAGCGGTCATGACCTGAAGGATATGGAGGAGCTTCTGAAGCAGACAAAGGGCACCGGCATTGATGTCTATACCCATGGTGAGATGCTCCCTGCAAATTACTATCCCGCATTTAAAAAGTATGACCATTTTGCGGGGAATTACGGGGGTTCATGGTGGCATCAGAACAAGGAATTTGAATCCTTTAACGGCCCAGTCATATTGACTACCAATTGCCTTGTTCCTCTTAAGAAGGACAATACATATCTGGACAGGCTTTTTACAACCGGAGTGGTCGGGTATCCTGGTGCAAAGCATATTCCGGACAGACCTGAAGGTGGAGCAAAGGACTTTTCTGAAGTCATAGAACGGGCAAAGAAATGTGACCCTCCCATTGAAATTGAGACCGGCAAGATTGTTGGCGGGTTTGCACACAACCAGGTCCTTGCATTAGCAGATAAGGTCGTAGACGCCGTGAAATCCGGCGCAATCAAGCGTTTTATTGTAATGGCGGGCTGCGATGGCCGTCAGAAGTCGAGAAGCTATTTTACCGAAGTTGCCGAGCAGCTTCCCAAAGACACGATCATCTTAACGGCGGGCTGTGCGAAGTACCGTTACAACAAGCTTGACCTTGGTGATATCGGCGGTATCCCAAGGGTGCTCGACGCGGGGCAGTGCAATGATTGTTATTCACTCGTAGTTATTGCATTGAAATTGAAAGAGGTCTTTGGTCTTGATGATATTAACGATCTGCCAATCTCTTTCGATATCGGATGGTATGAGCAAAAGGCGGTCGCGGTTCTTCTGGCCCTGCTTTTTCTTGGTGTCAAAGGAATTCGCTTAGGACCGACACTGCCGGCATTTGTGTCCCCCATTGTCCTTAACGTCCTTGTGGAAAAATTTGATATCAAACCTATTGGTGACGTTAAAGAAGACATTGAAGCAATGATGGCCGGAAAATAATTTTAAAAATATTTTGACAGGATGTACAGGATGCTCAGGATATAAATTATGTAAATCCTGTTAATCCTGTCAAAACAATCTGCAATATTCAATAGTCAATCTTCAATCCAAAGGGGTTTTATCATGAAATGCCCAGGACAGGATAGCCAATTCTGGAAGCCAGGTTCTATTTTTGAGGTTAAATGTCCAAAATGTGGGAATGAAGTGGAGTTCTTCAAGGATGATCCAACCCGCAAATGCCCAAAATGCGGCCACCGTTTCCTCAATCCCAACCTGGATTTTGGCTGTGCCTCATACTGTCAGTATGCGGAACAGTGCATTGGGAATCTTCCTCCCGAACTCCTTGCCCAGAAAGAAGACCTCTTAAAGGACAGGGTTGCCATTGAGATGAAGCGCTATTTCAAGCAGGATTTCAAGCGGGTTGGACATGCCATCCGGGTAGCCAGATATGCGGAGCGGATCGGGAGAGAGGAAGGTGGCAACTTAGCCGTTATCCTGTGCGCTGCGTATCTGCATGACATCGGGATAAAGGAAGCCGAGCGAAAACACAACAGCACTGCTGCTAAGTACCAGGAGGAGGAAGGTCCGCCCATAGCAAGGGAAATCCTGAACAGGCTTGGGGCAAAGGAAGAGTTGATCGATGTGGTATGTGATATTGTCGGTCATCACCATCACCCCGGAGAAGAGGAGACCATCAATTTCAAGAGCCTGTACGACGCCGACCTGATTACGAACTTAGAAGAAAAGCATAAGAAAAGCACGACCGATCCTGAGAAGTTGGCAGGTGTTGTTGAGAAGTCGTTTCTGACTGGGAGCGGGCGTGATCTGGCAAGGAAAGTGCTTATAAAGGATTGAAGATTGACTATTGAATATTGACTATTGGAATCACTTACTTACTTCGATCTACATAATGAGAAGGCGGGAATCCAGAGTAAAGGGACCCTATCTATTAACGAATTACAATTTTTGCAATGTTAGACGCTTTAGCTCACTTATCTGCATAAGGAGTATCTCATGAAAGTAATGCGAAAAATAATAAAAATTGACGAAGAACTCTGCGATGGGTGCGGGGAGTGTGTGCCCGGCTGCGCCGAAGGGGCCATAGAGATAATAGACGGCAAGGCCCGGCTCGTATCGGAGAGTTACTGTGATGGCTTAGGGGCCTGCTTAGGTGAGTGCCCGAACGGGGCCATCACCGTAGAAGAAAGGGAAGCAGAGGACTTTGATGAAGAAGCAGTAGAGGCTTACTTAATAGAGAAAGAGCAAGCCGAAAAGCAGGTTGAGCTTCCACTTGCCTGCGGCTGTCCTTCCACCCAGGTACAGACCTTTATTCTCACAGCTTCCGATAAAGAGGCAATAGTTGATGACTCCCGGCCCAGAATAGAATCAACTCTTTCTCACTGGCCGGTGCAGATAAACCTCGTGCCGCCAAATGCGCCCTTCCTCAATGGGGCTGATCTCTTGATTGCGGCAGATTGTACACCGGTTGCCTACCCTAATTTCCACCGGGACTTTTTAAAAAGCAAGGTTGTCATGGTAGGGTGTCCGAAATTTGATGATGTTGAAGACTACATCCTGAAATTCACGGAAATATTCAAGGTTGCCGGCATCAAGAGCATCACAGCCCTTGTTATGGAAGTGCCCTGCTGTTCGGGTCTTCCCATGATAGTCAAAAGAGCAATGGATGCTGCAGGGAAAGATATCCCTATGGAAGAGATAGTTATAAGTACCAGGGGTGAGGTCTTAAGAAGGACGAGAAAAGCGAAGTCAAGAAAATAACTGTCAACTGAATTGAACCGGATTTCGCGGTTTAAGCCCGAGTTAAATGGGGCATCGCCCAAAAAGAAATACCCCTGCGGCGATGCCCCTTTTTTTATACAACCGCTAACTCCCTGGCTTGCCGTTCATACGGGATGATAAAAAATGGTGACTTGAAACGCTTTTTCTGTAATAATTGTCATAAAATTACTTTTCGACTTATTCATCCTCTATCGGTGGACTTGAAAAGGGAATTTAAGCAATCAGGTTACAAAAAGCGGTGCTGAATAAGATTACTAATAGATGAAAAAGAACAAAGACATCATTCCAAATACCCGAAACGAATCTTGGATACTGGGTAAAGGCCCCGTTATTAGGAAGGAAGATATCAGGATAACCGATGAAATCGTCAGTAGCTGGCAGAAGATTGTGGATACAATGGCGGAAATTGTTAATGTTCCTTCTGCCCTGATTATGAAGCTCGATCATCCTTATATCGAAGTCTTCAGTTCAAGTGGATCGAAGAGTAACCCTTACAAGGCTGGGGACAGAGAGCACTTGACCGGCCTTTACTGTGAGGAGGTAATAAAAAAGAAAGAAAAACTTCTTGTGCCAAACGCATTGAAAGATAAAAAATGGGATAAAAACCCGGACATAAAATTTGGAATGATTTCCTATTTGGGGTTTCCCATACTTTGGCCTGACGGTGAAGTCTTTGGAACCATCTGCGCACTTGATTCAAAAGAGAACAGATACGAAAAACGCTATGAAGAGCTGATGTTAAGGTTAAAAGAACTTGCCGAATCCCACCTTTCCTTGTTGTATCACGGTCTATCTGACATTAAGAACCTGGAAGATATCCTTGATAATCTTACTGGGGGGATTATTGCACATGACAGAGAGAGACACATCCTGTTTTTCAACAGGGCTGCTGAAAAAATAACAGGATACAGCAGGGAAGAGGTCCTCGGAAAGGACTGCCACGTGGCATTTGGTGGCCCCTTTTGCGGTGGTCGCTGCTCCTTTCAGGAGGGCGCGCCCGAGACCCTTGATCATCTTTCCTATCCTCTCAATATCCTCACCAGGCATGGCGAACCCCGGCGGATTGAAATGAGCGTTAGCGGGATGAACGACAACACAGGAGGTTTTGTTGGCGTTATCGCGTCATTTCGCGATGTAACGGACCTGATTGCTCTAAAAATACAGCTCGGAGATCTCAAGGACTTTTCCGGGATCATAGGGCGGGACTCCAAGATGCTCCAGATCTATAAACAGATACAAGACATGGCCACAAACGACTATCCTGTCCACATCAGCGGTGAGACCGGCACTGGAAAGGAATTAGTGGCTGCTGCTATTCACAATGAAAGCCGGCGAGGGGGCAATCCCTTTGTACCCATCAATTGTGGCGCCCTTCCAGAGGGCGTTCTTGAAAGCGAACTCTTCGGACATGTGAAGGGTGCTTTTACCGGAGCAGTGAGGGATAAAAAAGGCCGATTTGAGCTGGCAAATGGCGGCACTCTATTTTTAGACGAGGTGACTGATCTCCCCGGGGTAGTCCAGGCAAAACTCCTTCGGGTCCTTCAGCAAGGGACATTTGAGCGGGTGGGTGGCGAAAAAACCATATCCGTGGATGTCCGCATCATCAGCGCTACCAATCGGGACCTGAAGAGCGCAGTAAAAAAGGGGAATTTCCGCGAGGACCTCTACTACCGCATACACGTGGTCCCTATCTATCTTCCTCCGCTCAGGAATCGAAGGAGCGACATTCCCCTCTTAGTAGAACACTTTCTTAATAAGGCCATTGAAGAAGGACAGGACACTCCGGGTCTCTCCAAAGAGGCCCTTGCGAGCATGATAGACTACTCGTGGCCCGGAAATGTCCGCGAGCTTCAAAGCGCTCTCCGCTTCGCCCTTGTAAAATCCAGTGGCCGGATTATTAATCCAGACGACCTTCCCTTAGAATTGAAGGAATGGAAAAGAAAGCGGCCCTCTTCTGGCCCTTCCCGAAAACTGGACACAGAAAGTGTCCGCGCTGCTCTGACCCAAAGCGGGGGCAATAAGGCCAAGGCAGCCAGGCTCCTGGGTGTGGGCCGTGCAACCCTGTACCGCTTTTTAGAGGATTTTCCAAACCTTTCATAAATGGCGACCTGCTTTCCTGTTTCTCCAACATAATTATTTTTTTCTATTTCCGGTAACTCATCGCTTAATATTGGTATTGACAAAAGCAATACCTTTTTGTAGAATTTCATCATGGAAATTGGAGAATTTGAATGGGATAATAATAATATCGAACATATTGGACGGCATGGCGTGGCTCCTGATGAAGTTGAAGACGTGGCGTTTGACGATGACCCCTGGATAAAAAAAGGAACAAGATATATGCTTGGTTATACTGTTGCCGGAAGATATTTGTTTGTTGTGTATGTCCGGAAACGAAAAGGTATTGTTAGGGTTATTACGACAATGGACATGGATGACAAAACGAAAAGACTCTATAAGAAAAGAGTTGAAAGAGGTAAATAATGAAATTGCCTGATTTCAAGACTGAAGAAGAAGAGATGAAGTTCTGGGAAAGACACTCAGTTGGAGATTACTGGGAAGATCTTTCAGAATCGAATGATATTTTTAAAAGGCCGAAATTGAAACCCGTTACGCTTAAATTTGATCCCCTTGTGCTTCAAAAGGTTAAGATGCTTGCAAAAAAGAGGGGCGTGTCTTACAGCGCGTACATTAGATATCTGCTTGCGAAAAGTATTGAAGATGAGATGACGCACAGAACATCGCGATGATATATCATTCTGCTTTCTTTTTTATCTTTTGGCCGGCGGAAATTGAATGTTTGCTTGTTCAAATTTTAAGGAGGAAGCTCAGGAAGAGATAATCAGCATCAATCATCAGACATTAAAGGCAGAGCCTTTCGGCCCTGCTTTTTTTATTGACATTTTTCATGTGGTAATTTTGTTTTTGTTGATAGGGAAAAATCTTCAGTGTCTCATGAGACAACTATGTCTCGTGCCATTTTATGAGACACATCGAGGCCTATCGCGATCACCCTCATCCAACATCAATTTTCCGTCGATTCATTCGGCCAAAATGTAACCTGGCGATATTAAAAGATATTTTCTGTGTTCCATCCGGGTTTCTCCCGGCGTTCCATTCTTCCATAACCCAATCCTGTCTCAAGGTCGCGACTCGGGCCTGTTTAAATTGCAATGAAATATTCGTAATATCAAAATGTTATACATTCACCCCTGAAATTGAGACATTTCTGTCTCGTATTCATCACTTAAACGGCTGCAGGCCGTAAGTCATCAACCGGCAACTCGCATATAACATGTCAATTTTAAACGGTTTTTCAATTGGCGTTCCACAGAATCAGCTTTTGGCACGGATCTTGATGTTATAAAAGATCGAGATATCTTAAATTTCCTCCGGAGGGATCATAAGGATGAAAGCATGCGATGAAAGTATCAGGGAGACGCTTGATCTGGTTGATAACATGCTGGATCTTGCGGACAGGGGTGACGCGGTGCGTGAAGATAATGGATGCGGGGTGCTTTATGGTGTTTTAAGGGATACCGCGTTCAGGATTAAAAAACTGGCAGAAGCGGAAAGAGAGGCCCATATCAAGAAGGGCTGGTGGAAATAAAATCGCTGTTTCGATTTTACGAAGCGCGGCTTTGCCGCTTTTAGAAAATGAGGGGTAAATATGGAAAAAAGGGTTTTGGATGCTATGAAAAAGGCGGGAAAACCGGTAAGGACGGGAGATGTAGCAAAGATGATCGGTGTAGATAACAAGGAAGTCTCGAAGGTGATAAGCGGGCTAAAGAAAAAGGGAAGAGTAATATCCCCGACAAGGTGTTACTATTCACTTGGTGAGGAATAAGAGAAGGGAGAGCGTAAAATGGCAGCACCCGAAGAAATGTGGCAGTGCCAGACTACAAATTGTGGATATATTTATAACCCGGACAAGGGAGACAGGAAAGGTAAGATTCCTAAAGGAACCCTTTTTGGAGACCTGCCCGATGACTGGAAATGTCCGGTCTGTGGGGCGAGAAAGAAAATGTTCCGACCTCTCGCAGGACCGGGGTCTGTAGCAGCAGAAGGGGCTTAGTCCTTTAATCAAAACCCCTGACCTTGAGTCAGGAGGTGAGGAATGAAGAAGAAAATTCACTTGTAATAGAGCTGAAGAAACTACAAAAATAAGACTAACAGAAAACAAATTAATGAAGGAGGTAGTTAAATGAGCGATTTGAAAGGTAGTCAGACCGAGAAAAACCTGTTGACCGCATTTGCTGGAGAATCCCAGGCGAGAAACCGCTACGCCTATTTTGCCAGCCAGGCCAAGAAGGATGGCTTTGTGCAAATCTCATCCATCTTTGAGGAAACGGCCAACCAGGAAAAGGAACATGCAAAGAGACTGTTCAAGTTTTTAGAGGGCGGTGAGGTGGAGGTGACAGCGGGTTTTCCCGCAGGCGTGATCGGTACTACCTTGGAAAACCTCAAGGCCTCTGCGGCCGGAGAGAACTACGAGCATACCGAGATGTACCCGGGTTTCGCAAAAACAGCCAGGAAGGAAGGATTTGATGCCATTGCTACTGTTTTTGAAGCAATTGCCCTGGCTGAAAAGCAGCATGAAAAACGGTACAACGACCTTGTGGCAAATATTGAAGAAGGGCGTGTGTTCAAGAGGGATAAAGAGGTAGTATGGCGCTGTAGAAACTGCGGATATCTTCACACAGGGAAAGAGGCCCCAGAGGCATGTCCTGCCTGTGCGCATCCGCAGGCGTATTTTGAGTTATTAGGCGAAAACTATTAATTTCCGGCCAGAAACGGCCCTTTTGCGCGATCTCTACGTCAATCACGCCGTAGGCGGATAAATCTATGGGATTGCTTGTGAGACATACTCAAGGTATGCCTCCGCACAATCCCTTGATTTCCTTGATCTTGCGAAAAATTGCCTATTTCTGGTTCGGAAATTGAAAATCATTTTATGTGGATATTTAAATATTTGTCTTCAAGTATAAAGGATTGAGCAATGGATGAAAGAATCAAAGATGCATTATACCAGGCCTATGTGGGGGAAGCCAAGGCTGCACTTCGTCTTAAGGTCTATGCCGACAAAGCAGAACAGGAAGAATATCTGCCGATCGCTAAGCTTTTCAGGGTTATAGCCCGCTCAGAGGAAATCCACGGGGAGCGCAGTTTGCGGATTCTCAAGGAGATCAAAAGCACGGAGGAGAATCTGCAATCCAGCTTCGAATCGGAGGTCGAGGTGGCTGGCGTAGCATACGAAGAGTTCATCAAACTGGCCACGGAAGCAAAGGATGAGACGGCAAGCTCGATCTTCAGCCAGTCCAGGGACGTGGAGGATGGGCATGCCAAGCTCTACAAGGAGGCAATGGCTCATCTTATGGAGGAACGGGAGACCACCTACTATGTCTGCAAGGTCTGCGGTTATGTATCAGACGGTGTGCTCCCGGATGAGTGTCCGGTTTGCGGGGCTAAGAAAGAGGAATTTTTCAAGTTTGAATAGGTGTGTCCGTTACGAAAAGTCAAGGATAGCGTCCGGGTTGTTCGATTCGGTCCGGAGGCAAACTAAAAAAAGGAGGAATGAAAATGGCGGAAAAACTGGAGATTTATAAGTGCGAAGTATGCGGTAACATTGTTGAGGTATTGCATGGTGGTAAAGGGGAACTGGTTTGCTGCGGCAAGCCCATGAAACTCTATAAGGAAAATACCGTTGATGCGGCCAAGGAAAAGCATGTGCCTGTAGTCGAAAAAACCGCTGATGGGTTCAAAGTTAAGGTTGGAGATGTAGCTCATCCCATGGAGGAAAAGCATTACATCGAATGGGTTGAGATTATTGCCGACGGAAAGGCCTACCGGCAGTTTCTCAATCCCGGAGATGCACCTGAAGCGATCTTCAAGATCGATGCGGACCAGATAACGGCTCGCGAATACTGCAACCTTCATGGCCTGTGGAAAGGATAGTATGGACGCGAAGTCGGCAAGAAGCTGGCTGTATCTTAATAAATCAGGAGGGTTATTATGACAACACCACAACATTGTCCCGGATGGGAACAGTTCAAGGATTTAAAAGCTTTTACCTGCAAATGCCCTAATTGTGGGAAGGAAAAGGAGATCTTTTCCGATGAGTTTGACAAAAAGCATGTCTGCTCAGAATGTGGCAAGGAGATTGATTTTACACAGTGTACACTGGAAACCTGAACTTAGTATAGACTTTAAGAAAGTGTTTTTGGAGTAAGTCCTGGCTGTGCATTTCAATGGTTGCGAGATTTGCGCAAAGGCTCAAGGTGCGGGGCTCATGGCGCAAGGACTTTACTTTATGCCTTACGCCGAATGGTTCCACCGAGCCTCGGCAATATTTAAATCTATCAGGATAGAAATCCAAATTCATTTCTGGAAACGTATAGTTTGTTTATTAGATGCTATTTCATCTGACGTCATTTAAATCCGCCAAAGGCGGACAATGGTTAATTCCCCGCAGCTTGCTGCGAGGCAGTTCATTCAAATGGAAGATTTACAAAAGGAGGATAATGTTATGGATAAGTACGAATGCACAGTTTGTGGTTATGTATATGACCCTGAGGAGGGAGACCCGGATAACGGTATAGAACCCGGCACTTCATTTGAAGATATTCCCGATGACTGGGTCTGCCCTGTTTGCGGGGCATCCAAAGATCAGTTTGAAAAGGAGTAATCAAGATTTATAATGGGTCAAAAGCCGGTCTGTCGGCTTCTTGTTATTTGATAAACCAGAGGTAACCCGTAAGCGTTCAGCAGTCGGCAACCAACGATCAGTAAGTGCTCCAGGAAGCCGGCGTGCCGGAACAATGATTTCATAATGAAAGGAGGAGATTAATCAATGGGCTATGAATTTAACGTGGATGAGATATTTGAGATCGCGGAACAGATTGAAAGAAATGGTGCGATGTTTTACCGCCAGATGGCAGAAAATTTCCCTGATGTAGCCGTTCGCGAACTGCTTCTTGATATTGCCGCGATGGAAGACGATCATGAAAAGGTTTTCATTTCCATGAGGGCGGATTTGTCTGATAAGGAACGTGAACCGACGGTTTTCGACCCTGAAGGTGAATCGGCGCTATATCTGAGGGCGTTGGCTGATCTCCGTGTATTTGATGCGAAGGCAACAGACGACTTTGTTCTGCCTGAGGAGTTAGCAGAAAAAGAGAAAATGAAAAAGGTCTTTCACGAAGCAATTAACCGTGAGAAGGATTCTATTGTTTTTTATTTGGGAATGAAAGAGTTGGTCCAGGAAAGCCCTGGCAAGGAAAAAATAGATTACATTATCGGGGAGGAGATGAAACACATCAGACTTCTGAGCAATAGACTTATGTCATTGCCCACTTAATTGCACAGAAAAAACTAATGCTCCAGCCGGGCCTGCTTATTGGGGATAAGCCTTATGGAAGCAAAGACATTTTCTATACCAAACATAAGTTGCGGGCATTGTGTGATAAGTATCAAAAATGAGTTGAGCGAGATTGAAGGGGTCTCGAATGTGGAAGGAGACCCTATCATTTGGTCCTGAGGTATTAGGAAAAACTAATGATAGAGAAAAACATAAGGCTTCCAATAACCGGCATGTCGTGTGCCAATTGCGCCCTTAATATAGAAAGGAGAAACACATGAAGCCCATAGAAATTGCAAAGGATATTTACTGGTTAGGAGTCATTGATTGGAACATCAGAGATTTCCATGGATATTCCACCTATCAGGGAACCACCTATAATTCATTCCTGATCATGGATGAAAAGATCACCCTGATTGATGCGGTAAAAAAGGAATTTGCGGATGAATTGATTGCAAGTATAAGTGAGTTAGTCGATCCAAAAAAGATAGATTATGTGATCAGTAACCATACGGAGATGGATCACTCCGGGGGACTGCCAAGGGTAATGCACAGGATAGGGGAAGATAAGCCACTCTATTGCTCTAAAATGGGGCACAAAAATCTTTCAAGGCATTTCTCACAGAAATGGAATTACCAGCCGGTTGAAAACGGTGGGAAATTGAGTCTGGGAAAAAGAACCCTCACATTCCTGGAAACCAGGATGCTTCACTGGCCGGATAGTATGTTTACTTATGTTAAAGAAGACAAGATCCTTTTTTCAAGTGATGCCTTTGGACAGCATTACGCGGGGATCGAAAGGTTTGACGACGAGATTGGAGAGGCAATCATGCCCCATGCCAGGAAATACTTCGCCAATATCCTGCTGCCTTACTCTCCACTAATACTAAAGTTGGTAGACAAGGTTACAGAGATGGGACTGGCCATTGATATGATCTGTCCTGATCACGGTATAATCTGGCGTGAAGACCCTTCAAAGATCATCAATGCCTATGTGGAATGGAGCACCCAGAAACCCAAAAGAAAGGCCGTGGTCATTTATGATACCATGTGGCACAGCACAGAGATCATGGCGGAGGCTATTGTGGAGGCCCTTGGCCAGGAAGGTATCAATGCCCGGCCAATGCACCTGAGGTCCTGTCACAGGAGCGACATCATAACCGAAGTTCTTGATGCCGGAGCGGTCATTGTGGGCTCTCCTACTATTAATAACGGCCTTTTCCCTACGGTCAGCGACTTCCTGACTTATATGAAGGGCCTTAAACCAAAGAACAAGGTTGCAGCAGCATTCGGTTCTTATGGCTGGAGCGGTGAGTCTGTAAAATTGATCAACAAAGAACTCGAACAGATGAAGTTTGATATCATTGATCCGGGCGTGAAAATACAATACGTGCCGGATGATAAAGGACTGAATGCCTGCCACGAATTAGGCAAGATAATCGCCCGGGCACTTCCTTAGATCTTGACTGGTTCATTGATTAGGCCGTCAATGACATATATTTTAATTGCAAATGAAAAACGGAGATGAAAAGTATGGAAAACAAGCAAGAAAAATGGGTATGTGCCAACTGTGGCCACACCGGTGACGGTAAGTTTACAGGGGATATCTGTCCTCAATGCGGGCTGACTTTCTGGAAATGTGGCAATTGTGGGTATCTTATTACAGCGGCTACACCGCCTGGAGAATGCCCGCAGTGCAAGGAGAAATGCGAATTCTTAAATGTTACCTGCTATACGCCGGAGTGCGGGGGCCCCGGCCATATTGATCCCCGCTTATAGCAATAACGGGACATAAGTTATGTCAGAGATAGGAGGTGGTTTTATGAAAGAGTTGGAAATCGGTTGCGGAAAGCCAACCGGCTCACAGGTTGGCGAGGCGGAGAAGGAAGAAAAACCAATGGAAAAATCAAAAAACAAGAAGGAGAAAATTATGGCATCAGTTAGTGTTGGGACAAAGGCACCTGATTTTGAAGCACCGGCATATCAGGATGGTAGCTTTGGGCAGATAAAGCTTTCGGATTATCTTGGTAAATGGGTGGTGATCTGTTTTTACCCTGGAGATTTCACGTTTGTTTGACCGACGGAGTTGGCGGCAGTTGCCACCAAATATGAAGATCTCAAAAAACTGGATGTTGAGGTTCTTTCGATCAGTGTGGACAGTCATTTCGTGCACAAGATCTGGCAGGAGGAAGAGCTTTCCAAGATGGTTAAAGGGGGTGTTCCCTTTCCCATGTTATCCGATGCAGGCGGCAAGATAGGATCGGTTTACGGGGTATATAATGAGGCCGGTGGCGTGAATACCAGGGGGCGCTTCATTATTGATCCCGATGGTGTTATCCAGGCAATTGAGATACTGACACCGCCTGTGGGCCGTAATGTAAGCGAGTTATTTCGACAGATCCAGGCATTTCAATTGGTCCGAAAGAGCAAGGGCTCGGAGGCCACACCGTCAGGCTGGCAGCCTGGCAAACCAACCCTTAAGCCCGGGCCTGATCTTGTTGGTAAAGTCTGGAAGGAATGGAAGACGGATCTGGCTTTCTGATTTTATTTGAAAGAGTTAAGGAGATAAGTTATTTGTATATGTCATTGAGATTGTCGCGGGGCTTTATCAGGATGGGATCAATGAAAAGCGAAGTGATTAAACAGCATATGATGACTTTCTGGCCTTTTAAGTTTCAATTTTATCGGAGGATTTTGTTATGCATACTTTGTTACTGCCAAAAGGGCAGCCAGTTGTCGAGAACCTGCAGACTTCCTGCATACATATGGGTAATATGCTCAATTCCTTGGAAGAGACAGGCTTCAGCGGGTACCTTGAGTTACAGGTGGATGATTCAAAAGGGGTTATATTTTTTGGCGATGGTGAAATAATTAGTTCGCTTTTCATGAATGGCGGAAATAGAGAGAAGATAACAGGCCAAGAGGCCATCTCTCTTATCCTTGATCGAAGCAATTCAAAAGACGGCTTTATAAACCAGTATCGTTTCAATACCAATATAGTAAAGGTGCTCACCACTCTGGCATCGAATGAGATGGTGTTCCATAACCTGAGCACGGAATTCATTAGCCTCGAAAAAATAATTCCTTATCTGAGAAGGGAGGTGTTTAACGGGTACCTTGAACTGCAAATACCGAGTAAAAAGCAGATGTCCTTGATCTTCTTAAAGGAAGGTAAACCTGTCGAGTGTTTTTTCTCCTCACTTCAAACGGGCGCCGTACGTTCAGGCATAAATATCCTCAACAGCATAGTACAACATGCCTCCGAGGCAGGAGCCGTCTTCAATGTGTACAGGCGCAGTATTCGGCCAGCACAGGAAAAGATAATGGCAGTCCCGCCACCTGACAGGGAAGAGGTAATGGGGTTCCTGGATGTGAGTTTTAATATCATCAACTTTGTTTTTGGCAAGCATCTGGGGGAAAGCAGCTTTGAACAGATATTCACTGATGCGTGTATTGAGGTAACCGACAGGTACCCTTTTATGCATCCCTTTGCCGATGTGGTCGTTTACAGGGATGGACACCTTAAGGTAGACCCAGAGGTGGAGATGGTCGAGGTACTCGAAGGTATCAATGAATGTCTTCAGCTGATATTTAAGAATGTGGAATCTACCAATGGCAATCTCTTGCCAGAGGTCAAAACCAGGATAGAGGATGCCATAGGGGAGGTTAAGGAAAAACTGGTCAGGTCGCACATGGATAAGCACATCCCACTACTGCTTGAGGAAGATTAGCCCGCTTCTATTCTTGCGCCAACGTAGGACATATGATGGAAGAGAGGTCTTGACGAGCTAATGCACTTTACAAATCCAAAATCAAAAGGAGTCGGACGTGTCTATTAAATGGAAAATAAATCTGCTTCTTATAGTCCTTGGAATCACGACATCTCTTCTTGTTGCGGGCTTTAATTATTATGAGGAAAAAGATAGAGTTCTTGAAGAGGCACTTAAAAAGGCTGAAATAATTTCATCTTTTGCTATAGCTTTGTTCAAATATACGAAGAAAACCATGTCCCCGCTGGCTCAGAAACTACTCGGAGATGACGTTTATCATCCTGAAATAGAGGCGTGCTTTTTTGTTGCCAGGGATATCGCGGATATTTTTACAAAATCACAGCCAGGTTACTCTTTCAAGCAGGCATGCCCTAATCCTATGTACCTTACAAATAAAGCAGATATGCAGGAGAGTGAAATAGTTGAATATTTTTCAGTAAACCCGGACGTGAAGATGAAAAAGGGAGTTACGGAAAAAAATGGCGAGAGATATTTCTACGTAGCAAAACCCGTCGTGGCTGACAAAAAAAACTGTATTAGATGTCATGGATCCAGGGCAAATGCTCCAAGGGCCGTGGTTCAAAAGTATCCGGGTCCGAATGGATATGGCTATACCTTCAATGAAGTAGTGGCAACCTTTATAACTTATGTGCCTATACAAAAAGCCCTGGAAGGGGTGAAGTATATGGCTTTCAAAACAGTCTTAATCGGGATTTGCGGCATTTTTTTTATTGCAATAGTGGTCTGGCTTTTCATAGGTAACAGTGTGACAAAACCCATTGCCCGGTTGACCCAAATGGCAGATGAGGTAAGCCGAGGGAAGGAAATAAGTCGGGAAATAAGGACAAACTCCTCTGATGAGATAGGTTCTTTATATGAAGCCTTCGATAGAATGAGGATAAGCGTAATCAAGTTAGTGCAGGCAACTAAAAAAAGGAGATAATTTTAAAGTCCTTTTGAAGAGGGAATAATGATTCATGACAAAAGGAAGAAATGTCCGGATTGTTATGAGTGCCAGATATGCAGTGAGAACCGCTGTCGTCTCTGTCGGCAAGGTGCTCATTGCAAGGGAACATCTGAACTGGGAACAGGTTTTACTCACGGTCAATATCTTGAGTGGAAAAGGAAAAAGATGGAGGCAAGAACCTTGACGAAGAATAAGGAGATATGCCTATGAAGAAATTCTCCCTGTATGCCATGCTGATGGTGTTTTTTTCTGTTCAGGCAGCCATCGCAGCAAATGCTCAGATCAGCGAAGATACACAGACATGCATTGACTGTCATGCATCTTTACACCCTGGCATTGTGGCTGCCTGGAAGAAAAGCCGCATGGCCAATATCACTCCGGCTGAGGCCTTGAAGAAGACAAAAATTGAGAGGCGAGTTTCGGTTGGCAATGTGCCCGATGGACTGGTCAATGTTGTTGTTGGCTGCGCCGAATGCCACACCATGAATCCCGAAGAGCATCAGGATACCTTTGAGCACAATGGTTACGACATTCATATTGTTGTGACTCCCAGGGACTGCGCAACATGTCATCCTGCCGAGGTAAGACAATACGGAAAAAACCTCATGTCTCATGCCTACGGAAACCTTCAGAACAATCCGCTCTACAGAGACCTCGTGGACTCGGTTAATGGAAATCAATCCTTTGCAGATATGAAAACTACATATAAATCTCCTGATATCAAGACAGATGCTGATTCCTGTTTTTACTGTCATGGCACAGTCGTTCAGGTTAAGGGTATGCGAACCAGAGAAACGAAAGAGGGAGAGATGTCATTTCCTGTACTTTCGGGGTGGCCTAACCATGGGGTCGGCAGGATCAATCCAGATGGATCCAGGGGATCCTGTGCGGCCTGCCACAGCCGACACCGGTTTTCCATTGAAATGGCCAGAAAGCCCTATACCTGTTCCGAGTGCCACAAGGGTCCTGATGTGCCGGCATATAAGGTCTATACTGTCAGCAAGCATGGGAATATCTATGCCTCAATGGGCAGGGCATGGAATTTTGACTCCGTCCCGTGGACCGTGGGAAAAGACTTTACAGCGCCAACCTGCGCCACCTGTCACGTCAGCCTTGTTATCTCTGAAGATGGAGATGTTATAGCAAAACGGACACACCAGATGAATGATCGTATCCCCTGGAGATTATTGGGCCTGATCTACGCCCACCCCCATCCAAAATCTCCGGATACAACCATTATTAAGAACAGGGCAGGATTACCTCTGCCCACGGAATTGACCGGAGAGCCTGCGGTCAAATATCTAATTGATACAAAGGAGCGGGAGAGGAGGAATGATAATATGCAGAAAGTCTGTCTTGCCTGCCATAGTCAGGGGTGGATAGATGGACATTTTGCCCGTCTTGAAAACACAATCAAGACTACTAACAAGATGACTCTGACTGCCACAAAGATTCTTTTAACTGCCTGGGATAAGGGAGCTGCCAAAGGGCTTGCTCAAAAGGACAGCATCTTCAATGAGGCCATTGAGAAAAAGTGGGTGGAGCAGTGGCTGTTTTATGCCAGTTCATGCCGGTTTGCATCGGCCATGGCAGGTGCCGACTACGGCGCCTTTGCCAACGGCCGCTGGTACATGTCCAAGAACATCCAGGAGATGGTTGATTGGTTGGAGTTTAAACTCAAACAAACTCCGGGAAAATAATCAAAAAGGAGAACAAGATGTTACTAATAGAGGATCTGCAGGTAAAGCTTGGGGATAAGGAAATCCTGAAACACATCGATCTTGAAATCCAGCCAGGGGAGACCCATATACTGTTTGGACCAAACGGCTCCGGGAAGACATCCTTATTGATGGCGATTATGGGTTACCCTCAATACGAAGTGGTGGCAGGAAAGATAATGTTTAAAGGGGAAGATATAACACGTCTGCCAATAGACGAACGGGCCAGGCTGGGTATAGGCATGTCTTACCAGCGCCCACCCACAATAAACGGATTAAAGACCCGGCAGATGGTCCAGTTATGCGCAGGGGATGAAGTAGATGAAGTTGACTTAGCCAAGCGGGTAAATTTTGAGGAATTTTTAGACAGGGATGTGAATGCAGGCTTTTCAGGCGGCGAAATCAAACGCTCTGAACTGCTTCAATTAACGGCTCAGGCCCCCGATCTAATGCTATTTGATGAGCCTGAATCAGGGGTTGATATGGAAAATATTTCTCTTGTAGGCAAGACTATTGCCTCTTTGTTACAGAAAGACCTTTCCGCCGTTGTAACAAAAACTATAATGAAGACGAAGTTAGAACGAAAAAAAATGGGACTCATCATTACCCATACTGGATTTATTCTTGACTATGTGTCTGCTGACAAGGGACAGGTTCTGTATGACGGGATGTTAAGTTGTGTAAGTAACCCCCGCGAAATATTAACCTGCATAGGCGAATCCGGCTATAAGGAGTGTTTGCGATGTATAACAGAGACCAATTAAGAGAAAAAGCGAATAAGGCAATAGACAAAACGGGAGCAATCGGGCCGGATATTAATCTTGATGAATTTGATGATGCGCCTGTATCCCATTCTTATATGGCAGATGAAGATCTTTGCTCAATGCCGGAAGATGAACAGAAGCGGCTTATCATGGCGGGTCTGGATGTCACCAAGAAGGATCGAGGGGGCACCTATTTTCAGAAAGACACAGAAGTCATTCATTGCCACACCCAGCAGGAGGGCATTGAAGTCATCCCCATCCGGAAGGCCTTGGAGCAGTATGACTGGATAAGGGATTATTACTGGAAGCTGGCGGCCGTGGATACAGACAAATATACCGCTGCGGCAGAACTTGGATTGCATGACGGTTATGTTATCCGGGCCCTTCCTGGAAGTAAATCCATCTATCCCATCCAGGCCTGCCTTTATTTAGATAAGGACGGATTGCAACAGAATGTTCACAACATAATAATTGCCGAAGAAGATTCAGAGCTTCATATCATCACGGGCTGTGCCACATCACCCCATTTGAAAAGAGGTGTCCATGTTGGGATTTCGGAATTTTATGTTAAGAAAAATGCCAAACTGACCTTTACAATGATTCATAATTGGGCAGAGGAGATGATGGTGCGCCCGCGCTCCGTGGCACAGGTAGAAGAGGGGGGCCTTTTTCTGAACAACTACATATGTATGAAACCTGTCCGTTCCTTACAGATGTATCCAACAACCCATTTGGTGGGTAAAGATGCCGTGGCCCGGTTTTACAGTATTATTGTAGGAAGTCCGGGTTCCGAATATGACCTGGGCGGCAGGATATTTCTGAAACACCCGGGCAACCGGGCTGAAATTGTGGCTCGAGCCATCAGCAACGGCGGAAAGATAATTGCCAGGGGACATCTGATCGGGGAAGTGCCGGATATCAAGGCCCATCTGGAGTGCCGCGGCCTTCTTCTCAATGGCGGGCTTATCCACGCCATACCTGAATTGGAGGGACGTGTCGATGGTGTAGAGATGTCTCATGAAGCGGCAGTAGGCAAGATCGCACAGGAGGAGATTGCCTACCTGATGTCCCGTGGTCTCAGCGAAGATGAAGCCACCTCGACTATTGTTCGTGGTTTCCTGAGTGTCGATATCCCTGGTCTGCCCCCTCAATTAAAGGCGGAAATTGACAGGGCCATAGAAGAGAGTAACAAGGATGTGATGTAGCCTATTAAAAAAGAGGAGGATGGGATGGGAAATCCAGTAAAAATATATACTCTCAGTACCTGCAGTCATTGTAAGGCCACAAAAAGGTTTCTGGACAAATGCAACATAAAATTCGAGTTTGAAGACGTTGACCTGCTTGAAGGTGAGGAGAGGGCCGCAATTCTTGAGGAGGTGAAAAAATGGAACCCGGATTGCTCCTTTCCTACAATTATCATTGGAGACAAGGTTATCGTAGGATACAAAGAGGATGAGATAAGGGAGGCTCTTGGGTTATGAATGAAATAGAAAAACTACGCGAGACATTGAAAAAGGTTCAAGAACCGAAAGGTTACTATTTTAATAAGGACAAAGAGAGGGTCTTTGAACTCCTTGAGGCCCTCCTTGTAAATAAAAAACGTTATGGCTACATGTCCTGTCCGTGCAGATTAGCAACAGGAGATCGCAAAAAGGATCAGGATATCCTCTGCCCGTGCGTATACAGGGAAGCCGATATCAGGGAGTATGGGAGCTGTTATTGTAATTTCTATGTTTCAAAGGAGTGGAACGAGGAGAAGGCACCTCATGAATATGTCCCGGAGAGGAGGCTTCCAGAGAAGTTGCTTTAATAAAAATCTATAAAACGAAGTTAAGTAGATGAACATGCCAAAAGCCGAACAGATAGAATACAGGCCTGAACAAGCTATGCAGGTACAGGCCGAACTGAAGGCAATTTTTGTGAAAAATCCTTACCAAATTCGCCAGGGCTGATCATATGGAAACCTGGCAAAGACATTTCTCGAAATGGAGGTTGGGGTATGCCTAATTATATGATTATTGGAAATGGGGTTGCGGGGACAACAGCTGCAGAAAATATCCGCAAGCTCGATAAAGAAGGCAATATTACGATAGTGACCGACGAGGACTTCCCCTTTTATTACAGGGTCAGGTTAAACGAATATATATCCGGCGATATAACTGAGCAGGGTTTAATCGCCAAAGGAGAACAGTGGTATAGGGATAAAAATATCGATCTCGAACTCATGACGCGAATAGGAAGGGCAGAGCTACGTGAAAAAGTCATAATTACTGAAAATAAGAAGCGCCTCTCTTATGATCGTCTTTTAATTGCCACAGGGAGCCATTCGTTTATTCCGCCCATAAAGGGCTCTGAAAAAAGAGGTGTTTTTGCCCTACGCACGATCAAGGACGCTCGTAACATTTCGGCCTATGCCAGGGAGACTGAAGACATTGTCCTTATCGGCGGCGGCTTACTTGGCCTTGAGGCAGGAAACGCCCTCCAGAAACTTGGGAAAAAGGTTCAGGTAATAGAATTTTTTCCAAGGCTTTTGCCGAGGCAACTGGATGTGGACGGTGCAAAAAGACTTCAGGAAATAATGGAAGGGATGGGCTTTTCCTTCAGGCTCGGCGCCAAGACACAGAAGATCAAGGGAGATGATTACGTAAACAGCGTGCTGTTAGAAGGAGGAGAGACTCTGCCCGCTGAGATGGTTATCATCTCAGCAGGGGTTCGCCCCAACATTGAACTGGCTGAACCTTTAGGTCTGGACCATGACAAAGGCATCAAGGTGGATGAACGCCTTCAGACAAACCAACCCGATATATATGCGGCTGGTGATGTAGCTGAATTCAGAGGGATGCCCTATGGTATATGGCCAGCTGCCATGGAGCAGGGAAAAATTGCCGGGACCAACATGGGCGGAGGAGATATGATCTATGAGGGAACCACCATGGCCAATACACTGAAAGTAGTGGGAGTTGATTTAGCTTCTGCCGGCAATATCGATGCAGAAAATGAATTGGAGTCCAGGATAATAACGGATGAAAAAGTCTATAAAAAAATCGTCATTGAAAACAACCAAATCATCGGCTGTATCATGCTTGGAAATACAAAAGACTTCAATAAAATCACTAAAGCGATTTCTGCAAAGTTGGATGTCCCTAAAATAAAGGGTCAGCTTATTTCTATGGGATTTAATTTCAATGGCTGACATTCACGAAAGCAGTCACGAGCCAGCCCAATTTCTTGTTGAAAACACAGATCTCTTGCCTAAAGGGAAGGCTCTCGATGTTGCTATGGGTAATGGCCGGAACGCAGTTTATATGGCAAAGAGAGGATTTGACGTCGAAGGAGTTGACATCTCAGCCGAATCAGTAAACAGGGCCCTGGAATTAGCGCATAACTTCGGTGTAAATCTCAAAGCCCTGGTCACTGACCTGGAGGATAGCTATCGCATTGAGAAAGATTCATATGAAGTCATTATCTGTTTCAATTACCTATATCGCCCCCTTTTTCCGCAGATTAAAGAAGGACTTCGTAGAGGTGGTATGGTGGTATATGAGACCTTTATCGTTGATCAGGCCCAGTTTGGTAAGCCAAAAAACCCGGACCATCTTCTTAAGCACAATGAGCTTCTTGATCTATTTAGTGATTTCAGATGCCTTCGTTATCGTGAAGGAATTTTTAAGAGTCGAAAGGCTATTTCGGGTATAGTTGCTGAAAAGACATAAACATAAGAGAAGGGATATACATGGTGAACAAATATACGATCCGCCCTAAATAAAAGGGGTCTTCTGGGTTTCGTGTGCATAAATGTTAACCGTTTTAAGGTGTTTTGATAAATGACGTTATGACTTTGAGCATCAGATATTCTTGATCTTTGATGCCGTATGCTCTTCGCTGGATGACACGGATCTTGTTGTTTAAGCCTTCCATGAATCCAAGAGAGATTTTATTATCTGGATGGCAGTAACTAATGATTCCATCCCAATGGCGTTCAATCATCGCAGCAAATATTTCAAATGGTTTTAGCCGTTGCCAGCGTAATTGTGATTTCCAGTTGTCAAAGAATTTTCGGGCCCAGGTAGGATTTTTATAATCCCATAATTGTCCGAAAGACTCTTTCAGTAGATAGGCTTTATTAAGCCGTTTGTTTACTTTTAGTAATATCCGCAAGGCCCTACGTCCTTGGAGGTCTAAATTGGCTTTGTGGGACAGCAGAGTATAACGCTGCCCTTTAATGAAACTACGATCTTTCTCACTGACACGTTTGTATTCACTGCGTCTGACTTGATCAAGCGCATTGCCCAAGTGGCGCATGATGTGAAACTTGTCGAAAACAATCTGTGCATTGGGAGCATGTTTCAAAGTTGCTTTGCGGAATGGTTTCCACATGTCCATAACCGCCAACTGGACCGTATTGCAGCGCTCAGGACCCATGGAATTATAGAACAATTGCAAGTCCTGTTCTTTACGTCCTTGGCCTCCAAGCCAGATTGGTCGGTGCCGATCAAGGTCGGCAACAACTATGGCATATGTGTGCCCTTTACGAATTGATATTTCATCGATACCAATTGCTCGCAGTTGTTGTGACGGAGGATGCTGTTTCAGGATTCTGTGCATGTAGCTTTTCTCCATGCGTCGTACCTGGTCCCAGCTGAGCTGATTCAGATCTGCTACGCGCTTAATAGTCATTTCGCGACACATCTGCCCGATACGATCTTCGAAGCGTTGCGTAAATCGGCCAGACTTAGCCAGCCATGTGAGGGTCTCGCGCTTCACAGCTTTACACTCTGGGCAGGCAACCCGGCGGTACTCGAACTCAAGATATATGTTGGCGTCCCCAGCATCCAAGTCTCGTACCATATGGGTTTTGCGATCTCGAAATCCCAGGACGGTTGTACCGCAGCAGGAACAGACTGTTTTTTTTGACGACGTTCAAGCCTCACAATCCGCCCAAAAGGATCGCGGGGATGAAGTCGTAGCGT
>JAUWMR010000071.1 GCA_030613055.1 Desulfobacteraceae bacterium
ACCCACAATCTTCAATCTTCAATCGTCAATCTTCAATCTTCAATCCCGATTCATTTCCACCCACAATCTTCAATCTTCAATCTTCAATCCCATGCGGTTCCACTATAACTTTAACACACTCATATTCGACGGGAGAACAAACCGCCTGAAAACCTTTGGCTGCTTCTCCCATGGCCATCCTGTGGGTAACAGTTTTCCCAACCGCGACAGCCCCCGCCTTGATCAATTTTAGTGCAGTTCCGCAGTCACAGGGGGCCCCCGCATATGTGCTTGTAAGTGTTATTTCGGTTCTCCAGAAAAGGTCATTAATTGTGACCGGAATCATCGCCCCTTCTGACGCACCGGCAAAAAAAAGAACTGTTCCGCCCCTTTCAACGGCACTGAGCGCTAACGGAATAAACCCGTCAAAACAGATAATGACAAGATCGGCTAAGCGGCCATCATTGGCTTCCCTGAGGGAATTCAGCAACTCCTCATCTGCTTTCAGGGCAAGATGCGCCCCCATCTCTTCCGCCATTTTGAGCCGGAAAGGTATCGTATCCGCGGCCACAACCAGACCTGCTCCCGTGGCGCGGGCCAGACCGATATGGAGCAGGCCGGATATGCCGCTCCCTAAGACCAGTACTGACTGACCGGGTTTCAATCCAGCGTTTCTCTGGCCCCTCAAGACGCAGGCAAGGGGTTCCATGAAGGAGGCATCCTCATAGGATACACCCTCTGGAATGTGAAAGACCCCGCGATCCACGTTTATGGCAGGAACCCTGAGATATTCCGCAAAACCGCCAGGGTGAAAATGGGTGCCCTTCAAAAGGGTTTCGCACATGGTATGGTGCCCGTTCAGGCAATAATGGCAGGTATTACAGGGAACATGGTGGGTCGCAGCCACCCTGTCTCCCGGTTTGAATCTTTCCACCCCTTCCCCGACCTCAAGCACCTCTCCTGCCACCTCATGTCCTAATACTAAGGGCACCTTATCGCGCCTGTACCACTCCATCACGTCGCTGCCGCATATGCCGCTGGCAACAACCTTCATGAGCAATTCGCCCGCGCCTATTTCAGGCACAGGCATTTCCTCAACACGAATATCCTGATTACTATAGTACATTAATACCTGCATGGTTTTATCTGTCATTTTGTAACTGATGTTCATGCCTCATCTATTTGACTACTCAACTACTCAACTATTTCACTTACTTTTTAGGGTATTAAACAGCTCAAATGCCTGTTTGGGCGTCAGACCGTCGTGAATAACACCATTGAGTGCCCTCATCACGGCAACAGGATGCGGGTTCTGCCAGACATTTCTCCCTAAGTTCACGCCAATGGCGCCTTTCTGCATGCCGTCGTAAACGAACTCAAAGACTTCCAGTTCGGTCTCGCACTTGGGACCACCCGCAATCACCACAGGCACCGGACACCCGTTCGTCACTTTCTCAAATTCATCGCAATAATATGTCTTTACGATTTTTGCCCCTAATTCCGCGGCAATGCGGCAGGACAGGGCCAGGAACCGGGACGTCCTTTTATCAAGCTCCTTTCCCACGGCCGTCACCGCCATGACCGGGATGCCGTAATCCTCACAATCATCCACTAAAAGGGCCAGGTTCTGAAGAGACTCCTTCTCGTAATCACTCCCCACAAAGATAGAAATCCCAACCGCCGCCACGTTAAGACGAACCATTTCTTCAACAGATGTGGTAATCACTTCATTTGCCAGGTCTTTCCCCACCACGCTGGTGCCCCCGGAGACCCTCAAAATAATGGGAGTCTTGATAGCCGGGTCCACTGCTGACCTTAGAACACCACGTGTCACAAACAGGCCGTCCGCAAAAGGAAGAAGGTCCCGAATCGTATCCCCGGGTCTTTCAAGACAGCGAGTGGGCCCCTGGAAATACCCGTGATCAACAGGCAGAAACTGGCAGTGCCCGTCCGGCTTGATTAATCGTGACAGCCGGTTCTTCATGCCCCAGTCAAGATTGTCCGACCCTTTTAGCCATGTCCTATGACTGCCGGTATCTCTCACCGGTACCTCATTTACATCCCTGGCCTCCAGAATCCCTTCCGCATCCGCCATATTAATATCCTCCCAGAAAAACTTTTGAATAATCGAAACCTTGCTGAATACGAATAAATATTTATTGTTAAGCCAACCGACCTGTGTTGTCAAGCGGGTTCTGGCAGCACTTTCCAAAGCTTTCCCAGAAAAAGAAGCCACTTTGAATAAAAAAAAATAGTGGAAAGATCTTCTCTGCTTTTGTAGAGTAAGGAACCGTATTATAGATAATAAAACTGAAGGGGTTGGTCTGTATGCCTGAATTCGCTTATTCAAACGTCACTCGCGAGATGGAAGTTTACGGGTATGATTTTGTGGTTAAAAGCCATTGCAGGATGTGCCATGGCGGCTGCGGTGTTCTGGTCTATGTCAAAGACGGCAAAGTTGCAAAGATTACCGGTGATCCTGATTGCCCCATAAATCATGGGACACTTTGCAGTAAAGGTATTGCATCGTCTCAATTGGCCTACCATCCGGATCGCTTGACTTATCCTGTCCGAAGAATCGGGCCAAAGGCCAGTGGAAAATGGGAGCGCATCTCGTGGGACGAGGCACTGGATAATATTGCAGAACGGATATTGCATTACAAAGAAGAGTTCGGTGCGGAATCAATCGTACCTGGTTATGGAACAGGAAGGGAGAACGAGGCGGTCATTTACCGTTTTGCCAATCTATTAGGCACCCCCAATGTCCTTACGGCGGGCCATTTCTGCTACGGTCCCCGGATTGCCACAAGCATTTTAACCTGCGGAACAAACCCAATCGTTGATTACGAAAAAAATCCAAAGTGCATCATGGTATGGGGAAACAACCTCGTCATAAGCAACCCTGACTGTTATAAGGGTGAACCGTTTTCCGTGAGCCTGGACAAAGGGGCAAAACTTATTGCGGTTGACCCGAGACTTACGCGAATTGCTGCCCGTTCTGATGTCTGGCTTCAGCTTCGACCCGGGACAGATACGGCATTAGCCCTCGGAATGCTAAACGTGATCGTTAATGAAGAACTATATGACAGGGAGTTTGTGGAAAAGCATGTCCATGGATGGGGGCCTTTTGTTGAACGTGTCAACGAGTATCCGTTAGACAAAGTAGAAAAGATAACGTGGGTCCCTGCGGAGAAAATCCAGGAGGCGGCGCGACTCTTCGCAACCACCAAACCTGCGGCCATCCAGTGGGGCGTTGCCATTGAACAGCAGATCAATTGCGCGGATAATAACCGGGCACTCATGGCCCTTATGGGTATAACTGGAAACATTGATGTTCCCGGAGGGCAGATGTTGTTTAGTGCCCCGAAAATAAGAAATGTTGGTCAATTCGGTGCCCATAAAATGCTCCCGAAAGCACAGGCGAAAAAGCGGTTGGGTGGGGAGCGTTTCCGTTTGGCCGGAAATTTCGCCATCATCAATCCCAAGTGTGTGTGGGACGCGATTCTTGAGGAAAAGCCCTATCCGGTGAAGATGCTGTTCCTGATAAGCACGAACCCTGTAATGACCCGCGCAAATGCAAAAGAGGTTTACCGCGCCCTTGAAAAGGTGGAATTCATGGCTGTCTCCGACTTCTTCTTGACGCCAACGGCAGAGCTCGCAGATATTGTTCTGCCTGCCGCCACATGGCTGGAGATGGATTACATCGGCGATTTCTGGAAGCGGCACGGCTATATACTGCCCAGGCGAAAGGTTATTTCCGTAGGGGAGTGCCGGTCAGATCATGAGATGCTCAATGACCTCGCCCACAGGGTGGGACAGGGAGAATACTGGTGGGACAATTTTGAGCAGGCCCTTGATTACATACTGGAACCTATGGGGATTACATGGCAGGACTTCAAGAAAATGGATTTCATCAGGGGAGAAGTCAAATATCAAAAATATAAAGAGAAAGGATTTTCCACCCCTACCAGAAAATTTGAACTTTATTCGACACTGCTTGAAAAATGGGGCTATGATCCCCTTCCCCAGTACCGTGAAGCGCCGGAAAGTCCTGTGAGTACCCCTGAATTATACAAAGATTATCCTTATATCCTTATCACCGGAAGGAGACTGCCCGGTTTTTTCCATACGGAAAATCGCCAGGTGCCCTGGCTGAGAGAGCTTCACAGGGATCCTGTTGTCGAGATCCATCCCGAAACCGCAAAGAAGGAAGCGATAGAAGAGGGCGATTGGGTTATTATCGAATCACCCCGCGGCATGGTCAGGCAAAGGGCTAAATTGTTCGCGGGCATGGACCCAGGGATTGTTTCGGCCGAGCATGCCTGGTGGTTTCCTGAAAAAAAAGATCCCGGGCACGGCTGGGATGAATCAAACATCAATATCCTGACGGATAACGCCTATGAATCGTGCGACCCGGCAATGGGGGCCACTCACGTCAGGACACTTCTGTGTAAGATATCCCCTGAAAAGAAATAGGAGGCTGCTCATGAAACAGTATGCGCTGGTCATAGATCACGAATCCTGCTGGGGGTGCAAGACCTGCGAAGTGGCCTGTAAACAGGAGAACGGGGCCGCGGACGGCATCAAATTGATCTATGTGTCGGAAGATGGCCCGAAGATGGTTGACGGCAAGCCGGATTTTGTTTTTCAGGTGAATGTCTGCCAACACTGTGATGATCCCCCATGTGCGGATGCATGCACGGAAGAGGCAATTACCAAAAGGGAAGACGGTATTGTTGTAATGGATTATGAGCAGTGTACCGGCTGTGAATTGTGTATAGAGGCCTGTCCTTACGATGCCATCGCCTTTGATCCGGATAAGGGTATTGCACAGAAATGCAACCTCTGCCATCACCGTGTGGATAAGGGACTTTTGCCGGCGTGTGCCGACAATGTCTGCCTGGCACACTGTATCTTTTTTGGAGACCCGGAGGAAATTAGCAAAAGGATTAATGAACCCGAAGTAATGACACTATGAGACAATTTCGAAATCCGGGTTCATAAGAGGATTTAAATGATAATAGAAATACAAAGCCTGAACGTGTTGCACGACGCACTTGAACGACTGGAGGAGGGTTTTTCAGACCTCCCGGAGTACAGCCCATCAGTAGATCTGGAGGCACTTCAAAGGGTAATGGTTGAAGTGGCAGACCGCATGCAGGATAATTATCCTTACCCTCATCCCATGTACTGCGGGCAGATGTTGAAACCTCCCCATCCTATTGCGCGACTGGCTTATGCTTTGGCGCTGTGGATAAACCCAAATAATCATGCCCTTGATGGTGGCCGCGCAAGCTCTGTTATGGAAAAAGAGGCGGTCGCTGAAATTGCCGGCATGTTCGGCTGGGAAACCCATATGGGGCATCTTTGCAGTGGCGGCACAATGGCCAACCTGGAGGCGCTCTGGATAGCAGGAAACCTCACTTCAAGAAAGAAAGTAGTTGCCTCTAAGCAGGCACACTATACACACGAACGTATCTGCGGGGTTTTAGGACTTGAATTTGAATCGGTTCCGTGCGATAGCCGGGCGCGTATGGATCCGGTTGCCCTCAAGGCAAGGCTTGACAACGGCGACGTCGGCACTGTCGTGGTCACAATGGGGACCACCGCAACAGGTTCAGTGGATCCTCTGCCTGAGATCCTCAAGCTTCGGTCCCAATACGATTTTCGTATTCATGCTGATGCCGCGTATGGTGGATTTTTTAAGCTGGTGGATAACCTTGATCCGGAAACGCTCTCCGCTTTTGAGTGCATTCATGAGGTGGATTCCATTGTTGTGGATCCCCATAAACACGGGCTTCAACCATATGGTTGCGGATGTGTGCTTTTTAAAGATCCCGCTGTTGGTAGATTCTATAAGCATGACTCTCCCTATACCTACTTCAGTTCCAAAGAACTCCACTTAGGTGAAATCAGCCTGGAATGCTCAAGACCGGGGGCATCGGCTGTCGCCCTCTGGGCAACCCAGCGCTTACTTCCGCTTGTTCCAAAAGGCCAGTTTGCCAATGATCTGGGCAAGTCAAGAAAGGCCGCGATCAGGCTGCATGAAATGATTCAGGATGACCCCCGGTTTATGGCTGCCATGGCCCCGGAGCTTGATATCGTTGTATGGGCACCAAAAGCCAAACGTGCCAGCGAAATATCATCCCTCTCAAAGGCCATCTTTGAGGAATCTGCCGCACAAGGCCTTCATTTTGCCATCGCCAGTTTTTCAGCCTCTCTGCTAAAGCATCAATGGAGTGATATAGAATGGGATCAGCAAGATGTGACATGTCTCAGGAGTTGCCTGATGAAGCCGGAACATCTTGATTGGATCGAGCGAATCTGGCAGGCACTTGACAAGGCAACGAAAACATTGGGGAAAACCCCGATTATTGAATAATCATTTATGGTTTTTCTCCCATATCCTTACGCAATGTTAGATGGGATAGACAGGGCCGCCCTTCTCATTTGGGATATCAGACCATATCTTTCACTTTGGGGATATTCTTTTGTTATCTTGTAAATGCCGAGATATAGCCGATAAGACTTTCGCCAAACCATCATTTCTTTATAGTTTTTGAGCATTTTTATCCGCCTGTTCTGTGGAGGATCACTGGAATCCTTGAATCCTCTCAGAATCACCAACCAATTTGGAGAGGATCCCTTTTTATTTAGGTAATTCTTTTATTTGACAAATGGCTTAAAGGAGGTTATAAAATAATAAACAAAACTGTTTATGAAAAATGATCGTGTCAGACAATGCCCAAAAGCAATATCGCCAGGCTCCTCAACACTGATAGCCCCTTTTTTACGCTTTCATCTCTCCAGGCTATTTTTGGTATAAGCAGAGAAAGTGCCAGGACAACTGCCTCCAGGCTTGTTGAGAGAGGTATTCTTGTCCGCTTGCGTCGTGATCTATATTCCATTGTTGGTCGAAAACACTCGATTTTTTCACTGGCAAATGCCCTTTACCAACCTTCCGTAATCTCAATTGAGACCGCCCTTAATTACTGGGGAATTATCGTCCAGGTTCCCCAGATAATTTTCTCCGTAGGCCTGGGTTCTTATAAATGCAGGGTGGGTGATACCGAGTTTGTTTATCGGCGCATGGTCCCCTCGCTATTTCGTTTCGGGCAGATCAAGAAGGAGGATTTTTTTATTTCGGAACCGGAAAAGGCATTTTTGGACACGCTGTATATGAAAAGCAAGGGTTTGGTGGAGCTCCTGCCGGAAGATGTGGACATGGACAAACTTGACGAGGATCTTCTCAAGTATTACTCCCGCCCCTATTCCAAAACTGTAAAAAATATGACTAAATCTTTCAGGGAACATAGTTATGAAGCCAGGTAGCCAGGATTTTTTTAACCAGTACAGGGAAAATACAATTATTGAAGTGGTTCAGGCCCTTGCCAGGTCTGAAGCAGGATCTCAAATTGTTTTTAAGGGAGGGACAGCGCTGAAGCTGCTTTACGGTTTGCCCCGTTACTCTGAAGATATTGATTATGATTCTCTTCCCGGCTCTTCAGCACATGATCTTTTTAAAACCATAGAAAAGGTATTAAGAAAGAAGAAGTGGGAAATTAGCGATGAGGCCGTTAAGTACTATACCGTTCTTTTTGAGCTGAGATTCATGGGACCTGACAGGAATTTTCACGTAAAGATAGAAATCTCAACCAGAGAGAAGGAATTGGAAACGACAATCGTGTCCCTCCGAGGAGTATCGGTTCTTACACTCGAGCCCTCATTTTTAATGACTGAAAAGCTGCTCACCTTTATTGAAAGGCGGGCTGGTAGAGATATCTTTGATGCCTGGTTCATTTTGAACAACGCCTACCCCTTGAAGAACGCAATGATAAAGAAATCATTTGGTGACTTGCTAATTTTCTATAAGGCTATTTTGAACAGGGTTGAATCTGCTGATCCAAAAAAAATACTCCGTGATACCGGAAAGCTGCTGGATGCGGATCAGAGAAACTGGATTAAAACCACTTTCCTTTCTGATTTCATGAGGCTCGTATCAAATAAGATTAAGACGTTAAATGCGAATCCTCTTATCCTGTCTAAGAGATAGCCGAACCAATAACTTTCTGATGTATCGTGTATTATGGACGAACTGGCCAAGATAGAGATGTACAAGACCATATGTGTTCGTTCACCTTTAAATGACCTTCACACAAAACAAAGAGAAAGAAGCGGCCAGGATGATGACACAAAATGACATACCCCCCTGCCTGATCTACATTGACAAAGAAGGGCATTGGTATCACAGGGGGGCCGAGATGATTCACAGGGAATTTATCAGGCTTTTTTACAATAACATGGAACTCGATTCACATGGTCGATACGTGATCGAATGGCAGGGCCAACGCTGTTACGTGGAAGTGGAGGATACTGCTTTTGTGGTGCGAAGCGTCCTTTTTAAGGAAGGGGAGCAGCCTGGAAACGATCGATTTATTTTATCCCTGAGCGATGATACAGAAGAAGAACTTGCAGCGGACACCATTTATGTGGGAAAGGATAATGTCCTGTATTGCAGCGTTAAGAACCTCGCTTTTCCCGCCCGTTTTAACCGGGCCGCGTATTACCAGTTAGCCGAATATATAGAAGAGGAAAACGATTCCTATTATCTGCCGTTGAATGGTAAGAAATATGGCATTTCATGAAAACTGGGAGGCTGTCCGAGAATGGTTTCGTATCGAGATCAAGCGAAAGTTTTGAGTGCAAGTCGAAGATCCCGGACTTTGAGCGGGAGCGACAAGGCCAAAACGGCCGTAGGCGTAGCAGTAGCCTACGTCGAGGACGTTTTGGGCTTGACAACACAGCCATCAGAATTTGCAGCCGATCGTAGTAGAAGTCTATTCTCGGACAGCCTCCTATACCCTCCGGGAAAGGAAAAACTGAAACATATTGGAAATGGTGCCTCAAATAACCGAAGAGACTTTTGAACAAGTTCTGCGATTTTTTAATAAATCATCATCTATTGAACTCCAGGAGGTGAGCTTTATAGACCCTTATGGGATGGTCGGACTCCTGGAAATGGGCAGCGTTTTTGAGTCAGACGCTAATCGAAAAGTCCTTTATCTCCCTGAATCTGAAGAGGTGCTTAAGTACTTAGACAGAATGGAATTTTTTACGTTTGCTCATACATGTTTCAGGATTGAGCCTTTCAAGCCACAGTTATCAGAGAAATACCTAAGAAGTCCTGATTCTGATGTTTTGTTAGAGATTACGCCGATAGAGAAATCAAATGACATTCATTTTATAGTGGGAAAAGTGAAAGACCGGGCCAATGCGATACTCACAAGGCACCTCCAGTATGACGAAAGGGCAATAAACGGCTTCCTAACATCCCTGTCAGAGGTATGCCAGAATATCATTGAACATAGTGAAACCAAAGGATTTGTAGGGATACAGAAATACCATTTTCAGAATATGGGAAAAAATGTAGTCAAGATCGCTGTTATGGACACGGGAATAGGCTTCAGAAAATCCCTGTCAGGACGGTTTTCATTAAAAAGCGATCTCCATTCCATAGAAAAAGCCCTTCTTCATGGCGCATCACGATATGAAGATGAAGGAAGGGGGCATGGATTGGCTGCTGTCAGGCGATTTGTCAATCAATGGAACGGGAAACTCTCCATTCGATCAGGAACCGCAAAATTTTCCATAATCCCTGAATGGGCATGGGGGAAAAAAAGAGAATCTCATTTAACATCTTTCCCCGGTGCCCAAATCAACATCCTCCTGCCAGAAATTTAATCTCAAATTTTCTCCATTTTTTTCTTGACAAGATATTTTTCATATGATTCAATTGAATCAGTTGAATCAAGCAATTTCCTAACCGGAAATTGCTGAAACAAAATATAAAGATATAGATCACTATGGAATTAAAATCAAAAGTCTCGATTCTTCCATCGGCCCGCCCGATTCTGAAATGGGCAGGGGGAAAACAACAATTATTAGCCATACTCTTGCCTAAAACCCCCAAAAATTTTAACAAATACATAGAACCATTCTTTGGCGGCGGAGCCTTATTTTTTGCATTACAGCCTGATAACGCCATTATTTCAGAATCCAATCCGGAGCTTATAAATCTCTATCGTATAATCTCGAAAAATGTTGATAGTCTCATAAAAAAACTTTATGAATTTAGGATAGATAAAAAAGAATATTATAATATCCGGCAATTGGATTTTAAAAAACTCCCTCCGTTTGAAGCCGCTGCAAGAACCATATATCTAAATCGCCTCTGTTTTAACGGTCTTTACCGTGTAAATCGAAAAGGTATTTTTAACGTGCCGTACGGATATTATAAAAATCCCTGCATATGTGACCCTGACGGCTTAAAAAGCGCATCCGAGGCCCTAAAAAATGCTACCATCATACAGGGGGATTATAAAGATGTTCTACGAGACCATGCGCAACCGGGGGATTATATTTATCTCGATCCGCCTTACCTGCCTATTTCCGAATACTCTGATTTTAAACGCTATACCAAAGAGCAATTCTATGAGGAAGATCACGTTGAACTTGCAGAGGAAGTAAAACGACTGCATGAACTTGGATGTTACGTTTTATTGACGAATTCTAACCATCCGATGGTTTATGATCTGTACAACGGTTTTGAAATCGAAGTTATCCAAACTCGCAGGAATATAAATAATAAAGGCAATAAACGTAAAGGGGAGGATGTTGTAATCTATATTCCTCCGCGTCGGTATTTTCTCATAAGCTCAGTTCCACCTAAATTACCAAAGCAGGTAAAAAGGTATCCTTCTACACGTTTTATGGGGAGCAAGCAATCCCTTTTAGAGCATATATGGAACGTAGCATCACAATTTGAATTTGAAACCGTACTTGACATATTTAGCGGAAGCGGTGTTGTTGGATATATGTTCAAATCGTTCAACAAACAGGTTGTAAGCAACGATTATATGGCTATGTGTGCCACATTTGCCGAAGCCACGATAGCCAATAACACCGAAACGCTTGACAAAGGCGAAATCGAACTTCTGTTATCTCCATCTGCAAAAACAGATAATTTTGTAAGCCAGACTTTTCAAGGACTCTATTTTATTGATGAAGAAAACGCATTTATTGACCAAATCCGAGCAAACATAAAAAGGCTGAGAAATAAAACCAAAAGGTCAATAGCCACATCCGCACTTATACGTGCCTGCCTAAAAAAACGTCCCAGGGGCATCTTTACCTATACAGGATATAGGTATGACGATGGGCGTAAAGACCTCAGGTTATCTCTAAAAGAACAATTTTTAAAAGCCGTTAAATGTATAAATCAGGCTGTTTTCGATAACAGCAAAAAAAATAATGCCAGGCGTGGAGACGCCATGACCATACGGCTAAAACCGGATTTAGTCTATATTGATCCGCCTTATTATAGCCCATATTCCGATAATGAATATGTCAGGCGGTATCATTTTGTTGAAGGATTGGCGTGTAACTGGGAAGGTGTGGAAATGCAATGGCATACAAAAACCCGAAAATTTAAAAGCTATCCCACCCCCTTTAATTCGAGGACAGGAGCACATGACGCATTTGACAAACTGTTTCGGAAATTTAATGACAGTATTCTAATCGTTTCCTATTCATCGAATTCCTTACCGAATCAGGAAGAACTAACAAACCTCATGGCAAAATATAAAAGCCAGGTCGAAGTTGTTTCGATAGACCATCGATACAGCGCAGGAAACCATGGACACAAAATAAACGACAATAATAACAAAGTACAAGAATACCTATTTGTAGGTTTTTGATTATGGCAAATTCTTGGCACATAGGAAACACAACAGTCAGAACCCCTTACCGTTTAAGAGACGCTATAATTGCTTTGGCGCATTCAGAATATCATGGCAATCTGGTAGGAAAAGACAGAGAAAGTGGATTCGCAAGATTACTTCATGAAAAAGAAATCTTAAAAGCTGAACGAATTGACCAGGACTATTCACAGGAATTTAGCGATTTAGGAAGAAAATGGAGAAGTGCCCTTGCTCAATTAGGTTTTGTGATTCAACATCTCACAAGAGGACACCAAAAGGGAATAGACCCAAAATATAAAGAATTCATCAAAGAACACCCTGATTTTTCGGGGATACCATATGAAGTGACTCCAAACGGAACCAATCTTATCAATGCCAATACAATACCCGCACAGCAAGAATGCTTTTTAAGAGCATTGGTAGCATACAGAATACCATCTGTATTTGAAACCCGATACAATTTCAAACAATTTTCACCTCTACGCCATATACTTGAAATCCTGATAAATCTCGAAAGCAAAGAAGTCGAGCCAGTTATAAAATTTTGGGAAATGGCAATTTTGCAATTAACAATCCCCGCAAACGGTTACGAAAACATTACAAACATCATCCTCAAATATAGAGAAGAAAGAGAAAAGAGCGACAACAAAAAAAGACTCGATAATGAAATGAGATTAAAAGTAACAGGCGGTAACACAACAAGGGCAAGAACTCTTATAGACTACGCAGACTTAAACATTCGATATCTTAAAGCCACAGGTCTGTTTCAATCTTCTGGCAGAGGGATAACATTTTTACAGGAAAAACGCATCCTGGTTGAAAAACTCCTTGAGGATGAATTTACAGTCTATGATGACAATACATACATAAAAGAAATATGGACAGGTGCCGTATTACCAACCGATGACAGAGAAACAGCACAAACTGTTATCAAATCATTAGTTGATAATATAAAAGAATTCGGTCAAGAAATTGCCCTCCCAAAACTTGAAGATAAAACCCCTCAAGAACTATCAAACATTCTCCACGATATAGAAGGGCAATTGAGCCAGATAAAAGAAAACGAATTTGCAAATAAACAAATTATAAATTGGGAAGAAATCTTATGCTACATGCTTGCCCTTGAAAAACCGGGCAGGAAAATTTCTTTCAAGGATGAAGTGATAAGCATACCAGCCGGAGAAGCACCAGCTTACTTTGAGTGGGTTCTTTGGAGGGCTTTTTTAGCCATTAATTCACTGACAAACAAACCTTGGGAAGCCAGACGATTTAAAATTGACCAGGATTTCTTACCGGTCGCACCGGCACCAGGCAGAGGTCCCGATCTTATCTTTGAATTCGAAGATTATGTTCTGGTTGTTGAAGTGACATTAACCTCATCATCCCGACAGGAAGCTGCCGAAGGTGAGCCGGTACGTCGACACGTTGCAGAAGTAGCCGAGCAACACGAAAATACAGATAAACGAGTATATGGACTGTTCATAGCCTTAAACATAGACAGTAACACCGCCGAAACGTTTAAAAGCGGTAACTGGTACAAACCGGATGATAGTAAACTCCCGCTTCAGATCATTCCCATCAGGCTTGATGATTTTTCCAGACTCTTTAAAGCTGGTTTTAGCACTGATGGACTGACGCCAAATACTATCAGAGAACTGATTACAGAATGCCGGGCTTTGAGTAATTATGACGCTCCGGAATGGAAAAACCAGATAAACAACGAAGTAAAAAGATTAATAGCCCAAATCATCAAAGGCAAATAAGTAATAACCACATAGCCATGCGCTACGGGTCTCACAAAGCTATCCCTCTGGTTATAGCAGTGGTCGTGATTAAATCTTATGAAGTATTATTTTAACAATGATTTAAACATATTTGATTTTGATGTACAGTTAAAAATTGCTGAAAGCAATATTTCACCATTTTATTATGATATTGAGAATAACATCAAATTATATAACTTAGATACGTTTTCATTTCTGCCACATATACCAGACAATTGCGTTGATCTTATTTTTGCAGATCCGCCCTATTTTTTGTCATCTGGTGGTATAACATGTAGTAGTGGGAAAAAAGTATCTGTAGATAAAGGAGAATGGGATAAATCACGTCATATTGAATCTATTCATGATTTTAATAAGAAATGGTTGTTAGAAAGTAAGCGAATTTTAAAACCAAATGGTACGATTTGGGTCTGTGGAACATTTCATAATATATTCTCGGTTGGATTTGCTTTACAGGAATTAAGTTTTAAAATACTAAACAATATTGTGTGGGAGAAGCAAGACCCTCCTCCAAATTTAACCCAAAAGTATTTTACTCATGCATCTGAGCATCTTATTTGGGCATCAAAAACAAAACATTCAAAACATACTTTTAATTATGATATGCTCAAAACTATTTCAAATGGGGAACCAATGAAATCTGTATGGAGAGATATCTGGAAAATGCCATCAGCCAATAATTCTGAAAAAGTTTTTGGCAAACATCCGACACAAAAGCCGGAAGGAGTCATTGAAAGAGCTATATTGGCATCTAGTAACACTGGCGACTTGGTTTTTGACCCATTCTGCGGTAGTGGAACAACAGGTGTTGTATGCAAAAAGCAAAATCGAAAATTTGTCGGTATTGATAATAATATAGAATACTTAAATATCGCCGAAAAAAGGCTAGCTTCAACAAGCAATTGAAATATTTAGATATATTCAGATAAGGACAGAGTGAGGGAATCGAAACATGACTGACTTAGGTGGAAAAAGAGAAGAACCGACTCCGTATGAGCTCAATCAGTACCTATCATCTCAATCATTTATGGCAAAGTATTTGGTTGTTGTGGTTGAAGGAGGAAAACCCGGTGAAGTTATGCATTTTATTTCATTTGATGACGCAAAAACTTCTTTCGAAGAAGTAGCTCATGATCATGGCTACGAACCTGAAGAGATAAACAAGTCGGATTATTACGATGTATCAATATGGGAATGGACAGAAGATAGATACCAAAAGATATATGGATATTGAATGAAGAATATGCAGAAATACGATCTTCATAAACTTCTTAAGGAAGAACTTAAGAATGGCTCAAGTGATCTTGTTACGAGGCCGTCGGGGCAGGTGATAAGGGACCGTATAGAGCGGGATATTGGGAATGAGGAGGATGGGGCTGTCATAGCCATTGATTTTTCAAAGATAGGGGTCATTGACTATTCATGTGCCGACGAGATAGTGGCAAAGCTTGTCTCAAGGCTATTAGGTGGCGAATACGGAAACAGGTATATTATTTTAACAGGACTCAATGAAAATCAGGAAGAGAATATTGAGGTTGCGCTTGAGAGAAAGGGTCTTGCTGCTATGGTTGAACTGAGGAATGGAAAAAAAATCCTTTTAGGGAGTCTCAATAATTATCTGAAACAAACATTGAACCTGGTTATGAAGAAAGGCAGGATCACTGCCAAAGATCTATCTCAAGACATGAATCTTGAGGCCAATACGAGCGGGACGAGGTTATTGAACCTTCATAAGAAACGCCTTGTAAAAAGGACTGAGGAAATAAGAGAGGGAGGACGTGTCTGGATTTATGAAATGATTTGAGGTTTTACAGTTAAGGTGAAAAAGAAAACGGGACCTATTATCTGCCCCTGAATGGCAAGAAATAGGGGCAACCATGACACGCCACCACCTCAAATTGTGCCTATCCCCCTCCTGACAGAAGAAGCTTTTCTGTTGGGAGTTTCCGCGGGGAATGAGATTCAATAAACTCAGAAATCGAGCGGGCTTTAGGCCTCTTTAATCGTAACTTTTATAATTTATAGGCGTTAAACAGAAACTATGGAATCACTTTTCTGTATATCACGATAGGTGTGGAGATATGCAGAACTATAGAATAACTTGTTAGGCAATGAAGGAGAAATGCCCAATGAGTGCGAAGAAAACCGGAAAAAAGCTCAGCCGTTACACGAAGCTACCTGTGCTTATTGACTTGCTTATACGCAAAAAGCTTGTTCTGCTCTCGCCAGATAAATGGGAAGACAGGAATGACGCGGAGGTCATGCTCGAATACAAGAGGAGGAAGAAGCTACGACATCTTTACGCAATCTGTTTTTCCGAAGGTGACGAAACCATTCACCATTGGGAATCCTATTCAAAAGGCTCAAGTGGCTGCTGTATAGAGTTTGACCGCGAAGCGCTCCTATCACAGGTAAAAAAGGTTAAGGGCATCCAAGCTGGACTTGTGAAATACCGAAAGCTTCGAAATTTGCGGGAAGAAGGAATCACGATCAATAAAATGCCTTTCACAAAAAGGTAGCCATACCGTTGTGAGCAGGAGTTTCGTATAATTTTCGAATCTAAAGACATGGCGGCGTCATCCGACGGCTTCTTTGATATCGATATTGATCTTAGCGCAATCCGGCGAATTACAATTAACCAGAGAATGCCGAAGCAGGTATATTTAACCATAAAAGAGTATCTCAAAGAGGTGTTCAAGAACCCAGACCAGAGAATCATCAAATCCACGCTATATGAGAACCGAACCTGGATTTCTCGATTCAAGAAAGCCTAACATTGGGCTGGACAAGGATGCGCGGAAAAAATTATGCGCACCTGTCAGCCCTACGTTAGCGGGCAACACTATAACTGATGAGGAAATATGGGAATCAATTTAGATAAACCGAACCGATGGAAGGCTGACGTTGCAAAGTCGGTGGATATGTACAATGAATGGTTCATGAAATTTGCACCGGTGGCTTTTAGAACGACTCGGATTCAGACAACTGCGGATGTGGAAGCCACTCTTCATACCACTGAGAATATGACCAACATTCGGCCAGTCATCATGCGGCAGCATCCAGAAATCCTCCCAACTCTCCGCATGTCGACTTGTCCTCCTCTCGCGGTGGATCGCCTTATTGGTCTTGCCAGTGTCTCGACCAATCTTGTGAAGAGCATCGAGCTTAAGAAAAAATTACCACCTCGTATGAGTTCTTCGGACATCGATATAGGATTATCAAAAATTGCCAATATCATCAAGAAGATGGCAGACCCGGATATCTTTGTTTGGCTTGAGCGTAAAGAAGTACCGCATGAGGCTGAAATTCACCGTGCCGCCACAATCGTTGCAGACAGACTTTGCGGGGCTGTCGCAAACCCGATTATCCGCAACGCGCAGGAAAAACGGCAACTCTCGGCTATCAAGTCGTGGCTCGAAGCAAGAGGCTACAACATGTTACCCGGTGACAATGGAACACATTTTGACGAAATGCCGCCCGGTACCTTCTCTTTCCGCATGAACGTCCCGGTGAAACTTGAAGGTGGTGTAAGAGGCGTGAATATTCCTGTTGATGTCATAGTAATGCCAAAGAAATCAAAGAAAGGTGACTTTCCAATCTTTTTCGAAGCAAAATCGGCGGGCGATTTCACGAATACCAACAAGCGCCGAAAAGAAGAGGCAGTGAAAATGACGCAACTCCGTTCAACTTACGGAAAAAAGGTTCAGTTCAACCTCTTTCTCTGCGGTTACTTCGACAGCGGATACCTTGGTTATGAAGCTGCCGAAGGCATTGATTGGGTCTGGGAGCACCGCATCGATGACCTCGCTCTCTTTGGAATATGATTATGAGCCTACCTATAGATATTTTAGAACAAAACCGCATACAGCTTCAGATCAAGCTTGACGCCGGGAAGATCCAGGCTGAGAGAAACCGTCTTGGTCAATTTGCGACACCAACACCGCTAGCACTTGATATTCTTCAATATGCAATGACCATTTTACCCGTCAATGGGGAATTGCGATTTCTTGACCCGGCGATTGGGACGGGAGCTTTCTATTCGGCATTCACTAGTGTCTTTCCGAGGCAATGTATAGCAGAAGCCCTCGGATTCGAAATTGACCTCCATTATGGCAAACCTGCCTCAGATTTATGGAGAAAGTCGGGTCTTACAATTAAGATCGCCGATTTCACGCATGCCCCCCCCTCTCCACGCTTCAATATCGTCATTTGCAATCCGCCCTATGTACGGCACCACCATTTGGAGAGCAAAGATAAGTTCCGCTTGCAGACCAGAACGAAGGAAGCGAGTGGCATAAAAATTAGCGGATTAGCAGGACTATACTGTCATTTTCTCGGACTGTCGCACGCATGGATGGCTGATGATGGTATTGCAGGGTGGCTTATACCCAGTGAGTTCATGGACGTGAACTATGGGAAGGCCGTAAAACAATACCTGCTTAATAAAGTGACGCTTCTACACATTCACCGTTTTGACCCTAACGATGTACAATTTGCCGATGCACTAGTTTCATCTGCTGTTGTTTGGTTCCGAAAATCAGTGCCGCCTAAAAATCATTCCGTTATGTTTTCGTTCGGCGGTACGCTTTTAAAAGCGAAGATCACACGCCAAATACCGGTTAAGAATCTTTTACAAGAGGCGAAGTGGACACGCTTTCCAAATTCCGGTATCCGTAGCAATGGAGCTGTTCCGACTCTTGCGGATTTCTTCCAAATCAAACGTGGAATAGCTACCGGTGACAATAGTTATTTTATCCTTGACGCCGAAGGAATCGCCTCGCGCAGTCTTCCTATGGAGGCTTTCCGCCCGATTTTACCAAGTCCCCGCTATTTGCCCGGAAACGAGATATTATCGGATAAAAGTGGCTTGCCTCAGCTCGAACGGCAATTATTTCTTCTCGACACTCGACTCTCGGAAGATGAGATCGGACATCGTTTCGCCATGCTCTCAGCCTATCTGGAATATGGGAAGTCACTAGGTGTTCATGAACGTTATCTCTGCCGGCATCGTACCCCCTGGTATTCACAGGAAAACCGCCCACCAGCCCCCATCGTTTGTACTTACATGGGACGCGGTAATACAAAAAGCGGGAGGCCGTTTCGCTTTATTCTTAACAAATCGAATGCAACCGTGGCGAATGTCTATCTCGCCATGTATCCAACACCGCTTCTAATGCGAGCAATTGATAGTGATCTAAATCTAATTCATCAAATATGGGAAGTTCTCAATCAAATCCCACCAGAACAATTGACTGGCGAGGGACGTGTATATGGCGGCGGCCTTCATAAACTCGAACCTAAGGAATTATCAAACGTGGATGCAACATCGATAGCTAAGCTGATTCCAAGCTTCAAGCTAAATCCTAAAGGCAGACAGCTCAGCCTATTCGATGATCATGAAGATTTATCCGCTAACAATCTCTTCCAGCGGACCGCAAAAAGCCGCGGCCGCTGAAGAGTACTTTGTTGCCGGACGCTCCGCGCCCTAGACAATGCGCTGCGGATTGCCATCCGCTTGCTGTTCGGCGCTCCGCGCCTCACAACAAGCGAATGCAGCAGCCAATCCCGTCGGCAAGCAAGCTTGCCTCCGGTCTTGCTCCTGATCCGCAGCG
>JAUWMR010000007.1 GCA_030613055.1 Desulfobacteraceae bacterium
GCTAGAAGAATGGTCAGGGAAACCACCCGGGAGTGAAGATTGCAGATTGAAGATTGAAGATGGTGGGGGGAAATACATCGGGATTGAAGATTGAAGATTGAAGATTGTGGGTGGAAATAAATCGGGATTGAAGATTGACGATTGAAGATTGTGGGTGAGGATGAATAGTGAGGAGTTAAAGAGGAGGACAAAAGAATTCGCTCACCGTTGTGTGAAATTGAGCATGGCATTGCCTGAAACGGTGCTTGGCAGGCATATTCGTGGGCAATTGATTAGATGCGCTACATCCGTGGCTTCAAATTACAGGGCTGTTTGCATTGCACAATCCAAGGCGAGTTTCATATCAAAATTAAGTATTGTACTTGAAGAAACGGATGAATCTCATTTCTGGCTGGAGTTTATCATTGATGAAAAATTATTGAACAAAGAGCTTGTTGAGCCACTATTAAGAGAAGCAGATGAATTAACTGCTATCTTCGTGTCGTCAAGGAAAACATCAAGAATTAGGGATAAAAGTTGAATGCCGGTTTAGTTCAATCTTCAATAGTCAATAGTCAATCTTCAATCATATAGGGAGGAATAAACTATGGCAAATGCATCTTCTGAATTTGACAAGGCTCTCGAAATAGGTCGTCCGCCCAATATCGTCCAACTGTTTCCCAATTCAAGGGCCCTGATTGTCAGCGGCAAGGTGATTGATCGGGCCATGATTGCCAGGGGAAACGCCATGACCATTGCAGCCAATGGACGAAATTACTTTGTGATTCGCGGGGCGCTCCTTGCCGCGCAGCGGGCAAATGCCGCAATCATGATTGAGATAGCAAAATCCGAGGGAGGCGTGGGAGCCTACTGCGCGTCCAATTTCTGGAACCTGGCAAGACGGGTGGACGCGGTAATAAATGAACTGGGCATTACCGTGCCGGTGGCCATTCACGCCGACCATTACGGCATCAAGGGAGATCAGGATGTTGAAACGGGCAGAATGGAAATCCCTTCTATGTTTGATGCCGGCATCACATCAATCGCCGTTGATGCCTCACACCTGCCCGACGATGATAACCTCCTGGCAAATCTTACGCTTCGGCCTTATATACCTGAGTGGGCCGGATATGAGACCGAAGTGGGGGAAATAAAAGGAAAAGAGGGGCTATCAACGGCCGATGAGGCCCTTTTCTTGATTCAGGGTCTTAATGCACACGATATTTTTCCTGACTGGATTGCGTTGAACAACGGAACCGCGCACGGGATCCAGGATAGCGAAACCGGCATCCAGGTCCCCCTGACAATAGAGATCCATAATGCCATAGCTAAATATAATGTTTCCGGGGCACAGCACGGGACATCAGGCAATGATTCGGAACGGCTCCGGATGATTTGCAAAGAGACCAGCACAACAAAGGCAAACGTTGCTACTGCCCTTCAGATGATTACCTGGGGTGTGAAGGTAAATGAGTATGGAAACGCGATCCTGGATGATAAAGGGGAGTTTCTCAAGATGCCGGATGAAGGTGTGACAGAAGAACTCTGGGCAGAAATGGTGGCATATGCAAATGAAAAGGGTCTTAAAGGCGGGAACTACAAGAAGCTGAATCTCCCCTTTGAGAATAAACTTTTTCGCCTCTCCCGTGATGTGCGGGAGCGCATGGCAAAAGGGGTGGAGGACTTTGTATATGAGCTGCTTACAAACGTGTTTAACGCCCGGGATACAGCGCCCTTAGCCTTAGATGTCATCCTCAAGGCGGGATCATATGATTTGGGTTCTAAGGCCTCTCGAATCGAAGACCCTGCTGAATGGACAGAAAGCAAGATAAGAGAGAAGGCTGCTAAGATTAGCACTGATAAAGGACCGGAAGGGGATTTTGAGGATTGAAATGATGGCATTCGCCAGGCCAAAGGCGTATGGCTCAAGGCGCATTAGAAATACTCAAACATAAGGATAATCTCATATATGCAACTAAAACCAACGACTGGAACCCACATATGGATCAAGGATATCACGGAGCAAGATAAGGTCAGGGGTTGCTACCTGGTCAAGGCTAAAAATGCAGGAACAACCCGGAAAGGCGATCCTTTTCTCAGTCTTGTCTTAGCCGACCGGAGCGGAGAGATTGAAGCCAAGGTATGGGAGGGCGCTGATGAGCTTTCCCCCCTGTTTCATGAGGGTGATATTGTTGAGGTAGAGGGATATGCCAATTCCTATCGAGAACGGGTACAAATTACGGTTTCGGCCCTTGAGGTTTCAAATAAGGATATTGAGCCGGGGATTTTATTGGAATCGGCCCCTGCCCCAATATCTGAAATGATGAAATCCTTAAGGGAAATCATGAAAGATTTGACCAACGTTAATCTAAAGGCCCTAATCGACCGGTTTTTAAGTGACCGGAAATTTATTTCTCAATTTGAAAATGCACCGGCGGCCAAGAGTTTTCACCACAGCTATGTGGGGGGGCTATTAGAACATACTCTTTCCGTCTGCCAGATGGCTGTGCAGGTGGCGGAGCATTACCCCCAATTGGACAGGGATCTGCTGATTACAGCAGCATTTTTACACGACATTGGGAAGATAAAAGAATTCAAGTTCGATAATACAATTAATTATTCGGACGAGGGCAGGTTGCTTGGGCACCTGGTGTTGGGAGCGGGCATGTTGGATGATAAATTAAGTGAATTAAAGAGCTTCCCCCAGGACCTGGCGGTTCGACTAAAACACCTCATACTAAGTCATCACGGCCAGTACGAATTCGGCTCACCCAAACGCCCAAAATTTTTGGAGGCATTTGCACTCTATTTTATTGACGATCTGGATGCCAAGATGAACGGTCTAAGCCGCTTTATGGAAAAAGACAGAAAGGATGGGGCCTGGACCGATTATAACCGGATGTTTGAACGGTTCTTCCTAAAAGGGCAGATTCTCCCTTCTGAAGAAGACTCTGATAATAGGGATGTAACTGACGAAAGACAGGCCACGTTATTCACGCAAAATAATGATTCCTGATCCTTTTATGCCCTTCCCGGGACGGTTCGAGACCTTGCTCCCTTTCATTGCCTTGCTGAAAGAACTTTCTAAGGGTCTCATGATCATTTAATGTTGATGATCTCGTAAAAAGCTATGTTACTAATATGTCGTTCGATCATCTGTTAAATCTATATTTTTCAAATCAAAAAGGCAAGGCAATATTTCATATTACATTAAAATTGCCATGGCAATTTTAAACACATGGTAAATAGTATCAGAGAAGAGATAATTGTTCAATATTTAGGGGCAGGCTTCAGTATTCGACCTAAATACCTGAGTAGTTACATAGTGCAAAATTTATTAATCGCGTCCCTTGACCATGGGAACGAAGCGGACATACATCACGTCTTTGGCTACAATCCGCCCTTTTTTCTTAACGGCCCTCACCAGTTTCTGAACAGTCCCCTGCCTGCCCACGGGGATAATCATCCGACCACCTTCATCTAATTGCCGGACCAGTGCCTCGGGAATCTGTTCTGGTGCGCAAGTTACGATTATGGCATCAAAGGGCGCGTTTTCCGGCCATCCCTTATAACCGTCACCTATCTTTACCCATATGTTTTTATAGCCTAACGTATCGAGTGTCTGTCGGGCCCTTTTTCCGAGCTTTTCGATAATCTCAATCGTGTAGACCTCTTTGACCAGTTCGGCCAATATGGCGGCCTGGTACCCTGAGCCTGTACCGATTTCAAGCACCCTGTCTTCAGGCCTCAGGTTCAGGGCCTCTGTCATAAATGCAACAATGTAAGGCTGGGAGATGGTCTGATCTTCACCGATGGGCAGGGGATGATCTCTGTAGGAAAGGGCCCTGTACCTCTCAGGCACAAACAGGTGCCTGGGCACCTTTCTCATAGCCTCTAATACCCTGGGGTCCTCGATACCCATTGCCGCGATCTGCCGATCAACCATGCTCTCGCGGAGAGAAACGAAATCATCGGTGTCTCCGGCAGAAAGTGTTGGGGGACAAATAAGAATAATAATGAAGAAAAATAAAAAAAATTGTATTTTTCTCATAGTCTTTACCTCAAATCCAATCGATTCAGGGAAAGCTTTTTTATCAAAATAGTTTTTTTTGAACCAGGTCCTTTTCCTCCCCGGTCTGAATTCCCAAATGCTGGTACGCGCGTTTGGTGGCAACCCTCCCCTGGGATGTCCTCTTGATAAAACCCTTTTGAATCAGAAAAGGCTCATACACGTCCTCTAAGGTGTCCTTCTCCTCGCTTACGGCCGCAGACAGGCTGCCCAGGCCAATTGGCCCCCCATCAAACTTTTCTATGATGGTCTGTATAATGTGGCGGTCCATCTTATCCAGCCCCTTGTCGTCCACTTCCAACATGTCAAGAGCCCTGCTCGCCACCTCCTGAGTGATGATCCCGTCAGCCTTAACTTCTGCAAAGTCGCGGACCCTTCTCAGGAGCCTGTTCGCCACCCTGGGTGTGCCCCTTGCCCTTTTGGCTATTTCAAAGGCCCCCTCTTCTTTGATAGAGATTTCCAGAAGTTTGGAAGACCGGATAACAATCTTTTTGAGGTCCTCGGGCCTGTAAAAATCCACCCGCAGGACTACACCGAAGCGATCTCTCAAAGGAGGTGTTAGTAGCCCTGTCCGGGTAGTGGCGCCAGCAAGAGTAAATGGAGGGAGAGGTATTTTCATGGTTCGGGCTGAGGGGCCCTGGCCAATGATGATATCCAGTTCATAATCTTCCATGGCAGGGTAAAGGATTTCTTCAACCACGTGATTAAGCCTGTGGATCTCATCAATGAACAGGACATCTTTGGGCTGGAGACTGGTGAGTATGGCTGCAAGGTCCCCGGATTTTTCAAGGACCGGCCCGGATGTGCTTTTAATGTTTACCTGGAGTTCGTTTGCGATGATGTGGGCAAGAGAGGTTTTCCCTAAGCCCGGGCTCCCATGAAAGAGCACATGGTCCAGGGCCTCTGAACGGCCCCTGGCCGCCTCTATGAAAACACGCAGATTCCTTTTCATCTCTTCCTGACCCACGTATTCATCAAGTGTGCTGGGCCTGAGACTTATTTCGGCCGGTATTTCATCGGCCTGCGGTTCGGGATCTATGATTCTCTCTTCCATAATTTAAGACAGGATTCTCAATGCCTCCCTGATCAAACCCTCTAAGGTCATTTCCGTGACCCCGTCTCGCGCCTTTTCAATGGCCATTTTGGCCGCTTTTGGCGAGTACCCTAAGTTAAGCAGGGCCGATAACGCATCATCTATAAGGCGTTTGTCTTCTCCCTCCGCTACTGTCGTTGGGAAAATTTCCTCGAGGCCAAGAATCCGGACGGCCCGATCCTTCAATTCCAGGGCAATCCTATCAGCAGTCTTTTTCCCAACGCCGGGAATGGCCTGCAGCCGGACCGCGTCCCCGCGAGCAATGGCCTCTAACAGGTCCTGGGGACCAATACCTGACAAGATGTTGGCGGACAGCTTTGGGCCTATACCCGAAACACCAATCAACAACAGAAAAAGATCTTTCTCCAGTTTTGTCGTAAAACCGAACAGCGTAAGGGTATCTTCCCTGACATGTGTGTGAATATGAAGACTTACGCGCTCGTCTTTTTCCGGCAGGGTATAAAAAGTTGAGAGGGGCACAAAGACTTCGTAGCCGATACCATTGGTTTCAATGATCACTGAACCGGTTGTCTTTCGGAATAATAAGCCGCTTAAATATGCAATCATCTTAATTCTTTCAAAGAGACTTTTTTGACAGGATTTACAGGATAGCTAAAGTGTGAAACTTAACCTTGTTTGTGCACTTGAAACAGAATCTTGTTTATCCTGTTATCCTGTCAGATTTTTTCAAAAAGCTAAAGAGTTACCAACTTTTTAGTTTCTATTCCTTGGTCATGGAGTGAAACCTTGATGTATTGAGGTGGCATATCGCGACCGCTAAGGCATCAGAAGTATCGAGATTCGGTATTGTCTTGAGTTTCAGAATAATCCGGACCATGGAGAGAACCTGGTCTTTGGTCGCCCTGCCATAGCCAACGACAGATTTTTTTACTTCGAGCGGGGTGTATTCAAATATCTTCACACCACATTGAACGGCCGCAATTAAAACCGCGCCCCTGGCGTGGCCTAATTTTATAGAGCTTTTTACGTTTTTTGCATAGAACATATCTTCAATTGCCAGTTCATTGGGACGGTGGTGCTCAAGAATTTCCACCATGGCCTGGAAGATTTTGTGTATTCTATTATAAAAAGGGATCTCGGCAGAAGGTGCGATATAGCCGGAATGAATGCAGGTCATTTTGTCGTTTTTCTTCTCAATAAGGCCGTATCCTGTTATTCTTGACCCTGGGTCCACTCCAAGCACTAACATCAGCTTAATGCCTCCAGCACCTCATCGGATATATCAAAGTTTGCGTAAACATGGCTCACATCGTCGTTGTCCTCAAGGGCCTGCATCAAATTAAACATCTGCTGGGCCTTTTTTCCTTCTAATGCCACGGTATTCTTTGGAATCATGGTCACTTCCGCAAGTGTATAAGGGATTTGCGTGTCATCAATGGCCTTTTTTACCGATTCAAAATCCGAAGGGTCTGTAATGACTTCAAATTCAGTTTCTTCTTCCCTGACGTCTTCCGCGCCTGCTTCGAGCGCCAGGTCCAGGAGTTTTTCTTCATCTACCTTATTCTTTTCGATGACAAGCAGGCCTTTCTTCTCAAAAATCCAGGCAACACAGCCAGGCTCTCCAAGATTCCCGCCATTGCGTTCAAAATGATACTTGACATCGGCCACGGCCCTGTTTTTGTTGTCCGTCAGACAATCCACAAGTACGGCAACACCCCCCGGTCCATAGCCTTCGTAGTTTGTTTCCTCATAGGACACGCCTTCTAATTCACCGGTCCCTTTTTTGATAGCCCGTTCGATATTATCCTTGGGCATGTTTTCAGCTTTACCAGCAGCAATAGCCGTTCTCAAACGCGGATTTCCGTCCGGATCACCACCGCCTAAACGCGCGGCCACGGTTATCTCCTTAATGAGCTTGGAAAAAATCTTGCCGCGCCTGGCATCCGCAGCACCCTTTTTGTGCTTAATCGAACTCCATTTTGAATGACCTGACATCGGTTGCACCCTCCTTACGGTTTCGGTTGAGTAGTTGACAGGTTGAGCAGTTGAATCCGACCTAAAAAAACAAAAAGCTTAACAACTTGACTATTCCACAACTCGACTACTCAACTATTTAACTATTCCACAAACTCCAATCCAACAAGATAGACTTCCGTGCTGCGTTTACGGATAGCTTTGGGTCTAAAGAGCCGGAGTTGCCGAAAGCGGCCAGAGATTTCTGACATATAAGGTTTTAGATCCGGCCCTTCCAGCACCTTGCATACGAAATGTCCCTTGTTTTTAAGGAGCGCAAAAGCTATCTCACTTGCCTTTTTGGTCAATGACATGGAGCGGGCTGCATCTGTTAATCTGATTCCCGAAGTCTGAGGGGCCAGGTCACTCATAACAACGTCTCTTGGGTCGATTTCCCTGATCAACCAGTCCGTATCAACGGTCAGGACGTCGTTCAAAATGAATCTGAAGTTGAAAGAGGAAAGGTGTTCCGGAAGAATCAGGTCGATCCCCACAATATTCCCCTTAGGGCCAACCTTTTTAATCCCGTACTGGGACCAGGAGCCCGGATAGCAGCCAAGGTCCAGCAACCGGTCGCCCTTGCGAATCAATTTAAATTTCTTGTCTATTTCCTGAAGCTTATAGACCGATCGGGCTAACCACTTTTCGTCCCTTGCCCGGCGGGCATAATGGTCATCCCACCTGTTCCGTGTCATTTGGTAATTTTTATCACAGTTATAGCTGCTTTGCAAAAAAAAACACCGGTCTCCTGAAATCCGAAAGAGGGGTTCAGCCTTCAGCAAAAAAAAGGGGTAGCCAAATTGAGCTAACCCCTTGATATTCCTTGGTAGGCGTGGGAGGAATCGAATCCCCGACCAATTTAAATGCAAGCATACGAAATGATCTGGTTTCTGAGATCTAATCTTCCAGCGCTGCTCTCGCCGCTGCAAAGCGGGCTATCGGCACACGGAAGGGGCTACAGGACACGTAGTCCAGGCCGACCTTGTGGAAGAAGTAAATCGAGTCGGGATCACCACCGTGCTCACCGCATACGCCCAGGTGGAAATGATCTTCCGGTTTCTTCACCGATTTGGCCTTCTCGACCGCGATCTTCACCAGGCCGCCAACACCCGCCTGATCGATGGACTGGAACGGATCCTTGTCGTAAATGCCGAGATCGACATAATGCGGCAGGAAGGAACCGGAGTCATCGCGGCTGAAACCGCAACCCATCTGCGTCAGATCGTTGGTGCCGAAGCTGAAGAATTCGGCATGCTGTGCGATTTCATCGGCTGTGACAGCGGCGCGTGGCACTTCAATCATGGTGCCGACCTTGTAGTTGAGCGTATCGAGATCGTTTTCCTTTTTCACTTTTTCCGCGACATCGTGGACGATTTTCGTCTGGTTCTCAAGCTCCCTGGCGTTACCTACCAGCGGGATCATGATCTCGGGATTGACTTCCACGCCTTCCCTGGTGAGCTGCGCGGCAGCTTCAAGGATGGCTCGCGCCTGCATGGCGGTCACTTCCGGCATGGAGATGCCGAGACGGCAGCCACGGTGTCCGAGCATCGGGTTGAACTCGTGAAGCTGAACAATGCGTTCCTTCACATTGGCCGCATCAACACCAAGTTCCGTCGCGATTTCGTTGATCTTCTCTTCGTCATCCATCGGGGGCAGGAACTCGTGCAGCGGCGGATCCAGGGTACGGATCGTCACAGCGTACGGGCTCATCGCCTTCAGGATACCGTAGAAGTCATCGCGTTGGTACGGCAGCAGTTTCGCCAGTGCCTTTTCACGCTGTTCGGCAGTGTCGGACAGGATCATGATACGCATGGCCTTGATCCTGTCTTCGCCGAAAAACATGTGCTCGGTACGTGTGAGACCGATACCCTGCGCGCCGAACTGACGTGCCAAAACAGCATCAGCCGGGTTGTCAGCATTGGTACGAACACCGAGTCTCTTGGTCTTTTCCGCGATGTCCATCAGTTTCTTATACCACTCGTTGCTTTCGGGATCGGCATCCACTACCGGAACCTTGCCTTCGTAGACAATGCCCTTGGTGCCATTCAGGCTGATCCAGTCGCCTTCCTTCAGAGTCCGGCCTTTAACCTTGACAATGCGTTCCCGGTAGTTGATGTCCAGGTCACTGCAACCGACGATACATATCTTGCCCCATCCACGAGCCACCAGGGCAGCGTGGCTGGTCATTCCGCCACGTGCGGTCAGGATACCCTTCGCCGCACTCATGCCATCCACATCTTCAGGGCTGGTTTCGAGACGGACAAGGATAAGCTGCTCTTTTGGGTTTTCTTTAACCATTTTGCGGGCGCGTTCTGAATTGAGAACGATCTTACCAATGGAGCCACCGGGACCTGCGGCCAACCCCTTGGTCAGCTTGTTGGCGTTCTTTTCAGCTGCAGGGTCAAGCATCGGATGCAAAAGCTCGTCAAGCTGTACCGGCTTGACGCGCTTCAGTGCAGTGACTTCATCAATCATGCCTTCATTCAGCATGTCGATGGCCATACGCACAGCCGCGAGACCGTTACGCTTGCCCGTACGGGTCTGCAACATCCACAAACGGCCCTTTTCGATGGTGAACTCGATATCCTGCATATCGTGGTAATGGGCTTCCAGATTGTCACGGATGCTTACCAATTGCGCGTAAAGTTCCGGGTTCTTTTCTTCCAAAGACGGAAGCATGTCGTTCTGGCCCGGCTGCTTGCAGTGCTGGTTCAGGGCGTTTGGGGTACGGATCCCCGCGACAACGTCTTCGCCCTGGGCATTGACCAGCCATTCGCCGTAGAAATTGGGGTCACCGGTGGCGGGGTCACGTGTGAACGCCACGCCGGTTGCGCAGTCATCGCCCATGTTCCCGAAGACCATGGTCTGTACGTTGACCGCTGTGCCCCAATCGTCGGGCAGTTTCTCGATACGACGGTAAGCTATAGCCCGCTTGCCGAACCATGACTGGAACACGGCACCGATACCGCCCCAGAGCTGTTCCCAGGGATCATCGGGTAAATCTTTGCCCAGCACTTCCTTGACCTTCGCCTTGTAATCTTCACAAAGCTGCTTCAGGTCACCGGCGCTGATATCCGTGTCTTCCTTGCAGCCCTTCTTCTCCTTCAGGGCGTCCATCAGCTTCTCGAGCTGTGGACGGATTGCTTGTTCTTCATCTTCGTATTCAATGCCCTCGGCCTTTTCCATCACCACGTCAGAGTACATGGTAATCAGCCGACGGTAGGCGTCGTACACGAATCGGGCGTCACCGGACAGCTTGATCATACCGGGAATGGTGGCGGAGCAGAGGCCGACGTTCAAAACGGTTTCCATCATGCCGGGCATGGACTGACGGGCACCGGAACGGACACCGACTAACAGCGGGTTCTCGGGATCACCGAACTTCTTGCCCATGATGGCTTCCACTTTCGCCATCGCGTCTTTCGTTTCCTGCACCGCTTCCCCGGGAAGCTTGTTGCCATTCTCGAAAAATACAATGTTTGTCTCGGTGGTCAGCGTGAATCCCGGGGGAACCGGAATATTCAGGCTGGTCATCTCTCCCAGGTTAGCGCCTTTGCCACCCAGCAGGTTCTTCATGTCGGCCGACCCCTCGGCCTTTCCGTCTCCAAAAAAATAAACGTGCTTCACTTTGTTACCTCCTGAATCGTTGTATGATAAAATGTTGCTTTTTACGGGAAGGACTATAGAGAAAGTCCCCTTGTGAGTAATATAGAAAAAAGAAACCAAAACATATGCGGTACTGAAATTCGCATGGGCACAGATTCGGGCACAATCCATGATTTTAACATTAAAAAAGGGGTGGCCAAATTGAGCTAACCCCTTGATATTCCTTGGTAGGCGTGAGAGGAATCGAACCTCCGACCAATTGATTAAGAGTCAACTGCTCTGCCAGCTGAGCTACACGCCCATGATTTTTGCGAAACAATATGGCGCGCCCGGCAGGACTCGAACCTGCGACCTACGGGTTCGAAGCCCGGCGCTCTATCCAACTGAGCTACGGGCGCCATTTGCAAAAAATTTGTCTAACAGGAATATTAACACATGTCAATAAAATTTTAGCAGAAATAACTTGACATGTGTGAGATTTTTTCTTAAAAATATCATTTTATTTTTTACTGACAGGATATTGGCTATGAAGACATTTGTTGCGAAAGAACACGAAATTACGAAGAAATGGTACCTTGTGGATGCCAAAGACAAGGTTCTTGGCAGGCTGGCAACCCAGATCGCCATACATCTGAGAGGCAAACACAAGCCAATCTTTACCCCCCACGCAGATACAGGGGATTTTGTTATTGTGATAAACGCTGAAAAAGTGGCGCTGACAGGTAGAAAATGGGACAATAAGATCTACTACCGGCACAGCGGGTACATTGGTGGTCTGAAAGAGATTACCGCAAAAAAACTGCTCGAAAAAAAACCGCGGGATATCGTCCGCTTTGCCGTAAAGGGGATGCTGCCAAAAAACAGCCTGGGCCGGCGTCAGTTGAAGAAATTAAAGATCTATGTGGGTGCAGATCATCCACACGATGCACAAAAACCAGAAAAATTGGAGATTTAGATGGCAGAGGATAGATTTTACGCCACGGGAAAAAGAAAAACCTCGATTGCTCGCGTTTGGATGAAACCCGGGACCGGTCAAATATCAATCAACAAACGACCTATCAATGAATATTTAGTTCAGGAGTCAGACAGGCTGCTTGTTATGGACCCGTTCAAACTTACCGACATGGTTGATAAATTCGACCTGTATGTAAATGTCAGTGGTGGCGGCATTTCCGGCCAGGCAGGGGCTATCCGGCATGGTATAAGCAGGGCTCTCGTGAATATGAATCCGGAATTGCGCGAGCCTCTCAAAAAAGCACAGTTTTTGACGAGGGACTCAAGAATGAAGGAACGAAAAAAGTACGGCCAGCCCGGTGCTCGAGCCCGGTTCCAGTATTCAAAACGATAGTTTTTTTTATTATTATAAAGGATTATTCAATGGGGAGCGCAGGAATGGCTCCCTTTTTCTATTATGTCTTCCCAGTTCAAGCAGTTAGGGGGCTTTTCTCCCCTGAGACCGGCAAGGAGATTGTCTACGGCAAGCCATGCCATTCGGGTTCGGGTCTCCAGGGTGGCGCTCCCCACATGTGGAAGAAGGATCACGTTTTCAAGATCCACCAGCCCGGGGGTCAGAGACGGCTCCTCCTCGTATACGTCCAACCCGGCCCCTGCGATTTTTCCTTGCTTCAGGGTGTCGAGCAAAGCCTTCTCATCCACAACCGGCCCCCGTGACGTGTTGATCAGAAAGGCCTCCGGCTTCATCCATCCTAAGGATTCTCGATCGATCAAATGCCGGGTCCGGTCGGTAAGCGGGACATGGAGGGAGACAAAATCCGCCTGTTTAAGCAGCCTCCTAAGATCCGCATATTCTACCCCCAGGGTCTCTTCCTCCGCCTGTTCCAGTGGACGACGATTGTGATAGAGGACCCGCATATCAAATCCCCCGGCCCTCTTGACAACAGCCTTTCCGATTTTGCCAAGGCCTATAATACCTAAGGTCTTGCCCGTAACCTCCCGGCCAAGAAATACGAGGGGCGCCCAGAATTGAAATCGACCTTCCCTTGTCCTCTTATCCCCTTCGACGACTCTCCTCGCTAATGAAAGGATAAGGGTAAAAGCAAGATCCGCCGTTGCCTCGGTCAGGACATCGGGTGTATTGGATACAGGAATGCCTCGAGATGTGGCCGCATCCACGTCGATATTATTGAATCCTACACCCAGATTGGCGATCATCTTCAACCGCTGCGCCTTCTCTATAAAGGTCCGGTCGACTGTATCGGTAAGCATGCAGAGTAGACCATCTTTATCCACAATCCTTTCCAGGATCTTCTCTCTTTTCATGGGCCTGTCTTTCTCATTGGCCTCTATTTCGTGTTCCCTGTGGAGGAGCGCCAGGATCTCTTCGGGAAGCCTTCCTGTAACGAGTATCTTCATTCGTTTCCTCTACTCCATCGTCCCTTATCTTTTTTCTGGAAAAGGGCCGGAAATCATCGCAACGTCTCGGAAATTGTATCCCGCCCATGGCGGGAAAATTATAGATATTTACTGAGGCTTGGTAATCTTGCCTTCAGCCCCTAACCTTCAACCTCTAACATATTTTCAACCCCCGCCCCCCGTGAACTGATATCTATTCATTAGGAGATGCAAGCACAAGTGTCCAATAGGTGCCGTATTGCGATGACGCATTACGAAAACATGCGGCCCCTATCTCTGTGAAATTTGAGCTCATTATGTTTCTGCAATGCCGGGGACTGTTCAACCATGCCGAAACAATATGTTCAGTAGCTTCACGCCCCGCAGATATGTTTTCTCCGATAGCCTTCCAGTCATATCCAGCAGCCGTGGCCCTTTTGCCTATATCAGAACCGTCTGATCCTGTATGACTGGCAAAGTCATTCTCGGCCATATCCCTTGAGTGACCCATGGCAGCCTTTGCCAGAGCTGAATTCCATCTGACGGGATTAACTGCGGGATATCTTTTGGAACCACATTCATGCTTTACCGACCTTGCACTATTAACAAACTCAAGCATATTCCTTTTTATTGACTCAGGTGCCTCACACTGAAACGACCTGTTCCTGTAAATGACAACGACCTCTTCCTCCTTTTCATTCCTGGTTGTCTCACAACCGACAAATAAGCAGGTGCTCAACGCTAAAGATAAAAGTGTTTTCAACCACATACGGAAATTTTTATCGAGGAAGTTCATCGCTCGATTCTCTATTTCTATCCACTCAATGAGATATATCTGAAACAAAGTCAATTTCTCAAGAAGAATGTTTTTATCTCTCTGTTTGCTTGACTTTTTGACACCTTCAGTGGATTTCTTATTAGATTGAGTTGATAAAAAATCGTTTTTTGTGGGAGGGACAGCCAGGGAAAGAGTTTTGGCCTCTCATGGATTGATGGCTTCCCTATCCGGCACCTTGCTATTATTAAATAAAGGAGGGGTCTTTTCCCCAGTCTTATCCTGGGATTTGTAAGCCATTCTTTCAATCACCGAAAAGAGTTCTTCCGCCTTTATGGGTTTGGGCACGTAATCGTCCATTCCTGCCGCAAGGCATTTCTCCCTATCACCCTTCATGGCATGGGCCGTCATGGCCACAATAGGAACATGCCCACCCTCCTTCTCATCCTTCTCCCGGATACGTTGTGTGGCCTCAAACCCGTCCATCTCCGGCATCTGAATATCCATGAGGATCAGATCAAAACGCTCCCTATCAAGGATTTCAATAGCTTCCTTGCCGTTTGAAGCAACAACAACCTGATGACCCCGTTTTTCCAGCATTATTACTGCCAGTTTTTGATTCACCAGGTTGTCCTCAGCCAGCAGGATCTTGAGCCTCCGGCGAGCATCCTGGATAGAAAAGCGGGTGATAACAGTGCGTTTTTCTTTGGTTGGGCACCCCATGGCCAGCATGATACCGTCTAAAAGATCCGACTGTTTCACGGGCTTCAGCAGATATCCGGATATCCCCAATTCTCTGCATCGCTCCGCATCCCCTTTTTGACCCAGGGAAGTAAGTAATATGATCTCCACATCCGACCCAAACGGGCCTTCTTTTACACGCTTCGCTACCTCAAATCCATCCATCTCCGGCATCTGCAGGTCTAACAGCATGAGCTGGTAGGGCCGCCCCGATTCAAAGGCCCTTTTTATCTCTGCCAGCGCCCTCTTCCCATCTGCGACTTCCGTCGGCACAAGACCCCACAGAGATGTCATTTCGTGAAATACCAAACGGTTAGTAGCATTATCATCCACAATCAGAACCTGGACGCCCGATAGATCCAGTTCCTTCAAACGGAGCGTTTCTCTCGTTTCCCTTATATTCAATGGGAAACGGGCAGTGAAGTGAAAAGTGCTCCCCTTTCCCTGCTCGCTTTCCACCCAAATGTTTCCACCCATCATCTCCACAAGCTGCTTGGATATCGTCAAACCCAGACCGGTACCACCATACTTTCGGGTAGTGGAGCCATCTGCCTGTCTGAAGCTTTTAAAAATTGTCTCAACCTTCTCAGGAGGAATCCCAATTCCTGTGTCCGTTACCAGAAAATGTAAGAGCACCGAAGCATCTTCTTCTTTCTCTGTCTTTACCTTGACGCCTACTTCTCCTTTGTCAGTAAATTTTGTGGAATTGCCCAACAAATTGACAATGACCTGCCGGAGCCTGGTAGGATCACCTACCATGGCTGTGGGAACATCAGGCTTGATGTGGCAGGTGAGTTCAAGTCCCGCCTCTTCCGCCTTTACAGCCACTATCTCGGCAGCATGCTCCACGGTATTGCGCAAATCAAAATCCATTTCCTCCAGCTCAAGCTTGCCAGATTCGATTTTTGAAAGATCCAGGATATCGTTCAAAAGGGCAAGTAAGGAATTGGCCGATGACTTCACCATCTTCAGATACTCGCGCTGCTCTTTGGTAAGTTCGGTCCCCAGGGCCAGCCCTGTCATCCCGATAATGCCGTTCATAGGCGTCCGGATCTCATGACTCATATTTGCGAGAAACTCGCTTTTTGCCCGGTTCGCGATTTCTGCCTCCTCCTTTGCTTTTTTTAATTCCTTTTCTGCCCGCCTGCGGTCGGTCACATCCCTCATAATCCCTCGAAACCCTATCCCCTGACCCTCTGTATCCCTTACCAAAGATATGGAACCTTCTATCCACAGTCTGGCTCCATCTTTTCTTATAACCTCCCAATCAGCTATTTTCGAAGAATTCCCCGTAGCGTATACCTCCTTGGAAATCTGATACAAACGCTTAACGTTCTCTTCATCCATGGTCTGTTGGTTATTCATACCTATTAGTTCATCTCTGAAATAACCAAGCATGTTACACATGGAATCATTAAAGAATGTAAAATTGCCCGCAATATCAACCTGGTAATATCCATCTTCGATATTCTCGAGGATGGTCCGGTATTTCTCCTCACTTTCCTGAAGCGCCTCCTCCATATGCTTTCGATTCGTTACATCCCTGATAATCCCTTGAAATCCAATAACCTTGCCTTCAGTTCCCTTTTTCAGAGATATAGAGGCCTCTATATGTCTTTTTGTTCCGTCTTTTCTTGTAATTTTCCAATCAAAGCCGCTGGCACTTACTCCTGTGGTGTAGACCCTGTTGAAGGCTTGATATCCCTTCTTGGCAGTGCCTTGATTTGTGAATCCCCCCAAACTCATTCCTATTAATTCATCCCTGGAACAGCCAAGTATATTACACATGGACTCATTGAAGAATGTAAAATTGCCCGCAATATCAACCTCATAATATCCCTCTTGCATGTCCTCGAGGATCGTTCTGTATTTTTCTTCAGAGCACCTCAATTTGTCAAAGGTCTGTTTTTGCAAGGTCATGTCATGGAAATATCCCACGCTTCCAATTACCTTACTGTTATCGTAAAGCAAAGAGCCTGAAATACGGACAGGTATATGTCTACCGTCCTTATGTAGCACTTCCGTATCATAGTTTATCAGCTGGCCCGGCCCGTCATACTTTGGGCTCTTCAACTTTCTGTTCACATCGCGGGCCAATCCAGGGAGATACAATTCTTCAACATTTATCTTTCCCACTACCTCTTCCTGAGAATAACCGAATATCTTTTCCGCACCCTTATTAAACAGTAATACATTTCCTTTCGTGTCAACACCAACGATTCCATCTATCGAGTTCTGGATCAACTTGGCTTCCAGATCATACCTTTTTCCAACCTCTTGCTCGGCCTGTCTGCGTTTAGTTAACTCCTTCTCCAACTCTTTTACCCTCTTTTCCAATCCTTCATAGCTTGGTCTGTCCACTTTCAGGTCCTCCATTTCCATGGAAAGGAAAATATCTCTCATTACACGCAGTTCCCATATTTAGAAGGAACCCGCCATAATGGTTTCAACTAACCTTCTTCTCTTCACATAAAACACAAGCAAATAATTTATATTTTCATAATATACATATCAGTCATATCCCATCAAAACTTGAGCTAAAACATTCATAAAGAATCCACGCCCATCGAAGACCCCGCAATGCGGGGGAGGACATGGTTTTAAAATCGAAATAAAACGTATTGTTCAACGCGCCTTGAAATGTAATTATGCGATGATATTCCCCTCTTTACACGTAATAATTGTTGACAATTGGCAATTTTCCTGATGATTTCAGAGTACGGATTTCAAAACCAACATCTTCCTGCAGGGAAATAATGAGTACTTATGTTGTTGCGCCTAATTCCACATGTACGTTAAGAAGAGGTCCTGGATAATGAAAAAAGAAGGGCAAATAACAACCTTTTTGGGCAAGGACGCGGCACTTGACGGTAAGCTGAAATTTCATGGGACCATCGAGATTGCCGGCCATTTTAAGGGGGAGATTTCATCCAAGGGGTCGTTGATTGTAGGTGAAGGGGGAATGGTCGAGGCTTCTGTTCATACCGCTTCTGTTTTCACCAGTGGCGAAATCCACGGCGATATCATTGCCGAGCAGATGGTGAAAATACATACAACTGGAAAAATCTTTGGAAGTATTAAGGCACCCGCTATGGTGATAGATGAAGGGGGCATTTTCGAGGGACATAGCCTGATCCATCAGGCAAATGAGACGGATAAGAAATTATCCGCCGTGACAGGACCGGATATGCATTACAGCGATCCTTCTCCGTCTCTTGGCACCATTCATGGCGTTGTCACAGGTGAACCTCATCAAGCCCATGGCACGATTAATGATGTTTTCGCCGACATGGAACGTGGGGAAAAAGCTGTCCCCATAAAATATGCCAAAATCACCGCGACATGCAGGGGAGTTGTTAAAAAGACTACCAGGACAGACGCTTCAGGTTACTATAAGTTTACAGATCTTGAAGATGGTGAGTGGAAGCTGAAATTTAAGGCCAAAGGCTATGAGAAAGAAGAGTCTATGGTTAAAATCTCCGGCGGTGGGGAGTACGAAGAAAATTTTGAGTAGACAATCTTTATCCACAATCCTTTCCAGGATCTTCTCTCTTTTCATGGGCCTGTAATATTTCAGCCCTTCTAAAAAAGAGACCCCAATGCCCCGGTCCTGTTTTCAAAGCGCCAAACTATTGTCATGTCATCTAAGTAATGTCGTAAAAATGGCTGTCATTCCCGTGGAAGCGGGAATGACGAGTGCCTGATACTATATTTCACGCATGACACGACACTATTACATTGGCCTCTATTTCGTGTTCTATGTGGAGGAGATCCAGCAGGTTGCTGATGGCTGAAACATTACATAATATAAAACTGACCATGGCCTATGACGGGAGCCATTATCATGGATGGCAGCGGCAGAGCAATCAAATGACAGTCCAGGAGGTTATCGAAGATAACATTCAAAAGATGAGTGGTGAGACTGTTAAACTGATCGCTTCCGGCCGAACGGACGCGGGGGTTCATGCGATCAATCAGGTCTGCAATTTTCAAACACGATCCGATCTTGATCCGGAGGTTATCAGAAAGGGCCTCAATTCCCTTCTTTCGGATGATATTCTTATTACTGGGGCAGAATATGTCCCCATTGAGTTTCATGCAAGGTACAGTGCTAAAAGCAAGACCTATGAATACAGGGTTTTGAACAGGAAAGAGCCGGATATCTTCCGGCGCAATTACCTCTGGCATGTCCCTATGCCTTTAGACGTGGAAGAAATGACAAGATGCCTGTCCGTCCTTCGGGGCAGGTATGATTTTTCTTCTTTTAAATCATCGGGAAGTGGAAATATTGACCCGGTGAGAGAAGTCCTGAAGGCAGAACTTTACGGCCCCAAAAATGGAAGGCTGCGGATTGTTTTGGAAGCGGAAGGTTTTTTAAGGCATATGGTACGCAACATAGTGGGGACGGTTGTAGACGCGGGCCTGGGAAAATTGAGCGCTATGCGGTTTAAAGTGATTTTTGAGTCAAAAGACCGGAGGCTGGCAGGACTTAAGGCCCCGGCCCACGGATTGTTTCTTATTAACGTGCGGTATTGATTTCGAAAACGGTCGGCTGTCAGCATTCAGCAAATTCAGGGGCTATGCTAACCTGACAGGTACTCTCAGAAATTATGGAAATGGACAGTCAGTCATTAGAAGGAGACTCCTTTAATGAATCTTGCACGGTTTGATGTACCTGTTTCCAGCCTTCCTCAAAAGATTTAACCGATAATTTTCCTACCTCAATAAACTTTACAATAATTTCCTTGGTAATCTTAAAGACAAGCTCATCATCCTTATTCATAATAGATCTCCTGGGTTAGTTTTACTCTAAAACTCACTAATTCGGGCCTAAATTCCATTTTTAGATCACAAATGCAATTCGGGAAATCACCTTGCGATTCTTTCGCACCAAAATCGCTCTATTTAATGAGAGATGTACTTAAGCCCCCGCTGAACGGAAGAAGGCCTCAACCGAATCCAGCGGGGGCTTTGTGTAAGAAGAACCCTTAACGAGCCCTCCTTAAGTTTAATAAGCTATCAGAGTAAAATTTATAAATCAAATATTCCAGACACCCGGAATTTGTGAGCCACAATCCGGACAACAATTATCTTCGATTTTGTTCCGGGTTACGCTAAATCCGAAACGATCTATCAACAGTTCACCACAGTTGTGGCAGAACGTCTTTTCGCCCATGTCCCCGTGAATGTTCCCCGTATATACATATTTCAATCCTGCCTCGTACCCTAAATCCCTTGCCCTCCGGATACTTTCGGGTGGTGTAGACGATATGTCGGTAAGACGGTAAGTGGGATGAAAACGGCTTATGTGCCAGGGAATGTCCGGGTCAAGATCAGCCAAGAATTGAGAAATCTCCTTAAGTTCCTCTTTGGAGTCGTTGAGTCCCGGGATCAACAGGGTTGTAACCTCCAGCCAGATACCCAGCCTTTTCATGGTTTCGAGGGTTCTGAGGACCGGTTCGAGTTTTGCGCCACACTGTTCTTTGTAAAATTTTTCGGTGAAGGCCTTGAGGTCCACATTTGCCGCATGGAGATCCGGGCTTATGTCCTCAAGACATTGCCGTGTCATATATCCATTGGTCACAAAAACATTTTTCAGTCCCTTTGAAACCGCTATTCTTGCCGTATCAACTGCGAGCTCATAATAGATGGTAGGCTCCGTGTAAGTGTAAGATACGGTTGCAGAGCCGGTTTCCAGGGCGTCCTTGACGATTTCTTCCGGGCGCATATCCTCCCCTAATATCCGGTTATGGTCAGAGGGCATCTGGGAAATGTCGGCATTCTGGCAGAAAAGGCATCTGAAATTACAGCCCACGGTGGCTATTGAATAGGAAAGTGTACCGGGCAGGAAATGAAACAGGGGTTTTTTTTCGATGGGATCGCAGTGTCTGGCAATAACCTTTCCGTATGCAAGGCTTATAAGTGTGCCTGATTGATTTTCCCGGACCCCGCAGAGTCCGGTTTTGCCATTGCCTATAATACAACCGTGGTTGCACAAAAGGCATCGGACCTTTTCGTTTTCCAGTTTTTCATACATGTATGCCTGTTTCATCCCTGTGAACTCCTTTGTTTCGGTTCAAATCCTCGAGTGTGCCAGGTCCCATCAGGGTTTGGCTTGCCCTTTTGAGCCGTGCTTTTAAAGGGAGGTTGTCTGTTCTCATCCGGGGGACCATCGTGGCGGAGATCCCCAAAAAGAACCCAAATGGAAAATGCTCCCAGTTAAACAGATTTTTCGCGAAAGGGGCTGTTCCCTCTATAAAGGGGGGGCATGTTTTAATGCAGCCCCAGGATACAGGGACAGGGCCGTATGCCGCCTTAAGGAGGGATTTTATCTGCAATAGATTATAAAATGTGGCGTGAGAAAAGAGGGGATTACCAAGATAGCCCTGCATCTTCTTTACGAGTCCATTCCAGGAAAGGCCGTTTATAACCCCGACAAAGACCTTCCTTTTGGCTACTCTTCCAGCCTCTCTCAGGGCCTCAAGGGGATTATCTAAAAATTCCAGTGTATTTATAAGTATGGCCAGGTCAAATTCATTGTCATCAAAAGGGAGGTCTTCAGCAATTCCTGTCTTGAATGTACATATATGCCCGAGACGCTTGCCGGCTTTTTGAATCATGCATGGTGAGGCGTCGATGCCATTTAGATTAAGGCTTAGTCTGCTGCATAGGAGGAGATGGTTCCCGTGTCCACAGCCGATGTCCAGGAGCCTTTCTCCAGGTCGTGGGTCAAGCAGGGCCATGATGAGTTGCTCGATGGATCTGTCAAAGGCCCTGCCCTGAGGTGAATTATACCAGGCTTTGTAAAACCTGGCGATTTTTTCGTCAAATATGAGTCCCATCGGTCAAAAATGGCTGTGCTGAAAACGATTGAAAAAAAATTATCATTCTGCCGATTTGAAAAAAATCGTCATGTCTGCTATTTCTAAATTATTAAAATGCATCTCAGGATGCAAGCATAAATTTTTATCATAAAAAATCTTGAATCCATGAAAAACCTGACATCCAGACAGGCAACTCTCGGTTCTGACCGGCCAGGCGTTGAACTGGAAGGCCAGATTGAGAGCGTAACCTACGTCAATGAAGAAACAGGATACACTGTGGCTAAAGTCAATGTCCCGGGCTTTATTTTGCCTGTTACCATTGTAGGTAATCTCTTGGCATTGGCACCGGGCGAGGTGTTGAAAATGAACGGGGTATGGGAGAACCACCCCAAGTTCGGCAGGCAGTTCCGGGTCCTCAGCCACCGCGCCATGCTTCCGTCATCTATTAAGGGCATAAAAAAATACCTGGGTTCCGGTCTCATTAAGGGGATCGGATCAGTGATGGCATCAAGGATTGTAAAAAAGTTTGGCGAAAAGACCCTGGAAATAATCGATGGAAAAATTGAGAAGCTAACAGGTGTTGAGGGTATCGGCCCGAAAAGGGTCGAAATGATCAGGGGGGCCTGGGCCGACCAGAAAGAGATCCGTGAGATCATGATCTTTCTCCAGGAACATGGCGTTGGAGTAAGCCATGCAACGAAGATCTATAAACAATACGGGCAGCGATCCATTGCGGTCGTTTTGCAGAATCCCTATACGCTTGCAACGGACATCATCGGTATCGGGTTTCAAACAGCGGACAGGATTGCAAAGCAACTCGGATTTGAAAAAAACTCCCCGGTCAGGGCAGAGGCCGGGGTTTTGTATGTCTTAAACCGGCTTTCAGAAGAAGGACATATCTTTTATCCCTATGATCCGTTAATAGAAAAATGCCGTGAAATATTAGAGGTAGACAGAGAGACCATCATCAAGGCACTGGGAACCATTTCCCATGAAGAGAAAATCGTCATGGAAGACCTGGATCAGCGCTTAGGTGAATTTGAACCGGATCGTAAGGCAGTCTATCTGGTAAGATTCCACATCTCTGAAACCGGTGTTGTCAGGCACCTTTCGCGTCTGATTTCATCGCCCAAAACCGTTCGGGCCATGGATTCTGATAAAGCCGCCCTCTGGGTCGAGAAACGGATTCACCTGCATTTAGCACAAGGACAGATTGATGCGGTCAAAAGGGCCATTTCGGACAAGGTCATGGTTATCACCGGCGGGCCGGGAACGGGAAAGACAACGATTATCAATGCGGTTATACAGATATACCGGGCAGTCGGCGCTAACATCTTTTTAGCGGCACCTACGGGACGGGCCTCGAAACGTATGACTGAAACGACCGGGCAACCGGCAAGGACCATCCACAGGATGCTTGAGTTTAACTGGCAAAAGGGAGGTTTTCAACGGAATGAAAATCGTCCGCTTGATGCAGACGTTATCATAATAGACGAGGTCTCCATGATCGATACTATCCTCATGTATCACCTCATGAAAGCGGTTCCTGCAGGCGCAACTTTGATAATGGTGGGCGATTCGAATCAGTTGCCATCCGTAGGCCCTGGAAATGTGCTAAAGGATGTTATCGAGTCGGGATTGGTCCCCGTAATCGAACTGAACGAGATTTTCAGGCAGGCAAGGGAAAGCCTCATTATATTAAATGCCCACAGGATTAACCGGGGGCTCCTGCCTGAAATGAAAGATTCGGGCGAAAACCTTGAGGATTTTTATTTCATCGAGCAGGAGAACCCGGATCAGGCGCTCCATATCATCCTGGAACTGGTCTGTAAGCGGATTCCCCGGAGTTTCAATATGGACCCCATGAGGGATATACAGGTCATAACCCCCATGCACAAAGGGATTGTGGGGACAGTAAACCTGAACATGAAACTCCAGGATTCACTCAATCCCTCAAGAACAGAAATAATTAGAGGGGACAGAGTTTTCCGCCTGAACGACAAGGTTATGCAGATAAAAAATAACTATGACAAAGAGGTCTTTAACGGGGACATCGGGTTGATTAAGTCCATAGATGAGGAAAACCAGAAAATCGTTGTGGACTATGATGACCGGCAGGTTCCTTATGATTTCATGGAGCTTGACGAGATCATCTTAGCCTATGCAATCTCAGTCCATAAATCCCAGGGGAGCGAATACCCTGCCGTGGTCTTGCCCATATTGTCGCAACATTACCTGCTTCTTCAAAGGAACCTTATCTATACGGCGGTTACCCGGGGAAAGCGATTAGTGGTTATGGTGGGCAGTAAAAAGGCCCTTGCCATGGGGGTCAAAAATGAGAGCACGCTGAAAAGGTATACCCGCCTTGCAGAAAGACTAAGGAATCTGCGCTCAGTACCGGCGGACAAGCCCTCTATTTATGGCCCACGAGATATACCCACAATATAATGAGGTCGAATTTGGCTTGACACACAAGGCCAATTTGTCCCATATTTACTCATCGAAAAGCGAATTCTTATCAGATAAAATAAACTTATGCGATATATTACTCCCTTTGTTCTTGAAGATTTGAGAAAAAAGATGGTTTTCGTTGTACGACAAAAATCAAATCAAAGCTATTGATCCTGTCTCATACTTTCAAAATTTCTTTAAGCCGTCCCCATCTCACTCCACTTATCCTCTGAACATTTGAGCGGAAACCACCTGCCTGTGCGGTGCACGCAGACAGGGGTGCAGAAAATGCAGGGCAGTTGACAACGCCCCTCATTATTTCCGTTGACATGCCCAAATTATGTCGCTATTATGGCGCTTAAAAAGCCATAAAGGAGGGAAATATGGCGACAATAGATCGTTTTTTCCATGATCCAGGACAAACCTTTTTTTTGTTCGGCCCACGTGGTACGGGTAAATCCACCTGGCTCAGGCAGAAATTCCCCAAAGCATATTACATCGACCTTTTGGCGCCGGATGTTTTCAGAAATTTTTCCGCAAAACCGGAACGCCTAAAAGATATCTGCGCTGCTCTATCTGCTGAAGGCATCGTCATCATCGACGAGATCCAGAAAGTGCCTGAGCTTTTAGATGTTGTTCATCAGCTTATTGAACAAAGAAAAGATCTGCAGTTTATTCTGACCGGTTCCAGCGCCAGAAAATTAAAACGTGCAAGTGTTGATCTGCTGGCTGGTCGGGCTCTGTTCAAATCAATGCATCCGTTCATGGCCGCCGAACTTGGCAGTTCATTCTCACTGCCTGAAGCTCTTACAACAGGCCTTGTCCCTTTGGTCATTGACTCTCCTAATAAAAAAGAGAGTTTGTCTGCCTATACGGGACTTTACATTAGAGAAGAAGTACAGCTTGAAGGTCTGGTCAGGAATATTGGTTCCTTTAACCGTTTTCTTGAGTCGATCAGCTTTTCACATGGTTCTGTGCTGAATATTTCCGATGTTGCCAGAGACTGCCAGGTTAAAAGGAAGACAGTTGAAGGTTATATTGCGATTCTCGAAGACCTGATGCTGGCCTTTATGGTTCCTGTTTTTTCCAAAAGAGCCAAACGTCGCCTTTCTGCTCATCCCAAGATATTTTTTTTTGATACCGGAGTATTCAGGGTCTTAAGGCCCGCCGGTCCGCTTGATAGCCCCAGTGAAATTGACGGACCTGCCCTGGAAGGTCTAATTGTCCAGCATTTGCGGGCCTGGATAAGTTACCGCGGCAGTTCTGATAAGTTGTATTTCTGGCGGACCAAGTCCAGCGTAGAGGTTGATCTGGTTGTTTACGGACCTGATACTTTCTGTGCTTGTGAAGTCAAGAACACTGATAAAATACATTCCAAAATGCTTAAAGGCCTGATTAATTTTAAGCATGACTACCCTGAAGCAAAGGCATGTTTTCTATACCGCGGCAAAGAAATTCTGATGATTAAAGGCATACATTGTATTCCCTGTGAAGAATTTTTGCTCCAGCTAAAGCCGGAATATCGAGAGTCGGGCAAGAAGCCTTAGTGTCAAAGCTTGAACCGCAATAGCGAGCGAATGTCAAGGGTTCGCAGTAGATTATTACGGCTTCACCCTTGACACCTTAGATCTGCAGCACCCTCGACTTTTGCAACGTTAGGGTAAACGCATTGCACAGTTGAAGCTTATCCTTAAGATGTGAAAAGGGGGTCTTTAGCGGGAGGAATCAAATGACACATTATTTTGCGCCAGCCATTGCGGTTTTGTTGCTTATAATATTGACCCTGTTCATTTCAGGGCATACGTGCTGCCAGGAAAACAGCAAGAGAATTACGATATTTTACACCAATGATCTGGAAGGCACACTTGAACCCTGCGGGTGAGCAAGCAACCCCATGGGGGGGATAGCTCGTCGAGCTACTTCGATCAATAATATCAGAGAACAGGGCATACAGACGATCTTGCTGGATGGCGGGGAGTTTGCGTCGGAATTAAGTGAACTGGGCCGGATAAAATTTGAAACTCTATTAGAGTCCTTTCTTCAATTGCAATATGATGCCATATCCTTTGGCGAACGTGAAATGTTGATGCAGAATGAGGGATATGACGCATGTGGGGTCCTGAATTCATCCGGAATCCCGATTATAACACTCAATATTTTACACAAGGGAAAGAGGTTCAGGGAAAATCCATTGATAATTGATCGGGGAGGCATCAAAGTTGGCATATTCGGCCTTTTATTGAAACATAATATCCCCGGGGCACTGAGAAAGGATTGGGTGATTGAAGATCCGGAAAAGGTCATCGAGGGAGCCTTATCCTTTTCAAGAAATAATGCCGATTTTGTCGTTGCAATCCTTCATGGGGATGTGTCTTTGGTTCGAGATTTTGTAAAAAAACATGGGGGAATGGATATCGTGATAGTGTCAGGAAATACCGGTGAAGATCCATCACATTTAAAGATCGATAATTGTCTGCTGGTCTCCGCGGGGAAGCGGGGCAGGTATCTGGGTAGAATTGACGCCTCTTTTTATAACCGTAAGTGGCAATTTAACGACCAGACAGTCGCTCTCGACAAATACGTTCCAAAGGATCCCATGTTGACGGCAACTTATGAAGGATTCCAGGAACGCGTGAAATGGATGACAAGAAAAGGTGCAAAAAAAATCGAGGGAGAGGTAAGGGCCAGGTTTTCGTCTCTACTTTGTTCAGTGACATGTATGACATGTCACGGAGACATATATGACGCATGGGATAAGACGGCCCATGCCCATGCCATTGATTCCCTGATCAGCAAGAATGAACAGTACAATCCGGAGTGCGTGGCCTGCCACACTACGGGATACCTGGAAGGTGGATTCGTTTCCATGGAAACAACGCCCCAGTACGCGGGTGTCCAATGCGTTTCCTGCCATGGAAGGATGGAAGGGCATATTGGTTTGCACTCCGGAATGAAGGCCCAATTACAGGCCGACGCGGCGACAGGTGCCGAGGTAATAAAAGATATATGCGTGAAATGCCATACAGTAGAACGCGACGACGATTTTGATTTTGAACGGGACAAGAAAAAAGTCCATTGATTTATCTTTACCCGAAAAATTTAGGTAAGGTCTTATTTTACAGCCATAAAAGCATATGGCTTCAGAGGTTTTCATTTTTTAAGGATTTGATTCATACATTCCTCCTCATAGAATGCCTTTTCATGTAACCAAAACTTCAATGATATATTAGTGTTTGCTTTGATTTCCCAGACACTCCCACGAAAAATAGCACGGTATCTGCATATTTCACTGACTCCCCGATTTTTTTACCTTGACATACTCTGCGAAAAGCATACAATCACTGCTTTTGAGACACGGAAACACTAATTTTTATAACACCTTGGCCCTTTGAAAACAAGAACTGTACATGGGGATCTCTTTTTTAAAAGAGCTAAATTAATACTAATTTTTTTATTTTTGGAATGACTATGGAATTCTGGCGGATCCCACTTGATGCAGATGAAATTCAGATTACCCGGGGCATAGTCCATATCATCGAAGATCGATGCAAGGGTTGCGGGTATTGTATTGAGTTCTGCCCCAAAGAAATTCTTGAATTTTCTACTAAATTCAACCAAAAGGGCTATCACCCACCCATGGTCGTAAAACCGGACGACTGTGTTAATTGCCATTACTGTGAAATTATCTGCCCTGAATTCGCCATTTATTCGGTGGAAGACACCATGAACATGGAGAAAGCGCAAGGATGAAACCAGCGGTCCTCACAGGAGAGCACTTTATGACAGGGGATGTTGCCTGCGCCGAAGGCGGCCTGGCGGCCGGATGCCTCTTCTTCGGGGGATACCCCATAACCCCCGCCACTGAAGTAGCCGAACGTATGTCCGAACGTCTTCCGGAGATAGGTGGAACGTTTATACAGATGGAAGACGAAATTGCCGCCATGGCATCTATCGTTGGAGCGTCATGCGCCGGTGTAAAGAGTATGACTGCTACATCGGGTCCCGGTTTCAGCCTGATGATGGAAAATATCGGCTTAGCCATATGCACCGAAACCCCTTGTGTTGTAGCGAACGTGCAACGCGCCGGTCCATCTACCGGTCTTCCGACCCAGGGAGCCCAGGCCGATATGATGCAGGCAAGGTGGGGTTCACACGGCCATTATGAGATCATCGCTTTAGCGCCTTCATCCCCGCAGGAGATATTCTACCAGACTATTACGGCCTTCAATCTCAGCGAAAAGTACCGCCTGCCGGTACTCGTTATGACAGACGAAATGATCGGCCATTTAAGCGAGCGCGTCATAATACCGGATGCAAAAGACATTAAAACCGTTTCAAGGACCAGACCAAAAGGCAGAAAAGATCGTTTTAAGCCTTACAGGCCCGGGCCCGACGGCATTGCACCCATGGCAATTGCAGGCGAAGGTTACAATATTCACATGACCGGCCTGACCCATGACGAGCGGGGGTATCCGGTCATGACGGTCGAGGCCCAGTATGAAATGATGGACCGCATAATGAAAAAGGTTCGTCAGAATCTCGATGACATAATTGAAACCGAGGGCTACAGGCTGGATGATGCGGAGATTGTGATCGTATCCTATGGGGTATCGTCCCGTACTTGTCTGGCAGCCGTTGACGAGGCCCGTGAGTTAGGTATAAAGGCCGGGTTTTTAAAACTGATAACAGTGTGGCCTTTTCCGGAGGACCTGATCCATAGACTTGCCGAGAGGGTAAAGGGCTTTGTAACTGTGGAAATCAACCTGGGGCAGATCCATCTGGAAGTTGAAAGATGCACGGCAGGCAAGGCCCCTGCTTTCCTTGTAGGGCACCCGGGCGGCACCATTATACCTCCCGAACGTGTCATTGACTTGTTGAAGGAGGCATTTTAGGCACTTTTTTCTGTATGGTTTATTAATTCAGGGGAACACAAAAAAATGACACAGACAAAAAAATCCTCCGGCCATCCATTAGACGGCCTTCTTCGACTGGATCGCATCCCTCATATCTGGTGCCCCGGATGCGGTATTGGCACAGCGTTTTCTTCGTGCCTTATCGCCATGAAGACAAGCGGCATTGATCTTCAAAAAACAGTGATGGTGTCCGGAATCGGATGCTCTGGCAGGGGCGCCGGATATGTGAACCTGGATTCCTATCATACGACCCACGGAAGGGCTATTCCATTTGCAACCGGCATGAAATTGGCCAATCCGGAACTGAATGTAGTGGTATTCAGCGGGGATGGAGACCTTTTTGCCATCGGCGGCAACCATTTTATACATGCTGCCCGGCGGAACGTGGACATGACAATTATCTGTATAAACAACTTCAATTACGGCATGACCGGCGGTCAGGTTGCCCCAACTACTCCATATCAGGCAAAGACAACAACCACGCCCGCGGGCAATCCTGAACGTCCTTTTAACCTTCCCCTTTTGGCCTATGCCTCTGGTGCGACTTATGTGTCCAGATGGACCATCCTGCACACTCGTGACCTGATGGAGTCCATTGAGGAAGCGCTAAAAAAACGTGGGTTTTCCTTTATTGAAGTGCTTGCCCCGTGTCCGGTCAACTACGGCCGGCGAAACAGGGAAAAGGCGCTTGATTCCCTCAAAATTTACCAGGAGCGCACTATAATAAAAAACGATGCCCATCCCACTGAACTGGATATTGACTTTGACAGAGGAGTCATCCTGGGAAAATTTATTGACCTGGACCAGCCCACATGCACGGAAATGTATGACAAGACTTGCCGGCCCAAGGATCTATTATATGACTGAACAGAAAGACATAAAACAGGAGATTGTCATCACCGGATTCGGAGGCCAGGGGATCGTGTTAGCCGGTCGCATCCTTGGCGAGGCAGTCGTCTTAGGTGACCACAGACAAAGCACACTGGTACAGTCTTACGGTCCTGAGGCCCGGGGAGGAGCGTGCAGCGCGGAGGTTATGATTTCCGACGAACCCATTCAATATCCTTACGTGAGGCACCCCGATATCCTTATTTGTATGTCCCAATCCGGTTATGACAAATTCATTGAGCAGCTTAAGCCGGAAGGGACATTGATAATTGATCATGACCTTGTCAAACCCCGGGGAATTGATAGAACCTTTTTTTCCATTCCGTGCACGCGCATGGCAGAGGAATTAGGAAGGGTCATGATGGCCAATATTGTTATGTTAGGTTTTTTTACTGCAATCACAAAAGCGGTTTCGCTGGAATCAGCACGTAATGCCGTGCTCGAATCAGTTCCGAAAGGCACAGAGGAAACGAACACAGCCGCTTTTAATAAAGGCCACGATTATGGTCTGGCAGTTTTAAAAGGCAGGGAAAAGAAGGCCACCGGAAAGGCAGGGGCGTAGGTATGAAGAGAATAAAAGACCGCCTGCATAGAGTTCTTGTCATAGGGGCAACTCCCGCGGGAGTTGTGGCGACAAATAAATTGGGTGAACTGGGTATACCGGTAACACTTGTAGACCCTGATCCTGATATAGACAAAAAACTCTCCCGGGAAGAATGGAAATTAGCTACAGGTGTACCCCTTAATTTTGCCCATCGCCCCGGGCTTTTAAGGATCCTCAGAAATCCGCTTATCCGCTCTATAATGCCCGCCGAAGTGACCTCAATCAAGCATACGCCCCAGGGATTTCGTGCCCGAATCATGTCTGTTCAGACATTCATTGATCCGGACCGGTGTGTTCTGTGTGGCAGATGCGTGGAGATTTGTCCGGTAATAACAACTGATGGCAATAAACCCATCTTATTTGGCAGCCGCATGAGTCTTCCCGGCCGGCCTGTTATCGATAAAAGACGTAAACCCCCTTGCCAGGACAATTGCCCCTTAGGAGTTAATGCGCAGGCCTACATTGCCCTGTCAAGGGCTGGCAGATTCCGGGAGGCATTAGAAGTTGTCAGGCGCGATAATATTCTGCCCGGTATTTGTGGCAGGGTCTGCACCCATCCCTGTGAAGCGTCCTGCCGTAGAGGTGAGCTGGACGAATCGATCGCTATCAGGGATATTAAACGCTTTTTGGCCGACTATGAACTTTCTCATCCAGGCGATTTGACACATCCTGATGTCCCTAAGATATCCAGGAAGATTGCCATCATCGGGTCCGGCCCTGCCGGGCTTGCGTCAGCGGCAGATCTCGCGCGTCTCGGCTATCAGGTGACAATCTTTGAGAAAGAGGCCGCGGCAGGGGGTTTGCTCCGATACGGTATCGGCCCCCATCGTCTCCCAAGGGATATCCTTGATTATGAGATCGATTATGTAAAAAAGTTGGGGGTTCAATTTTTAACATCACATCCCGTTGATCTTGCGGGAGATGTTGATGAACTCAAACAGGACTTCGATGCCACCATCCTTGCAACTGGCACCTGGGCCGACCGCATGTTAGGCGTGCCCGGGGAAGACCTCTCAGATGTTGAAGGGTGCCTCTACCTGTTAAACAGAATTTATCGGGGTGAGGTTAACGAATTGAAAGAGGATGTCGCTGTAATCGGCGATGGAAACGCCGCGTTTGACTTAGCACGCGCCCTTAAGCGTTTGGGTGCGAGTGTTACTATTATATCCTGGTTTCGCGAGGATATTATCCCCGCTGACCAGGATGAAATCAGAGGGGCTCGTGAGGAAGGTATTTCTATCGTGGACCAAACCCAGGTCATCGCCTTTGCCGGAGAAAACGGAAGGCTAAACCACCTGAAATGCAAACCCACCAGACCTGGCAAGCCCGATGTTCAGGGAATACCCTGGCCGGTCATCGTTCAGGGAAGCAAATCGTTTGAGCTCGAGTTTAGCCGCGCCGTTGTGGCCATAGGCCAGACCGGTTGCCTTCAGACGAAGAATTCGAAAGAAAGCCGGCAAGTCGCACCCTCCGGAATCAATATCACTGAAAGCGGTCTTATTGAAGTTGATGAATCGTTCCGAACAAATATACCCGGCGTCTACGGAGCAGGGGATGGCGCAACAGGTCCTTCCTCCGTAGTGGACTCCATGGCCACGGGCAGGGCAGTTGCCCGTTTTGTTCATAAGGACCTTGGCGGAGAAGGGCTATTAATACCGGAAAAAACAAGACCTGAAGACAAAGATTTTCCAGAGATCGCATCTGATATTCCTTCTCTCGCCCGGCCCACTATGCCGGAAAGGCAGCCCGCTGTGAGATGCAATGATTTTTCAGAAGTCGCTTTAGGCCTGAGTGAAGCGCAGATCCAATTTGAGACCGAACGCTGCCTCCAATGCGGGATCTGCTCTGAATGCCTTCTGTGTACTGAAGTCTGCAGCCTGATTGGAGCCATCAATCACCAGGAACAATCCGAAGAACTTATAGAACATGCGGGCGCGATTATTATTTCTGACCCTGAAGCCGCCCCTTCTATAAAGGGAGAAGATGTGATTCGTGCGTATGGCCCAAAGGCCGCAAAATCGGACGTGTACGCCATGATTACGCGCGGTTTTGCCGCGGCCTCAAGGGCCATGGTTCTCTTAGGAGGGACATCCCGTCGCCCAAAAGGATATGGGGTCTCCTTTTCCCCTCCCGGACCGGAGCTGTCTCCGGATATTCGAATTGGCGTCTTTGTATGTCGCTGCAATGACTCATATGGATGGCATGACGGGATGGATGAATATGTTGAGCAACTCATCAGTGTGGAGGACATTGTGCACACAGAGGTTTTACACTCTGCATGCGTCCCGGAGGGCACTGCGGACATCTTGAGCGCCATCCGTGAGAGGGGTATTACACGTGTTGTTTTAGCCTCCTGTGTATGCTGTCCCCTTGATTTTGTATGCAATGCCTGCACGGATCAGCGCAGTCGTCTCAAAGAAGCCCTGTTTAAGGGCACAGGCGTTAGTCATTCCATGGTGGAGACCTGCAATTTGCGGGGTGAGGTGCTCCGGCATCTGGCTTATGACCCATCAAGAGCCTTTGCTCTTTTTACCGGACTCATTGAACGATCCATCCACAGGGCCAGGATGTTGAAGGCTCTCCCTTCTCCGGCAAGAACCTACAATTTTACAACAGCCGTCATCGGACAGTCGGAAGCAGCCCTAAGCAGTGTCCAGGCCCTTGCTGAAGCAGGATTTGAAGTCTTTATGTTCGGAACCCCGGACAGGCCTTTCTCGGAAATGGTGACGTATCCAAGTGTCCATTGTTTTCAAGACACAAGCGTCAGGAGTATAAGTGGCACATTAGGTAATTTTCAGGTCTCTGTGGAATCCGGCAATTTTTCTCAGATCCTGCAAGTGGGAGCCGTGATCTTAGGAGAAAAATCCAATCGGCTGGTGCCATACATCCCTCAAGAAGGGCTTCCGAATCGCATCGTGGAAGCCTCTATGCAGAAACGGGGTGTTTCAGGATCTCCTTTTCTTTATCCGGGGGCAACTTCTATCGCCGGGCTTTTTTTAGCCGGCCCGTCCGGCATCCGTGTGTCGGAAAGGAAAAAGGGCGCTGCTGCCGCTGTGCTGACAGCGGCAATTATGCCCCGGGGGCCCAGGCACAGTAAAGGATATACTGTAACGGTTGACAAAATCCTGTGTCGCGGTTGCGGCCGCTGCATCCAGGTCTGCCCGTATCAGGCCATTGAGTTGAAGAAAAATTCTGTCGGGGGATGGTACGCCGTTGTGGACGAGGCGCTCTGCAAGGGTTGCGGTATCTGTATCTCCGTTTGCCCCTCGCATGCCGCAGACAGCCCGTATCGCGACCAGATATATCTCGAACAAATGCTTGAAGAAGTGCTTGTGCAGTAAAAATATTAGGATCATCTCCAAAAACAGAACATTTATGAAATGGACACGAAACTATGACGAATTTTAACATAATCCTGTTCCTCTGCGGTTGGGGGCCTCATGCGGCATATCAAACTCTCCAGGATAACGGTTCCGATATTCCCCCGGAGATAAAAATGGTCCGTATTCCCTGTACAGGAAGAATCAGCAAGGCACTTCTATTCAAACCCTTTGAGATGGGCGCTGACGGAGTAGTGTTAGCAGGATGCGAACCAGGTTCCTGTCGTTATGGAACCGGAACCAATACTGCGTTAAATAACGTGGAAGATACCCGCGGAATTCTTGATCTGTTAGGCCTGGGAGAAGACCGCTTGCGCCTGGTTACTTTTTTGCCTGATGAGCCGGAAGCCCTGCTTGAATTTCTGACAGATTTTGTTAGCGAAATAAAGGGCATTGGAAAAAGCCCGGTTGTTCCACCTCACAAAAAAACGCCACTTGTTGGGGTCGATGATCTCATAAAACAGACCGTGGTCGCTTATGACGTCTATACCTGCCTGGATTGCGGTAAATGCACATCTGCATGTCCTTTGACCTTAGCGGGCAAACCATTTTCTCCCAGGGCCATTGCCAGTACTATCATCTCCGGCAATATCGATTCCCCATCCGTTCAAAATGATATCTGGGCCTGCCTCACATGCGGCCTCTGTTATGAACGATGCCCATCGGCCGTCAATTTTCCGGAATTTATTCGGGATATACGCCACATCTTGAAAAAGAGCGGCTCAAACGGACATGCGGCCCATGGTGGCTTTTTCCAGTCTTTGATGCGAACCATGACATCACCTGACCTCAAGATCAAACACTGGGAATGGCTCCCTGAAGAAATCCGTACCGATGACAAAAGCAAGACCCTCTTCTTTGGCGGCTGCGCGCCCTATTTTGATATATTTTTCAGAAACCATCTTGGTGTTAAAACTCGAAAAATCCTTGTGGACAGTCTTCGGCTCCTCAATTTCTTTGACATCCGGCCAGCCGTGCTTGATGACGAACGATGTTGTGGACATGATCTCCTCTGGTCCGGTGATAAAGAGAACTTTTTGAAATTAGCCAGGCTAAACGTGGATGCCATCCATAGAATGGGTGTGCAGGAAATTATTATAGGCTGTCCTGAGGGATACAGGACATTTGTGCATGATTATCCCGAGCATGGCATTGAATGTAATTTCAAGGTCACTCACATATTTGAACTGCTGGAAAGAGAGATTGACAAAGGCGCTGTAGGATTTAAAAAATTTAACCGGAAATTGACATTTCAGGACCCGTGCCGCATGAGCAGATTTGAAAATTGCGCCGATTTGCCGAGAAAACTCATCAACCGGCTTAACCTGAAAGGTTTTACGGAAATGCAGGACCGGGAAACCGGCGCCATTTGCTGCGGAAACTGCGCATGGATCGGATGCGATTCGTTCAGCAAGGCCATGCAGGTAAAGCGCATCGGCCAGGTGCATGACACAGAGAGTGATTTGTTAGTGACAGCCTGTCCCAAGTGCCAGATTCATTTGCAATGCGCAATGGAAGACCCCTTCTTAGGTGAAGAGCTTGACACAAAGATGATGGATCTCACGAGCGTACTGGCCAAGACTATTCAATGGGAGTAAGGATTTATGATTTATGATTTATGATTTGCGATTGAAGATTGACAGTCTCGTAAAAAGTCTTTATCTGTCTTTTTTTGTCATTCCCGCCCCGCATCAAGTGCGGGGCGGGAGTGACGGTAAATTGGACTTTTTGCAAGTCCATCAAAATTGAGCATTGTGCCCAATTATCGATCTTGTAACACTTTAGCCCTTTAAAAACAGTACCGGGACATGGGGATCTCTTTTTTAAAGAGCTAAACTATTACCAATAGTCATTATATTGGGGAATAAAAAATGAAAACAAACGTCGTTGTAAAAGAATCAGAAAGCATTGAAGCACAGCCACGAATCGGCGTCTATGTCTGCCACTGCGGCCTTAATATAGCCCGGATCGTGGACTGCGAAAAGGTAGCCGAATTAGCGTCATACCTTGATGACGTAGTCGTATCAAAGAATATCACCTATGCCTGTTCGGAACCGGGGCAACAGGAGATAGTAGACGACATCACTGACCAGGGCCTGGACCGGGTCGTGGTCGCCTCATGTTCACCAAGACTCCATGAACCCACATTCCGGCAGATGCTTAAGAAAGCTGGTCTTAACCCCTATCTTCTGGAGATGGCCAACCTTCGTGAGCAGTGCAGCTGGGTTCACATGAAGGAAAAGGATGCTGCCACAGAAAAGGCCATTGATCTCGTTAAGATGGCTGTTTCCCGCGCGCGCCTCCTGTATCCCCTCATTGAAGAGATCCTGCCCCTTACAAAAAGAACGCTGGTCATAGGCGGCGGTATCGCGGGAATCCAGGCTTCGCTTGACCTTGCAGATAACGGCTATGATGTGGTCTTAGTGGAGAAAAGGCCATCCATCGGCGGGACCATGGCCCAGCTCGATAAGACTTTTCCGACTATGGACTGCTCTATCTGAATACTCGGACCGAAGATGACGGATGTCGGTCGACATCCCCGGATAAAGCTTTACACTATGAGCGAGATAGTAGACGTCAAGGGCTATGTAGGCAACTTTGATGTAAGTATTTTAAAAAAGGCCCGGTACGTTGATGAAACGGATTGCACCGCATGTGGTGATTGCGTTGACGTCTGTCCCGTAGTTCGCCCTGACGAATTTAATCTCGGATTATCATCGCGCAAGGCTATTTTTATGCCCTTTCCGCAGGCCGTCCCGTCCGCATACCTGATCAACGTCAATGAATGCTTAGGTCATAACCCGGTTGTATGCGCTAAGTGTATTGAGGCATGCGACAAGGATTGCATTAACTTTCACATGTCTGATGAAGAGATCGTTGAAAGCGTTGGTTCAATTGTCGTTGCTACCGGACTTTCTGTGTACGAACCCACAGAATTAGATGAATATGCATACACACGGTTTGAAAATGTTCTAACAAGCCTTGAGTTTGAACGCCTCATCAATGCGGGAGGTCCTACCCAGGGAGAAGTCATACGCCCCACAGATAGAAGACCGCCTAAATCCATTGGCTTTATACAGTGCGTTGGTTCCCGGTCAGCAAGGAAGGGAGCCAGCTATTGTTCCAATGTCTGCTGTATGAATACGGTAAAGGGCACTCTCATGCTCAAAGAACACTACCCGGATATAGATATCAAGGTGTTTTATATTGACATACGTGCCTTTGGCAAAGGGTTTGAAGACCTTTACCGTCGCAGCCAGAGATTAGGCGTACAATACCTGAGAGGGCTGCCCGGTACGGTTGAAGAAATTGCGGATCAAAGCCTGCGTGTGTCCATTGAAAACACTGTTAAGGGCAGACTCGAGACCCACGAACTGGATATGTTAGTGCTGGCCTTAGGGATCAAACCGGCGACTGGCACCAGAAAACTTCAGGAGATGTTAGGTCTCCAACTCACGCCTGACGGTTTTTTCTTAGAGGCCCACCCCAAACTCCAGCCGGTAGATGCCGCGACAAGGGGTATTTTTTACGCGGGATGCGCCGAGGGCCCCAAGGATATCAAGGAAAGTGTGACCCAGTCGTCCGCGGCGGCAGCCCGGGCTATCAGGTTAATGCATAAGGGGGAAATAACCACAGAGCCCATTACTTCTGAGGTCATACCGGAAAACTGTACATCGTGCGGGAAATGCGCGGAAGTTTGCCCCTATAACGCAATAACCGTAGATATTAAAAATAAGATCCCTGCCGTGGTGAACAGTGCGGCCTGTGCCGGGTGCGGCACCTGTGCGGCAGAATGCCTTTTTGACGCCATTATCATGAACCATTTCACCGATTCCCAGATCCTCAACCAGGTGGACGCTCTTTTGGAGGAGAGCCCCAAAGAAAAGATCCTGGTATTCGCCTGTAACTGGTGTTCCTACGCGGGGGCCGATTTTGCTGGTGTTTCCCGTATCCAGTATCCCCCCAATGTGCGTCTTATTCGAACCATGTGTTCGGGCCGCGTGGACGAAAAATTTATCTGGGATGGATTTGGAAAGGGCGCGCCTGTAATTTTGGTAAGCGGATGCCATATCGGAGATTGTCACTACATTGATGCCAATCACTGGACAGAAAAACGCGTAAAAAAGGTGCGCAAAAAGATGGATAAGTTAGGTATTCGTCCGGAACGGCTTCAATTAGAATGGATCAGCGCGGCCGAAGGCGTTCGGTTCGCGGAGGTAATGCAGCGCATGGAGACCCTCCGCCGGGAGGTCACAGCAGAGGAAATTGCGGAAACCATCCGGATCCTCAAAGACCGGAAAAAAAAGAAAAAACAGGTTTAGCACTTTTTACCACGGGGCTTACGTAATTGGCCACTCCCCCCTTTCCTTTAGCACGTCACGATAAACAGCTAACGCCTCGTTAACAGCGGGCATGCCCGCGTAAGTCGCTACCTGGAAGAAGACTTCAGCTAATTTTTTAGGATCACACCCCACATTCAGGGCGGCATTTACGTGGAGCTTTAACTCGTCAGTGGCGCGGATTGCCGCCAACATGGCGCATGCTGCCATCTGTCTTTCTGGCAGGGTGAGTACAGATCGTGAATAGAGATTGCCGGTTATAAACATGGAGAAATCATTGGCCAGATCCCTGTCAAATTCTTTCCACATCAGATAAGGCGGATCTATCTTGATGCCTTTACCGAAGAGTTTATTTGCAGTTTCCCGGGTTCTTTTTTTTTCTGTTTCATCATTCACGACGAAATCCTCCTTTTCAAAAGCCTTCAAAAATAAAACCCCTTGCCTCCGTTTGGAGAGGAAGGGGTTATGATAAAGATTGACTTAGGTCTTTCCCGACTGGGCATATAAAACACTGAAAAAAAGACTGCGTTTCTCTTGTCGCGCGGGAACAGTCTATTTTCTGTTCATCCTTTTCGCCAGGACCGGGGAACACTTGAATGTGGTAATCTTTCTTGATTTCAGAATCAGGTCTTCACCTGTTGCAGGATTTCTTCCCCTGCGCTTTTTCTTTTCCCTGACACAAAACTTGCCAAAACCGGATATCAGGACATCTTCCCCTGTTTCCAGAGACTCCTTGATTTTTTCCAGGAGTGTTTCTACTATTTTTGCCGCGTTCTTCCTGTTGAACTCTTTCCCGGCCACTACCTGAACAAGGTCTGCCTTTGTGAGGGTCATGATGCCTCCTGTAGTATGAAATGTTTTTACTCTATTATTGGAAATGAACTACCTCGCAGCCCCGCTCAGGCGGGGTCTCCGTTATGCTCCGACAAGCTGCGGGGAAATAAACCCTTGCCTGCCTCTGGCTGGCTTGCCTGCCTCTGGCGGATTAAATCAAATCCTTGTTTTCCTAATCCTGGTCCTGCCATTTTTTTAGCGCCGTCCAGCAATTAGAATAAGCCTCATACCGATCCCGGTCATCAGGATCGATGAGATTCTTATAGTTATCATAGTCAATTTCCATACTTGAGCGCCTAAGATACTCCGCCCAGGTTATCTTTTTAACCGCCATCCGGTAGCGATAATCCGCATGCTTGAATTCCAGGACCAAACCGACCCGACCCTCAAGCATATTGGCCAGTCTTTCAATATCCTCCGCCTTTCTGGCCATGACCATTACTTCATCGGGTTCACAGTAATGGTCATGTACTACCGAAAAGAACCCCTCGCGCGTAAATGCCCACATATATACCCCTTAATGGCTTAAATAGATAATAAACTGAGTAGATGTCAATAGATTACATGGAAATAGTAAAAAAAGATCCTCGGTATTAAAAAAAAGCAGGATATCGGGGGTGAAGGTATAGAAGGACACATGCCTTTTAATGAAATTTTCAGTAGATTTCCTTTTGAGCTGTCCGGAGACGCCGGCTCAAGGTTTGCAGCAGTTCTATGGCAATGGATGGGTATTTTTTGATCTCCTCACGGATGTTCCATTGATCTAAGGAAAGGACCTCGGTATCCTCTCTTGCCACGACACTCGCCGTTCGAATATAATCATCAAGCACAGCCATTTCTCCAAAATAGTTATTCGACCTGAAAACTTCCAGAACCCTTTCATTTTTTTCGCCCAGATTTATTATGACTTCTACCTCACCCGAAATAATGACAAATACGCGACCATCACGCTCGCCCTCCCTGATGATCATATCCCCTTTATTAAAGGAATGATGCCGTGAATGTTTTGATATGCGCCGAAGATCCCGTTTTTTGAGAAGGGAAAACAGAGAAATTTTTGACAAGACATCCACATCGTTCATTTTTCCGGCTCCTTTGCGTCTTTGCTTACTATTGTTTCATTTATTGCTTACCAGCCTTTTTGATCCTTGCCCATGTATCCCGCAGAGTTACCGTCCGGTTGAATACAAGCGCCACGTCAGAGGAATCAACCAAATCCACACAAAAATAGCCTAATCTTTCAAACTGATATCGACTTCCGGGTATTGCGTCTTTTAGACCTGGTTCAATATGGCAGAATTTTAGCGTCTCAAGCGAATTTGGGTTCAGGAGAGTCTTAAAATCGGTGCCGTCTTTTTTACTGCCCGGGTCTGGTTTTACAAAAAGATGATCGTACAGTCGCACTTCAGCCTTAAGCGCGTGGGCTGCCGAAACCCAATGCAGTGTTGCCTTTACCTTTCGTCCATCCGGGGCATCACCACCGCGCGTTGCCGGATCATAAGTGCAGTGAATCTCCACTATTTCGCCTGTTTTCTGGTCCTTAATTACATTCACGCATTTGATGAAATACGCGTATCGCAGCCGTACTTCACGACCGGGGGCAAGCCTGAAGAACTTTTTGGGCGGATCTTCTAAAAAATCATCCTGTTCTATATAGAGCACGCGCGAAAAGGGGACCTTCCGCGTCCCCATACCGGGATCGCTTGGATGGTTTAAGGCTTCAAGCTCTTCCACCTGGTCCTCCGGATAGTTGTCTATTACCACCCGAAGAGGGCGCAATACACCCATTACGCGGGGGGCGTGTTCATTTAAATCATCGCGGAGACAGTGCTCGAGCAGGGCAATATCGACCGTGCTGTCCCTTTTTGCCACTCCTATACGTTCACAGAAGTTACGGATGGACGCGGGTGTATAGCCTCTTCTTCGCAGCCCCGATATTGTGGGCATCCGTGGGTCATCCCATCCGGTGACCAGCCCCTCTTCTACCAATTGCAAAAGCATTCTCTTGCTCATTACAGTATATGTGAGATTAAGGCGGGCAAACTCGATCTGCTGCGGATGAAAAATCTTCAATTCTTCAATAAACCAGTCGTATAACGGGCGATGATCTTCAAATTCCAGTGTACAGATGGAATGCGTGATTCCTTCTATGGAATCAGATTGGCCATGGGTAAAATCGTACATGGGATAGATGCACCATTTGTCGCCCGTTCGCTGATGCGTGGCCCTTAGGATGCGGTAAATTACAGGGTCCCGCATATTCAGATTAGGAGATGCCATGTCGATCTTCGCCCTGAGCACGCGGGAACCGTCCTCGAATTCCCCCGCACGCATGCGCGCGAACAGGTCCAGGTTTTCTTCAACCGAACGATTCCGGTAAGGACTGTCCTTGCCGGGTTCTGTCAGGGTGCCCCTGTATCCTTTTATCTCGTCGGCACTGAGGTCGCAGACGTATGCATTACCGTCCTTTATAAGTTGAACGGCATATTCATGGAGTTGATCAAAGTAGTCGGATGCGTAATACTCGCGATCCTCCCAATCGTATTCGAGCCATCGAATATCCTCTTTGATAGATTCCACATATTCCGCCTCTTCTTTGGTCGGGTTGGTGTCATCGAATCGCAGGTTGCACAAACCACGAAATTCCGCGGCAAGGCTGAAACTAAGGCATATTGCCTTGGCATGACCGATATGCAGATATCCGTTCGGTTCGGGCGGAAATCGGGTATGAACCCGGCCATCGTTTTTGTTGGCCTTAAGGTCTTCTACAATGATATTGCGGATAAAATTAGGTGGGGGGGTGGAATCATTCGTGGTCATTGAAAGGGCTCCCTTCTTTATATAATATCCAGCTGCCCGTCTTTTATACAGCCTTCTTACCTGTTTTTACGTATAATGGCAATAGCAATATGGAATCTTTGTATCTGCAAAATATTTCGAGTTAGAATTTACCACGAAGGACACGAAGAGACAGAGTACAAAAATATCTAATGTCCAATTATCAATAACCAATGTCCAATGAAAAACACTTAAAGCTTGGAAATTGAGCCTGCCCGCCGGACGGCAGGCGGGGATGTGTGAGGCAAAAGCATCAAGCCTCAATAAACACCTTTGATTTTCCCGCCATGGGCGGGATAGAAATTCTGAGATGTCGCCTTTTATTTTAGTGGGAGATCCAATAATGATACTCAGCTTTTCGATTACCACAAGGGAATTCCTTTCAGGGGAAAAAAGTGTGACACGACGCTTTTGGAAACCGGAACAACTGCGGCGATGGCAGAAGGCGTGGGATGAGGAGCGGTTGATACATGATGCCTGGGACAAGATACCCATTGCAGGCGGTCAAAAGATAGGCCGCTTTCGCTTAACCTCTCGGCCTTACCTGGAAAGGCTAAAGCATATGCCTAAAAGCGATCTTGCGGCAGAGGGTGGCATGTGCCGGTCTATTGAGGAATTTATCGACCTTGTAAATAAAACCCCCGATACTGAAGCGGCAGTTATTCGCTTTGAAAAACTATGACACCCCAATTGAGTTAAAACCCAGGCGGTAGTTGTCAGGTACCCGTTCACGGGTTCAGGGTTAACCGAAAACCCATAAACGCCTGTGTTGTCTTTAGGCTTACTCATTAACCGGATGAACCTTCCACCTTTTCCTCTCTAAAGGTATAAATTTAGAGTAATTATACCAACAAAACGGAATAAACCAAGAATTGATGGTCTCGTAAAAAGTCTCCATGGCCGTCACTCCCGCGAAGGCGGGAGTCCACAAGTGGTTGATTTTCCTGGATTCCCGCCTTCGCGGGAATGACGAAAAAGTGGGTTTTCTGACTTTTTACAAGTCTGTCAATTTTAAACATTGGTGATTTATTTTCGATTAACCACATAGATCCCAAGACTGACCAGAACTAACGCGACGACTGAGCGGGGAACCAGCGGTTCGTAATGAAGCACAACGCTGGTAAAAGTGGCGAACACGGGAGTCAAGAAGGTAAACGCGGAAAGTCTGCTCACCGGATAGGAGTGTACCAGAAGGAACCAGAGGAGATAACTGATAAAGGCGACAATTATCCCTTGATAGGCTATTGAAACGAGAATCAGGCCGTCAATATGCCGGACAGGCGCTTCATGAAAGACGGCGCTGAGAAAAAAGAGTATCGGGATAGAAAAAGCCGTCTGATAAAAAAGCGTATGATGATAAGATACCTTTCCTACCAGGCGCCGTTTGATGTAAATCGTGGTCGCTGCCCATAAGATCGCGGATGAAAGCGCTAACATGTCACCCAAGAATTGCCCGGGCGATGGCAATCCTAAGTGTTTACTTAAAAGTATAACAACCCCTGCAAAGGCAAGAAGCAAACCGATTCCCTTGTTTGGAGACAGCCTGTCCCCTTCTGTAAAATAGTGTGCTCCCAGGGCGTGGAAAAACGGTGTGCTATAGAGAAGAATCCAGGCAGAGGAGACCGTCGTGTAAAGGAGGGAAGAATAAAGCAGCCCGAACTCTATACCAAAAAGAAACCCTACCACCAGTCCATCAAAGATGTTTCCTGGAAATATACTCATCTTTTTGAACTTCATCCACACAAACAGGCCTAATGTGGCGATAACGGACCTCACCCCTGCCGTAAAAATAGGGTCGATCCCGAGGTTGCTGACCTTTATGGCCACGGCGTTAATGCCCCATAGCATACAGATCATGGTCAGAAGGAAAGCAGCTCTTAAATCAAGTGTTTGTTTTACCAATGGACTATCCATATAAGGATTCCTTAAAGATAGGAGGTCAAATCTCAAAAAGCCGTCTGGGGCTTTTTGTCAAAATTTGATTTCCTTTTTCTCCTATCAGGATCATGTCTTCCAGTTTAACGACGCCAACATCCTCTCTCAGCATGTGTATCTCCAGAGTTATGACATAACCATCCAAAAGCCTTGAATGGTCATATTTTGAGAGTATGGGAGGTTCAGAACATTCCAGTCCGATGCCATGGCCGATCATATGACTCTTTTTCCCGTTCCTGAAACTCAAGAAGGCATCCATGACATCCAGTTCCTTGCTTTTATCCGCAGCAACCTGGAATGCCTCGCTGCATTTCATTTCCGGTTTGATGTTCTCAATAAGATAATCCTCAATCTCTCTCAAAGCATTGAACATTGCCTTTAACTCTTCATCGGCCTTTCCAAGCACATATGTTCTCGTCTGATCCGCATGATATCCATCTACCAGGGTTGGGATATCAACAATGACTGTATCCCCTTTTTCAATTCTTCTTCTTGAAGGCCCGGCCGGGACAGACGGGCTTAAACCCACGCCCGTTATACTTAAAATAACGCCGCTGAGTTTTAAGAGGTTTGGCCCGGAGGCAATAGGGCCCCTGCTCATAAAAAAATCCGGCTGTCTCATGAAAAATATTCCTTCGTGTCCTGCTAATCTATGGGCGTTTTCAACAGCGGCAGCGAGTTCAAGCTCTGTGATTCCTTCCTCTAAGAAAGATAGCACTGCTTCATGTCCCGCATCCATGACTTCACATGCTTGTTTGATCTTTTCTATTTCAAACGCATCTTTTTTCTTCCTTTGTTCCAGGACAAGAGGGGATGCATTAACGAAATCAAACCCGGAAAATACTTTTTGGAATTCTAAAAATTTTATTGCTGGCAGGACATCTAATTCGGTTGCAATCTTCTTGCCCTTAAGCCTTGACGATATTTCCTCGAAGACATTCTCCAGCCGGCGCTCTTCTCTCATCTTATCCTTTTCAATGAACACGTCATTTGACGCGAATTCAAAACCACTTCTCACGTATAAGAAATAGTCTTCCGGCAAAATAACCAGATAAGATGGCTGTGCAGTGCCTGTATAATAGAACACATCACGGGAATAGAAGAGCAGGGCACCGCCCAATCCATGTTCCTTTATCTTCTCCTGTAAGGATTTAATTCTCTCTTCACGTGCCATTTTTTCAATCCTTTGTTCACTGGTTTTTTCTTGGAACGACCTGAACCTTAAGCATGACTTCTCCGTATCCCATACATTCAACGCCCGTATCCGGGCACCTCACATATCTCATAAAATGGAAATCATTCGGTTCATGACCTTCACTCAGTCTTTCGTTTATCAGCGCAACAGGCACAGTCAATTGAGAGATGAGGTAGACACACATTCTCTTTGGACAGAGCTTTGTGATAAAATTGCCGTCCACGTCCATGACAAATTTCTCTCCTTTTTCATGACCGGAATTGCAGTGCCTGGAACTGACGACCTCCGCCTCAATGGAATAGAGGGGCGCGGCCTTAGCCACCCTTCTCAAATGTCTGATCCTGTGCCCCTCTTCGTGTAACTTCTCCAATTCCGAATCGGAGTATCCCACGCGCTTTCCGTATCTTGTAATAATTTCGTTGGTCATGACTATCCTCCTCCTTTTAGCCTTCCCTCGCCCGCCAAATTCTCAAGCATCCCTGCGCTTAACCAGTTTATCCACCGCTTCCGGCTTAAAAATATCTGCTAAAGGGATAGTAAAGCCCACTTCCGGCTGGTACTTTAAGTAAGTCGGGACAGGGTAGCGGATACCTTTCTGGTGTGTTTTCTCAAGACCCTCAACGAGTTCCGGTAGCTTCCCACCGGGAACGGCCATAATCATTTCGTGATCCTGGCAGCCGGCCCAAACCCTGTCACCATTACCAGGGACTACTATCTTGGGTTTATTGTCAAGATATGCCCCTATAACACCCTCAGTACAGGAGGCTGCTCTGCCTGAGAAGCTGCTCTCAACCGGTCTCCCGGTATGATACGTGGCGCCGTGTATTAAACGCATCATCTGGGCCGGATTTACATAAATAAGGACGACATCCGGTTCAATCTTGGTCCTTTCCAGGGGGGAGTAAACCATGATGGGATCATAATCGAGTTCAAGAATCACGAATCCTGCCAATACCTCGGCCGCGGCCTTTTCATCTGATGCGTAGTTCATCCGGGTAAGAAAATGGATTGCTCCATCTTTGTTGATGTCCCTTTCCCAGCCATATGTATGGGCTGCGATGGCACATCCCGCATCCTCTTTGGTAAAAGCCACTGTCCACCCATAACGCCTAACCATGGCGGAACCCTGACACGGAGCCATCTTGACCCCCAGGTCTCGAAGCGGCCTTTTTGCTTTCTGAGGTATTTCATCTTCCCTTTCCAGGAACTTCACGGCCACCGGAAAGGTGGACGGATTCACCAGATTTCTCAATTTCTCTCCTAAACTAATCCATTTTTCCATAATATGCCTCCTGGTATTTTAATCCACATTACCTCTTGTACCTGATCCAATATTTCTCCCGATTTTGGACAAAATTTTTACTTTAAATGCTCTCTCTTATATGCCATACTAACCCACACCTAATACTGCATTAAGTTGCTTAATACAATATTATATAGCCTTTAAGAAAATATTTTAGAATTCCTGGCTGTGCATTTCAATTGTTGCGAGATTTGCGCAAAGGCTAAAGGCCTGTCTGCGTGCGGTCACGCACAGGCAGGCGCAGGGCTCATGGTGCAAGGACTTTACCTTATTCCTTACACCGAATGGTTCCACCGGGCCTCGGCAATACTTACATCTATCAGGATAGAACTCTAAATTCATTTTCTGTAAACGTATATATAGCGTTAATATACAGAATTTTTTCTGCTTAATACAATACGTTCGGCCAGAGAAGACATGGAAAATTTATAACATCGCATAACGAACGCTACATACGAAATGTATAATTTTATAGGAGGTAAAACAGTATGTCTGATCTACTTGGTCGTGCAATCCAAAAAGCACGAAGGCTTCCTGAGGCTGAACAAAACGTGATCGCAGCTATTATCCTTGAAGAGCTGGAAGATGAGGCTCATTGGAAACAAGCATTCTCCAAGTCGCAGGATGCGCTCGCTAAGTTGTCGGCAGAGGCAATGGAAGAAGAATGAAAAGAAATGTATTAAATAACGGAAGCCTAAATACTTATGAATAAATAGAAGACAAATCTACCAAGAGTCAACGGCAGATTTACCCCCCGTCCTGATAAATCGTTTTGGAACCAACGTCCCCTTTTCCTCAATGGAAAATAGTGACTAAAAATGAATAGCAAGGTGTATAAATACATTCAAAGTAAATGGAAACTTGATTTTATCGAAAGGGGATCGCTCAAACTAAGAACTCTTGCATACTACAGGAAAGGAGAAGATAGTCGTGGAGACGAAAAAGAGGGGACTAAAATCTGGGAACTTTCAAATCATAAAGAGGAAGTAATTATTCCTGAAAAGACAATTCAAGAAATAATGGATGGAAATGTAAGAATTAGAGGAGGTGATATTGTTGCTCGACCTGGTGGGGAAATAAAAATGCAAACTGCTTTGCCAAATCCATTGGTGTTTTGCACTTCAAGTGTTCTAGATGATTCCCTTTTTAAGAGATGGAAATGCGACTCGTATTTTTCAATTATCGATCCTAAAGGGTTTAGTAATTGTTTGCTAAATGAAATAAATAAAAGATTGACTATTGTAGCGAGCTGTTACGATTTTATTAAATACGTTGATGACAAAAACTATAGAATTATTGGAGCTATAGAGAAAGAAAATATCTCGATTTATTTTGAATCTCAAAATACTGTCATAAACTTAAGTATGCTGAAAAGATATTTTGGAAATTACTATATCAAAGAAAAATGCTATTCTGATGAAAAAGAGTTTAGATTTATATATCTTCCATATCAGATCATAGATGATAAATATTCTCTGGATATTGAATGCTCCGAATTACTACATTTTGTAAAAGTAATGTAATGGGGTCAAGTCTCGGAGGTAAATTCTATGGAAGTCAGCCTGCGCACTCAAAGAACTTGGCGAGCTTTACTACTTTGGGCATTTTCTGCAGTAATATTGTTTGGCCCATTTGGTGTATTAAGCCAGTTGTACAGGGAGCACCAACAAAATCAGCAAAAGCTCTCCCAAAGTCGCTACAAAGCACTTTGTCAGATTTGCGAAGCTCCCGCTACGCATAAAGCACGCTACAGTAATGATGAGACATACTACTTTTGCGATAAGCATTGGCCTGCACCCAAGAAGTTGACTGGATCTGGAGGTCCAGATACCAAAGGCTTTAGGCCCATCATTGTCATGGTACTAGTCTTGTCTATATATGTGCCGAATTTCTATCGTGTGATAGTGCATACGTTCTCCAGAGGGAGGAAGTACAACATAACCAAAAAGGGTGCTATTGTTGGTATTGTGGGCACAATAGTTATTTGGGGTTGGATCGTTCTTGATATGAAAAACCGACTTGAGTCTCTATTCTACTAGGGCATGTGAAAGAGGGTCAAACCTCATCTATTTACTATTGTCCTGATCATCACTTAACAGTTTTCTATTTTCGTTTCTTTTACTAGACCTAAGATTGCGAAGAACCAAGATATTCTATGAGAATAGGCTTAAACGTAACATCTACATGATAATCACAAAAGTTAAGTCAATAGCAAAGTTTGACCCCCATTTTTTTTACGCAAAACATAAATAAGAAAACGAAAGACTTAGGGGGTCAAATCTTTCTCCGCTAACGATGTCGGGGTCTGCGTTTGTCTCTGTAAACTCTATGTTTGCGGGGCGGCGAGCGATGATAGACATGACTGCGATAGCGGGGACGATGCCTGTAGTAGTTGTAAGGTCCGTAGTATGGCGGCCAGGCGATAACGAAGTTGCTAAAGAAGTAAGGCTGATGATAACCATAGACCAGTACGAATCTGGAGTGGTGCCCGCGTCCTCCAGCTGAGGCAGAAGGTATAAGGAAGGCAAGGCATAAGACCGTAGTGAAAAATATGATCAAGGTATTTTTTTTGTTCATTTTTTTTACCTCCTTTGATTTCTGTTTTATTATTTTTATAATCGCAAATTACGTGCCAGAGGCTCTCAATTCATTTTAACCGCTTGACATTTCTTGGGTTTCATAAGAAACGTTAAACAATAGAATCAAATAAATGAAAATGATTTCAGGCAAAACATGTCGAAAATTACCGGATATTCGACGGTTTTGTCGAAATACCATGATTCTCGTTTTTCGGATATAAAAGAAGCAATTCCTTAACTTTTATGGTTACTCACTAAAAATAAGCATTCGGAAGGCAGGCACCCGGGGCCTTACATCATGTTATGGGCCGTGGAAGAAAAGATCTCACAGCATATTGTGAAATATATAACGTTGTTGACTGCCTTGAATAAATGTGTCCTACTTTCTTTGTTGGAGAGAATGAAATATGTTGAAATTGGAGAGCGATAAAGAAAGATTAAAGACCACTAAGGTTAATTATATTTTTTGGAATAAGATCTTTCCGACTATAGAATTAACCGATTACACCGAGGGGATGTTTAATGGAGATCCCGATACACCAATTGACGTAGCGCAACTGAATCAGATTAATTATATTTTGGATGAAGTGGAGTGTGGCAAGGGTGTGCGAATTCTGGAAGTTGGCTGTGGAAATGGCCATTTGCTGGAAGAAATTCGAAAAAGAGGGGCGAATGGGATTGGAATTACCATTTCTCCGGAAGAAGTTGCTTTCTGCAAGCAGAGGGGGTTAGATGTTCGGTTGCTTAACTATCGCGATATCGATGATGAATGGACTCACAAATTTGACGCAGTCATAGCCAATGGTTCTGTCGAACATTTCGTCCAGGCCAAGGAAGCGTCTCAAAACCTGGATGACGCGATCTATAGAAATTTTTTTGAAATCTGCCGTCGTGTAATCAACCCGAAATCAAGCATTAAGAAGATTATCAATACAACGATTTTCTTTGTTAGAAAACCTGATCCAAGAAATTTGTTGAAGAGCCCGTTTGCTTTTTCCTGGGGCTCAGACAATTTTCATTGGTCTATGCTGAATAAGAGTTTCGCAGGATGGTACCCTGTTGAGGGGCAACTTGAACGGTGTGCCAAAGATTATTTTAATCTGGTTAAGACGGTTGATGGTACCTATGATTATCATTTGACATCCGAGCATTGGCTAAGACGGGTGAAGAAGGCATTTACGGACTTTAGAGAATTACCAAAGTTTATAAGGGCATTTCTTTCGGTTTTGATCAGACACCCGGTGCATACGTTGACTATGACCGCCTGCTGCATGGTCACTCAATCATGGGGGTGGCAATTCAGACCCCCAAATCCACCCATTAAGCTTCTACGGCAAACATGGAAATACCACGGTTGAAGGCAAATCCAGTGAAAAGGGATGTTATGTGAGGAGATGAGATATGAAGGAAGAGGGTGAGAATTTGAAGAGGATACTTGAAGCTGAAGGAAGCTCACATAACAACATGATCGCATATTGTGGTATGGATTGTTCAAAGTGTGAGGGCTATTTGGCCACCCAAGAAAACAGCGACGCGAAACGCAAAGAAGTCGCGGAAAAATGGACTGTACAATATAATACAGACATCAAGCCGGAACAAATCAATTGTAATGGTTGCAAATCTGATGGAATTAAATTCTTCTTTACCGAAGGCATGTGTGAAATTAGAAAATGCAACATTGAGAAAAATAACAATAATTGTGCGGAATGCAGTGATTACAAATGTGAAAACCTAGAGAAATTCATCGAATTAGCCCCGCCAGTTGGAGAGGCTCTTGAGGCATTGCGGACACAAAGCTGACAACCTGACACGAGTTGCCAAAATCCCGCAAAATCAAACAATTGCTTCCCAAAACAACCAGGCCGCTTATATAGTCAAGGGGAAGCAGACAGCGAGGAGGTTTGTCCTTGAAGGTTCTTCTTATCTCAGCCAACACGGAACAGTTCAACATGCCGGCCATGCCTTTGGGGCTGGCATGTGTTGCTGAAGCCACAAGAAACGCCGGGCATGATGTCACCATGCTGGACTTGATGTTTGAAATGGATGCCGCCGCAGTCCTTAAAAAAATAATCGCAGAATTCCGTCCGGAATGTATCGGCATCTCAGTGAGAAACATTGACGATCAGAATATTGAAACCCCGAGATTTCTGCTTGATAAGGTAAAAGAGGTAGTAGCGCTCTGCCAGGATCAGGTGAATGTGCCGGTTGTCCTTGGTGGCGCTGGATACAGCATATTTCCTGAAAGCGCGCTCGCTTACCTTGATGCAGACATGGGAATTGAGGGCGAAGGGGAAATTGCCTTCCCCGCTCTGCTGGCACGCCTGGAGAACAACTCCGATCTTTCCGGAATACCAGGACTGTATGCCCGGGATCATGGCTCTCAACAGCCAAAAACACTTGCCAAAAACCTTGATGAGTTAACGCTTCCGGACACCAGCATCCTGTCTGTTTCGGCATCCAAAAACAGGGAGACATGGATTCCGGTGCAAACCAGACGAGGATGCGCCCTTAAATGCAGTTATTGTTCCACGCCGGGTATTGAAGGCTCCATCCTCCGACGGCGCTCGCCAGAGCTTGTTTCAGTCTGGCTTGAAAGCTGGGTCAAGGCCGGATATACGAATTTCTTCTTTGTGGACAACACGTTTAATCTCCCTCCTGCCTATGCCAAGGAGATATGCCGCCAAATTCTGGAAAGAGGACTGAATATGCGCTGGCGGTCTATTATTTACCCAAAAAATGTTGATAAGGAATTGGTTGAACTCGTGGCCGCGGCCGGTTGCAGGCAGATCAGCCTCGGTTTCGAAAGCGGCTCCGAGCAAATACTGAGGAATTTGAACAAGCGCTTTTCGCTGGAAGATGTGCGAACAACTTCAGCTATTTTTGCCGATCACGGGATTGAACGCATGGGTTTTTTATTGCTGGGAGGTCCTGGCGAAACAAGGGAAACCGTGGAAGAAAGCCTTGCCTTTGCTGATTCTTTGAAACTTGAGGCATTGAGACTTACGGCGGGTGTCCGTATTTATCCAGACACACAATTGGCTAAGACTGCTGAAAATGAAGGGGCCATCACCTCACAAGGGAACCTGCTTCATCCACGTTTTTACTTGGCCCAAGGACTGGAAGGTTGGCTTTCTGAAAGGTTGAAAGAATGGCAGGTTTCCCGCCCCTATGTGATAATGTGAACCACCAATTGGACTTTTAACATCCCTGCTTAGCCCATCCAGGGGCTTCACCAGACCGCAAGAAGCGTTGCGGCCTTACGGGCAAGGTCATTGCGCGGCTGGTGCGCCCTGCCGTTCTTGCCAATATTGAAGTTGACAGTTCTTATGACAAGAAGTTTAGAGACATTTATGATTAGGTGGCCTGTAACCTTTTGGCTTTAGGAAAACTGATCCTGACAGGACAAAAATACGCCAGTCGCTTGAAGATATTGTAACGTGGTATAAATGAAGACACTAATAAGTTTAACATTAGTCATGGCATTCGCTTTTTGTTCGGCTGAAATATTCGCGCAGGAAAATGATAAATCTGAAGTAGTGGTTCTGCTTCATGGCTTAGCGCGATCATATAAATCTATGAAAAAGATGGAAAAGTCATTAATTACAGAAGGTTTTAAGACGTGTAATATATCTTATCCATCGACAAAGTATTCGATAGATAAATTAGTGACAGATTTTGTTTTACCAAAGATTCAACAATGCGTTAAAAATTCCAACTTACCGGTTAACTTTGTAACACACTCACTGGGTGGAATCATTGTAAGATATCTGGCGATACAGGAAAAGGACTTCGAAATTGGAAGAGTTGTCATGCTAAGTCCTCCAAATAAAGGAAGCGAAGTGGTTGATAAACTTGGTGATCTATGGCTTTTTGGCGCGATCAATGGGCCTGCGGGTCGCGAGTTAGGTACAGGAAAAGAAAGCATACCTAATACATTGGGTCCTGCCATTTTTGATGTTGGTATAATCACTGGAAATAAATCAATTAATTGGATACTTTCCGCAATAATTGAAGGCAAAGATGATGGAAAGGTGTCAGTCGAAAACGCCAAACTTGAGGGAATGAAAGACTTTTTAGTAATACCGGCGACACATCCATTTATTATGAAAAATAAAGTAGCAATAGAACAAACGATTTACTTCCTTAAAAACGGTAACTTTAAAAAGAGAACAAATAGAGGGCTTAATTCTTAATTGCTTTACACGAGTTATCAAAAATAAAGGCCCTATAACTTTTTTGAAAAGGAGGTTGAACATGATTAAGGAGATCATCGCACAGGAGATTAATACCGAGCGTTTCATCAATGAGAAAGTCGAAGAGATAAAACGCGCTGTTGGGGACGGAATGGCGATCAATGCCCTCTCGGGAGGCGTCGATTCGTCTGCGGTCACGATGCTCGGTCATCGAGCCTTAGGCAAGCGCCTTAAAACGGTTTTTATCGAAAATGGCCTCATGCGAGAGGGAGAGTCCGAACAGGTCGCGGGATTTTTTCAAAAACTCGGCGTCACGGTCGAAGTAGTAGACGCGAGCAAAGAATTCTTCTCAGCGCTTAAAGGAATAGTAGACCCTGAAGAGAAGCGCGAGGCAATTACCCAGACTTTCTACCGAAATGTATTCGGACGGATGGTCAAGGAAAGCGGGGCGAAATATCTTTTACAGGGAACTATCCTGACCGATGTCGACGAGACCGTCGCGGGGGTCAAGCGGCAGCACAATGTCTTCGAGCAGCTCGGGATCGACCCGCTGGAGACTTTCGGCTACCGCATCATCGAGCCACTCATTCAGCTTCGCAAGGATGGCGTTAGAAAGATTGGCAAAGCCTTAGGGCTTCCGGCCGAGCTATTCGAGCGCATCCCGTTCCCGGGTCCTGCGCTCGCGGCGCGAGTGATAGGCGTGGTGACACCGGAGCGCATCGAAACTGTTCGGAAGGCGACCGTCATTGTCGAGCGGTTGCTAAAGAGCACCGGTTCATTCCAATACATGGCAATCCTCCATGAAGACCGCGTAACCGGCATGCGCGACGGCATGCGCGATTTCGGTCAGCAGATCGAGGTGCGGTGCTGGGACAGCGTTGATGCGCGGACCGCAACACCGACGCAGCTCTCATTCGAAATCCTTAAGACGCTCGCCAGCCAGATTATCCGCGATGTGCCTGGCATTGTCAGCGTTACGTACAACATAACTCCGAAGCCCCCATCAACAATCGAAGCGATATGATGACGTTAGGGTACAGTTGGAAATGAGTATCTCAATAAAATGGTTTCCTCCATCGTGGTTTCAAATTAAGACAGAAAATATGATTCTATATATTGATCCTGCTTACTTGAGAACCAATTTCACTAACTATCCTAAACGGATCGAGTTCTCGAAATGGCCTGATCCAATTGATGGGTTACCTGAAAAACTGGAAAAAGGGGATATTATCCTTGTAACACACCACCATAAGGATCATTGCAAAGCTGTGACCAGGTATGCATGAACCTTTTCGAGAAAACACCTTTTGCCCGGAAGAAAATAGCCGAATGGTCCACCCGGGAGGAGGAGTTTGTAAAGCGAACCGCCTTTTCCCTGATTGCCTGCCTTGCCTGGCATGATAAAGAAGCCCCCGACGAAGACTTCATCAGTTTCCTGCCTGTCATCAAGAGTGGTGCCACAGATGAACGTAACTTCGTGAAGAAGGCCGTCAACTGGGCACTGAGGAATATAGGGAAAAGAAATCCGAATTTGAACAAAATCGCTATAAAGACCGCAAAAGATATCCAAAAAATGGATTCTAAATCCGCGCGGTGGGTCGCCTCGGGCGCTATCCGGGAGCTTACGAGTGAGGCCGTTCAGAAAAGGCTGAGAAAGTGACTATGTGCCAAATTCCCAGGAGGATAGATACTTCTCCTGCTCCGGTGTAAGGGTGTCTATCTCAATGCCCATGGATATCAGTTTGAGCCGGGCGATTTCATTATCAATAACCCCGGGGACGGGATATACTCTTTTTTCAAGCTTTGTATATTCTCTTGCCATGTATTCTGCGGATAAGGCCTGATTTGCAAAGCTCATATCCATAACACTGGATGGATGCCCCTCTGCCGCGGCTAAGTTGATCAGCCTGCCTTCCCCTAATACATAGATTCTTCGATTATTCTTGAGCGTAAATTCTTCCACAAACTCCCTGATGGGACGGCGTTTGACCGAGGCCTCAGCAAGACCTGGCAGATCCAGTTCAACATCAAAGTGGCCCGAGTTTGATACGATAGCGCCGTCTTTCATATTCACAAAGTGTTCCGCACGAATAACATTCATGTTCCCAGTCAGGGTGCAAAAGAAATTTCCAAGTGACGCTGCCTGAGCAATAGGCATCACCTGGTAACCATCCATGACCGCTTCAAGCGCCTTCAAGGGATCCACTTCACATACAATTACATGAGCGCCGTGTCCTTTTGCCCTGTTGGCCACACCCCTCCCGCACCAGCCGTAACCGCTGACTACGAAAGTGCTTCCGGCAAGCAGTCTGTTGGTGGCCCTGATGATACCGTCCACTGTGCTCTGTCCTGTTCCGTAACGATTATCAAAGAGGTGCTTGGTATTGGCATCGTTGACGGAAATAATGGGGAACTGCAAAACCCCATCTTTCTCCATGCTCCTTAGCCGGATGACACCCGTGGTTGTCTCCTCTGTTCCGCCAATCACACCGGAAACAAGTTCAGTCCTTTCCTTTTCCGGCTGGTTTTTTCCCCAATCACCAACAGAAGGCTCAAGCTCATCCCATTTATTGAGTGCAATAAAATGAAGAGCACTCACCAGGTCAGCACCGTCATCCATTGTAATGTGGGGCTTATGTTTCAGAGCGGAAAGTATATGGCTATAATAGGTCGCATGATCTTCTCCTTTAATAGAAAAGACAGGGATCTCATCATCGGCTACCAGGGACGCAGCCACGTCATCCTGGGTTGAAAGAGGATTGGACGCGCATATGACCACATCCGCGCCGCCTGCCTTTAAGGTTTTTACGAGGCCCGCGGTTTCCGTTGTGACATGCAGGCAGGCAGACAGTCTGAGATCCTTAAGCGGTTTTTCCTTTGAAAAACGTTCTCTGATTTCCCTCAACACGGGCATGCTCATTTCAGCCCATTCTATTCTCAGGCGGCCCTTTGCCGCCAAATTGATGTCCTTTATATCATAGTCCATAATCCGCTCCATTCAGTTTTTATTGAACATGTCATTGTTCATTGGCATTCTTTCACTTTTATTATTCAGTTATCCTGTCTAAATAAATACCTGAGTAGTTACCTTTTATTTCACCGCCTTTTTTAGCGCATCCACCATGTCAGTTTTCTCCCATGTAAATTCAGGAAGTTCCCTGCCAAAATGCCCGTAGTTACAGGATTTCCTGTATATGGGCCTGAGAAGGTCCAGCCTCTCAATGATAGCCGCGGGGCGGAGATCAAACTCCTTCTTCACGATCTCGGTCAGTTCCTGGCTGGAAACAACCCCGGTGCTGTAAGCACCAACCAGCACTGAAACCGGTTCGGCCCGGCCAATAGTGTATGCCACCTGTATTTCACACTTTTCCGCCAAACCCGCTGCCACAATATTTTTGGCAATATAGCGGCACATATAGGAGGCGCTCCTGTCAACCTTTGATGGGTCTTTTCCTGAAAAAGCGCCGCCGCCGTGATAACCGAATCCACCATAGGTATCCATGATGATCTTTCGGCCGGTTAAGCCGCAATCCCCTAATGGACCCCCGATTACAAACCTCCCTGTAGTATTAATGAAATACTGGGTATCTTCATCTATCATATCCTTAGATATCACATCCGTGATCACCTTTTCGACAATCGCTTCACGAAGGGTGTCATAGTCAACGTCCTGGTCATGCTGAGCTGCAATAACCACTGTATGTATCCTGGAAGGCCTGCCATCTGTGTATTCTACCGTGACCTGGGACTTGCCATCAGGCCTGAGCCATGGTAGCTGCCCTGATTTCCGGACGTGGGCCAATCTCGCGGTCAGCCCGTGTGCTAAAAAGATAGGCATTGGCATCAGGGTGGGAGTGTCCTTGCACGCATAGCCGAACATCAGACCCTGATCTCCAGCACCCTGTTCATGGAAAAGTCCATCCCCTTCATTTACACCCATTGCAATATCCTGTGATTGCTTATCTATTGATGAGATCACGGCGCACGTCTCCCAATCAAACCCCATGGAGGAATTATGGTATCCGATCTCTTTGATGGTCTGCCTTACGACATTAGGCATGTCCACGTAAGCTTCGGTCGTAACCTCACCCGCAATGATGGCCATGCCGGTAGTGACCAGGGTTTCGCAGGCAACTCGGGATTTTTTGTCCTGTTCAAGCATCTTGTCCAGAATATGGTCTGAAATCTGGTCTGCAACTTTATCTGGATGTCCCTCAGTGACCGACTCAGAGGTAAACAGAAAATTTGAAGATTTCATAAATTTCTCCTTTCACGTCTCAAGAATAAAATATTAAAAGTGTGGCAAAGCTCAAGTTTTTCGCAGCAGGCAATTGTCGATCAATCTGGTTTTTCCGATCCTGACCGCCAGGGCCAGAAGATTTTCATGTCCAAGAGTTTGAACATCTTCAAGTGTTACCGGATCGCACAGGGAAAAGTAATCAATCTCTGTAAAAGGATGTCTTTTTATCAATGCCTCAACGGCTTCTTTAATAGCGGCAGGACTCCTTTCACCTTTCTCATACATTTGACCGGCCAGATCTAAGGATTTTTTGAGGCAGAGCGCAGATTCTCTTTCCTCTGCATTCAGGTAGCTATTGCGGGAACTCATGGCCAGTCCGTCCGGTTCTCTTACAGTACGAACCCCAACGATTTTTATGTCCATATTGAGATCAATGATCATACGGCTTATTACTGTCAACTGCTGATAATCCTTCTGACCAAAAAATGCAAGGTGCGGCTTTGTGGCGTTAAATAATTTGCAAACCACGGTGGAAACACCGTCAAAGTGACCATGCCTTGAAATGCCGCACAGGTGGCGGGTCACCTTTTCCACATGTACATTTGTCTGATAATTTTCCGGATACATCTCTTCTATAGAAGGCATAAAAACTATGTCCACTCCGACTTCACGCGATTTTTTAAGATCACCCTCTGTATCCCTGGGGTACTCATCATAGTCATCCGTTGGGCTAAATTGCATAGGGTTGACAAAGATGCTGATAATCAGTTTATCCGAATTCTTCTTCGCGACCCTCATAAGCTCAAGGTGGCCTTCATGTAAAAACCCCATAGTTGGCACTAAGGAAACCATATGGCCGGCCAACCTTAATTTATCAGCCCTTCTTTGCATATCTTTAACGGTTTTTATCACTTCCATGGGAGAATACCTGGCTCGTAACGGATTTCTATTATGTGATGCGGAATTCAGGTCATTCAAAGAGACTTTTTTGACAGGATTTACTGGATATTCAGGGTTGAAAACGCCTAAATTTATCCTGTCAGAATCATTTTCAAAAGGCTAAAGTGTTACGATACGGGATATTGCAAGCAAAAAAAGTGTGTTTACCACTGGCTCATCCATTTGTCAATGGAAGAGCGCTTGCGAGGCACAGGAACTCATCCATATCAAGGGTTTCCGCCCTTCTTTTTGGATCAATATTGCATCTATTCAAGGCTTCTAATAGGAGATCGCGATTCCAGGACGGGGAGGATCCCGAAAATGAATTTATTATGGTCTTTCGACGATGGAGAAAGGCCCCTTTCACAACCTTTCTGAAACTGGGCTCGTGGACAGAACGCCCTGGGTAAGGACGTTCAAAATCCAGATCAAGTACCATTGAGTCCACCTTAGGCCTGGGATAAAATGCGTCTTTTGGCACTTCAAGCAGGACTGTGGGGTGTGCATGGTATTTAACTAACAGGGTCATGGCACCGTATTTCTTACCGCCCGGAGAAGCCGTCAGCCTTCGGCCGACTTCTAATTGAAACATCAAAACAGCCCTGGCGATCAGGGCACGATTTTCTACCAGCTTTTCCAATATGGGGGAGCTTATGTTGTAAGGCAAGTTCCCAATAATCTGGATCTTTGGCAAAGACCGGGATGCTATCTCTTGAAAGTCCCATCTGAGGATATCGGCGTTCACAAGTGTCACATTGCTTATACCCGCTCTGGTCAGCTTCTTTTCAAGCGAACCGGCTAAGTATGGATCTTTTTCAACTGCGATAATATGCCCGACCGATCGGGCAAGGGGAATTGTCAAGGCCCCCCGGCCAGGACCGATTTCTAAAATCAGATCCGATTCCCGGAATCCGGAACGTACTATTATTTTTTGAATGGCTTCGCGATCAACAAGAAAGTGCTGGCCCAGCTTTTTCTTAGGTCGAAACCCTACTCCACAAGAATCGTTCGTTCGTTTGCCAAGGCTCGCAGGTCCGGCATTTATTGATTTGGTATGCGCCAACTCCCTCGTTCCTTCCTTGACCGACGCCAGGCCCTTACATATTTGAAGAAGTGAAGAAACACAAAATAAGAGACAGGGGCCAGGACGATTCCCATAATAAGTCCGCCTATCAAAAAGGCGGTAATAATTGTGCCTCCCGCTCCTGCGATTTTTGCCGCGATAACAAACAGGTTCTCACCCGATTGCATGTCAGTCATAATTGATGAAAAAATCGCTTTTCTCTCCGGGAGGCCCAATACGGAAGTGCCCAATTTATAACTGTAATAGTACAGGAAATACCAGTTTAACGGATTGCTGACCCAGGTCCCTAAGGCTGCGGTGATTTTGCTTGCCCTGAAAAAAAGGGCCGCGGTAACAGCAAGGGCTGTCTGGAATGGTATGATGGGCATCATACCCGCAAAGATCCCGAATGCTATACCGAGGGCAAGCTCATGGGGTTCATCTCTCAGTCCGATAAGTTTATAATAGAAATATTTAAATTGCCTTTGTAAATTCATATTTCACAATCCCTCACCCCGCATACCACTCCAATAGTAACAGTTTAGCTCTTTGAAAATATCGATCATAAATTATAGGGGCATGGGGAGAGATGCCTGAAGTTGAGTCAATCAATGGGAGACAATTCCTGTGTGGGATACTTGGATCTCACATCAACGGATAAATCAGCTTTCTCACCAGTTAAGAGCCGATTATAACCTGCCGCAGCAATCATGGCCCCATTGTCCGTACAGTAATCCGGCCTGGGGCAATAGACCCTGATGTCCTGGCTTGAGGCTGCCTCTTCCAATCTGGCCCGCAGCCTCTTATTGCAGGCCACACCGCCTGCCGCCATAACTGCCAAAACCCCTGTCTTTCGCCCTGCATCTATAAGTTTTTGAACCAGTACGTCAACAACAGATTCCTGAAACGAGGCGGCTATATCGGAAATCTTTACGCCATCCGTTTCTGTCTGGCCACCGCGCCATTTTTTTATGTACAGGGCAACTGCTGTCTTTAAGCCGCTGAAGCTAAAATCGAGGGAATCGTGTGACATATATGCCCTTGGAAAATTTATTTTGTTCCCCCTGCCTTCCAGGGCAAGATTTTCAATAACCGGGCCTCCAGGGTACCCAATGCCTAAGATTCTTGCCACCTTATCAAATGCCTCGCCGGCCGCGTCATCAAGGGTCTGGCCCATCAGGCTATATTGTCCGTATCCCTTTACATGGTAAAGGCTGGTGTGTCCACCTGACACCGTAAGGGCTACAAAAGGAAACGCCGGGACTTCCTCCTCTAAAAAAATAGAAAGAATATGACCTTCCAGATGGTTTATGGCCACCATGGGAAGATTATGAACATAAGCCAGAGCCTTGGCATAGTAAAGGCCCACTAAGAGCGCCCCCACAAGACCCGGACCAACGGTTACAGCAATACCGTCCAAATCCCTCATCCCGATGTCCGCCTTAAGGAGGGCTTCCGAAACAACAGGCATGATGTTTTTTAGGTGTTCCCTGGAGGCAAGCTCGGGAACGACACCTCCATAAGGATGATGCAGTTCGACCTGGGAGTGGACGACATTGGAGATAACCCGCCGGCCATCCAGGACTATTCCTGCAGAGGTATCATCGCATGAAGTGTCTATTCCCAAGATGATCATTTGACTACGTGTATACAGGTTTTTCTTGCAAAAAAATGAATAATAAAAGGAGCGCCTTTAAGAATAATTATCTTTGGGTCAAGTCATCCGTCCTGTTCCGCTCCTTTCTTGGCACGAATATCGTCAATCTTGGAAATAACCTGTTTTAAGTGTGTTGCCATTTCACCTGCCTTTTGATAGCGCTGCTCCAGGTCCTTTTCAAGGGCCTTATCGATGATTTTTTCTACGACAGGCGGAATTTTTGGATTAATATCCCTGGGTGAAAGGTGTTTTTCCTTAGCAATATTATACATGAGGGAAGTTATATCCTCCCCTTTAAAGGGTTTCTGGCCGGTCAACATCTCAAACAGCAGCACTCCAAGTGAGAAAATATCTGAACGACCATCCACTTTCTTTCCTGAAACCTGCTCCGGTGACATAAAAGAGGGGGTACCCAGGATAACGCCGGTTTTGGTCTTGGAGGAAGATGTGATACGGGCAATTCCAAAATCCGTCACCTTCACATCATTGGTTTCTTTGATTCTCATGATATTGGCAGGTTTAATATCCCTGTGAACAATATCCTTTGAGTGAGCATAATCCAGGGCATCTGCCACTCTGGACACGATGAGCAGGGTCTCATGCATCGGGAGGAGATGATCAGGTTTTGTGAATTCCTCAAGGTCGCCTCCTTCTAAATATTCCATGGCAATATATGCCAGGTCATGTTCCTCCCCACAGTCATAAATCGTGACAATGTTGGGATGGGCCAGCAAGCCCGCCGATTCAGCCTCCCGGAAGAAACGCTCTTTCATTTCATCTAAGTTGTCTTCATCAAATTCCGACAAAGTAACCGTTTTGATTGCAACGGTCCGGCGTATTTTGGGGTCCTGCCCCTTGTAAACCACACCCATGGCACCGCGGCCTAACTCACCCGTAATCTCATACCGCCCGAGGGTTGGCTTTACTTCCATGTCTATAAGGGTGGCACCGAGATCTCCGGGTTGTTTTCCCGCGGACGTCCCAAAAATCATTGTGGCCTCGGCATCTTTGAGTTTGGGAATCCGTTCATCCAAGTCTTTAAAAAGTTTGCCGTCCCCAATGATTACCTTATAAGTGGCAAGGGCCTTGGAAAACTGTCTTTTTCTCTCATAATCAAGACCTAAGTTATACAAAAGGTCTTTTACCCCTTCCTCTTCAAGAGGCATCCTTTGAAATTTTTCAAGCGCGAGGTCAAGCATGCCCTGCTGCTGAAAAGAAATCCCTAACATCTTATTGGTTTCAAAGGAGTCGGCTTCCACCTGTTCCTTTCTCTTCTCAGTAATCAAAAAGCGCTTGGAGATGATCAGTACATATCCCAGGATAAGGAGCAATATGGGAGGTGCAATCCTCAACCAGATGTTTGCTGAGAAGAAGAGAACCGTGCCGGTAACACCATAGCCTAACAGGAGTACCAGGGTAGTAATAGCCCCGGTTCCGGCCTTTAGCCTTGGCAGGACAAGTGTGAGGAAAAGTCCGAAAAGAATCAGGACTGCCAGTTCAGTCAAAGGCGTCCAATAGGGCCTTGAAAAAAAGGCCTGATTGAGGATACTGGCCACAGAATTGGCCACTACCTCCACCCCCGGCATATTTGGCGATATGGGCGTAACATATCTGTCTCCAATCCCGGGCGCTGTCGGTCCGATTATAACAATTTTATCTCTGAAAAGGCTTGTCTGGATCTGATTTTTATAAACCTTGCTAAACGGTGTTTGATGAAAAACCACACCAGGCCCCTGGTTCCACTTTATCAGCGTTCCCATCTGGGCATCAACAGCAGGAATTCTGATTACTGATGAAGGGCTGACCCTAAGAGAAATTCCTTCACCTATAACAAGCGTTATGTCTTCGTCATTAAGCCCCTTGTAAAGCTTGACTATAGTCAAAGGAAAAGAAGGGAAAAACGTGTTCTTTAGATAACCGAGTACATGAATCTGGTTTCTGATATATCCATCCCTGTCAGGAAAAATGTTAAGGTGGCCTATACCGCCGGCTACTTCGGCAAAAGAGGGTAGAACTGGTTGTAACTTGGAAAGCCACAGGAGTGAGGACACTGCCCATTCATCGTTCGCGCCTTTTATCCGCTTGAAGGCGTTCTTTTCGATAAAACCGGGAACCTTTGTGTCACGACCGGTGCTCTGGGTATCAAAATAGAGGGGCAGGACCACATTACCCGCATTCTTAAGGGCTTCAAGCAATTTGGCGTCATTATCCAGGTCAACTATGGACTTCGATAGTTCATCATAAAAGGCTCGCCCTGTTTCTATCTTCATGAGTCCTGATCTACCATAGTCTGCCATTAATCGCCGGATGGCATTGAGCCCGGCGCTTTCTTCCGGCTCGGTAAACAATATATTCAGGGCGATTACCTTGGCCCCTGCAAGTGAAAGATTGTCGATACCCCTTGCAAGGACACTCCTCGGCCATGGGAAACGCCCTAATTCTGAAAGGTCATCATCGGTAATCGTCACCAGTTCAATATCAGGATTCCTTTCTCCGGACGCAGCTATCTTGGACCTGAAATCAAAGCTCTTCATCTCAATGGCATCGGTGAAATCGAAAATCCCTGTAAAAGTGATAAACAAAAATAACAGGGTAACGAGCACGCCGACTAACCAGTCTGGAACCTTCTGCTTTACTTTCATGACAAGTCCCCTTTTCTAAGTCCCTTACAATGTAAGGTAAGGATTTATGTTTTTGTATAGTTTGTCACCAATGCCTGGAATGGACAGGAGTTCATCCATCCTGTAAAAACCGCCTCTCCTTGTTCTTTCACGAACAATAGCGGCCGCGGTTCGAGGGCCGATCCCGCCAATGGCCGTTAGACCTTCTAAAGTTTCCTTGTTAATTGAAACGGGTATCCCCAGCGTAATCTTATTAAAAGCTGACATCTCACCTTTAAAAATGAAATCTAACCCTTTTTCGCGACTCTTTACAAGAATATCTGCACCTGAATTGTACAAAATTGATTCTGCCAGGCCGTCTTTTTCAATCCCCGGATACAGTTCCCTTGCCCTGCTTAGAAGTTCCTCCCGGTTGGGTGGCCCGAAAAACCCGTAGACACCCGGGTGCATTATATCACCTGAAATCCGTACAAAAACCTTCTCACTGCAAGCGGCCCTATCATGCCCGGACAGGCTGAAAATGCCTTTAAGTGCATGAAGGCTAATAAGAATAATCAGCAGCAAAAACAACCCCCCAGCACTGCTATTGATCATTTTTCCGGTCATTTTCCAACCCAAATGCCTCATGAAGGGCGCGGACCGCAAGTTCGGTGTATTTTTCGTCTATGACACACGACACTTTTATTTCGGATGTGCTTATCATCGTGATATTGATATTATGTTCGGCTAAGACCTCGAACATCTTCTGGGCAACACCCGCGTGACTTCTCATGCCCACGCCAATGACTGAGATCTTGGCAATGTTTTCATCACCCGAAACCTTTTCTGCCCCGATTTTCCGCGCCACATCGCTCACGAGCTTCATTGTCTTGTAAAAATCTGCCTTGGGTACTGTGAACGTCAGGTCGGTAGTTCCATCTTCACTCGTGTTCTGAACAATCATGTCCACTACAATACCGGATTCAAGGACAGGCTTAAATACCCGCGCGGCAGTACCGGGTTGGTCCGGGACTTTTTTAATTGTAACCCTGGCTTCATTTTTGTTATAGGCCACGTTTGAAACCATTACCTTTTCCATATCCTTTGTTTCAGAGACCACCATAGTACCCCTTTCCCTGGTGAAACTTGATCTTACATGTATCGGCACGTTATATTTCTTGGCAAATTCGACGGAACGAATCTCTAACACCTTGGCACCTAAACTCGCCATCTCGAGCATCTCTTCATACGAGATAATATCCATCTTCCTGGCCTTCGGGCATATGCCCGGGTCGGTTGTATAAATACCATTCACGTCGGTAAGGATTTCACAGACATCGGCATTCAAAGCCGCTGCTAAGGCAACCGCCGTTGTATCCGATCCTCCCCTTCCCAAAGTAGTGATATCACCGTGGTCATCAAGTCCCTGAAAGCCAGCCACAGTTATAATTCTCTGTTTTTTCAATTCATTGGTAATACGGTCGGTATCTATTGTATGGATCCTGGCCTTTCCGTACATACGGCTTGTATGGATCGCCGCCTGAAAGCCTAAGAGAGAGCGGGCATCATAACCCATGGCCTTAACAGCCATGGCAAAGAGGGCCACGCTGATCTGCTCGCCTGTTGACATAAGGACGTCCAGTTCTCTTGGATCAGGATTATCGGCAATTTCATGGGCCATTTTGATCAGACCGTCCGTCTGCCCCTCCATTGCCGACAGGACAATCACCATCTGATTTCCCTGCCGGTAGTAATCGATAACTCTTTTGGCAACCGCATTTATCTTATCAATATTGCCGACCGAGGAACCGCCATATTTCTGGACAATTAGAGCCATACTGTAATCTCAATCCATATATTTCTGAATACTTGTAATACTTTAAGTTTTTTTAAATAGGACGGCCTTACAATCCATTATCAATTTTTCAGAACGCTTAAGTGTTACAAATACTTTTTAGTATCTCATAAGCACGGGGATGATAACCGGATAAGGTGATTTGTCGTGATCGCTCATCAATTATGGTGAATTCAACCTTCAGTCTCCATTCCGGTAGAATCTCCGGCCACCTATCAGCCCATTCCATAACCGCGACTCCATCTTTATAAAAATACTCTTCGAGTCCGGCGGAAATAAAATCAGAGATGCCTTCCAGTCGATAGGCATCCATATGAAAAAGGGTGTGCCTGCCATCGTACTCGTTGATCAGGGAAAAAGACGGGCTGGTAACGACTGTTTCTGTTAATACTCCAAGACCTTTAGCCACACCTTTGGTAAACCAGGTCTTTCCGCTCCCTAATTCTCCCACCAGGGCAACAACATCACCGCCTGAGAGGACTGTCCCCAACCCTTGCCCGATGTCGATCGTCTCCCTATCGGAGGTTGAGTTGTATATAATACTTCTTTCTTTCAAGAGACAAGGGTCCTTATCACATCGGCCTTACCCACAATCCCCACAAGACGATCCCCGTCCATGATAGGAATCGTATAGATTTTTTTCTGCTCCATGAGAGTGGCAATTTCATCTATATGCGTCTTTTCACCCACTGTAATAACATTTCTTGTATAGAGGTCTTCCACAGTAGTGGCGTTGACCCTCTGAATCTCTTTTTCGATTTTTTTCGGGCTTTCCAGATAAAGAACCCAGTCAAAAATAGCGACTACTGTAGGAATATGAAGTTTTTTATCCTTCCGAATCAGGTCGCTTTCACAGATGATCCCGATGAGAGTTCCGTCATCATCTAAAACAGGAACCCCATTAATATGATTCTCATATAATACCCTGGCCAGGTCCTTCAGGCTGGTATCCTTTTTAACGGTGATGATCTCCGTTGTCATAATGTCGCTGGCATTTAACACTTTTTTCTACTCCTTTTATCTTCCTCCCCCTTCTCTAACACCACCATGGCAACACCATATTCACCTTCATCAGCAAGGCTCAGGTGAAGATCATGCACACCTTTTTCGCGGCAAAGTTTCAGGGATGTCCCGTAAAGTTTTAAAAACGGTTTTCCGTTAAGCTGGTTTAGGACCTCTATTTCACTCCATTTCAGACCTTTTCTCATCCCAAGGCCCAGGGCCTTGGAAAACGCCTCTTTGGCAGCGAACCTGAGCGCAAATGCAGCAAAAGGAGACGGTCTATCGTAACAGAGTTGCGCTTCATCAGGCGTAAACACTCTAAGGACAAATCTTTTCCCCCATCTCCGGATCGCGTCCTCAATTCTATTGATCCTGACAAGGTCCACGCCTATCCCATAAATCATTTTAAAAATCCTTGACGAGCTCAATCATTTCCCTGACAGCTCTTTCAAATCCGACAAGAACCGCTCTCGCCACAATGCTGTGGCCGATACTGTATTCCTCGATCTGGGGAAGGGCCCTGAACCGCTTAACATTGATATAATTAAGCCCGTGCCCGGCGCTGATTTTCAGGTGTAGATCCTCGGCCGCCTCCACGGCAGTGGCGATACGCCCGAACCGGCTTGCGGCCTCCGAGTCTGACCTGGACTCAGCATAGTGACCCGTATGAATCTCTATGATATCCGCACCACACTGGGCTGATGTTTTGACCTGATCCGGGTCGGGGTCAATAAAAAAACTTACCTGAATACCTTTATCCTTGAGACGCTTGACTGCTTTCTCGTAATGGTCAGGATTGGCTTTAACATCAAGCCCCCCTTCAGTTGTTAGCTCCTCCCTTTTTTCCGGAACCAGCGTAACCAGATCCGGTCTGACAGTGAGGGCAATATCCACAACCTCATCCACAGCAGCCATCTCCATATTTAGCCGTGTTTTTATTGTCTCTCGCAAAAGTCTAAGATCCCTGTCGTTAATATGGCGTCTATCCTCTCTTAAATGGCAGATTATTCCTTCTGCACCAGCCAGCTCTGCAAGACCTGCAGCCAGGACCGGGTCAGGCTCGTCAATTCCCCTTGCCTGACGAACCGTGGCCACATGATCCACATTAACAGCCAAACGTGCCATGCCCTAATCCTCCCTGATCAGTTCCATAAGTCTTTTTTCTTCATTTTCCATCCGCCTGGCCTCTGAAACGGATTTTTCATGATCATAGCCTAAAAGGTGCAATACCCCATGTATCAGCAATCGATCAATTGTATAGGCCAGGGGTTCCCCTGACTCCTTTGATTCCCTTACCGCCGTATCAATGGAGATAACCACATCTCCCAACATGGTTGATTCCCATTTTGGCGACAGCCCCACGGCCATCGGAAAGGCAAGAACATTGGTAGGACCTTCTCTTTCGAGATAACGATTGTTCAGCCGGGCGATCCGGTCGTCATCGGTGAACAGGATGCTCAGTTCCTTATTATGACAGGCCAAGTCTCCTAAGACTTTCTCCATTTTTCGCTTCATCTTTTGGATTTTCAGCCCGGGAATCTCCTTCTGGAAGTTGATCTGTATTTCCATTTGCTATTCTTCTAACAGGCCTGCCTGCCTCGACCGAGCGGTCGCGATGGCGGGCAGACCCGGTTATTGAAACCGATTCGGGATACTCGAGCCGGTGATGATGAATACCGCTCAAGGTTTTGTTAAAACTTTTTGCTATTTCATGGAGATCCTTCAGGGTTAGTTCGCATTCATCAAGCTGCCCATCAGAAAAAACCTTGTTAATAATCTTCTGAACCATCCCTTGAATACGCGCGGCCGTCGGATCTACAAGGGTTCTGGAAGCGGCTTCAACAACGTCCGCCAACATGACGAGCCCTGCTTCCTTGGTCTGGGGTTTGGGCCCGGGATAACGAAAATCTTCTTCCTTTACCCGGAGGGCTCTTCCGCCCTTCCTCTCTTCCTGTTCCCTGGCCTTTTCATAGAAAAAGCTGATCAGACTTGTCCCATGATGTTGTCTTATAATATCAATGAGTTCCCTTCCAAGTTTGTGTTTCTTCGCTAATTCCACTCCGTCTTTGACATGGGATATCAAGATCAGGCTGCTCATGGAAGGGGCCAGCTTTTCATGCCTGTTTTCGCGGGCAGTCTGATTTTCAATGAAGTAAAGCGGTTTTTTGATCTTTCCGATATCATGATAGTAGGCCGCGACCTTTGCCAGCAAAGGATTGGCATTGACCGCTTGAGCGGTTGCTTCCACTAAATTGCTTACAATGACGCTGTGGTGATGGGACCCCGGAGCCTGGACCATAAGACCACGCAAGAGCGGCTGGTCCAGATTGGCCAGTTCAAGCAGTTTGATATCCGTGGTATAACCAAAGGACATCTCAATTAGTGGCAGAATACCGGTGGCAATGATCCCTACAAGAACCCCTCCGATAAAGGCCGATGCAGAGGCGATCAGGGCCTCCATGGTATACAAAGAACCATGAAGGGTTACTATAGAAAGTGCAAGGATAATGTTAGCCACGCCTACCTTAAGCCCTGTCTTAATAAAGATGCCCCGCTCCCGGCAGTGCCTTACACCGTATGCCGCCACTAAAGAGCTGATGAAAAAGTATATGAAAAACTCTACCTGCGCACCTACAACGAGAGCGGCCAGGACGGAAACAATGAGTGAAAAGCTGGCTGCCACACCCATTCCCTGAAATATGGAAACAAGCATGGCGCCGCTGGCAACCGGAATTGCAAAAACCATCGCCCTTGAGGTAAAAAAATGGAACCCTCGCGCTGTTTCTTCGGACACAAAACTCGAAGCCATGACCCCTAAAAAAATCACCAGGAGGGTCACCGCGTTAAAAAGCAGATCTCTTGTTTCCCCCCTGGGTGACCGACCCGTCATCAGGCCAACAAGATACATGGCCGAGATAAGAAAGCCAATCAGGACGGCCATAGCGGGAGCCCTGCCTAACATATCTTCGCGCTTATGAAATTTGTGCTGCTCTGACAGCTTGAGGAGATGCTCGGGTGTAATCCTTTCGCCTTCCCTTACAAGCATTTCCCCTTTTTTAATCTTGAAGTAAACCGGCCTGACAGATTCACGCGCAAGGCCTTTTCTTATTTCGGTCTCTCTCTTATTAAAAGTCAGGTTCGGTTTTATCAGGTACGTTGCCAGTTTTAACGAGACCTTTGCCAATTCCTCAGAAATCATTGACCTGTATAGATCCTTGCGTTGTTTCTTAATCAGATCCGTGGCCGCTTTGAGATCGTAAAAATGATTCAAATTCGTCAACTCGATCTCTTTTTCCGAATAAATATCGTGTAAAACAATTCCCTTGCCACTGTGGCTCATCAGCATCATCTTGTTGCCGACAACACCGTTTTCAAGTACCTGCGCAACCAGATTTATAGTCGCGTCTTCCATTTCTAAAGGGAAATTGCTTTTCACTAACGTCTCAAAAACCTTATCGTCGGCGGGAATTTCAAGAATCTCAAAAAATCGGTTTTTAAAGGCATCTGTGCTTGTTGGCAGGTTCTCCTTGGGCTTTGAGGTTTTTAAGGAAGCGCCTTCCGCAAAACTGGTTGCTGAAAGGGATTCGGCTAAATATACCCTGCCAACCCCAAACGCTTCTTTTATCCGGTTAACAAGATTCGTCGCGGTGGGATCGAAGTCATATACGGGAAGTACCGCCTTAACAGCCTCTATCCGGTGCTTTTCGGTCAATTTGTCATTTTCAATAAGAAATTTACTGGATGCCTTGATATCCCGATCAGCCACGTCCCCGAGCTTATAGATTTTTGGTTGGATCAGGATATTGGGATATAAAAGGATAGAGATAGTCACACACAAACCAAACAGGATATACCACCTTTTTGCCTCCGCCCGGGACCAAAAACCAGGGGGCCTTGTGCGACTTTTACCCCCGGGAAGCGTGTCATTTTCCCTTCTCTTGTGTTTCCTGCTGTTTCTGTATGTTTTTGTCCTGTCTGACATGTTCATGTGTGTATTAGTTTTCCGTGATAGATTAATAAAATATTATCGTAAAAAGTCGCCTTTCTGACTTTTTACGAGACCATCAATAAGCTGCCCGCAATTCTATTCCCTGCGGGATCGCTTTCTGCTTTCCATTTTTTCATATGCATCTATGATTTCCTGGACCAGAGGATGCCTGATGACATCTTCGCGGGAAAAGAAAACAAATTGTATGCCGTTTATACCCTTTAATATTTCTTTAGCCACAATTAGCCCTGAGGTTATTCCGTTCGGGAGATCCGTCTGGGTCACATCTCCTGTTATCACGGCCTTGGAGCTAAAGCCAAGACGGGTCAAAAACATTTTCATCTGCTCGGGGGTCGAATTCTGGGCCTCATCCAAAATCACAAAGGAATCATTCAGTGTCCTTCCCCTCATAAAGGCAATCGGGGCCACTTCGATCACACCCTGCTGGAGCAGGCGTGTCGCATTTTCAAAATCCATCATATCATGCAATGCATCGTATAAAGGTCTTAGGTAGGGGTTCACCTTTTCATAAAGATCCCCGGGCAAAAAACCTAAATGTTCCCCCGCCTCTACGGCAGGCCTTGCCAGGACGACCCTGCGAACCTCCTTTTTCATCAGAGCAGAGACTGCCATGGCCATGGCAAGATATGTTTTTCCCGTGCCTGCCGGCCCGATTCCGAAAACGATATCAAATTTTCTGATACTGTCTATATACTGCTTCTGATTGATGGTCTTGGGAGTTATGATTGTTTTCTTAGACGATATAAAGACCTCATCCTTGAATATTTTCTTCAGGTCGGCCGAGGGGTCCCCGCTGAGGATCCTTATGGCATAGTCTACATCGTTTATATAAACAGGATAATTGACCTTCAAGAGCCCGTATAGCTGGTTTAATATCTTTTCGGCCAGATCTACCTCCCAGTCCCCGCCTTGAAGCAGCAGTTCATTTCCCCGTACGTGAACAGATACACCGGTTTTTTTCTCTAACAACTGGAGATGGGCGTTGCGCTCCCCGCAAAGGCTTTGCATCAATGCGGGGTCAGGAAAAGTCAATTTTTCACTTATATACGGTGAATCTCTTGAGGCAGATTTTCCCAATAATAACCTCGGTTAATATCTAATTAGGGACGCGGATTTCCGCAGATCCACGCAGATAATTTAAGAAAAAAATTTAAGCTATTTTCCGGATATTTGAACCACTATACGGCGTTTCCTGGGCCTGTTATCAAAATCCAGCAATACAATCTGCTGCCACGTACCTAATGTCATATTACCATCTATTATTGGTATATGGAGCGACGGCCCGATCATGGCCGCCCGGACATGGGAATATCCGTTTCCGTCTCCCCACCTCTCGTTGTGCTCGTAATAGATGTCTTCAGGGATCATCCTTTCTATGGCCTTTTTCAGGTCATTGATAACACCGCCTTCAAACTCAATGGTGGTGAGGGCTCCCGTTGACCCCGGGACAAAGAGGGTAACTGCGCCATTTGCGACGGACGAATCGTTTACCTCCCTTAAGACAAAGGGCGTAAGATCCACAATATCGGTCTTCCCTGTGGTTTCTACATAAATATTGCTATTTTTTAAAGGCATTGATTGTATTCCGATCCTGTCTTTCGAGCAACAAATTTCTTATCACAGGCCGGATTTTCATGCAACAAAAAGCTATATTGTGCACGCACTCCCTTGAAAAATGTTTTAACGTGTTGTTTTAATAGATAATTATCGCATCTCCAAGTAGCTACTTCAGTAGTCCTCCCCTAATAAATGCAAATTACCGACGCACACGTGTTTAAGCCCCTCCTTTTCAGCGATCTCCTTGCACTGCAGGGCATGGGACCGTGAAGTGGTGGGGAGATCCCTTAAAGAAAAATGTGGGACTGAAATATTGATCTATTACAAATAACTTGATTTTTTTTTTAAACAGATTATATTAGGGAATAATCATGTAAGCTTGTCTTTATTGGCAGGTTGGTTTTGTTCTAAAGGTAAGATCCATTTGTCAAAAGTGGCACCTGAAGTATGGAACCGTGAGAATTAATTGAAAGGAGGTTGTCACTATGGCTAATGGAATCGTGAAGTGGTTTAACGACCGCAAAGGCTTCGGCTTCATTGAACAAGAAGATGGTCAGGATGTATTCGTTCATCATTCAGGAATCAATGCATCCGGTTTCAAGTCGCTGAATGAAGGCGACAGAGTTACCTTTGACATAGAGCAGGGGAAAAAAGGCCCTGCTGCCGTAAATGTCTCTACCATTTAACTCGCTGTTTTAAAAAGAAAAAAGGGCATTCCATTGACTTATATGGTATGCCCTTTTCTATTTTGGGTGTTACTATTGACAAACTCGTAAAAAGTCAGAAAGTACCCGTTTTCGTCATTCCCGCAAAGGCGGGAATCCAATAATCCCGCCTTCGCGGGAGTAACGGCCTTGGAGACTTTTTCCAAGACCATCACTATTCAGCAAACAACACTTGAATCCCGCTTTCAGCAGGAAAACCCGAACTTTGAACCTCAGCATGTACAATTTACAGGAGAAAAATCATGGACAAACTGCACGTCCTCTATGAGATCAAAGATCATGTGGAGGCGGCAAAAGCCTTCCTTGAAAAGAGCAAACCTGTTTTTGCCGGGAGATAGAGGATCCATTCGTTATCAGGGTTGTTTTAATGATATATCGAAGATCCTTACCGGCTTATCAAAGGTCTTCCAGCCATGGAATTCGCCGGACGGTATAAAATAAGACTCATTGGAGTTCAGTCTCTTACGTTCTTCACCTATAAACATCTCTATTTGACCCTCCAGGACAATGCCGCACTGGTCAAAGGGATGCTTATGTCCCGTATCTTCATTTCCCGGGCCTATTTCCATACATACCATAATCAAGTTATCTCCAATTTCCGCCTTGCTCATGATACCCGGCCTGAACTCTTCCAATTGTAAGGTGCCCAAGTTCCAAAAAGCCATGTCTTCATCCTTTCATTGAAGACCCGTCCCTCTTTAGGTACTTTAGGTATGGTCCTAATTCTTTAATCTCATTGGTAAAGTCAGTGATCACCTGGGCAAATTTTCGTCCCTCTGCCGTGGAGATCCATTCAAGCCTTACCCTTCTGGGATCTATCCCCAACTGGGAGATCAATATCTTTAAAAGCATTATCCTCCTTCGAGCCTTGTAATTACCAGCCTGGTAATGGCAGGTTCCAAGGACTCACCCTCCAACAAAGACCCCATCTGCCCCCCTTTTCAATGCCTCAAAAATATATAAGGGGTCAACGGCTCCAGAGCACATTACCCTGATTATTCTTATGTTGGGAGGATACCGGATGTGGCTTGTTCCCGCTAAATCCGCCGCCCTATAGACACACCAATTGCAACAAAACCCTACGATTTTTGGTTCGAATTTATTCATGGTTTCACCTTCTGTAACCTGTTAACTCCTACCACCTTCGTGATAATATTAGGTTAAGGGCAGTTGTGTGTCAATCCCAAATCCCTAATATATTCAACTCTATCATTCCTGTATTAAATGTGCTATTTGGAAACTCAAGATTCTTCCAGCTAACGCTGGCGCTAAAGATAGATACGGTTAAACAACCATCTTAGAAAGGCGGTTATAGTTCATCTATTTTTTTGACGGGATTAACAGGATTGACTGGATTCATTTAATCTTGTTGATCAAAACACATATCCAGTTTAAAAAATGTGTGTCTTCTTCAAATCTAACGGTATTCTAAAATCATCAGATAAGTATGCACTTTGAGTAGCGCAGGGCTTCAGCAACCGCACGTCTTTAGTCCTCCCTTTAGCATGCAAGGCAAAGACGTGCCCTACCTTTGTCCGTGATATTTGAAAAGAATGCATAGATTTTATGTCAGATTAGGTGGTTCTCGTTTTCGAAAAAGCCAATTTACAATTTAAGTACCTAAATTTTTACAAAAGATGGATATTGTTGTAGCACAGGATTTATACAAGGATGTACAGGACATAAAAATCGTGTTTATCCTGTAATCCTGTCTGAATGTTTTATTGATAGGTGTACTGTTACGAAAGGAGATGGGAATGGCTAAACCAAAGGTCGCTTTTTATGGGTCTGCTTCATGTGGCGGGTGTGAGGAAGCAGTCATTAACCTCGATGAAGATTTTCTGAAAATGGCGGATGATGTGGATATTGTCCTATGGCCTGGGTTCCTGGATTTTAAGAGGAAGGATATTGAGGCCCTAAAAGATGGTGAGATAGCGATGAGCTTCATCAGTGGGGGAGTAAGGTTGGGTGACCAGGAGGAAATGGTAAAATTCTTAAGGCAAAGGTCTCAGCTCGTAGTCGCCTTTGGCTCTTGTGCTCATATGGGAGGGATACCGGGGCTGGGGAACCTCTATACAAGGGATGCGATTTTCCAAAGGGTTTATAAGGAAGTCCCGACTGTCGAAAATCCGGAGGGAATTACTCCACAGGAGCGGACAGCCATTGATATTGGTGAACTCACTCTACCGGAATTTTATAATACAGTAAAGGGCCTGGGCCAGGTCATCCCTGTGGATTACTACCTTCCAGGGTGTCCACCACCGTCCGATTTAATAATGAATGCGGTAAATGCCATTCTTAATGGAGAATTACCGGAAAAGGGGGCCGTGCTTGCTCCTGATAAACCTTTATGTGATACCTGCCCCAGGGCCGAGGAAAGACGTGGGGGAGTATCAATACAGGAAATAAAAAGACCACACGAAATTAAACTCAGCCCCTGGAAGTGTTTTCTTGAGCAAGGAATAATCTGCCTTGGTCCGGTTACCCGCTCAGGGTGTGGAGAAAGATGCATTAAGGCTAATATGCCGTGTAGGGGATGTATGGGTCCTGCCAAAGGGACTATAGATCAAGGAGTAAAAGCCCTTTCAGTTATTTCATCCGTATTGGGACTTGAAGGAGAAGAAGGGATGACAGATGAAGAGGTTAAAAAATTACTCGATGGCATTGTAGACCCGGCAGGGACATTTTACAGATTTAGCCTGCCCGATTCTCTAGTCTTACAAGAAAGAGAATGGAATAGGAGGACAGAGTGAGAAAGATAACCATAGACCCGGTAACCAGACTCGAAGGACATGGAAAGATAGAGATATTCCTCGATGAAGAAGGGGAGGTTGAAAGAGCCTATTTTCAAATTCCAGAGCTTCGCGGGTTCGAGAAGTTCAGTGAGGGAAGACCTGCCGAGGAGATGCCGAGAATAACTCAAAGAATCTGTGGCGGATGTTCAACAGCTCACCACATGGCGTCAACCCGGGCCCTTGATGACCTTTTCAAGGTTGAGCCGACTTCAGCGGCAAAGAAGATACGAGAGTTGATGTATCATGCCTTCATTGCAGAACACCATATATCGCATTTCTTTTTCCTTGGTGGTCCCGACTTTATTGTTGGTCCAGAAAAACTCGCCAAAGAAAGGAATATCATGGGAGTTATTGACAAGGCTGGTATGGAAGCGGGCGGGAAAATCATAGAGGTAAGGAAAAAGCTGAGAGGAGTTATAGAGGCAATAGGGGGGAAGTCGATTCACCCTGTTTGTGGACTGCCCGGGGGAATATCAAAGCCTGTAACCGAGGAGGAAAGAAAGAGTTTTATAAGGGCGGCTGAATACCTGGTTGAATTTTCCGTATTTGTCGCATTTGACCTTTGGGATAATATAGTGCTTAAAAACAAGGAATATCTCGACCTTATCACAGGAGATATTTATAAGCACAGGACATATTATATGGGGCGGGTGGATGAAAATAACAAGGTAAACTTCTGCGATGGCCATATAAGGGTGGTTGACCCAAATGGTAAAGAGTTTGCCAGGTTTAAGGCTCAGGAATATCTTGATCATATCAGCGAACATGTTGAGCCATGGACCTATGTGAAATTCTCTTACCTCAAGAACGTAGGCTGGAAGGGATTTAATAACGGTGAAGAAAGCGGTGTTTTCAGGGTAGGGCCACTTGCCCGGCTGAATGCAGCCGATGGAATGGCAACGCCACTGGCTCAAGAATACTATGAAAAAATGAATGAAGTATTAGGTGAGAAACCGGCACATAATACCCTTGCTTTCCACTGGGCCCGGCTCATTGAGATACTTTACACCTCTGAGAGGATGCTGGAGCTTGTCGGTGACCCGGAGCTTACCTCCCCTGATGTGATAAATATACCTGCTGAAATTCCAACACAAGGGATTGGAGTGATAGAATCACCGGGAGGAACCCTTTTCCATCACTATGAAACTGATGAGAGAGGTATTCTCACAGGGGTCAACTTGATTACACCTATGCAAAACAATTCGGCTTCTATTTGTATGTCTATTGAGAAAGCTGCTAAATCGCTTATACACAAAGGCAAGGTCACTGATAGTATTCTCAATATGATTGAAATGGCATTTAGGGCCTATGATCCCTGTAATGCCTGAACGGACTTTTCGGTCAGGCCCTAAGTAGCCAGTAATGCCTTGCATCTCTCAATTAACGGGGGCAGAACCTTTCGATAATCGGCCACTACTCCAAGATCAGAGACCTTAAATATACCGGCATCAGAATCCTTATTTATTGCCACCATAAGCTTTGACTCTGAGCAGCCGGTAATATGCTGCGATGCGCCACGTATCCCGATTGCAATATAAAGGTCAGGCTTTACAGTCTTGCCTGAATCTCCGATTACCATACTTGTTGTGGGTACCCACCCTTCATCGTAAGGCACCGTCGTTGTACCTACAGCCCCCCCCAGTATCCTGGCAAAATCCTGAAGAAGTTGGAAGCCCTCGGCATCACCAATCCCTCCTCCGCCAGCAACTATTACCCTGGCATCCTCGAGCTTTATCCCTTCCACTTCCTCTTTTGTCGTACTCACCAGTTTAGTTCTTATTGCCGGATCATCTATTTTCACCTTGATATTTTCAATTTCGCCCTTTCTTGAGCTATCAGGTTCAAGTGGTGTCATGGCTCTTGGTTTTATTGTTGCCAACTGAAGCTGGGAATCTCTTGAAACCACAACTGCAATAGCATTCCCGCCGTAAACTGACCGGGTCTGAACTAAAGATTTACTATCTATATCAAGATTAGTGCAGTTCATACAAGGGAAGCACCCAAGTCTAAAAGCTACCCTGCCAGCTACATCGCGTCCCATAGTAGTGTGCCCTAACAAAACAACAGACGGCCCTATTTGCTGGCATGCCTGAGTAATTGCAGTAGTATAACTGTCTGGGTTGTACTGAGACAGCAAGGGGTCCTCTACCAAATAGACATTATCCGCCCCGTAGACAATAGCTTCCTCACCGCTGTCCCGAATATCACTTCCTATGATTAGTGCGCTTAACTTTCCGTTAAGTCCTCCGGCTAATATTTTCCCTACGCCTAACAATTCCTTAGTAACTGCTGTAATTTTACCCTCTTCCTGTTCTCCACAGATTAGCACTGTACTATTTTGAGCCATTCGATACCTCCTTTTCTATATTACCCCAGCCACTCTTAGTTTCCCTGCCAAATTTCCAGCGACCTCATCCGGAGTTTCACCACCCACGATTTCACATTTTCTTTCTCGCTCAGGCATAGAGAGACTCAATAGCTTTAATCCCTCGGCATTTGCTCCAATGAGGGAGACATCAGTGTTAATATCCTGATTTGACCAAACCGGGATTTCCTTTCGCACTGCATTTATGATACCCATTCCAGTGGGCAGGCGAGGCAAGCCAATCTCATTGCTCACGGTTAATACTGCTGGAAGGGAGACCTCAAATACCTGATAGCCATCTGGGATTATTCGTTCAACCTTCAAAATATTATTATCTAATAGTTCAATATTTTTGGCTAAGGTAATGAGAGGCAGATTTAGTCTCTCGGCTAAGACAGGGCCGACTATGCCCATACTCCAATCAGCTGCTTCTCTCCCGCACAAGACAAGGTCGACGGCATCAATTTTCTGTATTGCCTGGGCCAGGATGTAAGCTGTAGCAAGGCTATCCGAACCAGCAAACGCATCATCAGTCAGGATAATTCCCTCATCAGCTCCCATGGCCAAAGCGCGCCTGACTACCTCTTTAGACTCATCAGTGCCTACGGTTATAGCTGTTATCTTACCTCCATGTTTTTCCTTGACTCGCAGCGCGGCCTCTACTGCTTGAGCATCACAAGGATTTATCACCAAGGGTATTCCCTCAGGGGAAATCACCTGGTTATCCTTAAGCCTAAACTTTTCTGTTGGCATCTCAGGGTCCAGGACTTGCTTAACGCACACCACAATATTCATTTTTCCTTCCTCCTTACCATATTCCAGTATTCTCCACTTGAGATGAGCGAACCAACTTACTTCAGACCTCGTTAAGTGGTTGAGAAGTTGAGTTGTTAAGTGGTTATTATTTGAATTTATATCGTTTGCCTAAAAATGGGACACTTGATTTGATTGAATCACTAATCCCGCCGAGGCGGGACTATTTTCCAACTCAACTACTCAACTATTTGACGGTCTTTATACTAAGAGAAAGCAGGTATCCCCAGAAGCTGCTGCCCAATTGTCAACTGGTGCATTTGTGCTGTCCCGCCCAGTATTGTAGCTACTATCGCATCCTGATAGTGGTGCGCCACGGGATAGTCATCAACAGTGCCAAAGGCGCCATGTATCTTTATTGCCTGCGATGTTACCCAAAGTGCCATCTCTGCGCTAAAAGACTTGGAGCAGGACATCTCTTTAATATGCCTGATCCCCCGGGTCTTCATATCAGCCACACGATATGCAAGCCATCTGGCCGCCTCAATCTTCATTGCCATATCAGCGATTACCCCCTGTACCAGCTGATGGCCACCTATGGGCTTTCCAAACTGGACTCGCTCCTTGGCATACTTTACACACGAGTCAAGACAACTCTGGGCTATACCAATACAACCAGCGGATAAGAAAAGACGGGCAGTATCAATGCCTCGCAGGGCATTTCTTAAAGCACGCCCGGTCTCCCCAACCTTGTTCTCCAGGGGTACTTCTACATCGGTGAATCTTAAGTTGCCCTCACTACCACCTCGCCAGCCCATCTTGCCTTTTAGAGGAACACTGGAAAAACCTGGCATACCCCTCTCAATTATAAATGTAGCAAGCCCTTTCATGCCTTGAGTTTTATCTGTCTGGGCAATGACTAAGATTACGTCACCTATCTCGCCATTGGTAATAAAGATCTTGTTGCCATTGATGACCCAGTGGTCATCCTTGCGTACGGCACTGGTCTCAATCATAGACGAATCACTGCCGGCATTAGGTTCAACTACAGCCCCGACCAGCATCGAATCACCACTACACACTGGGGGCAGGTATTTCTGCTTCTGCTCCTCGGTACCGGCATCCAGAAGATTAGTTCCCGGTTGGATAGGGCCGCTGGTCGCCGCCTGGGTTATAGCCAAGCTGGCCCAGCAAAGCTGCTCCCAAATAATAGCTGAGGTAAGATAATCAAGCCCTAACCCTCCATATTCCTGGGGCAAATGTGGAGCTAACAGCCCCTGAGATGCCAGCTTTTTTACAATATCACGGTCAAATCTGTCCTCGCGGACGTTTTCCTTGAGTGTTGGTAAAATCTCACGTTCGGCAAACTTCCGTGCCATATCCTGAAACATTATCTGCTCTTCATTCAGCTCAAAATCCATTCTTTATGCCTCCAAGTATTTTAATCCTTCTGGACAAGCTCAACAAGGATGCCATGCGTCCCCTTGGGATGAAGGAAAGCGCTTAATCCCTCGGCACCGGGCGCCGGTTCTCCAAGAGACTCAATCCCTTTAGCTTTAAGAGAACCAATTTCCGCGTTGATATCATCCACCTCATAACAGACATGTTGTATGCCCTCGCCGCGCTTTTCCAGGAATTTGGTTATTGGCCCCGCATTACCAATAGGCTCCAGGAGTTCAACAGCAACATTCTCAAGCTCCACCATGCTCACCCTGACCGTTCCTCCGCCCCCAATTATTGGTTCGGACGATTCAAGCCCAAAGACTGAACGATAAAACTCCCTGGCCTCTTTAAGGTCTTTCACTGCAACACCCAGATGACTAATCGCTTTTATCATTTATCGCCTCCTAATGATAAATTTTCCGTAATAGTTTAGCTCTTTGAAAACAGTACCGGGACATGGGGATCTCTTTTTTAAAAGCCGCATCACAAATTCACCTAATGCCAGCAACACGCCCCCCCACCGGGGCGTAGGCCCTATGGGCCGGAGGCTGGGCTTTGACCATTAGCTCGGAAAAGGCAGTGATGGCGGCCTTAATCATGAAGATTTCTACATGGGGCTGTCCGTTGCTTGAATTTCAGGTCCTAACTGCCGTGCCATGTAATGATGTAAGCATATGCGGCTTTTAAAAAAGAGATCCCCGTGTCCGTACAATGCGTGATCGGTTTTTTCAAAGAGCAAAAATGATACAAATTTCCTTATTCTATATGTGAGGCAAAAGCACTAAGCCTCAATATTTCCTTTTAATTTCAGCAAGTTGTATAAATTACGAAACGTGTAACGATTCTTTTGTGTACTGTATACAATCGGGCCTGTCAAGAGGTTTTTCTGTGTCTTTTGCGCCTTTTCTTCTGATAGATTTCCACTGCCTTATTATGTTCCGAAAGAGTCCTGGAAAAATAATGGCTGCCGTCGTTTTTGGAAACAAAATACAGGTAGGCAGTGTCAACAGGATAAAGAACCGCCTTGATTGCTTCCCTGCCGGGATTGGCTATCGGACCCGGGGGGAGCCCGCGAATAACATAGGTATTGTAGGGCGTGCTCCGGGCAAGGTGTTTGAGTGTCAGATTCCCGTTAAAATCCCTAAGCCCGTATATTACTGTAGGATCACTTTCAAGGCGCATGTTTTTTTTCAGGCGGTTTAAAAAAACACTCGCAATAACGGGCCTTTCATCTCCACGACCGGTTTCCTTTTCAACAATGGACGCGAGGGTGACGACTTTTTCAATCGTCATACCTGCCTGTTCTATCCTTTTTCGAAACGGGGCCAATACCACCATAAAACGCCTGACCATAGTATTTATGACCGAGATGACGGACAGGCCCCTGCTAAACTGGTAGGTGTCGGGATAGAGATATCCCTCCAATCCTGGCCCGGATATCCCGTAAAGTTTTGCAATATCGGGGTTCCCTGTCAGTGACAGGAACTTCTGCCTGTCCACCAGACCTTTTTTTTCTAACAATTTACCGATCTGCTTAATCGTAAACCCTTCGGGAACGGTCACCGGATGGGTTAAGACAGCGCCTTCAGTTAAGATATTAAGGAGTTTATGCGGAGGTATGCCGGAATTAAGCAGGTATTCTCCAGCCTTTATGTTCCTGCTGTCTCCCATGACCCTGCCCCAGAAAAGAAACAGGCTTTTGCCTTTTATGATTTCCTTTTTTTTGAGTTCACCGGCTACCTCATTCAGGGTCGAGCCCTCCCGCACCAAAAACAATTGGTCCTGCCCGCCCTTTTGGGCAGGACTCATAAGATAATATCCGAATCCAACAAACAAAAATACGACAATCAGAAAAGAAAGACCAACGGCAAAAAGGATGATTCTATTGCGGGAAAAGTGAAGCTGCATCATGCCTCCGGGACAAAAGCGTTGCAATCTTGTTTTATGCTATATTTCAACAAATAGATCAAGCCATTGCTCTCAACAAAAATTAGATTGACTCGTCCGAAGCGGTTTTTTGTGAAAAGATTAATTCTCCAGCGTAACTACATAGGGTCAGATAGGGTCAGCCATCCTTGATGTGGACGGAATGCAACCGCATAAGTCGTAAATATTCAATCTCCAAGGCCATTCCACGGTAAATCGTGGAATGGCCTTGACTAATCCGTGATTTACCGTAGTTAATTTAATATGGTATCATGCCTACACAATTCACATAATTATTTTTTTCTATTGCCTTAATTGGGCATATCTTGTGCCCCATTTTGCATTGACACACAAGGCTAATTTCCCTACACTCTATTTTCAATAAAGGACCTTCTTAACAAAATATTCTACGTGCACGATACCCAATAAGGATATCGTGGATGAGATTATTCAAAACTCGGAAGAAAGAAAAATTGTTTAACCAGCCCCGTCCCCCTTTACGGGATTCGAGAACCAAATACTTGGAAATGGGGGAAGAACTCGGGATGGATATGCGGAAATCCCCAACAACTAATCGAGAGTAGAACCTTATCAACTGACCGAGGAGAAGATTTTTATATGGATTTCGCATCCTTTATCGGCATCATTTCCGGCATTTCTCTTGTGATCAGCGCCATTGTTTTAAGAGGGGACTTGCACAATTTTGTTAATGTCCCGGGGGCTATGATCGTTCTTGGCGGGACATGCGCTGCCACCCTTTTGACCTTTCGTTTCAAGGAGGTGATCTCAGCGTTTTGGGCCGCCTTTTTTGTCTTTTCAGAAGAAGACGAAGACCCAAACGATATGGTTGAAACAATTGTCCGGCTGGCTTACATGTCCAGGCGGGAAGGCCTGGTCAAACTAGGTGATATCAAAACGACTTCAGGGTTTTTAAAAAAGGCCTGCCAGCTCATCGCGGATAGTTCCGACCAAGATGTTATACGGTCCGCGTTGAGGACTGAAATTGAGTCATTGAAAATGAGGCATTTCATGGTGCAGGATGTGTTCAGGAAAATGGGTACATTTTCACCGGCATTCGGAATGCTCGGGACACTTATCGGCCTGGTCCAGATGTTAAGTAAATTGCAGGACGCCTCTTCAATCGGGCCATCCATGGCGGTAGCCCTCCTGACCACCTTTTACGGGTGTCTTCTCTCCACGCTTTTTTTCCTCCCGATCGCAGGTAAACTCAAAGTGCGAACGGTGACGCAGGTGCAAAATCTTGAGATAGTCTTTGAAGGCGCTGTTTTGATACTCAAAAACAACAATCCAATGATGATCTATGAAATAATATCATCAAGGATACCCGAAAAAAGTCGAAAACCGATGCCTTCAATATCTGAGAGAAAGAAATGGGACAAAGCGAAAACTTAAAGATTGAACTCATTGAAGAAGAAGGGGAATTCGAGTGGATTGTCACCTATGCAGACCTGGTAACGCTGCTGCTTGTCTTTTTTATACTCCTGTTCTCCATTTCAACCACGAACATGGAAAAATTCAAACAGGCCATTGCCTCCATTCAGATCAGTTTTGGAGAATCAGAACCGCCCATTGGGATTCTCGACCTGGTTAAGGCGCCATCATCACTCGAAAAAGACATTGTACTGGAAGATTTGTCCGGGCTCAGGTCGCGAAGCCATAATCTGTTAAAGGACTTCAACACCTTTATAAAAAAAATGGCCCTGGAGGAACATATTGATGTTCACGCGTTTGAAGGAAAGATCATTATTCGAATGAAAGGCACGGTTCTCTATAAATCCGGATTTGCCGCCATCACTGATAAGGGCCGGCCTGTTTTAAATGAACTCGTCAAGATATTTGATGAATTCAAAGAATACAATATCAATATCAAAGGCCATACCGATAATGTCCCGATATCAACGAGGGCTTTTCCCTCCAACTGGGAGCTTTCCGCGATTCGGGCGACAACCGTGCTGAAATATCTGATCGAAGGAGGTATCGAACCTCTGCGCCTCACGGCCACCGGTTACGGACAACTTCTGCCTTTGGTTCCCAATAACACTGAAGAGAATCGTTCGAAAAACAGGAGGGTTGAATTTGTTCTGGAAAAGAAAACGAAGTAGACTTGAAATGTTTACCTATGAAACAGACAGCCGGCGATCCGCTTTCAGGATCGCGCCGTCGGACTCCCAACCGGTTGTCGTCAAGACAGAGGACAGGGAAATCCCTATTCGGGATATCAGTGCCGGAGGCCTGTCTTTTGTAAGTGGTGATTTTAAGGCCGGGGGTTCATGGCCGGTTACTTTTAGCCTTCCGGAGAATGACGGAAATATTTCAGTTCACATTAAAATTGTCTCAATTGATCCGAGGAATGTATGTCACTGCGCATTTAAAGGGATAGATGATGAGTCTGCCGAGGCAATTCATCGGTATGTCCTGACAAGACAAAAGGACATTCTGAGAGAAAAAAAAGAGAAGGAGGGAAGATAAGTAAGAAAATTATTTAATTAGCCCCGTCCCCAATTTCCCTACATTTTATTACCTGCCCAAAGCACCTCTGATGGCATTCATCGCAGCATCGATACTTAGAGTGCCTATATTTATTACAAGATCGTAATTGACAGGGGATGAAATATCTTCATGGAAATACTTTCTCACAAAGGCCCTTCGTTCCGATTCAGTTTGTATCACCCTGCGCCTGGCCTCTTCAAACGGAATCCCGTAATCACGGGCTACATTTTTAACCCTTATATCCAAAGCAGCCAAAACTCTTATCCTGAATGTCCCTTCCAAGGGCAGAATGAAATTAGCCCCCCTGCCAACAATAACGGCGTTGCCGTGTTTACCTATGGTAGTTATAACCTTCATGAGATGCTGTAGATATTGGTCAGGCCATAGATGCTTTTCGTTAACAAGGGTTGATACCCAGTCAGCTACAAACGAAATCCCTTTTTCATCCAAACTTTCCATCAGCCTGGTACTTATCCGGGCACTTTCGGCCATCTTCTGAATAACTTCGCCGTGAAAGAGGTCAAACCCCAGCAACTCGGCGATCCTTTTGGCTATTATTCTTCCACCGCTTCCGGGCTCCCTTGAAACCGTCATAATAGGAATGCGTTCTTTCTCCTTCATTTCAGCTGCGTGAAGAATTTCCCATCTTTGCACCTGCTCATCGACTATCTGCTCAATGGAACGCTTCCTGGTCTTCATGATTTCCCTACATTTTGGTCGCTTTCAATTTTGATGGTCTCGTAAAAAGTCATTTCATCTGTCATTGCGAGGAGCGAAGCGACAAAGCAATCTTCTGATTTCAAGCTGTTACAGCCAATGAGATTGCTTCGCGGAGTTTATCCCGCTATGCGGGGCTCGCAATGACGTACTTTTCAACTTTTTACGAGGTTATCAATTTTGTCTATTATCACCAAAAATACGACCAAGAGATCTTATTGGATTGCCTGGGATATGGGGCCAACTTTCCCCATACTCTTCGGAACGCCCTCATAAGGTGTCCATCCCCTGGTTTTCAAGCTCTTTGGGTCCCGCTTCGCCTTTAATATCTCGATACTGTCCTTCAGTCCTTTGTAAAGACGGGACATCTCCAGGGCCATTCCTGCTATCTGGGCCACGGCCTGAACAAAGTTTACATCCTCCAGCGTGGCTTTCCAGGGCTCAGCCGAGTAGACTCTTAAAGCCCCAATAGGCTTTTCCCGAACAACTATTGGCGCAGAAAGGATTGAGGAAATGCCCTCTTTCTTCGCCGCCTCCGGGTACTGGATTCTGGGATCATCCGTAACATCCGAGATTGCGACAGGACCATCTTTTAAAGAGCTGGCAATGGAACGCATGGCGCTGAGAGGGCCCTTATTCAGATACTCGTCACTCAGCCCCATGGATGCGGCAACTTCCAGTTCATGGGTTTTGCGATTGAACAGAAACAGGGCACATCCCTTGACATCCAGCGCGCCTTTCACGGCCTCGACAATAAGCAAGGTTACTTCTTCAGGGTCCCTGGACAAGACAATGCCGTGCGTCACCTTTAAAAGGGTTTCGTAATTCATAATTTCCTTTTTCATGATGTCCTCCTTTCTATAAGGTCTTCTTAAGAAATTTTAAAACACAAACCCCACTTTGACATCACCCTTCTTAATGCAGGAGATGCCTCTTTACCTCGTAATCGTATTCATTTTCAAGAATGAAAGTTATGAGTTCAAAGGAGGTTTCATCCATGATCCGCTCCCTCCATCCTAAGAGCTCCAACTCCTGATTAATTGAAGCTACCGTGAAATCCCCGCCATCGCGGACAATGTCGAACACATCTTTGATGACCCTGGGAACTTCAACGGACATCAGGCCTCGAGCAGTAAGCCTCCCGAAAAGGGTGTCACAAATATTGCTGTTCCTATCTCTTCTAAACTCCATGCCCAATCCCAAAATTGATGGCCTCGTAAATAGTCAGAAAGTACCCGTTTTCGTCATTCCCGCCCCGCATCAAGTGCGGGGCGGGAGTGACGGCCTTGGAGACTTTTTACAAGGTAATCAAAATTGACAGGTTACGGAACTCACAAGCATGAACTTTTTTCGGGCGCGATCTGGCTCGCTTTTTCGCCGGTAAACACTATACGAACGGGATTAACCTTTATGTCGCGCAGGTTTTGCTGAAACGTATCCCGGCCAAAAGGAAAAATATTTTTTAAAGAATTGGTATGGATAATAACCCTGAAGACACCGTTAGCTCTTTTTTTCAGCACATTGAGCAGTTCTAATGCCGAGGAGCCATCAAAATCACCCATTAGCTTCAAGTGCAAGGTATCACTGTTTCGATGAACGGAAATTCTGAAATTGGATGCCATTACGCAACCTCCTTTCTGACATCACTGGACGACATACCCTGATCCCTATATGCGAAAATGCCTTAAAGTGTGTTTTGCAATGGCGCAATTTCTTGCTGTAGATCATTGAGCATTGTTACTGACACGAATTGCTCGCTGCCTTCAAAGGCCATCTTTACCTTCTCCTTCAATTCCCTCAAGTCTGAACTCTTGACCACATAGTAGTCGGCGGCAATCGACTTCAAATCGTATTTGTAATCCGGATAGGCCGTACACATAACAACCGGCAGATCATAGTAGGTGTTCCGAATATCCTGGAGAAGATCAAGGCCGTCATTTTCGCCCAATTTTATATCCAACACGACTAGATCAGGCCTCTTTTTCTCAATCAGTCCCATAAGTCCTGACCCATCACCAGTTGTGATAACCTCGTACCCTTCGTCAGTAAGTTCATCGGCAAAAAGTAACTGGATAGACTTTTCATCGTCAACGATAAGGATTCTATTCATGTCACCCTCCGGTTTAAAGTGTTTACACTTTAATCCTCCCCTTCTTAGAATGTCCGGTCGCGCCCAAAACAATAAAGACGCCAGGAGCAATCAAGCCGGTCGCAATCATCCTTTCCTTTCATAAAACAGTCAGGATTGCCCTCGGCGCGCTGAATGCTTCTGATCAAGGCCGTCATGTCCAAAAAATTCCTTTTTGCAGCCACTGGCCTGGGAGGGATTGGCGCCTCAGCTATTGGTCCGGATCCGGTACGTTTTCCGGAATCATTTACCTTGTCCTCATCTGTCCTCACTGGGATATCCTTCTTTGATAATACGCCGTTGTTGTCGTGACTAAAAAAAATGGCCTTACTTTTCCATAGCTGCCATAGGAGGCTGTCCGATTTCTCAATTACTATTAATAATATTATTCACATTGTCCATAGAGGAAAGGGTTCATTTTAGTAGGGGAAACCCCTATTTTTCTTCGGCTATCTCCCAATTTGCCTCAAAGGTATTGTCGTGGAGGGTATATGCAAACCCAAAAAACAGCACCTGATCAAATAAAATGTTTTTCGCTCAATTAGGGTCTAAATTTCATGAAAAACAGGCTTGCCCAGTTCCTTGAGAGAAAAATTATGAAAAACATTAAAACCATTGAAATCCAGGCACCTCAAGTCGTCTGTCTCTTTGACGTCATTCATAACAACATCGAAATGCTTCCCGTACTTTTCCTTCACTTTATCTATTGCTATTTCGTAAGCAATGAATTTCGAGATCCCCTTGCCTGCAATTTTATTAATAAACTCGGGCTGTTCTAAGGAATCATATGAGGTTAAAAACAGTACAGGACCACCACCGGTAAAAACGATAGCTGCTTTCATTTGTTTTCCTCCTTGTGCGAAATGTTTGAAAGTTACATCGCAGTAAAAGCTCACCCGACTAAAATCACGTTCAGATCAGACTAACTCCTGCCGTCTTTCAACTGCCTAACATTTTATATATAATTAAGTTTTTATTTGATTTGTCTATAGAGGGAAGTATTCATTTTCATGGGGAAAGGGCCCAAAATAAGGGAGGGATTTATCCTTTATCAAGCTACTCTTTCCAGAGATCCACATCGATAAGACCGAGCTTTGCGGCATAGCGAATCAATTCGATGGTGCTGTGAAGGTCAAGCTTTTTCATGATGTTGGTTCGGTGGTTTTCAACGGTCTTGGGGCTTATAAAAAGTTTCTCACCAATCTCTTTTCTTGAAAGTCCTTCGGCTAAAAGGCGCATGACCTCCTGCTCTCGAGTAGTCAGATTGCCATATGCGGCGTCCGTAATTTTTTTATCCTTTGCCGGAGATTCCATGAGCCTTTTTACGACCTGCTGAGACACTGAACTGTCTAAGAAATACTCGCCTCTTGAGACATACTCAAGCCCCTTGATAAGCCTTTCAGAGGCCGATTCCTTGACCACATAACCGGTGGCCCCGGCCTGAAATGCCTCGGCAATATAATCGATTTTGGAGTGCATGCTGACGATCAGGATGCGCGTGTCCGGCATAAGAGTCCGAATTTCCCGGGTCAGTTGAATGCCGCTCTGATCCGGCAGGGAGATGTCCACCAAAACCAGATCCGGTTCCAGTTTCTTTGCCATCCGGAGGCCTTCTCGCCCATTTCCCGCCTCCCCGACCACATCAAAATGGGCATCACGTCCGATAATAGCCTTTAGACCCTCCCTGAAAAGGGGGTGGTCGTCAATGATCAATATTCTTTTGTTTTGAGCCACTCTTTCTCTCCTTATAAGGGATCTCTATCAATATTTTTGTGCCCTCCATCAGGCGTGATTGGACCCTCAGATTACCGTTAAGCAGGCTGACCCTTTCCTCCATGCTCCCTAATCCCATCCGTTTTTCTTTAGACGCCCTGAGCAAACGCCCTTCTACATCAAAACCTTTGCCATCATCTTCAATGCGCAGTAAGATATCGGGGTAAGACGCAACCAGCCTGACGATCACATGATTTGCTTCAGCATGCTTCTTAATGTTATTAAGGCCTTCTTGAACCAGGCGGTACAGGTTGATCTCAATATCAGGGTTAACTCTTAAACCATCCATCCCTGCGGCCTTGAAGTCAACGCTTAAACCAGTATTTTCTGAAAAATCCTCGCAATACTGAAAAACAGACTGAATGAGCCCGAGTTGATCCAGACCAGGGGGACGTAAATCATATGCCAGTCCACGTACGGCCGTGATCGTACCCTGGAGGATTTCCGACAATTTAGAAACCTTTTGGATTATCTCAGGGGATGCTTCCGGTTGGTCATCAAAAAGGGTTTTAATCCCGATTTTCAGGGTGGAAAGGTCCTGGGCCAGATGGTCGTGCAGATACCGGGAAAGCCTTTGGCGCTCATTTTCCTGGGCCTTCAACATTTGCTGGCTGAGGGTATGAATACGTTCTTCAGCCAGCTTCCGGACGGTAATATCCCTGCCAATCTGGATAAAGCCCTCAATGTCACCCTCTTCATTCTTGAGGGGCACGCAATAAGTATCCCAGTAAGTCCCCCCTTTTATTCCCTTTACCTCAGGGTGATACATCTCTGCCTTTTCAATCCTAACTGTTTCTTGGGCCTTTACTGTCGCACATCCTTCACAAGGGGTATTCCTGCCTACAAAAAGTCCATAACAGGTCTTGCCTACCAATTCTTCCGGGGACATGCCGTGAACTAAGGCCGTTGTCTTATTACCCCAGACAATTCTCATGTCCTTATCAACATAACGAATCCTGTCAATGGAGGCATCAAGGATCGCTCGTTTCTGGGCTTCACTCTCCCGGAGCGCATCTTCTGGTTGCCTCCGCTCGGTGACATCTCTTAAAAAAACCAGTGAAACTGGCTCTCCACGATAAATAGACTTAGTTGAGGAAACCTCAAGATAGATGGCCTCACCATTCTTTCGAAGACCTTCGCACTCATACCTTGATGGCGCTGGGTTACCCTGCTGCCTCAGACGGTTGAATTCAGTTACACGTTCCCTGTCACGCGGATGGATCACCATGGAAATCTGCTTTCCCACTATTTCTTCAGGCCGATCATAGCCGAACATCTCTACAAATTTCTTATTAACATACAGGTGATTATCTCCCTTAACAATGGCAATCCCGTCATTGGAGTACTCAATGGCCGTTCGATAGTGCTCATTGCTCTCACGTAGCGCTTCCTCAGCCTCCTTTCTTCTGACGGCTTTTTTCTCCAACTCCCGGATCCTTTGTTCCAATTGTTCATAGGTTGGTTTATTAACCATTGGAGCATCCTCCTCATGTTTTTACAAACAAAAAGCCTCAAGAATATGAAGAGCGGGACCGGGCTAAATATGTAAATAATTGTTTTTCAGAAACCGATGCTCTTTCAGAATTTCCTTAACGTTATTAAATTAGACTCTGTTTACTATTTTCAACCCTTTACCATAAGAAAATTGTTTAATTGGCCCCGTCCCTCTTTTCATCGTAATTCGCAAATCAAGATGTGACCCCGATATCCTGGAACGTGTTTGTAGATTTATGATATGATATACGTGAAGAAACCTCAACCCTTGAATCTGATTTCGCTGCGAACCATTGGCAGTTAAGGCTCAACCGTCGTTGAGTAGCCCTTGCCTTTTGGGGACTTATCTGGTAGAAAACAAATCCAAACCATAGGTCATCCTGTCGGCTCAACCATCGTGCATTTGAATAAGAGGGCGGTTTTCATCACGCAGCTTTTGCGCATGGCCCTTGGGCAACTCCCGTTCCCTTCCTGATGCAAACGGGAGTGGATGACGATATTAATGGCTGCCTTTACGCTTTCCATGTTAGGTTCCATAGACTCCCTGCTTACTTCCCTGGTTGCGGACGTAGTGACCAAGACTCGGCACAACAGCCTGCGCGAGCTCATCGGCCAGGGGATTGGGAACATGGTTGCTTCCGTGTTTGGTGCATTGCCCGGCGCAGGTTCCACGGTGCGCACCCTGGCCAATATCCAGAACGGGGGCAAAACCCGGCTATCTGGTATGTTCTGTGGTCTTTCTGTTTTTGTTGTGCTTGTTTTTTTCGGAAAATACGCTCGATACATTCCTTATTCGGTACTGGCCGGAATTCTCATGGTAGTCTCAAGCCGAATGGCGGACAGATGGAGTTTCGGTTTGATTAAGCGGAAATCTACCCTCCGGGATATGGCTATCGTCATCCTGGTTGCGGGCACAACCCTGTTTGTTGATCTCATGGTGGCCGTCGGTCTTGGTGTGGTTATTACGATACTGCTCTTTATCAAGGATCAGATAACTCGATCGGTTATAAAGAACAGGATGTTAGGCAGCGATATCCATTCAAAGAAGGTCAGGGCCACGGATGAAATGGAATGCCTGAAAAAGGAGGGGAACAGGATTGTTGTGTACCAGCTTGAAGGGTCTATCTTTTTCGGTACTGCCGACGGGCTGCTTAAGGAAATTGACCTCACCGGGGCCCAACTCTTCCGGCAACTTGACAATCAATTAAAGGACGAAAACAGGCATCTGATCTTGAGTTATGTCGCGGGTTCAGAAGGCCCACACGAGGGAAAGTTCTCCTCATTTCTCAAGGATGTCGGGGTTCTGGATCAAATCGGTGACGAAAAACTGTTTGAGGACACGGATCGGGCACTGGAATGGGCTGAAGATCTACTCCTGCAACTCGACGGCGCAAATGAGCGCCATGACACCCGGCGCGTTAACATTGAAGACATGAAGATTTTTCAGTACCTGAGCAAAAGTGAGATCGCCAGCGTTTCGAAGGTACTGAACCGTTCGAGCTACAATGCCGGCGAGATCATATTCAAGGAAGGTGATGAAGGCAATACCATGTTTATGGTATCGCGGGGCTGTGTGAGTATCCTGCTGGATATTGGAAAAGGACAGCGGAAAAAGCGGGTGGCTTCCTTTAGCAAGGGCGTCTTCTTTGGGGACATGGCAATACTTGAAGAGAAGCCACGGTCAGCCACAGCGATAGCTGAGGAGGATACTGAACTCTACGGGTTCACCAAGGATGATTTTTTGCAGCTTCTTGAGGAAACGCCGAAGATCGCCTCAAAGATCCAACTGGGCATTGCGCGGGAACTTTCGGGACGCTTACGCTCTACTTCAGATGAGGTTCGTGTACTGGAGCTTTAATTTCCGCCGTCTTTCAAGAACATATTTGATAAGAACTTCCTTTTTTGTGTGGGAAGTATAGGGAATTTGGCCTTGTGTTCCTCCTCAGCTAAATCTCTTTTCCGAATATAGTCCTGGCTATGATCATTTTTTGGATTTCATTTGTTCCCTCATATATCTCCGAAATCTTACAGTCTCTATAAATCTCTTCAACCTTATAAGTGGATTGATCATGCGCCAGTTGATCCATAAAACCATAACCACCGAATATCTGCACTGCCTCTCTTGCCATCTCGGCCGCGCAATTTGTTCCATAATATTTTGCCCCGGCCGCTTCCGGTTCCGGGAACTCCACTCCCTGATCCATACGAAGGGCAGCCTTGCAATATAAATTGCGCTCAATATCTGTTTGAGCGATAATAAAAACACATCCACATTCCCAGGCACCGACCGGTCTTGGCTTTTCTACATCATGATATTCGACGTCATTCCAGGCCTTTCGTCGATTTAAATTTCGCCTTTGACCCAAATGTCTCAAGTATCGTCCAGGTATTTACAATATGTAAACTGTTAGAGGACACACCCCCGCACTTCAACCATGTCCCTGGGCGGCGTAGCCCACAAAAAAACTCAATATATCAACAGGTTCCCCCTTCCAGCCCCTGCAAGGCCGTATGGCGTGAATCTTGCAATTCCTAATATTTGAAAACTACTGTATCAAAAAAACCATGAAGCAACAGACAACAGGGTAGGGAAACCATTGGGTGGGGCACACTTGGATGGGCTGTCAGGACCACAGAGATCAATGGGGAAATTTGATGCACAGCGAAAGACATTTAGAGCACCCCTGAGCAAGGACCTGAAAAAATGAGAAAAATACTTTACTCAACCAGATCCAAGCTTATCATTAGTTTTCTGGGGGTTTCCTTCCTTGTGAGTGTGGTTTCCCTGTTTGTGGGAGGCCAGCTTCTCTACAAAACAGTCCTCAGCGAGGCGCAAATCCGAGTCAGCTTGGACCTCAATGCGGCCAGAGAAGTCTACCAGGCTCGAATCAAATTGGTGAATGTTTCCCTTAATATTACCACGCTGGGATTCGGATTCATCTCGGCGCTCAAGCGATGCGATACCCAGGAACTTCAACACCGACTCGGCCGGATGTCACTTCATGCCGAGCTGGATTTCGCAGGTATCGTCATGGGCAACGGAAAAGTCCTGTGCCGGATCGGGCCCGACCCCGTGCCTGACAAAAAGCATCAGCCCGTAAACCCAATAGCTGAACTTGCCATTAAACGCCAGGCCCCGATAGCGGGAACAGTTATTCTGAGCGAGGATTTTCTTCTTTCCGAGAACTCTGAATTGGCCAACCTCGCCAGGGTTCAGTTTATTCCTACATCCATGGCAGACCCGACAAAAGGAAGTGAAGGAGCCTCGGGCATGGCACTGGCCGCCGCCATCCCGGTTTTTGATCACAATGAACTTATCGGCGTGCTCTATGGAGGCGTTCTCCTGAACCGAAGCAAGTGCATTGTTGACAGGGTTCGGGACACGGTTTTTCTAGACCAGACATACAAGGGACGCACCTTCGGGGTCGCGAGTGTTTTCCTGAATGACCTCAGGATATCGACCAATGCCATCACCCAGGATGGAAAGCGGGCGATCGGGACAAGGGTTTCGAAAGAGGTCGAAAAGCGTGTCCTGCTGGATGGGGATACCTGGACCCAGCGGGCTTTCGTGGTCGGAGACTGGTACATAACCGCATATGAACCGATTACCGACATTTATGGCAATAAGGTGGGCATGCTCGGGCTCGGAATCATGGAGGAAAAATACTTGGACATCCGGAGAAAGGCCCTTTCCGTGTTTGTCTTCCTGACCGCGGCGGGAACAGTCCTGGCGGTTGGACTGGGGTCCCTGCTTGCCCACAGGATCACGGTTCCGGTCCGCCGGTTAATCAAGGCAAGCCGGCAGGTATCCGAGGGTTATTTCAATCCGGAGATCGGTCCAATATCAAGAGACGAAATAGGGCTCCTGCAGAAAACCTTTAAGGACATGGTTGCAGCCCTGGGGCGAAGGCGAGTGGAGAGCGAAAATCAGTTGCTTCAGTCTGTAAAACAGGCCAGCGTTGGAAGGCTTGCAGCGGGCGTGGCCCATGAAATCAATAACCCGCTTACCGGTGTACTTACTTTTACCCACATGTTGTTGCGTCGTAAAGATATAGACGATGAGATGCGCTCCGATCTCGAAACAGTAGCCAAGGCCACTGAACGGGTCAGGAAAATCGTTAAAGGCCTGCTCGATTTCTCCAGGCAAACCAGTCTGGATCGAGAGCCTGCAGAGGTAAACCACCTGGTCAAATCAGCTGTTACATTGATGGAAAACCAGGCTCTCGTAAATGGCATCGCGATATTATTCGAGCCTGGCCAAGACATCCCCATGCTTACCCTGGATCGGAGCCAGATGCAGGGAGTGATTCTGAACATCATCCTGAACGCCCTTGATGCCACACAACCCGGAGGAGAAATCAGGATATCCACGAATTTCATCTCATCCGTGATTGATATGAATCAGAAAGGTGTCGAGATTGCCATCACCGATACCGGTTCCGGCATCCAGCCCGACCATCTCGACCAACTTTTCGATCCGTTTTTCACTACAAAGGAAGTGGGACAGGGAACCGGTCTCGGTCTTGCGGTTTCCTTAGGCGTAGTCCAGAGGCATGGTGGAACCATCCGGGTCCAGAGTGAAGTAGGTAAGGGCAGCACCTTTTGCATATGGTTGCCGTTAGATGAAGATGATGACTGAAAACATAATACTCATCGTGGATGATGAAGACATTGTCCTTGACAGTTGTCGCAGAGTGCTTGAGGCGGATGGGTTTGAGGTGATGCTTGCTTCATCCGCTGAAGAGGCCCTTGAGATAATGGAGCGCAGACTGCCAGTTGCGCTTCTAATGGATATCAAGATGCCCGAACGCGACGGCATATACCTTATGGGGCAGATCAGAGAAAAATGGCTGGAAATACCTGTCATAGTAATGACCGGGTATCCTACAACCGAGACAATTGCAGAGGCCGCCAAGATGGGCGCCGCCACGCTTATCTCCAAACCGTTTACCCCTGACGAATTGGTTGAAACAGTCCGTCGCGTCCTCAAGAAGGTGATACAGCCCGTTTTCTCATCTGAAGGATAAGACCTGGACCCGGAAGTGGCCGAGTTCTAAAGAGCAAAAGCGGGATCCGGGAAACAGCCCGATCGCGGGCAATGGAGTTGGCCATGTTACTTGAGAAAGCGAATCTCTTGGTAATAGATGATGAAGAGATAGTGCGAAATTCCTGTACAAAAATCCTGACGGAAGAGGGACATGTTGTCAGAGGGGCGGAGAATGGGGATCAGGGGCTCAATGTGTTCAAGGAGTTTCATCCCGACCTCGTACTCATAGATTTAAAGATGCCGGGCAAAAGCGGCATGGAAGTACTGGAGGAACTGGAAAGCGCGGATCCGGACGTGGTCAAAATAGTGATCACAGGTTATGCAACGGTTTCCTCGGCATTAGATGCGATGAAAAGGGGCGCCTATGATTTCATCCCTAAACCGTTTTCCCCGGACGAACTCGTGCTGGTTGTTACGCGGGGACTTGAAAAAAGACGGCTGCTTATGGAAAAAAAGGCCCTGTTAATCGGTCAGGAGAAAATACGAAGGAATATGGTCTCCCTGGTCTCCCATGAGTTAAGAGCCCCCATAGCCGCAACCGTTCAGTATCTGGAAGTAATCCTGGAGGGTGTGGCGGGAGAGGTCTCCTCAGAGGCTGAAGAGCTGATTCATCGATGTGACGAGCGACTGCGCGAAATGCTGGAACTGATCAATAAATGGATCAATTTGGCCGTTTTCGATCCAATAAAGCTGGCGGAGCATTTTGAAGACGTCAATCTGTCCGAGATGGCCCTGAAATCAATGGAACTCCTGAAATCGTCTGCTGACAAGAAAAAAGTCAGACTCTCTCTCGAAGCGCAGAAGAACGTGCCCGTTATAGCGGGGAGCAAAATCTGCCTGGAAGAGGTCTTCAACAACCTTATAGGCAACGCCATCAAATACAATAGGAAAAAGGGACGGGTGGCGGTGAAAATATATGAACAGGGAAATGATGTCTGCTTTGAGGTCAATGACAACGGCATAGGTATTGAAAAAGAAAATCTACCCAGGATATTTGACGAATTCTACAGGGTTGACGGAAGAAGAACTTCGCCGATCCAGGGTTCCGGCCTGGGGTTGGCCATTGTCAAAACCATGGTGGATGCGCATGGCGGAGCAATAAGTGTGGACAGCCGATTCGGTGACGGAACAAGTTTCAAGATCCGTCTGCCAAAAGTTATTCATTTAGAAAAAGGATCTTGAAAGCATGTGGAAAACACGTAATGCATCGAGGTTCCATGATATTGCCTCTGATTTAGGCAAACACTTTAACGGATTGGATGATTGACTTTTATAGGCCTTTTGGCCGATCCAATCGAACGGAGGTCATTATGAATTTGAAGGGAAAAAGAATCTTGATCATCGATGATGATCCCGACTTCGTCCGATCCACGGGCATGATATTGAAATCTGCGGGTTATGAGGTCCTGGAAGCGTTCAGCGGTAAGGAGGGACTCGAAAAATCCAAGGCGGAAAATCCCGATCTCTACATTATTGACCTTATGATGGAGACATACAGCGAAGGCTCACTGGTCGTTGACGCCTTGGTAAAAGATGAGAATACAAGAGACAAGCCCCGGATTATGATAACTTCCGTAGATCTAAAGGGCCCATGGGATTCATATCCCGGGGACGAATGGTTGGCATGCGATTTTCTGCTTCAGAAACCCGTTCCTCCTGCGGAGCTTCTAAAATGCGTTGAAAAGGCCATAGCTTGATACAGGGTTCCTGTTATGTCTTTAATACGGCTTTATGCTTATGGGTAATGCCTTGGAAATGAATGTCTGTCCTAAAGTCAGACTGAAGGTGTTTAGACTGAGGGTAGAAGGTATCAGGACTGAGGATTGAGGAAAAAGCTTAGCCCCCGCCTGTCGGAGTGAAGCGTAGATCCCGCTATCGGGGCAGAGCGGCGGCCAGCCTTCAGCCTAAATAACCTGAGTAGTTACTCGCGTGATTACTTAAATCAGCATTGTCGAAGGAGAAAATAATATGACGAGGAGAATGTTAATCATTGACGATGAAACATTAGTGCTGGAGTCGTGTCGCAAGGTGTTTGAGGCCGAAGCCTATGACGTGGTCTGCACCACCAGCCCTAAAGAAGGACTGAGGCTGGCATCGGACACTCAGTTCGACGTGATCCTCTGCGATTGGAAAATGCCGGGCTTTGATGGAATGGACGTTGTTGAAGAACTTGATCGGCGGACCCCTGAATCAGCCATGGTAATGATCAGCGGCTACCCGGCGGTTGAAAGGGCTACCGAGGCCATGAAGCGAGGGGCCATGGATTATGTGTCCAAGCCTTTTACACCGGAGGAAATTATTGACGTCGTCAACAGAGCTCAAAAAAGGAAGATATCTGAAGAGAAAAAGGCCATTGGAAGCTTTGAGAGGATTATGAAGTCATGGCAGTTTCCCGTACCGACCCTTGAAGACAAGGCGCCTAAGACTATCGCGGAGACCGTTGCATCGACGGTGGGTGTGGGCAAGGCCACTTCTCCGTGGTTTACGGTTTTCGTGCTGGGTATCCTGGCGGGTTCCTATATCGGGTTCGGAGGCCTGCTCTCGACCACGGTTACTTTCGACCTTGCGGCAAAGGCTGGGATCGGCCTGACAAAATTTTTGGCGGGATCGGCCTTCAGCCTCGGCCTTATTCTCGTTGTAATTGCAGGTGCGGAGCTGTTTACCGGCAACAACCTTATGGTCTCAAGCGTCCTGTCAAAAGAGATCACTTTCAGCACTATGACAAAGCGGTGGGCCCTGGTGTATGCGGCAAACTTCATAGGATCGATCCTCTTAGCCTTGATTTTTTATTACTCGGGTCTTTGGAAAACCGGAGACAGCGCCTTGGGCGTTGCAGCCATCGGCGTAGCCGCCAAAAAGGTGTCCCTGGACTTCAGCGAAGCCCTCGTTCGCGGTATCGGGTGTAACTGGCTGGTGTGTCTGGCCGTATGGATGGCACTTGCAGCCCGCCAGACCATCGGCAAGATATTTGCTATCTTCTTCCCGATCATGGGCTTTGTCGCAATCGGTTTTGAGCACTGCGTGGCCAATATGTACTTTATCCCCACCGGGATATTCCTGAAAAACTGGGCGGGAATCGGTTCCGCCTCGATGGCCGGCCTGGATGCCCTGACTTGGGCCAATTTTGTCTGGAAAAATCTCTTGCCCGTGACCATAGGTAATATCATCGGAGGTGCTGTGTTTGTCGGCATGAGTTACTGGGGCGCCTACCTTAGGCCTTCTCCAGCTCAAAAAAGCAGGACTTAATAAGTCTTTCGTATTTCCGGCGTCATCAGTAAAAAAAGGGGTCCCCCTCCCCTTGGTGCCCCCGGAGAACCCGCCTCGTTGGGTTGCAGGGCTTAATCTCCGCATGGCCCTGTCAAAATCCGCGTCAATTCTCTGACACTGCTCTGTTATCTTCTGACAGTGTGCCTATGAATGCGTCAAAGCGGCGCCCCCGCTATCTGGTCTAACAATTTGTAATACCTTAATAAATTCTGAAAAGGGCGGTTGGCATGAAACCTGCTATTTAAAATACAGGGGTACTTGTGTCCGGCAGGGGGACTTGTCATTCCTGGCGGGCCACTTGTTCCTGTAGATCACACAGAGTTTCTGTTAAGGAGTGAAAAAGAAAATGAGAGACCACATCAAGAAAACGAATGAGTTATCGGATCGTATGGGGAAAAATCAAAAGAAATTCCTGACCTTCAGGAGAAAACTCCTCGCCTTGAACGCTACCATGGAAGCAGCCAAAGCCGGCAAGGCCGGTGCAAAATTTGCAATAGCTGCCCATGATATGGAAGTCCTCGCTTCAGAGCAAATCTCCGATTTACAGGAGCCATAAGAGAGAGGGGACACAGTCGGTTTTTAGAAAAGTGGGGATGCCCTTCAGTTTTATAGTTTTGCACTAATGACCATAAAATAACGGCGATTTAACACTTTATATCATAAAGCTTGGCCCCATTTTTCAGCATAAGATCACGGTAGGAATGCCGATCACCCGGCACCCTCAACTTTTGCAACGTTAGGGTGGAATTAGACTCTGTTTACTATTTTCAACCCTTTATCATAAGAAAATTATTTAATTAGCCCCGTCCCCTTTACAGTACTTTATCCGCTATTAATTATAACCTCTTTTAGGAGCGATAGGTTGTCCAAGGCCTTTCCAGCACCCAAAGCCACCGCAAGAAGGGGGTTTTCAGTGACGGTTACAGGAACCTTTGTCTCTTCTCTTAGTAGAATATCCAGGTTTTTGAGCAATGAACCACCTCCGGTCAACACAATTCCCTTATCCAAAATATCGGATGATAATTCTGGCGGTGTCTGCTCCAGGGCACTCCGAACTGTTTGAACAATTGTATTTACCTCTTCTGAAATCATTTTCCTTGCCTCTTTTGATGTTATCGTTAGAATCTTCAGAATACCGCTAACCAAATCTCGCCCCTTGACCTCAAAGGTATCTATATTGTCACCCGGAAAGGCATTGCCAATGTTGATCTTTATGAGCTCTGCTGTCCCCAGCCCTATCAAAAAATTGTAATTTCTATGGAGATACTGCGCTATGGCTTCATCCATCTTGTCTCCGGCAACCCTGACGGAATTGCTGTAGACAACACCGCCAAGGGAGATGACTGAAACCTCTGTGTTGCCGCCGCCGATGTCAACCACCATATTGCCTACCGGTTCATTAACGGGCATTCCCGCGCCTATCGCAGCCGCCATAGGCTCTTCGATAAGAAACACTTCACTTGCACCTGCAGACTTGGCACATTCAATAATGGCCTTCTTTTCAACAGGAGTGATCCCAATAGGTACAGCTATAATGATTCGGCGTCTTATGAACATAGTCCGGCGATGGACATTTTTTATGAAATGCCGGAGCATTGTTTTCGTGGTTTCAAAGTCCGCTATCACTCCATCCTTCATAGGACAGATAGCTTCAATTTTTTCCGGGGTCCTGCCCAGCATCATTTTGGCTTCTTTGCCCAGCGCCAAAACCTTGTAAGCCCCGCTTTTTTCTTTTCTGAAAGCCACAACAGACGGCTCGTTCAAAACAATCCCTTTACCTTTCGCACAGATAAGGGTGTTGGACGTCCCGAGATCAATGGCCAAATCATGCGAGAATGTACCCAAAATGGCATCAAGAAACATTATCTTCTAATTCCACCTTATGGAGGCCCTCAATAAAGGGGTTAAGACTCCGTTTGACTCTTGCTCAGCACCGTGCCCAAAATTTCTACACGTCTCCTAAATTGACGATCCGTATATATCTACTTGATAACCCTTTCTATTACGCTATTTGCCGAACTGTTAAAAGGGGTGCGGTCATGATTTAAGCGTTTTATAACACATAATTTCATCATTTCGCAACTTATCGTCCCCAATCTCTACCTGAGCCATTTACTTTTTTATGGACGGTTTACGGTTTACTCTCCCAGAATGAACACCGGATAATTTCAAAATCCTCAGATTCAGCCATGCCTTGATCCGTTCAATTCTTTATTATATAGAGGATTAATTGAAATTGTTGCAGATTTCAAATATTATCAAACAAATGCCATGAAGATCAAAGGGAAAATGAAAACCTTAAGAATAGATAACTGCTCGTTCGGGAGCCTTGTCATCAATGGCAAGACCTACACTGACGATCTTGTTATTTATCCCGATGGTGAGATAATTGGTCCCTGGCGGCGCAAACGGGGTCACCAGCTCTCAATTGACGACATGCGGGAACTTATTAACACTGCACCCGAGATTATCATTGCCGGTACAGGTGTCAGTGGAAAAGTGATGCCCGACAAGGACCTTGAAAAGGAATTGTCAAAATTGGCCATAAAATTCATTGCTGCATCAAATCAAAAGGCCATAAAGATTTTCAATGATCTCTCACCGGATAATAGGGTCGGGGCCTGTTTTCATCTGACATGTTAATAAGACTTAAATCTCAGAGGGCATATTATGACAAAAGAAAAGCTCGTGCAGAAAATCAACGAACTGTTGATAACGGACATTGATCTGTCTTTCTTATTAGAATTGAAAAAGGAAGAGATTGAAACATTGGTTGCCTGCATAAGGGACAGGATGGATCAGAAATGAGAGGCTAATTAAGGTGAAACGGATTGTTATTATTGAGAGCATACCAGGTCCTGTTGCCTCTATTTATGAGAAGGCTACCAGAATGGTTATTGGGAGCTACTATGCCCAGGTAGCTGAAGAGGTCGTATCGAATTTGAAAGCAGGTACAATTCTGGATCTCGGTACTGGCCCAGGGTATCTTCCGATTGAGATAGTCAAACGGTCTCCATATATAAGGGTTGATGGAATTGATTTAGGGAGCAGGTTGATTAAGATGGCAAAAGAAAATGCATTAAAGGCGAGTGTAGCTGACAGATTGAATTTTGAAACCGGTAATGCTGCCAGGCTTGGGTTTGAGGACGGCTCTTATGATATGGTGATCAGTACAGGGATGCTTCATATGGTAAGAGACCCGATTCAGGTGTTAAGAGAATGTTATGGTGTATTGAAACCTGGTGGCGAAGCATGGATATATGATCCGGCACAAGTTTCAGCTCTGATAGATAAGAGGAAATGGAAGGCTTCATTTACCTTTGGAGAGAAAATTATCTATGGACTCTTTATTCTCTATGCCAAGATCAATCCGCCAAACATATATAACAGGAAACAAGTTACAGAGATGATCGCCGCCACTAATTTTAAGGAATATCAGATTGAAGAGGCAGGCAAGGAGATAAAGGTGAAGTTGAAGAAACAGAAATCCCTTTGTTGATCTGATGATGTGAAAAAAAGGGCTCAAACCTCAACTATTGACTAAGTCATTTGTGGTTTCTATGGAGATGTTATGTTTAGACCTATCCTCATAGACTATCTTGGTTCTTGGGAATCATATGACCAATAAATTCAGCGATGATCAGGACAATAGTAAATAGTTGATGTTTGACCCCATTCAGATGATTTCGTACTTGGTTGATGGGCCTGGTCCTGGAGGGATAGCGTCCATCACAGGCCAAACTTCTCCTTTGGCAGACGGCCAAGAACCGGGGTAACCAGGCTGCCGATATAGAGATAGTCCTTTGTCTCGGTCACGCTCGTATTGATCGGGTAGGCGCCGTCCGGGTCCTGCAGGTCGTATAGAACTTTACCTTTTCCGTCAATGGCGATGATGTGACCGTAGGCAACCGCTTTAGGCCTGAGGAACGCCGGCATGCGCTGGATCATTTTACGCAGGAAGGGTTTGCCCGAGAGATTGTCAACCAGCGAGTTGCGCGGAGAGACAAGCGCCACCCAGAAGCGACCGTTAAACCCGGTCGATATGTTGTCAGGGAATGACGGCAACTCATCAATAAGGGTCTCGGACTTTCCCTTTTTCGGGCCGCTAAGCCAGTAGCGCATGACTCGATAACCCCCGGTATCGTTTACAAGCACAAAGCTCTGATCGTGGCTGACTGCCACTCCATTGGCAAAGTTCAAGCCATCCATAAGGGTCCTGGCCTTGCCGGTAACGGGATCATAGACCAGGAGCCGGCCGTGGCTGCCGTGCTCATTTATATCGAGCAGGCTTGCCTCGTAGGTCCCACCGCACTCCTTAGGGTCAAATTTGGTTGAGGCATCGGAAAAATATATCTTACCATCGGCCGCCACGTCCACGTCATCTGCATAGCGGATCGGGACGCCGTCAGCAGTTGTTGCCAGTTCGGTAATGGCGCCGTCCGCTGCAATGGACAGAAGCCCTCTGAAGGCGTCCGCCACAATCAGGTTGCCCTTGTCGTCGAAGTCTATGCCTAAGGGACGGCCCCCTGTGTCAACCCAGTTTTCAGGATTAGAACCATCGGCCTTCAGGCGCACAATGCGGCCTTCGTGTGTGGCCGCATAGATACGACCCTGTGCATCCAGGGCAATGTCCTCCGGCCCATGGTTATCAGCAATGGGAAAGACCTCGATGCCCTTGAGGCGATCGTTTTGCGCGAACGGGCCGGTATAGCCCGGGTTGGCCGGCGCTTCCCAGGCCACCGGTTCGATAGGTACAGGCCAGGCAACTAAGTAAAGGACGATTGCGATAATGACCACTATCAGCGACCAGATAATTTTCTTAAGCATGCGGCACCTCCAGTAATGCCCAGGATAACCCGTGAAGAGCGGGACGGGGCTAAATATGTAAATAATTGTTTTTTCAGAAACCGATGCTCTTTCAGAAAGATCTTATTTTCATGTTTCCTTAGCGTTATTAAATTAGACTCTGTTTGCTTTTTTCAACCCTTTATCATAAAAATATTATTTAATTAGACCCGTCCCCCTTTACCCGCTGAATCAATGTTCTCTTGTCAAATGTGTAGATCTTATCCCTTTGTCTTTCTCAATGAGTCAATGGGTGACCCCCCTTTGCATATGAAAATATTCTTGATATGGTATACCGGAACCAATTCCAAGCGGTCTGCCTGCCGTTTTTGCAGGAAACCGCCTTTTTAACAGTTAGTTTAAACGGATGGAGCATTATCGCCCAATGCATTATCTCCTTTTACTGCTGACCGTTTTGTTCTGGTCGGGAAATTTTATTGTGGGTCGCTGGATCTACAGCGAAATCCCGCCGGTAACACTGGCGTTCTGGCGCTGGGTGCTGGCCCTTGTTGTGTTACTCCCGTTTACACTGCGTGATTTGATCCGTCAAAAAGAGTTGATCCGAAAAAACCTGAAAATGCTGGCCCTGCTGGCGCTTTTGTCCGTGACCAATTTCAGTATTTTCCTGTACGTTGCCCTCAATACATCAACGGTCACCAACGCGTCTTTGATCAATTCCATGACCCCCATTCTGATTGTTCTTTTTTCCTGGGTGGGGTTTAAGCGAAAGATCACTTTGGTACAGGGCATCGGCATTGCCGTGTCCCTGACCGGCCTGGTCTTCATCGTGCTCAAAGGCGACCTGCCCGCCCTGCTTGCCGTCCGTTTTTCAACAGGAGACCTGTGGACCCTTTCCGCCGCCGCAAGCTGGGCCACCTATACGGTGCTGGCAAAAAGATATCCGGTCGCTTTGAGCCCCGCCAGTTTTCTGACCATGATCGTCATCTTCGGCGTGGCGTTTATCTCCCCGGCATATCTCTGGGAACTGGGCACCGGTGCTCAGGCGAATTTCACACCGGCTGCCATAGGCTGCATTTTTTACATTGCCCTCTTTCCGTCGATTTTATCCTATCTTTTCTGGAACATGGGTGTCCAGGCGATCGGGGCCAGCCGGACAGGTGTTTTTATCCACCTGATCCCGGTCTTCAGCATCATCCTGGCCATGATCTTCCTCGGCGAAACACTCAGAGTATACCACGTGGCAGGCGCAGGACTGATTTTTACGGGCATCTATCTGACCACCCGCCAAAGGATAAATGTCGTGAAATCGCCATAATTCCTTTTCATTTAATAAAACAACGGGATCAGTATTTCATTCTGTTAGTTGCCAGTTCGGACTATTTTCCTGGATTCACATATTGTCGATAGTAGAAGTTAGGGGTTTGTGAAGAGCGGGACGGGGCTAAATATGAAGAGCGGGACGGGGCTAAATATGTAAATAATTGTTTTTTTCAGAAACCGATGCTCTTTCAGAAAGATCTTATTTTCATGTTTCCTTAACGTTATTAAATTAGACTCTGTTTACTATTTTCAACCCTTTATCATAAGAAAATTATTTAATTAGCCCCATCCCCCTTTATAGCCTTATTTGATATGGCTCCTTCTGGAATGAAGGTGAATGCCCTACCTCCCCCTGGATCATCCGATTCATTATCTCTAGTGCAAATCAACCTATACTTGTAAACCTCATCGAAAATATGCTGATTCACGTTTTGCCATGTAACACGAACCCAAACTGGGAATCCTTCATTACCTTTAGCGCAAACGTTCCCTTCCAGACTAAGGGCTCCCATTATTGCGATCATCTTTCCCGCTTCGTCACGCTCTTTGGTTTCTCCTGGTTCGATCTCATCTATTATCGTGTTTGGAGGGGATATATATATCTTTTCCCTCACCACACCTTGCGCGTCTCCCTTTTCTGTTTTCTCATCCCTTGCTTTCCTCCACTCGAGGATCCAGCTGTTACTTCCGTACTTAAGGTCGATAGCTACCTTATTGGCTTTGAAACCGCTGTAGTTCACTATGCTGAAAACTGTCAAACGGCATAGGTGTCAGGCCTACACAGTTGACAAGTTGAGATCTGAAATAATTTTATCGATCTTTTTTGTCAGTTTTTTATCGTATTTGATTTGCAGCGCAACGCGGCGGCTTGACTGAGAAACACCAGATACGCCAATTCCAAAGTGCAATCCGATTTCTTTTAATTTTTGCCCGCTAAATTTATGACACAAGTAGATCTGCACTCTTTTTAATAATGCTGCATCTTCATTCAATACTTTGGCGGCCTGTTTAATTATTTTCTCTAGGTCGGGCATTTCATAAAATTGCCTTAAATCCGGAAGATCACGATCTGATTTCTTTCTATCCAAGTGTCTTTCTCTTATTTGGTTTATAAAACTGCGACCACCCAGTATCGTTGAAGCAAAAACATTTTTTAAAGGACTTTCATATTCCACATCGATCATTGATTCCACAAACCTGCGGTATTGCTTCTTGGCAACAGAATTCTTTATGCTAAACAGGCTCAGTACGAAATCAGTACAAAGCCATTTTGACGATTTGTTCACATTTATATAATCCCGATAACTTGACCACTTGTATTGTTCAGGTTTTTCTACCATCCCGGCCTTGACAGGATTTAAATGGATATAGCGGGAAAGTTCCTGGGCATACTCATCAATATCTACCAGCAGTGCCTTGTATCTGCCTTGAAACAAATGACCGGATCTTTTTCGTTTAACATTAAAATAATTCGTATAAGCGCCATTGATGTGATGCATAATTTGAGACAGGTTTCCGGCCGGTGTTTGCAGCAAAATATGGTAATGGTTGTCCATAAGGCTGTAAGTATGAATGATTGCTTTATAACGCTCGCTGGCTGAACCCAAATAACCGAGAAAACGTTCTCGATCTCTATTACTTTTAAATATATTTTGCCGCTCGTTTCCCCTTGCAGTTATGTGATAAAAAGCATCGGGATACTCAATTCGTAAGGGTCTGCCCATTGCTGCTCCCATGATTTTTAAAATTTTAGCTAATCCCTATACATCATAGAAACATATCTGTCAACTGTGTAGGCCTGACACCTATTGCTTTTGTATCTGACGGTGCATGACCAGGTCTAAAATTAACCGCTTTAGAAAGAGAGGAGGGAAACCTGGCATATCTGTTTTTATCAACACTAATATCTCCTCCTGGATTTCCATTTTTATCTCCAAACCATTGACTTACTTCCGGTATCCTAAATTGTCCATTCTGAAGGGTATAGGCCACCTGACTATCAGCAATAAAACTTATTGTACCTGCTACTGACGGTAACCTTTTCCAATATACTGCTTTTACCCTAGCGCCCTGGATGGGCTCTTTTGTAATAGCATTTATTACTTTCCCCTCAAAAGGCTCTAAGTGATAATACGGAATATTGATATAAATAATAATATAGAATATTGGAAAAAACAAAACAGCTAAGGGGATAAGAATGAATCTAACAACTTTGCTTTGTCTCTTTTTTACAAAGACATAGCATATCGGAAAGTAGATACACAAAAGGAGAATTAATGAAAGAATTCCTATCACTGATAATTCCTAACTTTTAGTTTTTCGTCATGGATAGCAAATCAACAATTATTTGCCTCCTTTTCTCGGTTAGTAAAGAGGGACGTTGGTTCTAAAACGACTTATCAGCACATGCTAAAGAATACATTTACATCAAAACCATGATTCAAAATTGGAAGAAAGAATAGCATATTAAAATACTAAGTGAAAAGGCATAAAATGAATAGGCGTATTTTGGGAAAGAGCACGTTAAGATGATTTCGGGAATCTTAAGTTGATTTAGAACCAATGTCCCCATTTACATGTCCTCTTTGTCAGGCTGAAATGATCTTAAGCCTGGCCAGAAATGCTGAAGCCATCCGATTTTCACGCCTCTTCTTTCATCTATCCCGGGGATATAAGGTTTGATATCTAAGATTGGTGTGTCATCAGCAACATCCATTTCTTTGACGCGAAGAACATTCCCTTGCCTGGTTACCAGGGTAACTACTGATAGACCTAACGGGTTAGGTCTGTTGGGTAACCTGGTAGTGAAAATGCCATGTGGTGTAATATCTAGGGGCATCGTGAAATGAAGCGATCGTGTCTCACATTGATGAAAGTAATAAAGTATAATCAGGTGAGAAAAACCCTCAATATCCTTTAATCCGGCCTCATATTCGGTAAATATTTCTATTTCGGAAATTTGGATTAAGCCACGTCCCTGGCATGGTGCTTCGTCAGGGGTTTTGTAAGGTGAATGTATCACCCCTATCGGCCTCAGCTCAACTATTGAATGTTTGTCCATAATAATGGGGCCACATTATAATTAATAAGCATATGGCTTTAATCCCCTTTATATCAAATGGTTAGCTTGGTTCGACCCCCATTTCATTGGATCTATGATGCTCAAACCATACTGGGATCTCCTTATAGAATATTTAGACTGCTTTACGCGCCGTCAGCAGCCGCACGTAGCCAAGATAGTGTGGATGAGTACGGAACTTGTCGAAACCTTGTTCCCGCAGGATGGCTTGTAAATCTCGCCCTATAAAATCGGTCGCCAGGGGACATTCCATTTTGAAAGCGATGCGCACCAGCCAGGGAGAATACTTCAGATCGAACTCGTTGTAATCCAGGATGATAAACTCGCTGCCGGGCCGCAAGGCGTGTTGGGCGTTGGCAATGATTTGCAGCCGGTCTTCCTGAATGAATCCGTGCAGCACAAAAGAGATGAAAACCTTGTCGAATTCACCCTGGTACGGCAGCGGCTCGTTGACGCGCCGGTTTTCGATGGCGATGTGGGGATGATGGGTGAAGCGGCGTTGGGATTGCTCCAGCATCTCCGGGCCGATATCCAGCCCCAAAACGCGCCCCCCCTCGGAGAGATATTTATTCATCAGGCAGATATTACGCCCGGTTCCGGAACCCAATACCAGGATTTCGTCATCGGGCTGGATGCGCATTTCCCGCACGACACGGCGGATGAAGAAGGGGTAAGTGCCGACGGTGATTGTATTCATTAAAAAATCATAATGGCGGGCTTCTAAACCGGTAACTTCTACTTTTGAATCAGATCGGTCGTATGTTGGGTTCATTTTTTCACCAAGGTGAAATAAATTCAGGAAACGAATAAAGGGGGACGTTGGTTCTAAAACAACTTATCAGCACATGCTAAAGAATACATTTACATCAAAACCATGGTTCAAAATTGGAAGAAAGAATAGCATACTAAAACACTAAGTGAAAAGGCATAAAATGAATAGACGTATTTTGGGAAAGAGCACGTTAAGATGATTTCGCGAATCTTAAGTTGTTGTAGAACCAACGTCCCCCTTTCCTTATTATTGATGCATATCTTCTCACACTGGACAGCTTAAGGGGAATCAAGGGCTTAGGTTTTTCTTGTAGTGAAAATGGAGGAGTTATGAGTCGACTCGGTTCGAAGCTTCAATCACTGTCGCGTCGGAGATCTGTCCCCCCGGTATCGCTCCGGGTGTGAATCTGTTTCCTATCTCTTTAACGTCGTCAAGAAGGGCTGTCATCATCGTCTTGCGTGTATTCCGTTGATCTCGGTTAACAACAACCGTGAAGATACCACAAAATAAACAAGCAACAGCAAATGCAGTGTGGGCTGGCAGGATCCATGTCGGTAAGTCTTTGGTAAAGGCAAGAGGAACCAAGGAAAGCCATGCTGCTCCGCTCAAGCCAAAAAAAGTGCCGTACAGGGTGGAGTAGTCTTTAGGGGGGTCTGATGCGGTAGTTAATCTCTTTTCGAGCATCTTCCAATCAGCACAGCGAATAGCCATTTCTCGATCTGAATCAGGTGAAGGGATTGAAATGGTCCGATCCCTTCGAACCCGCACAGAGCCAGCGTTGACCGACGAGCTTTGGATTATGTCCTGATTCAACCTCTCAGTCATGGTTACCTTGTGTTCATACTTTAAGGTTTAATCCGGGGTTTCACGTCGACGAGACCGGCAATGACAGCATTAAAAAAGATTGTGTAGGCGCATTTCTGGCAATAAACAAAGAACTGCGGATAAACCGGGCTACCTGGCGAGGATGGCCGCACTTCGACGATCTGATCGCCTATTCCCCAATTGTCGCTTCCGCAGATTGGACATTCGGTTGGTTTAGTCCAATTCTTTCGAATCCAATCCATTGCTTTCTGATAGTTGACTTCCATCAGGATAGCCCCGCTCAAAAACTGGTTATTTTCTTACACTTGATAGTAATTTTCATGTTGGGCTGTTCTACCATGTTCCCATGTAGTTCCATGCTAGCGGGGGTGATATCACCAGAAATCTTGAGATTGAATGAGTCCAAGTTGCCAAAAATGGCCATTCCTTCTTTATTGAATCTGACGATCTTGATACTTACTGTCACAAAGTTGCCCTCGACTATTACCTGCCCATCGTAATAATAGAATGAATCTCCGCCGAGTAATCGATCATCTTTGAAAACCGCTATGCCGGTGCCAAAGGTCTGGAAATTTGATTGAAAAGAAACCGTCCAAAGTCCTTCCAAGCTTTCCATTTTTCTCCTCCCTTTATGCGCGTGACCGTCTCATCGCGCGTATAAACTGTATGCAAGGACTACCGACAGAATCCGCATCAAGCCCCCTTCGGCATCTTCATCTCCGCCGAACAAGTTATTGGGTAGTTTTCCGGATAATCCTTTTTCTATAACGCCATTCACCAAAAAATGGCGAATCGCACCCTGTTTTCCTGTCAATTACTAACTGAATAATATCACCGCTCGGGTGTTATCCAGACTTCCAAATAATAGTTCCCAGATACCAAAAAATAGCCAAAAAAGGAAGCAAAATGAATTATGATTTTGTTTAGCTATGCGAATTGGGGTCAGGCCACGCTAACTTATTGATATCTAAAGATTAATGTCCCAGAAATAGGTGTTTTCAGCCCCTGTATCGTTTTTTTTGACCCCAAAATGGGCGCCATAAGGAATAGAGGGCTCTCGAAGTTGATAGGATTCTCGTGCTAAGATGCTTTTTCTTCCTAAGGCCAGTACTCCAAGTATTGATTTTACCCTAACACAAAAAAGCCCCGTTCCCTTTACTAAATGTGAATAATGGTCTTTTTGCCCCTGAAAAGTTCGATATAGGGCCTAAATAAGGGTGTTTTTACGTTTGTTCTTTAATAGTTTTAGATAGTTAGCGTGGCTCGACCCCATTTCTAGGGCATAAAGTACACCGAAATGGCGATAAGGTTTACCCAAATAGGTGCATAGTAGTCTACATCATGCAGGAGCGCCAATATCCTAATGTAGAATGGTACCGTTGTTATTCTTATGTGGAATCCGCCACTATCACCTGTCACGTCTGTTTGTGGCTCTGCCCACCCTGGAATTGTTGGGAAGTAACGATCAACTTGTCTCCTTGCCTCTTCATGGAAATGTTGGATGCTGTTGATACCGATAGATCCATTAATCGTGATAGATCCATCAGTAAGAGTGCCGTTTTCCAATCTCTTGCGTGCCCTTCTCGGTGACAAACCTACTAGGATACCGTAATACCAATACCGCAGCAGGCTGTAAACCGACCCAAGAACAAGGCCAATACCTAATAGACCAGGCCGCTTAAGCACAAGTGGGATTCCGAGGGGTGAGATCGTAGCCGGCGAGTCGATTTCAACTCCAGCTACTGAGAATGTAACCAATAGAAGCCCGAAAGCCAGAGAAAATCTACGGAGTCTTGTAATCTCAGGATTTGTCATGCTACTAACCGTGTTTTCGCCAAAACGCTACAAATTGTTCAGTTCACATCATGATTTACAGTTTGTATCACATCATCGTTTACATGCAGTTTCTCTTTAAGCGACCTATCTCATCCATTATTCTGCGGTTACTTTCATCGAAATAACCTAACAATTTTTGTCTGAAATAGATT
>JAUWMR010000058.1 GCA_030613055.1 Desulfobacteraceae bacterium
TATGAGACAAAGTCTCTCCTCATCACTTCTCGGTGTTGAATAAGAGAGCGGATTTGCCTGCTCTCTCCACCTACCAGCTTGAATCCGGACATCCATCACCGGAATGGCCTACCCTTCTGCGTCCCCCCATCACTCAAACGGCAAGTTGGTGGTACAGGAATATTAACCTGTTTCCCATCGCCTACGCCTTTCGGCCTCGGCTTAGGGGTCGACTAACCCTGAGCAGATTAGCTTTACTCAGGAAACCTTAGGCTTACGGCGAGCGGGTTTCTCACCCGCTTTATCGTTACTCATGTCAGCATAGTCTCTTCCATTCAGTCCACCAGTCCTCACGGTCTGGCTTCAGCCCGGAATGGAATGCTCCCCTACCAAGAGCGACCTTGTCGCTCACCTTTGGCCAATAGCTAATAGCTAATAGCTTCAGGTGGTGACTTAGTCACCCTTCCGCAGCTTCGGTAAGGTGCTTAAGCCCCGTTATATTTTCGGCGCAGAATCACTTGACCAGTGAGCTGTTACGCTTTCTTTAAAGGATGGCTGCTTCTAAGCCAACCTCCTGGCTGTCTCAGCGTTTCCACTTCCTTCCCCACTTAGCACCTATTTTGGGACCTTAGCTGGCGGTCTGGGTTCTTTCCCTCTCGACCACGAAACTTATCTCCCGTAGTCTGACTCCCACAATAAAAGTTGACGGTATTCGGAGTTTGGTTAGGTTTGGTAATCTGGTAGGACCCCTAGCCCATCCAGTGCTCTACCCCCGTCACTTAATTTGTGAGGCTATACCTAAATATATTTCGGGGAGTACCAGCTATCTCCAGGTTTGATTAGCCTTTCACTCCTATCCACAGCTCATCCGGGAAGTTTTCAACCTTCTACGGTTCGGGCCTCCAGTCGATGTTACTCGACCTTTACCCTGTCCATGGATAGATCACCTGGCTTCGGGTCTACTCCATGCTACTAAATCGCCCTGTTAAGACTCGCTTTCGCTTCGGCTCCACCTGACGGCTTAACCTTGCAACACAGAAGTAAGTCGCTGACCCATTATGCGAAAGGTACGCAGTCGTCCAGTACTCAGACTCAACAAGTTGAGTGCTGAGTGCATCGGACTTCCACTGCTTGTAGACAGACGGTTTCAGGTACTATTTCACTCCCCTCACCGGGGTACTTTTCACCTTTCCCTCACGGTACTAGTTCACTATCGGTCGCCGGCGTGTATTTAGCCTTAGGAGATGGTCCTCCCGGATTCCCGCAGGGTTTCACGTGTCCCGCGGTACTTGGGTACCCTATCCAGCAAGTTCAATAGATTTCGCTTACAGGACTATCACCTTCTGTGGTCCGCCTTTCCAGGCTGTTCAGCTATCCATTGAATTTTTGACTTGCCGAAGGATCTGCAATTCCTTCCAATAAGGCCCCGCAACCCCGAACATACAACGCTTGCAGGCTTTAACATACATTCAGTTTAGGCTGTTCCCATTTCGCTCGCCGCTACTTTGGGAATCGCTATTGCTTTCTTTTCCTAAGGGTACTTAGATGTTTCAGTTCCCCTCGTTCGCCTCTATTACCTATGTATTCAGTAATAGATATCCCGGAATTACCCGGGATGGGTTTCCCCATTCAGAGATCTCCGGCTCAATGCCTGTTTAGCGGCTCGCCGAAGCTTATCGCAGCTTACCACGTCTTTCATCGCCATCCGACACCAAGGCATCCACCGTCTGCCCTTTATAGCTTGGCCATAAACATTTCCATTTGTGCAACTTGAGTAAATTATACTCAGGCGCCTTTGAAATTGTATTACTCTGTATTCAGTTTTCAAAGAACAAGTCAGAATCGCAGATTCTGACTACGATTATTCATCGTTCTTTGGTATCGATCTCTGATCGAAACCAAAGAATGATGAATAATTACTATAAATTTTGTATACAAAATTTATTGGTGGAGGTGAACGGGATCGAACCGATGACCTCCTGCGTGCAAGGCAGGCGCTCTCCCAACTGAGCTACACCCCCAAATAATTGAAAATTTGCTATTGAATATTGATGATTGAATGTCGAATTTTTAACTCTTAAATCGTCAATCGAAAATCGTCAATTTTCAATCCAAATGGTGGGCCTAGTTGGAATTGAACCAACGACCTCACGCTTATCAGGCGTGCGCTCTAACCGAGACTGAGCTATAGGCCCATTCCCGATTTTGGATTTGCGATTGCGGATTTCGGATTTTATTAGTCCTTCATTCCGAAATCCAAATTCCAAAATCTAAAATCGATTTGCTCCCTCAAGACTAAATAGTGACATCTGCTGTAGGATTGACCTAGGATTTACCGCCCTTCGGACGGTATACTCCTTAGAAAGGAGGTGATCCAGCCGCAGGTTCCCCTACGGCTACCTTGTTACGACTTCACCCCAATTACCGGCCGTACCTTAGGTACCTGCCTCCCGGCACTCAACTCAACGCCCATTCAGGCAGCAGCAAAGAAGTGTTTATCTAACCTTCTTCTTTTACTGTTACAAATAAGCGCTCAGTTGAGTGCCGGGTTAGCCCAGTAACTTCTGGTACAGTCGACTTTCGTGGTGTGACGGGCGGTGTGTACAAGGCCCGGGAACGTATTCACCGTGGCGTGCTGATCCACGATTACTAGCGATTCCAACTTCATGGAGTCGAGTTGCAGACTCCAATCCGAACTGAGAGCTGCTTTTTGGGGTTAGCTCGTCCTCGCGAATTAGCAACCCTTTGTACAGCCCATTGTAGCACGTGTGTAGCCCTGGGTATAAAGGCCATGAGGACTTGACGTCATCCCCACCTTCCTCCCCGTTAACCGAGGCAGTCTCTTTAGAGTGCCTAACTTAATACTGGCAACTAAAGACAAGGGTTACGCTCGTTACGGGACTTAACCCAACATCTCACGACACGAGCTGACGACAGCCATGCAGCACCTGTCACTCTGTTCCGACAGAATCGGAAAAATCCCGTTTCCGGGATGGTCAGAGGATGTCAAACCCAGGTAAGGTTCTTCGCGTTGCGTCGAATTAAACCACATGCTCCACCGCTTGTGCGGGCCCCCGTCAATTCCTTTGAGTTTTAGCCTTGCGGCCGTACTCCCCAGGCGGAGAACTTAATGCGTTAGCTGCGGCACAGCAGGGGTCAATACCCGCTACACCTAGTTCTCATCGTTTACGGCGTGGACTACCAGGGTATCTAATCCTGTTTGCTACCCACGCTTTCGCGTCTCAGCGTCAGTATTGGTCCAGAGAGTCGCCTTCGCCACGGGTGTTCCTCCCAATATCTACGAATTTCACCTCTACACTGGGAATTCCACTCTCCTCTCCCATACTCAAGTAAGGCAGTTTCAAATGCACTTCCTGGGTTAAGCCCAGGGCTTTCACATCTGACTTACCAAACCGCCTACACGCTCTTTACGCCCAGTAATTCCGAACAACGCTTGCACCCTCCGTATTACCGCGGCTGCTGGCACGGAGTTAGCCGGTGCTTCCTCCAGTGGTACCATCAGTTCTCTCGAATATTAATCGAAAGCATTTTTTCCCACTTGACAGAGCTTTACGACCCGAAAGCCTTCTTCACTCACGCGGCGTTGCTGCGTCAGGGTTTCCCCCATTGCGCAAGATTCCTCACTGCTGCCTCCCGTAGGAGTCTGGACCGTGTTCCAGTTCCAGTGTGGCTGATCATCCTCTCAGACCAGCTAACCATCGTAGCCTTGGTAGGCCATTACCCTACCAACAAGCTAATGGTACGCGGGCCCCTCCTCAAACGGCAACTTTCATGAAGAGGTCACCTTTCATCCCAAAGGCCACAGCATATGGGACGATATCCAGTATTAGCAACGCTTTCGCGAGGTTATCCCGGATTCGAGGGTAGGTTACCCACGCGTTACTCACCCGTGCGCCACTTTACTCTCACGCCCGAAGGCATGATTTCTCGTTCGACTTGCATGTGTTAAGCACGCCGCCAGCGTTCGTTCTGAGCCAGGATCAAACTCTCCACTTAATCTTAATGAAGGTTTAAAACCCTTTTTTTCTTAGAGACCTACACGACATCACTATTTAGTTTTCAAAGAACAAACAATGTCTTAAATTTAAGGCATCTATTGTTGGAAGTCAAGACATTTATTTGGCAATGCCTGAATCAACAGAAAAGAGCCTTTTAGAACATCCTTCCATGAGATGTCAAGTAATTTCTTCATTTTTTTTTAGTATCGCCAGCCTATCGCATTTTCAAGAAATTACTTATCATATCAACAATATAATTCATTTGATCAGCAGTCAACTCGGGATAAATCGGAAGTGCCAGGGTCTTTTTGGCCGCATCCATGGAGACCGGTAAATCCTCAGGGGTGTAGCCGAGATATTTAAAGCAGGACTGCATGTGAAGCGGCATGGGATAATAAACCTCGCATCCAATCCCGCTATCGTTTAAGAATTTCTTGAGTTCATCTCTCCGATCTCTTACTTTTATGATGAACTGGTTATAGATATGTCTTTTTTCAATATCCTTTGGTAATGAAATGCCCTCTATTCCTTTTTCACGAAACAATGACCTGTAAAAACTTGCGTTCTCCCTTCTTTTGCTTGTCCATTCATCCAGATACTTGAATTTTACTGTCAACACCGCTGCCTGAATGGCATCCAGTCTGAAATTTCCACCGATGACACTATGGTAATATTTTTGTTCAGCGCCATGTACACGCATTACTTTCAGGCATTCATAGATATCCTTATCATTTGTGGTCACCATTCCGCCGTCCCCAAATGCACCTAAATTTTTTGAAGGAAAAAATGAAAAACACCCGTAATGCCCCATTGAACCGGCCCTTCTCACTTTCCCATTACTAAACTCATATTCCGCCCCGATAGCCTGAGCCGCATCTTCAATAACCGGTAGACCTTGTGCCTCCGCTGCCGCCAGAACAGGTTCCATACGTACACATTGCCCGAAAAGATGAATTGGAATAATGGCCTTTACCTTTGATTTTCGTTCTTCATCCATAGAAGAAATAGCCGCATCAAGTTCATCAGGATTCATGTTGTACGTTTTTTCGTCAATATCTATAAATATCGGCATAGCACCAACTCTTGTAATCGCCCCTGCAGTGGCAAAAAAGGTATACGGGGTAGTAATGACGAGGTCTCCATATCCGACACCCGCCGACATGAGCGAAAGTAACAGGGCATCGGTACCCGATGATACCCCAACGGCATAATTGCACTGGCAATAATCAGCAATCTTTCCTTCCAGCTCTTCCACTTTAGGCCCAAGGATAAAACGCTGAGACTGAAAAACCTCGTCTACCGCCCTGTTTATTTCATCCTCAATCTTTTTATACTGCTTTTTCAAATCCAGCAATGGAACCTTCACTTTTATCCTCCCTTTTCAATAGCGGATTTCGGAATACAGATTTTAGAATGGCTAAAAATAAAGAATCCACGCCCATCGAAGATCCCGCTATGCGGGGGAGGACATGGTTTTAAAATCGAAATAAATTTAGTAAATTCACACAAACTCGTCGGTTTGAGGCATAGTTTTGCTGGTATATCAATGAGTTATCTTGATTTGCGAGAAAATGGTCCAGGTCTGAAGCAACTGGAGGGCATGACGGACCTGATTGTCCTTTTCAAGGAGTTCTTTGACTATATCGTCCTTATCTAAACCCTTTTTGGACTCTTTTTTCTTTTCTCCATCTTTATTCTGTATGTGATGCTCTAAATCCTCTTCTCTTACGAAACGGGGCCTTTTTTTATCTTTTTTCTTGCCAAAAGGTATAAACCTCAATTCAATGTCGGGGGTAATCCCGCTTGACTGGATGGACTTTCCACTTGGCGTATAATACCTTGCGGTGGTCAAACGCAACCCTGAACCATCTGACAGGGGCAGGATCGTTTGAACAGAGCCCTTCCCAAAAGTCCTCGTCCCCATGATTAGAGCCTTTTTATTGTCCTGGAGTGCCCCTGCAACAATTTCGGCGGCACTTGCACTTCCACCATTGACCAGAACAATAATTGGATAATTTATGGGTTTTTTGTTCTTATGAGCTGTTGCTTCAATATCCTGAGGAGTATTCCTTCCTTTAGTAGTGACTATTATTCCATCATCAATAAAGAGATCTGACACCTCTATTGCCTGGGTCAAGAGTCCTCCCGGGTTATTGCGCAGATCCAGGACCAGCCCCTTCACCTTGTGTCCCTCTTCTATCTTTTCAAGTGCCACAGATAGATCGCGGGCTGTCTTGCTCTGAAAATTGGAAACTCTGATATAGCCAATCTCAGGGGTCAAACGATAATGCCTTACACTTTTTAATGGAATGACATCCCGGATAATGGAAAACTCTAAAGGTCCTGTTTCCCCTTCACGCATGATAGTCAATTTTACTTCAGTGCCTTTCGGGCCCCTGATATTCTTTACCGCTTCCATCATCGTCATGTTCTTAGTGGTTTTTTCTTCTATCTTAACGATCTTATCCCCTGCCTTCACCCCTGCCTTATAGGCAGGCGTGCCCTCGATGGGAGATACAACTGTCAGGATGCTATCTCTAATGGTTATTTCAATACCAATTCCTGTAAAGCTCCCCCTCGTCTCCATCATCAATTCCCGATGCTCTTCCTTTGTCATAAAAGATGAATGGGGATCAAGGCTTTGAACCATCCCCTTAATAGCGCCATAGATCAGTTTTTGGGGATCTTCCGATTCCACATAGTTCTTTTCAATCTGCCGCAATACCTCGATAAAAATCTCGATATTCTTGTATACTCCTTCTGTTCCCGCCTTTACATCACCACCATTCCCTTTAAAAAAAAGGGTTCCTCCAATAAAAAACGAGATTAATACAATAGTAAGGGCAAATCTTATCCTGGAAATCGACATCTTTTTGCTCCTTGTGTTTTTGTTATATTTGCCTTCTGATATCGGTTATTATTTAGTTGATCTTATAACCAATGACAATAAAAAAATGCACTCGTTCTTTTCGCATGTTGCAGGCAAACTGGCTTTGAATATCAAGTTTCTTGTCAGGGTTTATTTAACCTTCAGCCACTTAAGAGGATCAAGATTTTTTCCAGCCCTTCTAATTTCAAAATATAGTCTAACCCTTTTAGAAGGTCTATCCCGTCCCACTCTTCCAATAACATCTCCCACTTCTACGGCATCTCCCTTTTCCTTTATTCTCTGGGACAGATGAGCGGAAATGGTGAAATAGCGTGAACCGTGGTTAATAATTATGATCTCCCCATAACCCTTTAGCCTTCCAGAAAAATCAACCCTTCCGGGGAAAACAGCCTTCACATTCGCATTGGACAATCCCTCAACAAAAACCCCTTTATGAAGGTTTAGCCCTTTGTATTCCAAAAATTTATCACCTTTTATTACTTTCCCGTCGAGTGGTAGAGGCAATCTGCCTTTGGAAGCTATAAATCGAGAGGGCAGCGTCATTTTGTACCTTTTTTGCTTCTCAATTTCTAAAAGGGTCTTTTTCAGATTCTTTGCCGCAATCTGCAGTTCTCTTACTCCCTTCTCATAAAACCTCTTCTCTTTATGAATCCTCATTAGACGTATCACCTTTCCTTCAAGGTCCTTTTTCAATGATGATAGTCGTATTTTCTCTTTATCTTTTACTGCTTCAATCTGAACTATTTGTTCCTGCACCAGCGAGATTTCCTTTTTGTGTCTGAGCTTTTTTTCAGACAACCGCGTAAGTCCTTCCCTGTCCTCATTAATAATTGATCTGATATATTTCACCCTCTGCCAAAAATCATCCAGATCGCTGGCTTTCGCCAAAATAGTCGTGTATCCTTTCCTGGCATGTTTGTATAGAGCAACCAGCCTTTTTCCCAGCCGATCCTCTGCATTCCTTAGTGCTTTCTCAAAATCACCTAATCTGATTTTTAGTTTCTTGACTTCAACCTTAGCGAGATGAGTTGTTTTTCCCAGACTATTTACAATAAGCCTTTTTTCTGCGACTTCCTGTTCAAGATCAGCTAATTGGAACAACACATTTTTTTCCTGTGTGTTAAACGCATTCAATTTCTTTTTTTCCTGTGAAAGCCTTGACTCAATCTCCATTATTTTTTCTTCATCGGTCCGGGGTACTGGGACGGCAATCACATCAAGGATGGTGAAATGGAAGAAAAAAAGCAGAAGAACAAGAAAATTCAAACTTTTTGATAGTCTTGGAATAGCGCCTTTTGTCATATGTCAAAGAAGCGGTCTACGGCGATTAAGCTCCCTACCAATCCTAAAAACACACTCAGCAAAAAAATCGCAAGAGAATATTCATATGGTAAAAAGCTGAAATCCAACAGAGCAAAACTGAAGAAATACGCCTTTTCTTTTGAGATAAAAAAATACGCCAAAAAGAGGGTTAACAAAGCCAGGACCCCGCTAAAAATTCCCTGAATTATTCCCTCTAACATGTAAGGTATTTTAACAAACCAGTCAGTTGCTCCCACTAACTTCAGTATTTCAATTTCGTCTTTGCGTGAATATATGGTCAGTTTTATAGTATTCGTCACGATGAAAAGCACGCCCATAAAAAGGAGCCCACCGATTATGAGACCAACAAGCCTGACTATTTTCATCAAGTCCTTGAATCGATTGACCCATTCTTCGCTGTACTGGACCTCATCAACGCCTTTAAATTTTTCAAGCTGTTCCTTTATTTTCCTGGGATCACTATCTTTGCCCCCCACTTCCTTAAATAATACCTCAAAAGAGGCAGGAAGAGGATTTCTTGACAGCCCTTCAAGAAGTCCCGCCTGTGGCCCTAAAGTATTTCTTAAATCGCTTAATGCCTTCTCCTTTGAAACAAAGCGCTTGAGTTCTGCATCCGGCAGCCTTTTGATAAAGGATGCTACACTGTTTCTCGCATGATCTCCGATCCCATCCTCAAGGTAAACTGATATAGTTAAAGAACTGCCCCATCCCTCAATCCAGGCACTGAGGTTTACAAATAAGAGTAAAAATATGCCAAAGATCAGCAGGGAAATAACCATCGTGCCAAGACCGATTAAATGAACAAGCCGGTTGTTCATAATATTTATAACTGCCTGGCTAAATAAATATGGCCACAATCTTAGTTTCATCTTTCCCCGACAATTCTTCCTCGAATTAAAGAGATCGTTCTTTGGGCACCACCTTTCAGTAACTCCCTGCTGTGCGTAGCAATAATCACGGTGGCCCCTTTCATGTTTATAGTCTTAAACAGGACCATTATATCCTCTGTGAGATCCGGATCCAGATTCCCTGTGGGTTCATCAGCAAGAAGAATCAAAGGATTTTTTACAATGGCTCTTGCAATAGCCACCCTTTGTTGTTCCCCCCCGGATAACTGCAAAGGGAATGCCTTCTCTTTTTCTGCCAAACCAACCAATTTTAAACACTGGTGAGTTCTCTTTCGAACAAATGTACGACGATAGCCTATCACCTGCAGGGCAAGTGCAACATTCTCAAAGACCGTTTTTGCCGGCAATAACTTGAAATCCTGAAAAACAAAACCTACACTTCTACGCAGAAGATCAAGCTTTGAGCGGTTGATACGGCTCAGATTTATTCCATTGATCAAGATATGGCCACTGGTAGGTTTTTCGGAACCAAAAATGAGTCTGAGCAGAGTTGTCTTGCCCGCCCCACTTGGTCCTGACACAAAAACAAATTCCCCTTTGTGAACCCTCATGGTCAGATCGCTCAATGCGGTACTGGGGCCAAAACTCTTGGAAAGACGAAATAACTGGATCATTATCAAGTGAGCTAAAGTGACTAAAATGAGCTAAAGTTTAAAGTGCCTAACGTGCCTAAAACGTATATGTTCAATAAATCGGGGTAAGTGCCTTTGCATACCAACCTACTGGATTCCCGCCCCGCATCAAGTGCGGGATAAACTACGGCGGGAATCCACGAGTAATACCCCTAAATATTGTGCTATTATCCTAAAACTAAGTATTTTAATCATTTTCAACTTTAGGCACTTTAGTTCACTTTAGGCACTTTAGGCATTCCTCCTTTAATACGTTCCAAGGGCCCGCTTCAATCTGGCTCTGGCAAGTTTTTTGTCATAAACCGCATTGTAATAGTTGGTTCTCGCCTGAGTCAGGAGAGTCTGGGCGTCTAATACTTCAGTGGAAGTAGTTACCTGTGCCTTGTAGCGTTCCTGGCTGACCCTCAGATTTTCTTCAGCCTGCTCCACCGCTTTTTCTGTTGTCGGAATATTTTTTTCTGCTTCTTCTAACGCTAACACAGCATCCTTCACCTCAAGACTTATGCTGTCCTCCAAGGCCTTTTTTGTCAGAATCAATTCATTTTTTAAACTCTCTTTTTCCTTTGCCGCATTGAGTGTCTTTCCCCATTCCCAAAAAGTCCATGTGGCTACCGCCATGGCCTGCCATAAGCTGTCATCATGAAAAGAACTGCCCGCCACACCCGGCGTATCACCCTCTTTTATATAGTCATATTGGAGGGCGACCTCCGGGAAAAAAGCACTCTGCGCCAACCTGATCTGCTTTTCCGTCTGTGTGATATTTACGTCAAGGAGTTCCATCTCAGGCCGGTTTTCAAAGGCATCTGTCAGGTAATCTTCAAAATCTCTTATAGACAGCTTCAAAAGAACAACATCTTTTACCACAACAGGGGCACTAATCGGCCTGGACAAAACGATATTAAAGGCAGAACGGGCCAGTCTACAGGCATTGCAGGCCTTTACAAGATCGTATTTTGCATTTCCCAGCTCCACCTCCGCCTTTAAAAGATCGTTTATAGGGATCATACCGACCTTGTAAAAACTGCGCGCTACCCTGACATGAGATTCCAGTGATTCCACTGCCTTCTGTGCCACTTCCAGGGCCTTATCCGCCTTCAGGATCCCGAAATAGGCATCTTTTGCCTTAAGCGCAATATCCAGTTTTTCCTGCTCAAGCTCAAGCTCCGTTTGATCTATGCCTAATTTTGCTAACTGGTAAGAAGTAACCAGGGCAAAGCCTGTAAAAAGCGGTTGGGTTACCGTGAACTTCCATTGGTAGTTGTCCTGTGTATTATTGTCTCTTGCGGGGATCTGCGTTCCCAGCCCCAAGGGGACTGCGGCACTCCGGCTCACCTTATCCAACCGGGTATAGCTATAGCTTGTGCTCAGTTTTGGCAGAAATTCCGCGCCGGCCTGTTTCTTGGCATAGCCTGCCTGTTCAATTTTTTCCTTCTTTGCCTTTAGTGCCCAGTTATTTTCCAGGGCCTCGGCAATACTCTCTTCTAAGGTGTATTCATTATTTTCCCCTGCGAGGCATTCACACACAGGAATCATTAATAGTAAAAAAGCAGCCGGCATCCAGGTCATTAAAGCCTTAAACTTCATGCTTTATACCTCCATTTACCATGTATTTATTGGATATTCATTAGAACAGGGCACGAAAGAAGTCAATGTAAACTTATTCGTAACTACTCAGGTTATTCAGGCTGACTACGTGAGTAGTCACACTTATAGCATTACACAGGCACTAAGCCCATTAATGAAGAGAAGTCGAATCTAATGCTGCACTCCAGTTTTAGGCCGCTTGACAGTTCCGATATAGCTAATTACATTATAACCGTTCATGGGTTCAGGGTTTAGAGGTTCAGGGTTCGGGGTGAAAAATGAATCTGTGAACGTTTACAAATATTTATCAATCAAGGACAGCACGCATGATCAACAACAGATCAAAATATTTGTGGATCGCCATTATTATTCTTTTACTTTTCCTGTGGTCCAAAAGGGAGGACATCTACTTTTTTTTCCAACCAAGGCCAAGTGCGGAAACCCTTGATTTTAATCGATCAGCAGCCTCATCTGAACCCAGGCCACTTGTCGTCTCCGCCGATGAAGAGATTAACACAAAGGTCTTTGAAAAGGTCCATCCATCGGTTGTCAACATCGCGACAACAACGCTCAGTATGAACTTCTGGCTGGAAGTCATCCCAAGAGAAGGCCAGGGTTCAGGCTTCATCATAGCCACGAAAGGATATATCCTGACCAATAATCATGTGGTCGCCAAAGCCCAGAAGATTACAGTGACCATGGCAAACGGCGAAAAAATCCCCGCGACCCTTGTGGGCAGGGATCCTGCTTCCGATTTAGCTATTATCAAGATACCTTCCCGGCACATTGATGTTGTCGCCACCCTGGGTAATTCAGACAAAATCAGGGTCGGCCAGAAGGCGATTGCCATTGGAAATCCCTTCGGCCTTTCTCACACTCTCACCACGGGCATCATAAGCGCCCTAAACAGAGGCATCAGGACAAGGGACGGGCACCGGATTGATGACCTGATCCAGACCGACGCTGCTATAAACCCGGGCAATTCAGGAGGCCCTCTACTGAACTCAAGCGGAGAAGTCATAGGCATTAACACGGCTATTTACAGCCTTTCCGGCGGGTATCAGGGCATTGGTTTCGCAATACCTATTAATCACGCTAAGTATGTTGCTACCCAGCTTATAACTTCCGGCAGGGTAGCAAGGCCCTGGCTCGGCATCACAGGCATTCCGTTGAGCCCCGGACTTGCAGAAGGACTGGGCCTCGAAACACGTCAGGGAGTATTGGTCGTAAAAGTTGTACCTGGTGGCCCCGCTTATCAGGCAGGACTGCGGGGTGGCCGCAGGGAGGTGATCATAGGAGGCATGAGGCTCCTTTTAGGGGGGGATATTATCACAGCTATTGATAACCAGGAAATTCATGGCATGAAACAGATGCTTGATTTGATCAGTAAACTGAAAGTGGGTGAAACGGTTACTCTGGGCATTATCCGGGATGACCGGTCAATGGAACTGGAGGTCTTTTTGGCTGAAAGACCGTAGCGATTTTGGATTTGTGAAAACCTCCCCCAATCTTCAATAGTCAATCTTCAAAAGCATTTCCTCTCACAGAGCACACAGAGATCTCAGAGTTTTTGGTCTTTCTCTGTGTCCTCTGCGTTCTCTGCGAGAGATATAATCGTCATTCTTCAATAGTCAATCTTCAATCAAGGGCTTCATTGCCATGGAAATACTTAGCGAACTACATGCCTTTTTATGGGACAACCCGACTGCAAATAATTGTAATGCGTATTTGATAGCCGGCGAAAAAAGAATTCTTGTAGATCCGGGCCATTACCACCTTTTCAGCCATGTCCGGGATGGACTTTCCGGGCTTTCCCTCTCTCTAAGGGATATTGACCTCGTGATTATCACGCACGCCCATCCGGATCATATGGAGGCAGTCAGGATATTTATGGGTACATCTACATTAATTTCCATTCCTGCCACTGAAATGGACTTTATCAAAAGCGTTGCCCCTCACTATAGTGAGGCATTGGGCATCCCTGACTTCGAACCCCATATTTTGCTCCGGGAAGGGGCGCTAAACGTTGGAAATGTGAGTTTACGTGTAATACAAACCCCCGGCCATTCCCCGGGCTCCATCTGTCTCTACTGGCCCGACAAAAAAGCGCTTTTTACCGGCGACGTTGTCTTCAACCAGGGTGTAGGGAGAACAGATATACCCGGAGGCAGCGGTGAGCATCTAAAGGAAAGCATCAAAAGAATTTCCTTGCTCGACGTGGATTACCTGCTGCCTGGTCATGGCGATGTGGTATCCGGTCGTGAGGCTGTAAAGGCCAATTTCGCAGACATCGAAAAGGATTGGTTTCCATATTTACAATAAAGAATCCACGCCCATCGAAGATCCCGCTATGCGGGGAAGGACATGGTTTTAAAATCGAAATAAAATGTAAGGTTTCAGGCAGGAGGCATAGGATCAGATTTTTCCAACCAGGCGGCCGCTCAACGTGTCGTCAAATCTGATATGAATAGAATAATCGTCAAAAGGATAAGAGAGAACCCCGATAACCGTTCCGTCCTGATTTATTTTTTGCTTCCCCCCCTTCACAGGGAGGACAAATTTAATATTCAGTCTGCGGCCTAATAAAAGGCTTGCTGTTTCTTTTTTCGTAATCCTGATGATAAAAGACAATCCTCCAACAGATATATCCGAAAGCTCTCCCTTAAAGGCCCTTCCCAGCGGGTTCCCAGAGGCATTTAAAAGCTGGATTATTCCTTTTCCCGATACCTTGACCCGTTTTTGGTTTCGGCGGTCCAGATTCTTTTTCTTCAATAAATCATGAACCTTGCTCAACTTAAGGCAATACTCACGCAATCTTGATTCGAGTGAAGGGAATTTATCTTTCCATTTCAGCAGGACATCTTTTTCTATATAATTCAATTTCGTTCGGGATAGTGCAACCATAGAGGTAGTACAGACCGTATCGGAAAAAAAAGTATCTTCCCCGACAATATCACCGGAACCTAATGTTTTTAACAGTATTTCTCTTCCCCCCTGGCTATATACCAGTTTTACCTGACCCTTGTTGATGAAATAGAGGTTCGAGTTTCGCTCACCCTGTTTGAAAATTTCCTGACCAGCATCATATGTGACCTCTTTCATGGCATAATAAACGGCATTGCCTTCCTCATCACCCAACAGATCAAATAGCCCTGACCAGATATCTAAGTAATTTTGATCTATGGATTCACTTTTTTCTTCTTCAATAATTTCACCTGATCTGACGATTTCGGTTAAAGCCATGGGATCAACTTCATAAAACTTTTCCCTAAGTGCCTCTGCTTTTATAAAGTCTTTTCTCTTGGCGTATTTAACGATCAAATCAAACAATAATTTAACAGCACTTTCCTTATTGTCATCTTTGATATACTGCTGAACCAGTTTCTCTTGTCTGGAAAGGTCGTCCACTATCAGTTCTCCTTTTAAGATTCCTCAATCACACTTAAGGCCAATTTGCCTGCAATCCACCAAGGAACAGGTATATGATAAAACTTCACTTTTCGTGCAAATAAATATAGTGAAATTAGCCCTGTGTGTCAAGGATAGAACCGACTTATGCTGCAATTCAGACACTATTGAGGCTGTCAGACTCAATAGTGTCTGAATTGCAGAATCATATAGACTCTACTTTACTCATGAGTAAAATCGTGTTATAAGGATTCTACCATGCCGAAGATATTCAAAAGATACCTGAAAAAATTGGTAGAAGAAGACCTAAAAAGCAAAATGGTCTTTATTGGAGGGCCAAGGCAGGTTGGCAAAACCACTTTTGCCTTAACGTTTCTGCCAGATCCGAACGAAAAGCACCCGGCCTATCTAAACTGGGATGATGTTATTGATAGAAAATCCTTGTTAAGGGGTGAACTCCCATCGAATGAAAAATGTATCGTTTTGGACGAAATACACAAATTTGCCAGATGGCGGAACCTTATTAAAGGTTTTTATGACAAAAATCGGTCGGAAATCGCTTTTATCATTACCGGATCCGCAAGGCTGGACTATTACAGCAAAGGTGGGGATTCTCTTCAGGGACGATATCATTATTATCGGCTTCACCCATTTTCCCTGCTGGAACTAAATTCCGCCCCCACAAAGGGCGATTTTGAAAGTTTGATGAAATTAGGCGGCTTTCCGGAGCCTTATATAAAAGGAGAAGAAAGATTCTGGAGAAGATGGCAAAGGGAGAGAATTCAGCGTATTATCTATGAAGATATCAGGGATATGGAAACCATAAAGGAAATCAGCCTGCTTGAGCTTTTAGCGGAGGAACTTCCCAACAGGATCGGTTCTCCACTTTCGGTAAAACAATTAAGAGAATTATTGCAGGTGGCCCATGAAACCGTTGAACGCTGGCTTAAAATATTTGAAAGGATGTACTACTGTTTCCGAATTGCACCGTATGGACCTCCTAAGGTCCGGGCAGTTAAAAAGGAACAGAAACTCTATTTATGGGACTGGTCACGGATTCCCAAATCTGGTCCGAGATTTGAAAATTTTATTGCTTCCCAACTTTTAAAATACTGCCATTTCTTAGAAGACACAGAAGGTTTTTGTATGGATCTTCGTTTTCTACGGGATACAGACAAGAGGGAAGTAGATTTTGTTGTATTAAAAGAAGGAAAGCCATTGTTTGCAGTTGCGTGCAAAAGCGGGGAAAAGAATGTTAATCCATCCCTTTTTTATTTTTTGGAAAGAACACACATCCCCAAATTTTACCAGGTGCATACGGGCAACAAGGACTATGAAAAAAGTGGGGAAGAGTGCTTCCCTCTCATCGGTTTTGTAAAGAACTCATTTTGCCTTAGGCCTTCGGTATAAAAGCAAAATTTTCGTGATGGGTTTTTTTGGTGTAAAAACCATCTGGTAATGGCAGTTGCCTTATGAAAAAATCAATTTCCCATAAAATACCGTCCATAGATTTTGATCTCCGCCAGTTGGAGGCATTTTGCAAGGTGGTCGAATTAGGGAGTTTCACAAAGGCTGCTGACGCGGTTTTTTTGGCACAGGCATCTGTCAGCGAAAGAATATCCGCGCTTGAAAACATGGTTGGAGCGAAACTCCTGGATCGTCTGGGTAGGCAGGTAGTTCCAACAAAGGCGGGCAACCTCCTTTACAAACATGCCATCCGAATCCTGGATATGAAGAGAACCGCATCTCTGGAAATGCAGGATTTCCTTGGCATGAAACAAGGGCAAATCCATATGGGCGGGAGCACCATTCCCGGAGAATACATCCTCCCCGGGATCATTGGGCGTTTTCAGGGAAAATATCCCCTTATTTCCGTTCTGGTGGATATTGCAGACACTAATAAAATCCAGAAAAAGGTCTTGGAGGGAGAACTTGAATTGGGCATTGTGGGATCTAAGAGTTCTGACAGAAAGCTCCTGTATCAAGAATTGTGGAAAGATGAACTGGTCCTTGCCGTACCTGCCGAACACAGATGGGCCGGAAAGAGTGAAGTATCATTACAGGATATCTCAAAAGAGCCCTTTATCTTAAGGGAGGTGGGTTCGGGCACCCTGAAGATCATGGAGGAATATCTGAAAAAATCCGGGCTGGAAGGCATCGGGTCGCTTGATATTGTGGCCTGCCTCGGAACATCAACAGCGGTAAAAGAGGGAATAAAGGCGGGCTTAGGTGTATCCATCCTGTCTCTAAGGGCCCTGAATACCGAACTCAAAACCGGGATTCTCAAGGCATTGAAAGTTAAAAATCTCTCCATGTCCAGGGACTTTTATCTAATAAGAGACAAAAGGAGAATTGCCTCACCACTGTGCCAGGCCATGCTTGATTTTCTGTTAACCACCTCAAAAGAACAGTAGTAACAGTTCACGGGTTCAGGGTTCAACAAAGAAAGGTAACGGTGAACTATTACGAAAAGTAAAACATTTGGCAGTATACATAAGAGGTTACAATGATAAATGAGTTATTTGATTACAGGGGTGATTGCTGAAAGGCATATTCAGACGTAGGTCTATGTCTTAGAATACTGCCACCAGGCAAATCCTTCGAGTTTATCCTGGAAAAGGAGAAGCTCGACAATATCAGGAAAGTCGTGTCACACAACGGCGGCGAAGTGGTTTCGGAAACCTTTATACATGATGATGTCCAGCTCAAGGTAAAAAAGTCCCGAAAACCTGAATAGGCATTATATAACTCGTAATAGTTCAGCTCTTAGACAGGATTACAGGATTGACATGATTTAATCTTGACAAACTCGTAAAAAGTCAGAAAGGATTCGTTTTCGTCATTCCCGCCCCGCATCAAGTGCGGAATAAACTACGGCGGGAATCCAGTAAAATCAGCCGGTTCTGGACTCCCGCCCCTCCCTTCGCTGGGGCAAGCTCTTCGCGGGAGTGACGGCCTTGGAGACTTTTTACGAATGCATCAATCTTGTTCATCCTGTTCATCCTGTTCATCCTGTCAACTTTATGAATCCGGTGAACTATATGCAAAAATATTTGCGGGAAATACTTTTAAAGAGAAACAAGGGGGATCTTGCAGGTCTTTACCTGCCGGATTTAAATCCTTATGAAAACCGACAGCCCCCTCAAAGATAAGGTCATTTTTATCAAAGGAGCAGGCGAGAAAGCAAGCGCAGTTGCTCATCGTCTTTACAGATTTGGATTTAACAAAATCATTATGTCTGAGAAAAGTGAGCCCACGGCAGAAAGGAGGGGGGTATCATTCTGTGAAGCGCTTATTGACCTGGAAAAGGAGGTATGTTCCGTTGTAGCCCGAAGGTCGGACCTTTCGGTTGATGCGGTATACAATATATGGTCGGAAAAAAAAATCGCCGTTGTTGCTGATCCGGAAATAAAAATCTCAAGACTCATTACCCCTGATATTCTTGTCGACGCTGTGCTGGCAAAGAAGAATACGGGTACAGCCATCCATAGCGCACAATTTGTTATCGCCCTCGGACCCGGCTTTATTGCAGGCAAGGACGCTCATCTTGTGATTGAAACCAATCCCAACAGTAGTTCTCTGGGTAGCCTGATAACAAACGGCGAGGCTGAAAAAGACACTGGCATACCTGCTTCCGTCCTGAATTTAACCAAGGAAAGAATAATCAGGGCTCCTTGCAACGGCATTTTGCGTTCCTGTATAAAAATAGGAGATAAGGTCAAAAAGAATGAAGTGATTGCCCATGTGAATGATCATCCTCTCCGGGCGAATATTTCCGGGGTTATATGGGGACTTGTACGAGACGGGCTAAAGGTCAAGGCAGGGCAAAAGATTGGTGATATTGATCCCAAGGGCAAAAAAAAATCCTGTTTTGAAATATCACCCCACGCAAGTGCCATTGCAGACGGGGTCCTTGAAGGAATAGTGAGATACTATCAGCAACCATGATCTATTGAATGCCCTCCGCTTGGGCCTTAAATGGGTTTTTGATCAAAATGCCTTCCACATATTGACCGTGATTGAGATCTTCAGTGAGTATGGTAGCTGTATTTCTCGAAAATGCAGCAGAAACAATTAGGGCATCCCAAAAAGATAATCTGTAAGTTTCCTCGATTTCGCTTGCCTGCAAAATGATTTGGGCATCATTGAGGACAACATCCCAATTGAAATAACTCTTCACAATTCCTCTAACAGTCGGCTTAACAAGGGGCGTAGGTATTTTCCTCGTGAGGGTTACATAGAATTCCTGTAGAACCTGTGTGCTTAACACTCCTGAACGAGATTCCCATAATTCAGAAACAATCCCTCTGGCTATCTCATGCTTATTCCCTGCGTCCAGATCATGGGCATAAACAAGGATGTTTGTGTCCACAAAGGTCCTATCTCTCATAAAGATCCTCACGATTCCAGTTTATGTGGCCACCCAGATGAAACCCCTTCCTCAAATTTTGTAGAGCATTTTTCTTTGCCGCCTCATAGCGGTCTTCCTTATCCACGATTTCTTTAAGCAGATCACTCAACATTTTGCTGATGGAAGTCTCTTTTTTGACTGCAATAAATTTCCCTTTCTTGATAATCTCTTTATCAATACTCAGGGTAATATTCTGTTTCATCTTTCCCTCCTTATTGATATGCACGTTTTTTACGTGTAACACGTCTTTTTTGTGCTGTCAACTACATGAGTTAAATTTTTTAAGCCCACCCTGACAAAAAAGATAGCTGTCCTAAAAAATCCAGTGGGCTGACATGATTCTCCCGTTTTCATTAGCTTTTTTATTTCTTTTTACCTCGAAAAATGTTAGCCTTTTTTGGTATTTGGACCTCTGGAACGGTCCTGACATGACAAGCACATTCAAAAAGGCCTGATAAAGGGAGATCATCATGGCAAAAAAAATAGAGTTTGAAGCAGCGAAGAAGTCACCCAATGCGGATGCCGGCAAGCTTCGTACGTCAACCGAAGATAAGGGGATTGTCCAGAAAGTGGACAAAATCATCCAGGAGGCGGTAAAGGAGGGCGCGACAGAGATCCACCTTGAGCCGCTTCAGGACACACTGGTAATTCGAACGCGTATTAAGGGCGCGCTGAAGTCTGTGGACATTAACATCCCGGCCGATACCAAGAGCAATGTCATCAACAGGATTAAAGTCCTTTCCGGCATGGACATCACCAGGACCAAGATTCCTCAGAGCGGTTTTTTTAAATTGACCTTAGATGAAAGGAAAATAGAGCTTTACACCTATATCATGCCCACCCTTCACGGCGAAGCCACCATCATAAAAGTCCAGTATAAGCAAAGTGCTACCCTTGGCCTGGAGCAATTGGGAATGACCCAGAACATGCTGGCCTCGTTCCGGAAGGCCCTCTCCCGAGGCTCAGGACTCTACCTGATCACGGGCCCACCGGGCTCGGGGAAACGGACAACCGCTTACGCCGCTGTCTTAGAGGTTTCGAAGCCCGAAATACTTGCAATGGGATTTGACCCCATGATTAAGTACGATGTGCCAGGTATGATCCAGGGAAAACCCGAGGAAAAAAGCGAGTTCACTTTCGCCGAGGGAATTCGGTCCGTCATGAAACAGGAACCCGATGTCGCGTACATCGGGGATATCACTTGCCAGGAGGATATCCGGGCCGCTATACAGGGCGCCTTTGCCAGGCGCGTCGTACTCTGCCGCATGAGCGCCAATGATAGTATTAATGCCGTTCAGAACATCATTGACATGGGTGTCCAACCCTTCTTGCTGGCGGCCTCCCTGTCAGTTATTATCAACCAGAGGCTCTTAAGAAAGCTCTGCAAAAACTGCCGCCAGCCCTATCCCGCGGAAAAAAACATCCAGAAGGAGTTAGGGTTCCGGCTTCCCGAAGGTGCCAAATTTTTCCATCAAAAGGGGTGCGATGCCTGCGAAAACACCGGTTACTCTGGATTGGCAGCCATATATGAGCTTTACGTTCCCAGCGAGGAGCTGAACAAGCTGATCGTTGCAAAGGCTCCCCTTGATTCCCTCCGGCAGAGGGCTGTGAAAGAGGGTATGATCTCCCTGAAGATGGACGGAATCACAAAGGCCATGCGTGGCCTGGTAACCGTGGAAGATGTTCTGAACAGCATATAGGTGAATAGGAACTAACCGCCAGATTTCCAAGTTACAGGTGTTGGGGGTATCATCTCAATACTTAAGGGTATAGCTCATGGATTCCCGCCTACGCGGGAATGACGGAGTGGGATAATTGCCTACCTGCGCCAAGCGAAGCGCGGCAGGCAGGCCTGTCATTCCCGCGTAGGCGGGAATCCAGTGGTTGGTATACAAAGGCACTTACTCCAATTTATTGAGCAGATACCGAAATTCTTCCTTTATATCAGCTACATAATGAATCCATTCCTGATCTGCTTCTATGTTGGGGATTACAGCCGAACCCGATATGCCTTTCTCTTTTAGCCCGGTCCTTAATGCGGTTTCACGCGCGGTTTTTTCTTCCTCCATCCTGCCCTCAAAATCTGCAAGAATTTCCCGGACAGGATGAATATCTATTCCGGTCATGTTGTTTAAAATTTTCAAAACCGCTTCATTGTCCTGTCCAGGTTCAATCCAGTCCATCGACTCTTCAATCATGATCTGGCGGAACGTGTCCTTCCGACCTTCTCCTGCCGCAGCAGCCTCAATCTTGACTCGGTCCAGATCTATGATCCCGTCCATGTACTTCTGAATAAGGCCCCTGGCCTTTCCGGCCATCTCCCGCCGCTTGAACTCTCTCTTTTCCTCTTCGGTCATGGTCAGACCTTTGGTCTTTTCCATGATGATATCCAGGGTACTTCTTATCTCTCCCATGACACCGTCACCTTACTCCTCAACTTTAGGCACTTGCCTTTCCCAATTCTTCCATAATCAGGTCATGAAGCCTGGGCCTGAATTCCTTGATTTTCTCATTATCCCTGGTCGGATGAACGCGGTTTGTAAGAAAGACGACTATCACATCTTTCTCAAGATCCATCCATACGGACGTACCTGTGAAACCAAGGTGTCCAAAACTATTTGATGAAAAGTATCTTCCACTACTGGAACCCCCGGCCGACGGCGTATCCCAGCCTAAGGCACAGGTACTGCCTTCTATAATATTTTGCCGTGTTAAAAAGGCCCTGACTGTTTCCGGCTTGAGATAATCCGATCTCTCCCCGTGATAATGCTGTCTTAAAAGATTCACCAGGATATAAACCTCCTCTGCTGTCCCGAACAACCCTGCATGACCCGAATATCCGCCTGCTGCATATGCGTTTTCATCATGGACAGATCCCCGAATAATTTTTCCACGCCAGGGGCAGTTCTCTGTGGCGGCAAATTGATCCTCAAAAAACCTGATTTTTAGGTCATTATTATGTAGGAAGGTCCTGTTCAGTGACAGAGGCCTGTAAAAATAGCGATCAAGAAAGATATGCATCAGGACCCCTGCCCTTTCCTCGATGAGCCACTCCAGGATCATGAACCCTGGATCACTGTAAAGCGTCTCTTTACCAGCCTTATAAGCCAAAGGCATATTCAATATCCGCTCCCTGAGCACCTCCTTTCTTTTTTCCGGCCTGATGTCATCAAGTTCTAAATAAAATGCCTTCCAGTCAATAAATCCTGCGGAATGACTCAGGAGCATTCGTGGCGTCAGTGCCCTCTTATCGGCCGGTATATCTCCGGTCAGGAGATCTGCCAGGGCTTGATCCAGATTAAGCCCCCCTTCGTCAACCAGCTTCATAATAGCCAAGGTAGTGGCCAAAGGTTTGGTTAGGGAAGCCAGGTCAAAAATTGTGTCCTTGTGCATTGGATCAGCGCGAGGAGTCAATGAACAATGTCCTGTCTCCTGAAAAAAAACTACCTCGCCCTTATGGCTTACCAACAACACAGCCCCCGGATAAACACCCTCCCGGACACCCTCAAAAAGCAACGCCTCTATTCGATCCTCAATTCTCATGCTCACCTACAATAACCTGAAAATACCTTTGCAGCAGTCATCCCCGGCTGCCAGGCATTTATCGATTGTAAAATCCATTCGGCCCTTATCCACGCCCAAAACGGCCCTGAACATCTCCCTGTCCATTGCCATCAATGCTTCGCAAACAGGTCTATGAGTATTTTCAATGCCAAAAGGACAGCGATATCCTGTCCAGTGAGCCACGCCGTCCCTCATTTCCACTTCTGAGGGAAGGCCATTGACATTGCACATCTCAACGAATGCCTTTATGGCTTCAGCAAGTCCGCTGGGTTTCCACTTTTCCTTGAGACCCAAACCTACTTCAAACCCATATTGGCCGTAAATTTCCTCCATAACCGGCAATACCTGATCCCCTAATTTTTCATAAAGTGTCACGCACAACCTGCCCTGGAGAACCTGCATATCTGTCCGCTCTTTGTTCATGGTCTTCATTTCGATCCTTTTCATCACGTCAAATTCAGCAGATCAGCATTTTACCTTCCTTTTTTAGGTACAAGATGCAAAAAAACAAACTGCTTGGAAACCAGCTTTGATTATGATAATACCCACAAACCGCTTTTGATTCAATCCTGAGTTGTCAGAACTCTTTAACACCAGTAAATACGCTCCGCCAAAAAAGGCCCGTAACCATCTTTTGATGCAGCCATACTGGCGGGCACAGTGGCCCGCTTCGAACCAGCTTTTTTTTGCGTATTTTGTGCCTTTTTGCGGCCATATTAAACTTAATATACACGGAATATCAATGACTAACAACGACAATAAACATCGACTGACATTTGAAGACAAGGAAATCACCCTTTTGGGCACAGCCCATGTATCAAAGGAAAGCGCCGACTTAGTTGCCGAGGTTATTGAAGAGCAAAAGCCGGATACGGTCTGCCTCGAACTGTGTGAATCCAGATACAAGTCCATTACACAAAAAAACAAGTGGCAGGAGACGGATCTTATCAAGGTGATCAAGGAAAAAAGGTCATTTCTCCTGTTGTCCAATCTTATGCTAACGGCCTTCCAGAAAAGGATCGGTAAGAAATTAGGCATTAAACCTGGAGAAGAAATGATGCGGGCCATGGAGACGGCCGGGGCAGTGGGCGCTTCCATACATCTCGCGGACAGGGACATACGTACGACACTTTCCAGGACATGGCGTCTTATGGGTTTCTGGACAAAGATCAAGCTTATGGCCCAGCTTATTACTTCCGTAGGAGAAGTGGATAACATTACAGAAGAGGATATTGAGAAGATGAAAAAAAAAGATGTCCTCGAAATGCTGCTTTCAGAGATCGGGGAATCACTTCCGGAACTCAGGCGCATCCTGATTGATGAAAGGGATCAATACCTCGCATATAAAATCAGGACTGCGCCGGGCTTAAAGATTGTTGCAGTAGTCGGAGCCGGACATGTGCCAGGAATTAAAAGGTGCTGGAATGAGCCGATAGACACAACCGCCTTAGACGAAATTCCTCCAAAAGGAAAATTGTTTTCAGTGCTGAAATGGGGCATTCCTGCAGTCGTTATAGGCCTGATCGTCTTGGGCTTTTTTCATGCGGGCGTCTCTGCCGGCACCGATATGATCAAATGGTGGATCCTTGCCAATGCGGTTCTTGCAGGCCTCGGTGCTGCCATAGCGATGGCCCATCCCCTTACCATTCTTTCCGCGGTCGTTGCCTCACCTTTAACGTCCCTCAATCCTATGATCGCGGCAGGGTGGGTGGCAGGGCTTGTGGAAGTGCTTTTAGGGAAGCCGAAAGTAAAGGACTTTGAGGCCCTTACCGAAGACATCCTGTCAGTCAGAGGGTTCTGGAAGAACAAAATAACCCGGATATTGTTAGTCGTTGTATTCACAAATATCGGCAGTTCCCTGGGGTCTTTCGTGGCCATACCTTTGATGGCCAGGGTATTTTAGATCGCTGACGTCTCCCTAAAAGGAGGAAGAAAATTTATTATGCAAGACAGTACACATAATAAAATGAAAATTGAGGATTTCATAGCACCTATAGTGAATACAGCCATAAAGGTCGTCACAGACCCTTTAGGGTTTTTCAAAAATATGGCCAAAAGCGGTGGCTTCATTGAACCACTTATCTTTATGGTGGCCATGGGAATTGTTTCCGGCGTTCTTCAGGCTCTCCTGGCTGTTTTCGGGCTTGTTAGTGGTGTTCCATTCTCCATGGCCCTTGCATCTATTGTAATCGCACCGGTTCTCATGGCAGTATTCGGCCTTGTAGTAGCTTTTGTCCTGTTCATCATCTGGAAAATAATGGGTTCCCAGGAGTCCTTTGAAACGGCTTTCAGGTGTAATGCCTATATCTCTTCAATAACGCCCATCAATATGGTCCTGAGTATCATCCCCTACATAGGGCCTGTCCTGGGATTTATCTGGATGATGTATCTGCTAATACTTGCCAGCATTGAGGTGCACCGGATCAGGCCCAAAGTCGCCTGGATCGTCTTTGGTGCAATCTGCGCATTCCTTTCCCTTGCCTCAATCAATTCACAGCTCGCTTTAAAGGAGCAAAAGAGTGAGACGCAGAAATTGTTGGACAGATATAACAAGGAATTACAGGATACAAGACCTGAAGAGGCAGAAAAGGCAGCTGGCGAGTTTTTAAAACGCCTTAAGGAGGAAGCAGGCAATAAATAAAGAATCCACGTCCATCGAAGATCCCGCTATGCGGGGGAGGGCATGGCCTTGATTTGCCCCTGGAAGAGGTTAAAGCGCTATGAATAAAAAAGTGCCTAAAATGCCTAAAGTTTGAAGTGCCTAAAGTTGTGGTACGCCTTCGGCGTGCTATTTATAAAACAACGCCTCAGGGGTTTGCCTCCATAAGCGCTAATTTGTTTTTGCCCATTAAGGACTGAAAAAATGAACACTTGTCCGCCTCCGGAGGATCGAACATCGAACGTCCAACATCGAACGTCCAACATCGAACGTCCAATGTACAACAATAAAAACTTTAGGCACTTTAGGCACTTTAGGCACTTCAAACTTTAGGCACTTATGTCCCGCCTGGCCGACCAGCAGCAAATGAAATTCAAGCTTAACATAGTCTTTTTACTTCTATTCATCACCGCATTTGAGCTGAATGCTTTCGCCGGCATGAAATCCTATCTGGTTGCTTTTGAAGAAGAATTTTACAAAGACAATCAACTGTACCAGGCCAGGGTAATGGTCTATCTGAATAATAAAAGACTCGGAACAGAAAAAGAGATAAGGGGAAGTACTTTACCCAATCGTTTTCTCTATTACATGGATAAGAACCGCCCTGTAGTTGCATCAGGAGAACACAGGTTTGATATTGTAAGCTGTGCCAAGTTCGGCAAGGCGTTGCGCCTGAATCATGGCGGATATGTGCAGACAATGAATCCAAATCCCATTAAACATGGGGATCGTTTGGCTACAGGGATATGGATACACAAAGGAAAATCAAGCGGCCCGGTTAAAGGTTCACATGGATGCCTGACCATTGCCCCCCAAAACTGGAAAGAATTTATTAAACTCTTTCCTGGTCCAAAAGAATGGAAGAAAATGAACTACCAGGGCAAAATAACCATTATCAGGAATTCTAAAAAGGCTTCCAATAGACCGGATAGCCCTTCAAATTTTCGTATTCTCAGGCATACCCTGGATTAGAAAAAAGATTGGTAAAGAACCCGCGCCCGTGGTACTTATTTTGTCAAATAGAGATAGATAATAACAAAAGGAGAAGAGATGGGGAATCCACCAAAAGAAAACCGTTTCTTTGATCAAGCCCGTGAAACCATGGATTGGGAAAAACGAAAGGTCAAGCTGAACAAAAACTTCCTTGAAACCTTTCATCACGCCTTCAGGTATTCAAAGGCATACAGGGAAATCTTCGATTCGGCGGGCATTGAAATGTCCGATATTAAAGGCATGGAAGACATAGAAAGGCTCCCCATCCTCCGTATGGATGATCTGGTTGAACGCCAGAAAAAAGATTTCCCTTTCGGGGGATTCGAAACTGCTGACCCGGAAAAAATCAGGCGCATCTACATTAATCCCGGGCTCATATGGCAACCCGGAGAATGGGACTATCAGGATACGTCCTGGGCTGAAGCACTCTGCGGAGTAGGATTTGGCATTGGGGACCGTATTGTCAATACCTTTAATTATCACATGTGGCCCCTTGCCTTCATGCTGGATAAGTCTGTGAAGATGATTGGTGCGACCGTAATTCCTACGGGTGTAGGCAACACACTGATGCAGGTCAAAATCATGCAGATGCTGAAAGTCAACGGGTTCATGGGCACCCCAAGTTTTGTCATGACCCTGGCCCAGCGCGCAGAGGCCATGGGCCTGGATCTCAGAAAGGATTTCTCTCTTGAAACGGCCCTTGTAGGGGCGGAAATGCTTCCCGAATCTTTGCGTACTCGCATTGAGAACATGCTGGAAATGACCGTACGACAGGGATACGGCACCGTGTTTTTGGGTTGTATCGGGTATGAATGCCAGCACATGACCGGCCTTCACGTCCCTGACAATATTATAGTGGAAGTTGTGGACCCCAATACCGGCAGGCAGGTAAAATCAGGGGCTACTGGTGAAATCGTGGCCACAAACTTCAATACCTCTTACCCTATGATCCGCATGGCAACAGGGGATCTTTCCATGCTAACAAAGGAATCCTGTCCTTGCGGCAGAACCGGCCTCATCTTAAAGAAGATTTTAGGGAGAATAGACCAGGCCACAAAGGTAAGGGGAACATTTGTCCATCCATGGCAGGCAGATGAGGTCATTTCCCAGTATAGTGAGGTCTTTAAATATCAAGTAGTCATCACCCGGAAAACCCATAAGGATATCATGACATTTGTCGTGGAACTGAAAGAGGAAATCACACAGCCCGGGATACTACAGGCCAGGATTGAACGTGATATTAAGGATATGCTGACAGTAAAAGGCGTAGTTCGGATTGTACCCCGTGGAACAATCCCCGACCTCCACAAAAAGATTGAAGACCGGAGAGGATGGGACTAAAACACCATAAAGAAAAAAGTGCCTAAAGTGCCTAAAATGCCTAAAGTGCCTAAAGTTTTGAACAACAAAGAATTTTCAAAAAATCTCGAAAAACGGACCCGCCAATTTGCAGTAAGAATAATTCGTTTATCTGCATCGTTACCAAATACACCTGAAGCAAGAGTGATAAGGAATCAAATAACAAAATCGGGGAGTTCCATCGGTGCTAATTATCGAGAGGCCAACCGATCCAGAAGCAAGGCGGATTTCAAGAATAAGATTAAGATATGTGAAA
>JAUWMR010000046.1 GCA_030613055.1 Desulfobacteraceae bacterium
TCAATGATCTCAGTTTTTCGGCAGTAGCAAAAGTTAACCAGAGAATATCGAAAGCAGTTAAAGAGAACAGGGCAATAAGAAAAAAGGTGGAGAAAATAATTTCAAAATTGTCCTAATTCAAGGGCTGACCCCGTATTCCTCATTAGTAGATAACGCGAAATAGACTACCTATGAGGACCTGTTACTGAATGGTATGTCTTCTTCAATAATCCTAAACCTGACTAAAATCAACCCAAAATAAATGAAAAGCCAACATTCGTGCGGTTAGATCACATGTCAGACATATCACAGGATTCTTGGGTGGTTGATATCATGCGGGTCTGGAGAGATATCTGGAACGATTAGTTTCTACACAGAATAAGCTAAATAACACTCGACAAAATAAGCTAACCATGATACAATCAAACAATCTAAACTTGGTGTTACATAAAAAACTAATAGTTATACGGCGCAATAAGCTAATGAAAGCACAAGATTTATGGCAAGCCCTCATGAAAAGCTGGCTGAATCCCTTGCGGTCCTGAGAGCACTGCAAGAGCGCGGTGTCGTCGCCGTGCGTTCGGCTGATCTGACCCGGACGCATCGGGAACGCTTGGTCAAAAACGGCTTCTTGCAAGAGGTAATGAAGGGCTGGTACATCCCCGCCCATCCAGACGAGTCCACGGGAGAGAGCACCGTATGGTACGCAGCGTTCTGGGGTTTCTGTGCAGCCTATTTGAAGAAGCGTTTTGGGACGAATTGGAGCCTCTCTCCTGAGCATTCATTATTGTTGCATGCTGGGAACATGATGATTCCACGCCAATTGCTTGTACGCTCACCGAAAGCCCGTAACAAGATCACTACGCTGCCGCATGATACATCGTTATTCGATATACGTGCGTCCCTGCCCGAGGTTGAACATATTGTAGAGAAGGACGGCTTGCGTCTGTTCTCTGTACCTGCGGGCCTGGTGAGCTGCGGATCCGGATTCTTTCGACAGAACGCGACGGACGCACGTGCGGTTATGGCCATGGTGCGTAATGCATCAGATGTGCTTGCATTGCTCCTTGAAGGCGGACACACCACGGTCGCCGGCCGTCTCGCAGGTGCGTTCCGAAATATCGGACGTGACCGTATTGCGGACGATATTGTCAAAACTATGCAAACCGCAGACTACGACATTCGTGAAAAAGATCCATTCGAGGACACAATAAACCTAATCCTGCCATCGCACGAACAGTCGCCGTACGTGAACCGCATTCGCCTAATGTGGCAACAGATGCGAGAACCAATCCTCAAACAATTTCCGGCCGCCCCTGGCCGACCTTCCGACATAGCTGGCTATCTCAAGGCAGCCGATGACATTTACGTTACGGACGCTTATCACTCGTTGTCCATTGAAGGCTATAGGGTCGACCCTGAGCTGATCGAACGGGTCCGCAGTGGCGAGTGGAATCCGGATGAGAACGAGGATGATGGCAAACACCGCAATGCCTTAGCTGCACGTGGGTACTGGCAGGCCTATCAGGCAGTCAGGGAAAGCGTACGCAAGGCATTAGAGGGCGAAAATCCCGGAGCAGTTGGCGATGATGATCACGGTGGTTGGTACCGTGAGATGTTTGGACCGAGCGTAACAGCCGGCCTCTTGCGAACAGCGGACCTCGCTGGCTACCGCAACGACCAGGTATATATCCGCCGCTCAATGCATGTGCCACCACGCCATGAAGCGGTGCGAGACTGCATGCCGGCATTCTTTGATTTGCTGAGAGAAGAGCCGGAACCATCGGTGCGTGTTGTTCTGGGGCACTTCATGTTCGTATATATCCATCCGTATATGGATGGCAATGGCCGTATGGGAAGATTTCTTATGAAAGTGATGCTCGCTGCGGGCGGGTATCCCTGGACCGTTATTCCGCTGGAAAAACGAGACGACTATATGGCTGCGTTGGAAAGCGGAAGTGTGGAACAGGATATTGCACCGTTTGCAATTTTTATTGGGCGCCTCGTTTCTGAAAATTTAGAATGCAAACAAGCACCACAGGCACCTACCAGTTAATTAATTGAATTGATAAAAATTTGCTCGTTTCTCTTGGCCTTTCAGACATATCTCAGGTTTTTGAGGTGGATGATATCATGCGGGTCTGGAAAGATATCTGGAGCGATCTGTTTATTTGCTGGATTGTTTTTGCAATCATTTTTAGATAATTAAAGGTTTGCACCATAAACTCAAGTAACTTCCTTTTCATTTTCTTGAATAATTCTTTAAACTTTGACCGTATCTGTCAAAAGTGTATGATACAGTTCACATCAGATTTCCTGTTATCCAAAAATCCTTGACTAAATAGCTAATTTTAGTTAATTTTCTCTAAGTTTTCAAAATAGATATGATTTTACCCCTGAAAATGTATTTCACGGCTCTAAAACACATGTTTTTGGAATGATATCCTTTAAATATCAATAACCTAACTTGGTTTGAGCCCAGACCACTGATGATTGTGTGAAGATGACTTAGGGCTGACGTGAATGAGCATCGGGAATTTGTCAACCTGGTCAATAACGTCCCGTATCCTTCTCACAAGATCAAGCTCCGTGCTGGCGGATATGAAAGGTTTCTTGAGGCACCGCCGCGGTTTGTCTATACTCCCGGGGCGAGGCATCCCCCACCCCCGACGCACACCAAACCCAAGGCGCTCGGCGCCGCAGACCAGAGAATGATAATGGACCGACTCACTGCCTGGTACCTCCGTCTTACCCTGGACCGCCCCTGGATTATCATGGTCTTCATGGTGCTCTTCACCGCCGTCGCCGTCTACTACGCCCAGGGGTTCAAGCTGGATGCCTCGGCCGACTCCCTGACGCTGGAGAACGACCGGGATCTGCGTTACTACCGCGCCATCCGCGGCCGCTACGGCTCGGATGACTTTCTGTTCATCACCTATACACCCAGGGCTGACATCCTCTCCGACGCCACCCTGGCGGACATCAAGGCCCTGCGTGATGAACTCGCGTCAATGGAGCGGATTTCCTCGGTGACCAGCCTGCTGGATGTCCCCCTCATCGACAGTCCGCGGATGAGCTTCTCGGAAATCCAGGACGAGACCCGTACCCTGGAGCACCCCAAGGTGGATCGGGAACTCGCGCGGAGGGAGTTTACCCAAAGCCGCCTCTATCGCAATCTGTTGATGAGCCCGAACGGCAAAACCACCACACTGCAGGTCAATTTTAAGCGCGACAAGCGCTATCATGAGCTTTTGCAGAAGCGCGAAGGGCTGCGGGCCAAGCGCCTGGAGGCCCAGCTGAGCCCGGAGGAGCAGACAGAACTAGACGCCGTCACCCGGGAGTTCAAACACTACAGTAGCGGCTTCCGGGAACAGGAGAGTACAGACATCGCCCGGGTGCGGGCCATCCTCGACCGCCACAAGGAAAAGGCGGAGATCCATCTGGGCGGGCTGCCCATGGTCGCAAGCGATATGATCGACTTTATCCGTAACGATATCCGGGTCTTCGGCGTCGGGGTGGCGCTCTTCCTGATCACCCTGCTTGCCATCGCCTTCAAGCGCCCTCGTTGGGTGTTACTGCCCATGTTGATCTGCATCCTGGCCGGCATCGGCATGATAGGCTACCTGGGCCTGGTGGAGTGGCCGGTGACGGTAGTCTCGTCGAACTTTATATCCCTGATGCTGATACTGACCCTGTCGCTTTCGGTGCATCTTATCGTCCGCTATGAGGAGCTGCAGCACGAGCGACCCGACAGCGACCACCTGTGGAAGGTGGGCGAGACTATAAAATCCAAATTTACGCCGTCGCTCTTCACAGCGCTCACCACCATGGTGGCCTTCGCCTCGCTCATCTTCAGCGATATCCGCCCGGTTATGGACTTCGGCTGGATGATGATGGTGGGCGTCGGCATGGCCTTCGTGCTGGCCTTTCTAATCTTCCCCACCGTGCTCGCCCTGTTGAAGCCGAGCACCCCGGTCTTCCGCCGGGTAGACGTCACCGCCAGAATCACCCGCCGTTTCGCCCGGCTCATCGAGCGCCGAGGCAAAGGGACACTGATCATCTACGGCGCGGTGGTGATCCTGAGCGTGCTGGGGATCTTTAAACTCACGGTGGAGAACAGCTTTATCGATTACTTCAAAAAGACCACCGAGATCTACCAGGGGATGCTGCTCATCGACCGGCAGGTGGGTGGCACCACGCCCCTGGATGTCATCCTCAACCCGACCAAGAAGTTCCTGGCGTTCTATGCTGAGGAGCAGGCCGAAGCCTTTCCGGACGAGGGTTTAAAAATCCCCGGGGAGGGCGAGGCAGGCATCAGTGGCACAAGCTTCTGGTTCAACATCTTTGAGCTGGAGACCGTCTCCAAAGTCCACGAGTATCTTGAGGGTCTTTCGCAGACCGGCAAGGTGCTCTCCCTGGACACCACCATGGCGCTCCTCACCCAGCTCAATGACGACAAGTCCCTGGATAACTGGACCCTGGCGATTATGTATAAGAAGATGCCCGAGAAGGTGAAGCGCATCGTGTTCGAACCCTATATGTCGAGCGACGGAAACCAGGTGCGCTTCGCCGTCCGGATCATCGACTCCGACCCCGAATTGAAGCGCGACGCCCTGATCAAACAGATCCGCTCCGACCTGGTGGAGAAGCTGGGGCTGAAGCCGGAGCAGGTGGAGCTCTCGGGGATGCTGGTGCTGTACAACAACGTACTGCAGAGCCTGTTCCGATCGCAGATGCTCACCCTGAGCGTGGTTTTCGTCGCCATCATGTTGATGTTCGGACTGCTGTTCCGTTCGGTGCGTCTGGCGGCCATCTGCGTTGTGCCGACCTTGGTGGCGGCGGCGTTGATACTGGGGATGATGGGTTGGTTCGGTATTCCGCTCGATATCATGACCATCACCATCGCCGCCATCACCATCGGCATCGGGGTGGACGACACCATCCACTATGTACACCGCATCCGCGAAGAGTTCGCCTTGGACGGCGACTACTGGGCAGCGGTGCGACGCAGCCACGGCAGCGTCGGGCGTGCCATCTACTACACCTCGGTGACCATCACCCTGGGATTCTCCATATTGGCGCTTTCCAACTTCATCCCCAGTATCTACTTCGGCCTGCTCACGGGTCTCGCCATGGTGGTGGCCCTGATCGCCAACCTGACCCTGTTGCCGCTGTTGATCGTCGTGTTTAAGCCTCTGGGTCAGGCTCGCAGCGCTTGATCGATGTGGAGACATCCCGGCCCATGGGCTCCATTGCTATATTGAAATATCAATTGGTTGTCGAGGACGCTCCGCGCCCTCGACAATGCGCTGCGGATTGCCATCCGCTTGCTGTTCGGCGCTCCGCGCCTCACAATCGTGGAAAGCGGGACACCCTTAAGTTGTTCAGTTTCTATGAATTGAACCCATAACATGCCGATTCATCCTACTATGTCCACTTGAGATACCTCATAGAGATCACAGCCCTACCCAAATCTTTGATAAGAGAGTGGTTTCTTAGATTGTCGTCATCTTCATCAAACCAGAAAAAGAAGGTATTAACCTCAAAGAGATGCAGTCGGGCAGGCGTCGGGGAAGGATACCGAAAATCAGGTCGGATTTGGCGTATCAATTGATTACGGATTATTGAATGACATTAGCGGAAACAAAGCGACAACTCGGTGTGTCCACATCTGCTATTTCAAAGATATTGAAAAGGCGGGAGCAGGGTTTGTCAATATAGTCAACAACGTCACCTATTACACACTTCTGATGATAACTCTGGCATCAACTCGTCTATTTGATTTATCACCTTCGTTTACCTCTCCTGATTTTTCTGGCGTCTTCCTTCCAGCCCTTGCGTTTTTTTCCCTTGGCACGCCGGCGAGGATCGGGATCTCTGGAGGCATCCAGGACAAAGGTGCCGGGTGCAAAGTCAACAGGTTTTATTTTTGTTGTCTCTTTCTTTGATTCTTTCTCTTTTCGACTTTCCAGGATCTCTCTGGAAACGGGCGGGCCTGATATAAATTCGGCTGGAATACCGGGACTCAGATAAAGGCAGCCAAAGGAATTAAACAAAACACCCTTGCTTTCTGCTTCGGAGGTCAGTATCTCAAGCAATACAGGTTTTTGATCGTGCCTTTTTCCGATCCTCAGGCCCATCTCCTTATCCGGGGAAAGGACAAGATATCTGCCCTCGCTTACTTTTAGTCCCTTTTCCATTACTATGGGGTGGGCCTTTCTTCTTACCGGGGTAAAGAGGACCTTGGGCAGGGGTTGTTGAGCACCGTTAAGATCTACCTGCCACCGCCTGTCCAAAACCCTGATACGTTTTTCATCGCTCTGGAACAGCCCCCTGTCCCTGCCAAGGAGCACTTCATTGATATGGGAACTGCGAACATAATGCCAATCCGATTCTTCATGAATGGCCTGTAGCAGTTCTTTGTAGGTTACATAACCGTCCTTGTCCGGGATAAGCCCGAATTCATCCGGCCTGTGGCCAAGGATATAGGTAAGCATGCGGCATAAGCTATCCACCCTGTTTTGATGACTGCGTTTGGGCAAGCTGGAGTTCCCTCCTGTCCATCAAGAGATTGAGGACAACTTCCGGTTCTCAGGGGGTTCCTTTGGTTGAATTTAAGACCAAGGCCCAGGGCTTAAGGCGCAAGGCGCAAGAATATAATGCCTACAACTCTACATTTTCCAGTTGCTGTATCACAAAATCACGGATGTCCCTGGGTTCGGGCAGGGATGTTTCAGTCTGATCATTAGATGATAATGGTGTAAGTATTTCTTCGAAGTCGTTGCCACAATTACATGGAGCCGGCTTCTGACCGGCGGGCAGGACGATGGTATTAAAACAGCCCTTACAACGGAACACGCTTTTAGACCCTGATCTTTTTCCCCTCTTTGAGATGGGTTTTCCATCTATCTCCACAATATCCATTGAAAAGTCTATTACAGGGGCATTGCTGATGGCAGTTCCCACGCCATAGGCATCGGCAAACTCGTTGTAACTGAGGATATGATCTTCATTCAGACCGCCACTCAAAAAGAGTTTGACATGATTATAGCCTCTTAGATCCAGTTCCCAGCGTACTTCCTCCATGATCTTGACAAAATCACCTCGCCGTGAATCGGGTGTATCCAGGCGAACCGCAAAAAGATCCTGACCCAGCGCCTTTGCCACGTTCAGGGTTTCTATTTTTTCATCATTAAAGGTGTCAATGAGGCTTACCCGCTTTACATGCGGTTCTATGATCTCGTGGAAGGCCTTTGAGGCCTCAACCGTATCACCCATAATGAGTATGAGTGCATGGGGCATGGTACCGGTTGGTTCTATTCCCACTAAGTCGGCTCCAAGGCCAACGGCCACGCCGTCACACCCTCCGATGTAGGCATTTCTTTCCACCAGCGGTGCGATGGCCGGGTGCATGCGCCGGGCACCGAAGCTGATCACCTGGCGCCTTCCGGCTGCCTTCCGACACTTGGCCGCCATTGTGGCAATTCCTGATGCCTGGCAAATAAATCCCAGAAATGTGGTTTCATATCGCCCGAAATCAAGGTATTTTCCACGAATTTCCATCACAGGCTGAAAAGGCGCAAAAAGGGTGCCTTCTTTCATAACCCGCACATCCACCGGGAGATCCTTTATCAGGGATACGCATTCCTCCACCCCTGCAAAGACAGCCCACTGCCAGCCCGCAGGGAGTCCCTTGGCCATAAACTCGGCCCGCACCTCTTTGTCGAGCCCCTTTGCCCTGAGGATTTTTTCTGTCCTCTCGAAATAGACATCCGTCACCTGGCCTTTTCTAATCTGTTCAGCAGTCGCTGTGTGTAACAAGACTGACCTCCTCATCAAAGAGTTGTAGATTTAAGTAGTAGTCTTTTGTGTTTCGATTTTAAAACCATTTTGCCATTTTATTTATGCAACTAAAGGGTTTACTTACCGGCCCCTAAACCCTGAACCCTATGTACTGTTACATAATATTATCATACCACGGTATTGTCAAACATCTGCCCAATGATCCCTTTATGATGCCGGCATTAAGTCAGGAGCAGGGTCGCCCCTTTTTTACATTCTTTTTACATTTATTTTACTTGCTGGTGACGACTTATTTTCTGTGCCGTGGTCAAATTTGCGGCACGATGGTGGTATGGAGAAAAATTCACGCTGTATTTGAGCCGGACATGGTCAATAGCGATGCTAATCGCGAGTGCTTGTAATCGGCGGCAATGCGGCACAGACAAGGAGGTGCAGGATGAAGACTATAGTGAATAGAAAAAAGGTTGAGTGGTGGGTGATGGTGATTCTTATCCTCTTCGGGTTGTGTGGGGGAAGGTATTTTGTGTCACCTGCGACAGCAAAGGCCCCGGGTTCAGGAGTTGATTGTCGTGTTGAGATTGACAGGAGTGTTCTGCTGGAAGATGGGCCTCAGAAGGTCGTGATCAAGGTCACGCTGGACGCCCCGCCGCCTCCGGAAAAGATCGAACGTCCGGCCGTAAATCTGTCGATTGTATTGGATCGGTCAGGTTCTATGTCGGGCCAAAAGCTGGAAAAGGCCAAGGAGGCGGCCATCGAGGCGGTCCGGCATTTAGGGCCGGGGGATATTTTTTCGGTTGTAGCATACGATCATAACGTGAGAACGGTTGTACCTGCCCGGAGCGCAAGACATGTTGAGTGGATCGAGAGACGGATCAGGGAGATCCGATCCGGCGGTAACACGGCCCTTTTCGGAGGCGTCAGCCAGGGAGCTGCGGAGGTCAGGAAGAACTTTAGAGGAAGATACGTGCATCGCATTATCCTCCTGTCTGACGGCATTGCCAACGTGGGACCGAGCACCCCGGAAGACCTCGGCCGGCTCGGTGCGGCTTTAATCAAGGAAGGTATTTCGGTTACCACTGTAGGAGTCGGTACAGACTACAATGAAGACCTGATGACCCGCCTCTCGCAGAACAGCGACGGAAACAGCTATTTTGTGGAGTCGAGCAGAGACCTCCCGCGAATATTTGCTGCCGAACTGGGTGATGTTCTGAATGTGGTTGCCAAGAAAGTTCGCGTGATCGTTGAATGTCCTGATGGAGTCAGACCTCTGACTATTATCGGACGTGAAGGCCGGATCAGAGGTCGAACCGTAGAACTATATTTAAATCAACTTTACGGGGGCCAGAAAAAATACGCGTTGATAGAGGTGGAAATACCAGGCGAAAAGAGCGGCGAAGAAATTCACATTGCTTCGGTGAGGGTGTCCTATGAGAACCCTTTCACACAAAAAAGCGAGACTGCATCAGGAAGGGTTAGCGCCAGATTCAGTGACGACAGGGCCGAAGTGAACAAGTCAGTCAATATCGGAGTACAAAGAGATTATCAGCTTAATCTGAACGCGATTGCCAAGGACAAGGCAATTTCTCTTTCCGACATGGGTAAAAAAGACGAGGCTGTCAGTGAACTGAAGAAATCCGCCGGTCAGTTGAGGTATTTGGGGCAGAAATATGACGATGAAAAGCTTCTGAATGAAGCTGAAGCAATGGAGCAGCAGGCAGAACAGATAGAGGAGAAGGGCATGACCCGGAAGCACAGGAAAAGCCTTCGAACGGATTCTTACCAGATGAAGCACCAGCAATTGAGCAAGTAAAAAGGTGATGTTCCGGTGAATTAGCTCCCTGAGTCTTACGCCTTAGGCCTTTACTTGATTTCAGGAATAAACTATATCAAATTATATTACCCAAATGAACCATGTAACGACTTATGAAGAAATGCCCCATTATTCTATATTGGTTACTCCTTCTCGTGCCGACTTTTGTAATAGGTGTATTTGCCTTTCAACTGCTTCGACATGAGCAGGAGCGGATTGACAAGGAAGTGCGTTTTTCGGCCCGGGACAGGGCGCGATCTATCGCGGAAACATTACAGATTACTGTCGCGGCGGTCGAGGACGGGCTTACGGAAGCTTTGTGTCGTATTCACGGTAACAGGCTGACAGAGACTCTCCTCGAATGGGAAGAGAGCAATCCCCTGCTGAGAAATGTGTTTGTCTGGAAGCCGAAGGTCGGCCTTCAATATCCCGTGTCAGGTGCTTCCGCAACGTTGGAAGAGAGGCGCTTTAATGCCCGTTATAATGCACTTTTTTCCGGCCGTGTTCCATGGCAGTCGGCCGGGGCTGAGACGGCCGATGCTGTGCCTTCAGATACCCTTGTTTCAGAACAGCCAAGTCTGGTTCGGGACATTAAAAAATTAAAAACAGGGAGGCAAAGGCTTGTAAGCCTGGCAAAAGGGGAGGGCGGGAGTTACAAAGACAGGAATATGGAGGCTGAAGAGGGCTCCTGTAAAGTCGGTGGCTGGATTCCGTGGTTTGAGGAGAACAGGCTGTTTATCCTTGGATGGGTACAGCGACAACCGAATGGTCTTATCTACGGTGTGGAAATAGAGTTGATGACCCTTCTGTCCCGACTTGTTACAGACTTTCCCGCAACAGCACCCAAAGGTATGGTATACGCCCTCCTTGACGGCAGCGGCCAGATTTTACATCAGGCAGGAAACAGTGCGCTGGAACCAGGTTTGAGGCCTGACCTGACTGTGCCTCTGGCACCCTATTTACCGCACTGGCAGGTTGCCGTGTATTTTGTGGATGGCCGCTTGGCCGCGGTATCCGGCAAGGGGTTTATTATCCTGTCCGGTCTACTTCTTGCGATCTTCATCATAGCTATTATACTTGGAGGTTCCCTGCTGACCTGGCAGGCTCATCGCAATATGAGGGAAGCCCAGCAGAAGACGTCCTTTGTTTCCAATGTCTCGCACGAACTAAAGACGCCTCTTACGAGTATCCGTATGTACGCGGAGCTCTTGAATGAAGGCAGGATCAAAGACCCGGAAAAGAAAGAGCACTATCTGCGGGTTATTGTCGATGAGAGCCGGCGCCTCACCAGGCTCGTGAACAACGTGCTGGATTTCAGCCGGCTGGAACAGGGCCGCAAGAATTATTATCTTGAAGAACTGGAATTGACGGGGTACCTGCGCGAAATCGTGGAACTTCACCGGTTGCGTATTCAAGAGGCAGGGCTGGCCCTTGAAGTTCAAATCCCGGAGGAAAAAATTGTACTTCTGACTGACCGTGACGCTATTGAGCAAGTGATGCTTAATATAATTGATAATGCCATAAAATATGCAGCTGATGGTGGAGAGCTCGTGATCGCACTGAAAGTCAAAAATGGCAAATGCGAGATCAGGTTCATGGACCGCGGTCAGGGAGTGCCTCCAGAGCACCGGTCCAGAATTTTCAAAAAATTCCATCGTGTCGATGACACGTTGACAGCACAACAGCCTGGCTCCGGACTTGGGCTGAGCATCACGCGCAGACTCCTTAGGGATATAGACGGAGATCTTTTATATGAACCGCGTGACGGTGGGGGAAGCAGCTTTGTGGTTCTGGTGCCTTGTCGATCGCATCGCGAATCTTAGAAAAAAGGTAATTGATGCGCTAATTTCTGTGAGGAACGTGTAATATGGAATCAATTCGGATTCTTGTCGCGGAAGATGATCCCAAGATCCTTGCGGGCCTTGTCGATATGCTTGAAAGTGAAGGCTACCGGGCTGTGCCTGCGATTGATGGAGAACAGGCCCTGAAGCTGTTTGATAGCAAGAGATTCGATCTTGTATTATTAGATATCATGATGCCCGGTAAAAGCGGGTATGACGTATGCAGGGTTATCCGGTCTCAAGACGAAGATGTGCCTATTATAATGCTCACTGCCAAAGGGCAGGAGATTGATAAGGTAGTGGGGTTGCAACTCGGGGCCGACGACTATGTCACAAAGCCTTTTGGAGTGAATGAACTGTTAGCAAGAATCGCGGCAGTACTGAGGCGCTCCCGGAAAAAGGCAAAACAGCCGTCAGAAGAAGCGAAGGCCCCTGATCATTTTACATTCGGGAGCGCGGAAATAGACGGGCTCCAGTACAGGTTAACGCAAGGCGGGCAGACTTTTGATCTTTCAGCCAGAGAACTCGGGCTTCTTCATTTCTTTTATGTTCACCCCAACGAGGTATTGAGCCGGGACATGCTGTTAAACGCCGTGTGGGGAATTGACTACTTCGGAACACGGACCGTGGATCAGCATATCGCGCAACTGAGGAAAAAGGTTGAACCGGATCCGGATAACCCTACTGTCATAACTACGGTGCATGGTGTTGGATACAGGTATGAGAGAAGTCAGGAGTCAGGAGTCAGAAGTCAGGAGTCAGAAGTCAGAAGTCAGGAGTCAGATTAAGGTTAACGGCGTACTCTGTGGTTGAACATAAACGTAGAGGAAAGCACTATGGCAGAAAGCGAATGGCACGAGACACAAATCCGAATCCGATACAAGGACACGGATCGTATGGGAGTGATATACTACGGGAACTACCTGACCTTTTTCGAGGTAGGCCGTGCCGAGCTTATGCGGCACCTTGATTTTCCATACGCCGAAGTGGAGGCCGACGGATATATCCTGGTTGTAACCGAGGCCAAAGCAAAATATTATGCCAATGTGGGTTACGACTCATTGGTAACCGTAAAGACAAGGATCGCAATGGTTAGACACGCAAGCGTGAGATTTGAGTATGAAGTTGTCGATGAAGCAGGCAAGCTGCTCGTAAGCGGTCACACGGCCCATGCCTGCCTGAACAAGGAGCTCAAACCTGCGAGAATGCCGTCTGAACTGAAAAAAATTATCGAGGAAAATATCGAATCATAGGCAGGTGTCTCTTATAATACGAGGTTTGTTGGTGTATCATTGATTGTGTTCTTACAATCAAGGCCATTCAACTGATTTCAATAAAGACCTCTTAATCCATGAGTAAAGGAGGTTACCATGAATGTAATGTTTATTATTACCTCAGATGATGGTGAAACCATCTGCAATGCAATGAGAATCGCCAATATTGCCGTTGATAAGGGCGATGAAGTAAGTGTTTTCATGCTTGGCAAAGGGGTCCTTTTCGAACAAAGCAGCAATGAGGAGTTTAATGTTCTGGAACAAGTGAGCAAATTTGAAGGGGATTTTTATGTCTGAGGTGTGTGTATGAAATCCCACGGTCTGGTGGAATCAAGCACATGTCCTATTGCCTGGATGGATGATCTCTATGAATTGTCCATAGAAGCGGATAAGGTGTTTACTTTTTAAATTTATGGCATAATCAGCGGCCGCATAAGACCAGAACAAAGTGGTCAGGTCTTTTTCTTTAATAACTCAAGTGACGCCGTGGAGAGTAAAACTCGACCCGGAGTAAAACTTTGGCTTTTTGAAAAAAGAGATCCCCGCGACCCTTCGAGACTTTTTTTAAAAAACCTAAACTATTACGACCCGGAAAAATTTCCGTGAAGGATTTAGGAGGCCTTGTATGTCGGACGTGGAGATAGTGAGGGGTTATATTCCCGGGTCGATCGGTCGAGTCGCTGAGCTTCATGGTGTCTATTATCACGAACACTGGGGGTTCGGGCTCTTTTTTGAGGCGAAAGTGGCAACCGGGCTTTCAGAGTTCTTAGGGCGATACGACGAAAATCGTGACGGCTTCTGGATCGCGTTGATGGAGGGTCGCGTTGAAGGCTCCATTGCAATCGACGGGATTCACGCCGATACCGAGGGAGCGCAACTTCGGTGGTTCATCATGTCTGATGCCTTGCGCGGAAGAGGCATTGGCAATCGGCTGATTAATATTGCTATGGACTTTTGCGAAAACAAAGGCCACGAGCGAGTATACCTCTGGACTTTTGATGACCTTAACGCTGCGAGACACCTCTACGAGAAGAGAGGCTTCAAACTCGTTGAGCAACAGAGAGGAACCCAGTGGGGTTCAAAGGTCAATGAACAGCGGTTCGAACTATGGTTAGAGTAGACCCTTTGGAAATTCGTAACATTTTAGTTTTTTGAAAAGAATAGTGTGTCGAAGCGAACGGAGTTCCAAATAGAATGAGAAGGTGGTCAGTTGAGGTTTTTAAGCGCGGGAAGATTATAGCGCTGCCGGAGCTGGTTTTCGATTTTCGGAATCTCTAAGGCATCGAGATAGATCACCTTGGGCTCATGTTCGAACTCGATTTTATGAAAGCCGTTTACAGGTGTTTCAAGTGCGCTTACCGCGTCTTTAAGCCTGCGTATGGCTTGATGGTTGATGCGTGTTATTACCAGATTCGACAGGCCTTCATAACCAATGGTATAGGATGTGGGCATGACACGGGATAGAATAACAATTTTTTCCCTGTCTTCCTCATCAAGATAATTCTGGTTCTTCGCGTAATAAACCAGGTGCGTGGGTGCATTTATGGACCAGCGCGAGCCGAACTCCCGCAAATATGGCATGGAAAGCTCCTGAAGGATCAACCCCCCTAAGATATAATATCGCGGGGCAGTATCAATGAGATAGGGTGGTACCAAGTATGATTCGGATGGTCGATGGTCGGGCATGATATTCAATGTCAGCATTTTTCCCTCACGGAAGACCTTAAAGGGTACAGTGTCTCCAACATGGAAATTACAGCGTGTCAAATGGGCAATAGATATTTTTCCATAACGGGTGTGCTCGTAATTACCGCGCCTGTCGATGGGAAACCCCGCCATTTCCATGATGATGTCGCCCTCCTGCAATCCCCCTTTTTCTGCAGCGCTGTCCCTGATTACTCCCTGAACGTAAACACCGCCGGTGCTGCCGGATATTCCGACGTACCGGCGCAACTGCGGGTCTTCAGTTGAAACCATTCTGAAACCTGCTAATGGAAAACCGCGATACTCACCGTTGGCAGCATCTTTTAAAAAATGCTCGATTACCGGCGCTGCAATAACGTCAACGGTCTGTCCCTTGGCGTTATATCGCATAAGAAGGCCCGCAAGTTTTCCATCTTTTACCACGGGCAGTGTGATATTGCCCAGGCGATACTGCAATGAACTGTTCAGCCGGTAGGTAAGAAAGGAGTTCCCATAGGGGTACTGCGCCAGTTCGATAGAAGTGATGGGGCCTTCGCTAACTGCGATATTCCCGTTGCGTTGTACCTGCCATGCAGACAGGTAGTCTCCCTGCACGGCTCCGGTTGTAAGTTCCAGCGGCCGCATGTCCTCTAAAAAACGCGGGTCCGTGGGCTGAAGCAGGGCCAGATTGGCCTCGTAATCAACCACCACCACCTTCGCCGTGCTTTTCTCCCTGCTGTCTGTCTTTTCCAGTTCGATATAGCGATGGTTGGCGACCAGTTTAGATGTCACCAGAATACGTGGGCCGCTTATGATAACACCGATGGCTGTACCTGTAGAGGGCGATTTTGGCTGCCAGGGTCGGCGAAAACTGTAACCCTGACGTGTAACGTTTACCCTGATCACCGATCGATTTGGGGCTAATGCCGTAATTCCGGCAGATCCGGATGGGGCAGGAACAATACAGCCTGTCCCCGCGAATAACAGGAAAATTACTATTAATAAAAGACAAAACAAGATTTGCATTTGAGATTTATTTTCCATTATTCCACCAGTTTATTTCGAGTTTAAAACCACGTCCTCCCCCGCATAGCGGGATCTTCGATGGACGTGAATTCTTTATTTAGCAGATACGTCCATCCAATCTTCAGGCACAATAGAATCACCCAAGTGCTCTTCCTTTAAAACACCGTATCCGCGAATGATGCGCTCCCTTGCCTCCTCTACCTCTTTTCTCTCCAGTATCACAGGCCGATGTTTGCCTAAAAGCCGGATTACATAATAATCGGCGGGTTCCTTCAAGGCATCGGAAACATCTTTAAGTGTCCTGATTGGTTTATCGTTGATCTTGTGAACGATTGAATTGACATAGCCGCGCAAATAGACATTGATCGGGTCGGGCAGGATTTTGCTCAGGACCACTATTTCGGGTGTCTTGAGATAAAGTTCATTATCGATAAAATGGTAATAATGATAGAGTATATTAATGTCTTTGATGTTGCTTGCATTGATGAAATCATAAGATAGAGGCTGAAAAATCAGACCGCCAAAAACAACAAAACTCGGTCTAACATCATGACGTCTGCCCCTGATCAAATATGGCCATGGCGAATCTAACGGGACTGTCACTTCCATTTGCTTGCTTTCGCGAATGATTTTCAACCGGACGGAATCCCCTTTATACTTCCGTTCAACAACCTCCTCCATGCGAAGCCGTTCGTCACCCATTTCAACATATCCGTTACTGAAAATGGGCAGGTCGTCAATAGTCAGCAAAACGTCTCCTGGCCTGAGTACGCGGGCAGAGGGGGAAGTTTTTAAGACACTGCTTACGATTACCCCATAGTCGCCCGGGGCCAGACCCATGGCACGACGATACGCGTTGTTTAAAAGTGGAAATTGAAGTATAGAAAGATCAACATAGCGATCGTACCGGCCGTCATTTATATCTGTTAGAAATCGCTTGATTACGGGAACGGGAATCATATATCCCACGTTCTGGGCCACGTCGCCGCTAAATGCCTGGAACGCGACCCCTACGACCGTGTTATTCTGTAAGACAGGTCCTCCACTGTTTCCGGGGTTAACCGCCGCGTCGATCTGAATAGTCAGGTGACTGTCCACGGCGGAATGTGAGTACGCGCGGAAATCAATGCGGGAAACAACACCCCTTGTTACGGACAAACGCCTTCCCCCGATAGGGTAACCTAATACCGTTACGGTTGAATCCAGGGAAGGGACCCCGCCTAACGATAAGGGTGACATGCCGTCAAAAAATGATTCGTCGGGCACTTCCAGTATGGCCAGATCACAATCATGGGCGATAAACTTGACCTTAGCCTCATACATACGGGAATCATTTTCCTTTTGCACGGCGATAAACCTGGCATTACTTGATACATGGGCGTTGGTCAGGATCCGATTGCCGGAAATCAAGAAACCGGTCCCTGTTCCTCTTGTTATCCGGCCGGGATTCCATGGAACGGAATAGTCGGGAACTTGGGCAGCAACACTGAGGCGCACGACGCCTTTACGCACCATTGCGATATCCTCGACCGCGGTGGAGCCCTCATGTCCCCAGGCTGATGATAAAAAGAACATCAAGATCATGATGCTTAAAAAGGCGGGTGTCGTGGATTTCATTATGCTCCTTAATTTTTTTTCATCATTTTATCAAATGTTTCTACCACAGCCAGCGCAAATTCTCCAGTATTAAGGTGCACGTCAAGCTCCCTTAATTCAATTTCGGGCTTAAGATGATTTTTGAGTTCGTCTACAAACACCTTATCAGTGCCGGGATCATGAAGCGGCTGGCCTTTGACACTGAGCGTGGACCAACCCCTATTGGGTATTAAGATTTTAACCGGTCCTTTTGCCTTATTAAGCTTTTCAGCCATGGTCTTAGCTACGAGCCTCAATTCTTCCGCGTTTGTTCGTGCCTGAACTCGGTAGGCGTCATGAAGATAATAATTTCTATCTGCCAGGTTTCGGGAGAGCCACAAGGGGTCCCCGCTATCCTTTCTCTTGAGAGGACCGCAGCTTATCATCTCAAAACCGCAGGGGGTAATAATTTGAGGAATACCCATTTTACCCGCTGCCTCAAGCCTGTCCGGCCCGGCCGCCCGGTTTCCTCCCAACAGTTCTTCACTTAAGCCGCTCGGGACAATATCCACAACTCCATCGAAGAACCCCTGACCTAAGAGCCTGTCCATGGCCCTGTCGCCCACACCTTGCGCGTGACAGGGAATTATTTTATATCCCCTTTCCTCAAGATACTTGCCGACAAGATTGCAGCACATATCAGAGTAATGAAATTCCGTCATCGCGACGAGGGGAATCTTCGACTCTTTAAGTGAGTCAATAACCGCATCCGCACCGGTTTCAACCATTCCGCAAATCGCGCCGGCAGCCCTGATCAAAACGCTCCTGCTGAGTTCATGGAGTCCGGCCATATCCACAACCGATGACATAATTGCGATATCCGATGCGCCGAAAAATCCACCGGCATAGCTGGGCATTGCGGCGCCACTTGACACCATAAGTTTTGGCACACCGAACGGCAGGGCTTTCATGATATTGGTGGCCACGGTTGTGTTGCTGACGCCTCCCACGCCAACCACACCGGCAATTTTACCCGCCTGGTATAGTTCCAGCACCTTTTTGATTGCTCCATCGGTCATTAAGGCGGTTATTTCATACCTGGCCCTGGTCGAAGATTTAATCCCTTCCGTGCTTGACCCTCCGGCCTTTGCGATCTCTTCGCACGTAATGTCGGCTTTGATCAGCGATTTTTCCCCGCCCGTACTCATGTCTAAAATTATTGTCTGCTGTTCTTTCTGCTCGATCAGCCCCTTTAGAAATTCGACTTCTTTACCCTTTGTATCTAAAGAGCTGATAATAAGTATTGACTTAGGCATGATGAACTCCTTTGTGTATCAAAGGAATGTATTATAAAAGCTGAATTGTAACATCCCGCCTAATACATAAGATTAGGCAATAAGAGAATAATTTGGGGAAATGCCATCAGGATAATAACGCCAACAATTACCGCAAGCAGGAAGGGGAGAATACCTTTAAAAATGGATTCCAAAGGGACCTCACCGATGACTCCTTTCGCTACTCCGAAAACCACATAAACATTGATGCCCACCGGGGGGGTAATGACGCCCATTTCAGTAACCATAACAATAATTATGCCGAACCAAATGGGATCATAGCCGAGGCTGGTAACCAGAGGAAAAAATATTGGGACGGTCAACGTTACAAAGGCAAGTGCGTCCATGAAACACCCGCCAAAAAAATAAATGGCCACGATTATTCCCATGATGATATAAGGCGCCAGATCAAACCCACCTACCCAGGAAGCAATATCAAAAGGAATCCTGGTAACGGCCAGGAATTTGCCAAAAACAGTGGCTCCGGCTATCAGCAACATAACCATACATGATGTCTTGAGGGTCTCGTAAAGGGAATTCACAAAGTTCTTCCAGGTAAGCTGCCGTCTGATCAACGATACCGATAGGACACCGAAGGCCCCTACGGCCGCGGCCTCTGTTGGTGTAAAAAGACCGATAAACAGGCCGCCCATCACTAAGACAAAAACTGCCAGCGTTTCACCCATGCCGAGCAAGGATTTTATTTTCTCTTTCCAGGTAAAACTTTCTCCACGAGGACCCTGCTCCGGCGCGTAATGGCACCATATATATATCGAGATGATAAACAGGATGGTGACGAGGATTGCGGGGATGATTCCCGCGACAAACAGTGCCCCTATGGACTGTTCCGTAAGGACACCATATACGATCAGTACTACGCTGGGAGGCATTATCATTCCAAGGCCGCCGCCTGATGCCACGGAACCGGTAGCAAGTTCATCCGCGTATCCGTATCTCTTCATCTCGGGCAGTCCGACTGTAGCCATGGTAGCCGCGGTAGCAGGGCTCGATCCGCAGACCGCTCCAAACGCGGTGCAGGCGGACACGGTTGCCATTGCCAGTCCTCCACGGGTACTTCCCAGATATTTGTAGCCCGTGTCATAAAGCCTATGGCTTATGCCGCTATTGAACGCTAACTGGCCCATGAGAACAAAAAGGGGGATAGTGGTCAGCCCGTATGAGGCGTAAACGTCATAAATATTTCTGGAGAGTAGGTTAAGTCCTCCTTTTCCTGAAATCATAATACTAAAGCCTAAATACCCTATCATGGCCATGACGTAGGCCACGGGCATTCTGGACAGGAATATAAAGATCATCACTAAGATGCCGATAATACCAATTAAGGTAGGATCCATTACTCACTCAGCTTTTTGATTGTTTGAATGATATTTTGCAGAATAATGAAGGTGAATATTATGAAACAGAATGCCACTGTATAGATAATAATATGTTCAGGAAGTTCCAGGTTCATGGAAACTTCGCCTGATTTTTGTATTGTATGGGCATAAAGGGCCATTCGCCATGTCACAACCCCAAACAAGCCTAAGCTTAAAATGCTGGTACATAGGTCAACAATAGCTCGTGTCTTCTCGGAGAACACCTGCCATAATATCTCCACTCCTATATGTCCTTTAACCTGATGCGTGTATGGCAATGCCATAGCGACCGCCAGGGTTGCCATGAAGCCAACAAGCTCTACAGAACCGAAAATGGGATGGCCCATTAAACGGCCCACCACATCAGTGCATGTCAAAAACATCATACCCACAAGACATGCAGCGCCTATTATCTTCATTTTCTGCAGGAGCCATTCAACGATTTTCAAGAATATATTCATGACTATAATTATTTCGATTTTTGTAATAGTTTAGCGCTTTGAAAACAGGTCCCCATGTCCTGCCCGCAGTACGGCAGGTAATATGCGACCCGGCCGGACACGGCCGGGTCGCATAAGGCTTTGCCTAATAAGCCCGTCACTTTTACTTGCAGTATCCAGACAGGACCTTCACTGTGTAGTCGAGAGCCTCCTGGGCCGGAAGACCTTTAGCCTTGGCTGCCTTGACATACTCTCCAAGAACCGGATGAATGACTTTTTTCCATTTGGCCAACTCTGCATCGGGCAGGGTTATAAACTTGCGGCCCTTGGCCAGCATATATTTGCGGCCCTCCTCGTCGCTCGAGTCCCAGGCCGCGCCATGCTTTGGAATCCATTCCTTGTTGATCTGCGTAATTATTTTTTTGATATCCGCGGGCAGGGCGGCCCATTTACCCTTGTTCATCACTACGTAAAATGTGGAGGTATTGGCTATGGACAGGTCAAGGGTGCAGTATGCTATAACCTCGGCCATTCTCCAGCCTTTATTGACTTCAATGGGATAAAGAGCGCCGTCCACCACGCCCTTCTGGAGCGCTTGATAGAGCTCAGGCATGGGCATGGTTACCGGTGTGCCGCCCAGGGCCTTGACCACCTTGGCCGTGGTGCCGTGGGAACGTATCCTGAGTCCTTTATTATCAGCCAGGGTTTTGACTGCCACTTTTCGCGTATGCAGAAGGCCCGGACCATGTGCATGAAGGTACATCACCTGGGCGTCACTCAGCTCCTTGGGTTTGAATTTATTATATACATCATTGGCCACCATGGTTGCTATTTTACCGGTGGGATATCCCAAGGGCAGATCCACAACCTCCATCAGGGTGAAGCGACCCCGGTTGTAGCCAAAGAGACAGAAACCGATGTCCGATAGTCCCTCTACCACGCCGTCATAAACCTGCTTGGCCTTGGTCAGGGTCTGGCCGGGATAGTGTTCAACCTTGACTCGGCCGTCGGTCCTTTTCTCGATTTCCCTGCACCAGGAATCTGCCAACTTTGCCTGGATGTGGCTTGGCGGGAAAAAGTTACTGTAGGTGAGTTTTATGGGTGCGGCCTGTGACTGTAAAGGGGCCACAATCATAAAGGCGGCTCCTATTGCCGCGACCAGGAAAAACAAAAAGATTTTTTTCTTCATCTGGACATCCTCCTTGCTAAATGATGGGAATGTGACTGTAGAAACCTTAACCCAGACAAGGAACTCCTATCACCTCCTTTCGACAACAAAACGCTGTACGCTGACATATTGAGTATTATGAACCTAAATATATTTTAAAAAAAGCAGTAGAGCCATAATTTTGAAAAGGATAGGCCAAAGTCCATTATGTGTCAATTGAAAAGGCAACAGAAAGAATTATATGAAAATAGGTCCTTTAGCTGATTAATGGGCAGCGGTCATATTTTTGTCCGCTCGCTTGAAGGGATTAAAGGCGGTTGAAACTCTGTGTTCCGTGGTTATTTTGGTAGACGGAAAAAGGAGGTAAATGAATATGGGAAACTGGTTTAGGACGACAATGCTTTTAGGTATCATGACTGCCCTTATTGTATGGATAGGTAATCTTTTTGGCGGGCAGCAGGGGATGATACTTGCCTTTATCGTAGCTATGGGCATGAATTTTTTCAGCTACTGGTTTTCTGACAGGATTGTACTAAGGATGTACCGTGCAAGGGAGGTCACGCCTGATCAGGCCCCTGAAGTCTACGAAATGGTGAGACAAATCGCCCACAGGGCCAATCTCCCGGTGCCCAAAATTTACATCATTCCCGAGAAATCACCCAATGCCTTTGCAACCGGCAGGAACCCGGAACATGCGGTAGTAGCCGTTACCGAGGGTCTGATCAATCTAATGGACAGGGAAGAGATCATGGGAGTCCTGTCCCATGAAATGGCACATATAAAAAACAGGGATATCTTGATAGGCTCAATTGCAGCCACCATGGCAGGGGCTATCATGATCCTGGCCAGTATGGCCCGGTGGACCGCCTTTTTTGGCGGGGGTTCGGATGATGATGAAGGGGGCTTAGGCATAGTCGGTCTGATTGTCATGTCCATACTTGCTCCTGTTGCCGCCATGCTCATACAGATGGCTATTTCCAGGTCCAGGGAGTACCTTGCCGATGCCACGGGTGCCGGCTTCGCGGGACAACCCGGAGGACTGGCAAACGCATTGGAGAAACTCGGGGCCTATTCTAAAAGGCTTCCCATGCCGGCCAAACCCAATACTGCCCACATGTTTATCATAAACCCCTTAAGCGCCGGTAACTTAGCGAATCTGTTTTCCACACACCCACCGCTTGAAGAAAGAATAGCCCGCCTTCGAGGGCAAAGGCCGCCTGCAGGGCACCACCTTGGCGGTGACAGGGGTAAAAATGAGGCCGAGGCAGCCAGGAGACGTCTGTCTTAATGAACATCCGTATTGCCTCCTCTCAATTTACTATTTTTTTAAATTTAATGCTTGACATTTTGTTAAGCAGGTTTACTATATACTCATGAGTGAGAAAAGGGACCATATAATTATCATTGAAAAATTCGGCAGGATGATAAACAAATTCAATTATATTGAAAAAATTCCGAGAGATTTTGGTACCGGTAAACTATTATATCCTTCAGAAATACACCTGATTGAGACCATTGGAAAAACCCCGGGAATTAATGTAACAGAACTGGCAAAAAGACACGGGATATCAAAAGCAGCTATCTCCCAGAAACTCAAAAAACTTGAAAAAAAAGATCTGGTTGAACGATTTAAGGACAGCGAAAATGAAAAGTCAGTTTTGCTAAAATTGACAACCGAAGGAAAAATCGTTTTTAAAGGGCATGAACGTTTTCATTCAAAAATGGATTCGGGTATTATTCAGAAGATAAGTGAGATGCCACCGGCAAAACGAAAGGATTTTGAAAGGATTTTAGATGAAATAAACAGGTACGCTGATTCATTTATAAATATGTAAATGTGCTGCCCAATTTAAAATTACCGGGCAGTTTTTTTGTGCTATAAGTTAAGCTACTTAAAAAAAAAAGACGGCTAAAGATTGCTTATTGCCCATCCAGAAATCAAAGATTCCTGGTTGATCGCACGAATCCGAAAATATCTATTTTCGGATGAGCACTAATTAATGATGAACTCATAAAAAGTCATTTTAACGCCTGGATACCCGCTTTCGCGGGTATGACGGCTATCATATCTGCTTGATATTAAATGCTTTATTGTCATTCCCGCCCCGCATCAAGTGCGGGATAAACTACGGCGGGAATCCAGATAAATAGGAAAATACGACTTTTTACGAAGCCGTCAACTAACAGAAGGAGGTAATAGGTAATAGATGGAAACAACAATAAAGGAAACAGAACAAATTGTGGATACTATCAAAAGGTTCGGGACAGGGATAGCGATAATACTATTTCCGGTATTCTTCATAATCTCCAACGCAATTCACCCTGATTTATTCGACATTAGTATGATTCATGACGTGCAATCATGGATAGAACATTTTCATGGAAATAACCTGCTTCATTTTGCTCATATACTGGAATTATTTATGGCGCCTTTGCTTATAGTAACGGCACTACACTTCATGGGCAGGCTGAAAAAGAAAGGAGTGTACTTTGGTTGAATTAATTAATCTTATCGCGGCAATAGTATTATTCTTTGCCCTTATCCCATACGGAATTTCTGTTATTAAAGGAGGTATAAAATGATACCAGTAGAAAAATGGTGGGGCATAATCGGAGCATATGGTTCCAGTATCTGGCCAGCTCAAATAATATCAATAACAATCGCAAGCGCACTGGTTATTTATCTATTCGTTACGTCTGGAAAGAATGCAAATCTATTGATGAAAATATACCTGTCTTGCTCATTTGCCTGGATTGGCATTATCTTTTTTATAATTCAAGGTAAAGGACTGGCAGGTAATTATTTTTTCGGAACTTTATTTACAGTTGTAGCAATTTTATTTGTTCTGGACATATACAGGAAAAAGATGGAATTTTGTCTTCCCCAGGCAAAATGGCAGAAATATCTTACGATATTTTTAATGCTGGTTGTTCTCTGCTACCCCTTGTTCGGCATGGCATTCGGGCATTATTTCCCGAGGTTAATTATATTAGGAACCCACCCATGCCCAACTGCAGCATTCGCTGTTCTTCTGCTTACAACAGCGCTTCCGCGGGTTAACAGGATTATTTACGGCATACTGTTGTTCTGGGCCGTTCCATTCCCAATATTCGTTCAAATTCCTAAATTCGGCGTTTATGAAGATTCAATCATGCTTGGAATTGGAATATATAGTTTGATTATGCTAATAACGAACTGGAAGTCGGTAGGTGAAAGCAGTAGAGATTAATTATAGCAGTTAAGCAGGCAATAAACATTTGACAGAATGATCTCGCTATGGCGGGAATACTGTTCCTGTTAATCCTTGCCTGCCCCGCGGAACGCGGGGTTATCCCGTCTAAGTAGCCATACTATTAAAATTCACCTTATTTGCGGAGGCAGTGCCATGAAAATTATAGTATTAAACGGAAGCCCCAAAGGCGACATAAGCGTCACCATGCAGTATGTGGCATATATCCGGAAGCGGTTCCCGCAGCATGAATTGAAAATAATGAATATCTCTCAGAGGATCAACAAGATTGAAAAGGATGAGTCCGTTTTTCAGGGAATCATTGACGATATCAGGGCATCTGAAGCGGTGCTCTGGGCATTCCCGTTGTATCTCCTGCTTGTGCCTTCTCAGTATAAGAGGTTTATCGAGCTTATCTGGGAGAGGGGGGCATTAGATGTGTTTAAAGACAGGCCCGCCGCAGTCTTTACTACATCCATTCACTTCTTCGATCATACTGCCCACGAATATATGCGCGCCATCTGTGACGACCTGGAGATGAGGTTTATAGGCGCATTTTCCGCGCATATGCGTGATTTGATGCAAGAAGAGGGAAGGGAAAAATTGAACATGTTTGCGTCTATTTTCTTTGAGGCCGTTGAAAAAAAGGCCCCTGCTACAAAAATCTACAAACCGATGATCAACGGTAACCTGGATTATGTCCCTTCGCGCTCCCAGGACAAAATTGATGCCAGGGGCAAGAAAGTAGTGATTGTCACTGACTCCGAGGATAGCCAGACCAATCTGGGCCGAATGCTTGAAAGATTCAAGGACTCTTTTTCAAGCCCGGTTGAGGTGATAAATATCAGCGAGATGAACATCAAAGGACACTGCTTGGGCTGTCTCCATTGCGGGTTCGACTATCTGTGTCAGTACGAGGGTAAGGATGACTTTAATGAGATCTACCGGACAAAGGTGCAAACCGCTGATATCCTCGTCTATGCAGGCACGATCGTAGACCGTTATTTGTCTTCCAGGTGGCATATGTTTTTTTGCCGGAGCTTCTTTTGCAACCACACACCGTCTCTGGTCGGCAAGCAGGTCGGGTTCATCATTTCCGGCCCATTGAGCCAAACACCTACCCTGAGACAGGTAATGGAGGCCTGGATCCAGATTCAGCAGAGTCATCTGGTTGATTTTATCTCAGATGAATATGAGGACTCGAATGAACTGGATCTGCTGCTGACCGATCTGGCTGGGCGACTTATCAGTTTTTCCGAAAAAGGTTATATCAGGCCCCGGAATTTTTTAGGCGTAGCAGGGATGAAGATTTTCCGTGATGAGATCTATGGGGGCTTGCGAGGAGTTTTTCAGGCCGATCATAAATACTACAAAAAACACGGCCTTTATGATTTTCCGCAAAAGGATTATAAGAAAAGGCTCATGGCCGACGTTATGACGATTTTTTCCAAGATACCCCCGATAAGAAAAGAATTTCCCAGGCGGATTAAAAAGGGGATGATCAAACCTTATCAAAAGTATCTATAGGGTTTACAAAAGGGGTTTATCAATTCTCAAAACCTTTGCCCCCCGGATTTTCCGCTCTTTAAGCTCGGCCAATGCCTTGTTTGCCTCTTCTAATCTGTATTCCTGGACTTCGGGTTTTATGGGGATTTGGGCGGCCAGTTCCAGAAATTCGCTGACATCTTGCCTGGCTACATTGGCAACGCTTTTGATCTCCTTTTCAAGCCATAGATGAATGGGATAATCCAGCTTTAAGAGATAGTCCTTGTCAACATTCTCTTTGCGAATTGCGTTTATTACCAGTCTTCCGCCTGCCCTTAGATTTTTAAGGGCTTCAACAATCGGTTTCCAGGCCGGTGTTGTATCAATGATGCAATCCAGTTTTTCGGGCGATGCCTCTTCAGTGTCTCCGGCCCAGACCGCCCCGAGTTCTTTGGCAAAATCCCTTTCTTTTTCACTCCGTGCAAAGACAAATATCCTGGATGAAGGATATTTGTGTCTCGCCATCTTGAGTACAAGGTGAGCTGAGGCCCCGAATCCGGTAAGTCCCAGGTTCTGCCCGTCTTTCATTCCGGTCAATCTGAGGGAGCGGTAGCCGATGGCACCGGCACACAAAAACGGCGCCGCTTCCGAATCTGAAAACAGTCCGGGAATTTTGTAGGCGAAATTTTCCTGGATGACGGTATATTCAGCATATCCTCCGTTGGCATCCCTGCCTGTGGCCATAAAATTTTCGCATAAATTCTCCTGGCCTTCGAGGCAGAATTTACATTCGCCGCAGGCTGAATAGATCCAGCCGATCCCAACCCTGTCTCCGATCTTGAATTTTTCCGCACTGCTACCCCTTTTTTCCACTATTCCGACAACCTCATGGCCCAGTACAACGGGAAATTGGGGCGGGGGCGTTCTCCCCTCAATTTCATCCAATTCGGTATGACAAACCCCGCAGGCCGTAACTTTTACCAGGATCTCCCTTTCGCCGGGAACAGGGACCGGCAGATCAGTCATTACAAGAGGAGTCCTGTTTTCCTTGAAACTGGAGATTCTGTTTAACACCATTGCTTTCATTGTATGTTAACCTCCTTGGTAACTGTTCATGGGTTCAGCGTTCAGCGGTTCGGGATTTAAAGATTAAGGGTAAACTCCGAATTAGGAATTTAGTCGTAAGCCTTTTATACAACTTCTGCATATTGAGCAGATATGTCTTCGCTCAATTAAAGTATTATAAACCGGATTGCACTCGTAGGACAAGGGGTTGTTAAAGAAGTGCTTATGTTAGCGATCTGATCTGGTACGGCTGTACAATACCCAGCCGTAGATACACAGATTTATTGACAGCACAAAAAGACCGAGGATGATTTGTAGCCTCTGAGTTAGTGACACTGGATAAATAATGGGAACAATATGATGCTCAATAAAACCTGCTTCATATCCTGCCGAGCCACTTGCCTGTCGAAGCCAGTTCTCAAGGGGTGTGAGAGGGCAAAGCCAGCCTCGAAACTCGATCAAGGCTGCCCACAGGACAGCCGGGATATGGACCCAGACCCACCACCGCCACTTGAATACCAGGAACCCGCCCAGCACTGAAAACGCTATGAAGCAGAGGTGAATGAGAACCACGATGTCCGCGAGTATTCGGTAATACATTTTTTGTTCCAGTAGCAATTTATCATAAGCCTGAAGGTGACGCTATAGTTCTCAGTGGGGGGTCTTATGGAGCAAGTCTCGAAGGGTCTTACGGATGATAGATCCATAGCTTTACTTGGGCTTAAGCAGATCCTTGAGATCGCCAAAGGGATTGTGGGTTAGCGACTCCTTCTGTTCGTTGCCGGATTGCGCACCACCCCCCTCTATATAGTCTAAGTAGCGGCGGTGCTCATTCTCATGACAGTAGATACAGAGGTTTTCCCAGTTGCTGCCGTCAGGGGGGTTGTTGTCATGGTTGTGGTCCTTGTGATGAACGGTCAGGAGATGCACGTTTTTATTTGTGAACTCGCGGCCACAACGGGCGCATATCCAGGGATGGATCTTCAAGGACTGCTCCCGGTAGGTTTTTTCACGCTCAGCCTGAGCTTTACGGGCCTTGGCAACAACGCGATTGATTCCCTCTCTGTCTATTTTGCTATCTGCTTGCCTGCCGGGGCCGGAACTCTTTAGCGTCATAACCAAATCCTCATATTTTTAGTTTATTCTTACAACGCCTGGAATCACAGGCGTGAGTTTACGAGCGTCCTTTTTTATTTCTTGCGGGCAATGACGATCATGCGGTTGGTCATCATTCCATAATCCGCTTTTTCTGAATGTGATACAAAGTCCTTTTGGATGGTGACCGAATCAAAACCCACGGACTTCAACATTTTTGTAATTTTCTCCGGGCTGTAGAGGCGAATGCAGTAAGTTGTATCCCGTATTAGGCCCCTGGTTTTAGAGATGACAAGCTCCCGGCAGTAAGTGATATCTTCAACCAGATATCTCTGGCGGCAGACAACAATTTCGTCATTTGCTTCATGCCAGGATTGAGGGATAAAATTCTTCAACACATATTCCCTGTCAGGAAGATCTAAAAGGAGTGACCCTCCTGGCATGAGTAATCGGAATGCTTCGCAAAGGATCTTCCCGTTTTCACCTTCATCAATCAAATAGCCGAAGGAACTGGCCATGACCATGATAACCCTGAACCTTTCATTAGGGAGATGGGAATCACGGGCATCGGCTTTGACAAACAGGGTATTAAATCCCTCCTTTTGGGCCATTTCTCTCCCCAGATCAATAAGAAATCCGGAGTAATCGAGAACGGTCACGTCCTTAAAGCCTCTGCGGGATAATTCAAGGGAGTGGCGGCCATGGCCCCCGCAGAGATCCAGGATAGCCCAGGACTTTTCGAACTTAAGGATCTCCTCTAAAAAATCTACCTCCCGGCAGGTCAGGTCTTCATCGTATACGGAGCGGGCATCGGTTATAAGATAAATATCATCGAACAGGGACTTCCACCAGTCAGGATTTACCGCTGACATTTAATTTTCTCCATTCATCAGGTCGGCACCCAGGCTGAAAAGCCCGTCAGAGACCATCAGCGCAGGGCTGCCCCGCCATGGCTGATTCAGGGCAAGTGCTTTTTCTTCTTCCCCTACTTTTACTACATGGTCCAGTTGTCCCTCACGCCAGAGTTCCTCTAATTTGACCGCATCCTGCCAGAGGTTGCGGGCATACTTCCTGAGTTCATCCAAATGAGTCGTGGTCAATAGTCTCGGCCTTGGCGAGATCATGATTGGGCCCAAGAGATATGTAAACCCCATCTCAATTGCCTTTCGATTAACTTCCTCCTGGATCTGCGAAAGGGCGTTATAGCCCAGCTTCAATAATGCCTGGTTAATACTGTCCACGGCCGCCTGGGGAGTTATATCGGTTTTCAGGATAGCAAGGGGCTGTATTCCTCCACCTGAGCCCACGTTCGTGGGGACGCCCCCAAAGCGGGCCAAAAACCCCTGAAGCCCTTCGTCTGTGATAAAACAGCGAAAATCGGTCTGCCACTCCTTAAGGTACAGGGATCGCTCCATCTCCAGTGGCCATGTACTCTGCTCGGACCAAAGGGATAAAGGGACCATTTGCTGCACAACATAATCTCCTGCGTCCAAGGCGGTTTGAATATGTTTCTTGCGGCTCTTTTTCATGTATCCCACGAATATGCCGTGGCCTGAGTACCCATGCGCCGGCTTGAGCACCAGGTCCTCCCAGTGTTCTTCCGTCCAGGCCACGAGATTATCAATTATTTCTCCCTTGGGGCCTGTTGTGCTCCGGTGATAAAATTGCCGGGTCCATGGCGTATGTTTTAATGTATCCTTACTTAATACGTCCTTGTATTTGTCGGTGATTACTTCAAACAATCCCTTGGCGCCCAGGGGCTCCATGCCACGGGGATTTACTAAAATACCCTGTCTGATAGCCTCTTTAATTGGCCTGATTTCTTCATCCTGCCCTATCTTGATGAGAACATTCATGTTAAAATCCATAAAAATAACAGTGGCTTCATCTCCCCTGCAATATACCTTTCCATTTTTCAGCGAAAGGTGTTCCGGCTCGGCTAATGATGCCCTGACGCCGTCTAAAGTGTTCAGATAGTCCACGAAATTTTTATTTTCCAGCACAACGTCGAGGGTTTCTTTTTCAGCCAGGAGTACGGCATGAACGGGATTTTTCCCGTGGCAATTTTTGTGGGCTCGCAGTATCATGCGGGCAAAACCCGGTACGGCATTGATCTGGGGGTGTTCAAAATCGATATCAACACCTGTCTCCGTATTTTTTAAGATCATGTCCCATGCCATTTTTCCTAAAAGCTGGGCAATGCGCTGGTATTCCCATCCACCGGGACTGCCCATGTTCCATTCCCCGTGATACCCCTTAATTATTTTCATTTGTTTTCTCCTTTTTTGTAAAACGCGCCTCCAGTCTCTTTTCAGCAAGATGGAACGGTATCTCACCCCCATCCAGGAGCGTATCGTGAAAAACCTTAATGCCTATTTGAGGAGAAAATTTTTCACGCAGCCGGATGATCTCGTATGTCCCCATAAAATAACACAATTGATACCCTGGTGTCAGGCAGAATCGCCGGATTTGACGCCGAGCCCTTTTAGAGGAAAATCCGAGGATATGGATCTCTTTTTCTGCTTCGGCTAAGGTCATCTTTTCTCGCTGAAGCTCCACGTCTAATATGGCCCTGATACAACGCCATAATTGCCGTTGTAGCTGGACAAGCTTCTGGCGGGGGTCATGAATATACCCAAATTCGTCTAAAAGCTGCTCTGAATAACAGGCCCATCCCTCGTAGAAAAGAGGCGATTCAATCTGCCTGCGGATCGGATTGGGATGATGAATTCGAATATGATCCAGGATGTGGTGGCCGGGATATGTCTCATGTGCCGATAAATAGGGACAGTGACTGGATATCATTTGCAGGTCTTCTTTTCCGGGAGTGATGTAAAAAACGCCACTTGCTTTTGCATCTCCTGTCAGTGGTGCCTTATACGATGCAGTGGCCCTCAGGGATTCCAGATAGGGCGGGGTTTTAAGAACAGCAACTTTCTCGCCGCAAGGAATTGTAATAATATCCTGTGAGTAAAAGAAGCGGCGGAGGTTTTGCACTTCTCTCTCATACAAATGAATTGATCCTGCTTCCGAAGACACAGAAGGGAGCTGTTCGTTGATGATAATATCCCAGGTCTTGTTGCTGTCTATTTTTTTGGCCAGGGCCCGGATGTTTTCCAGGGTTTTGTGATAGCCATATCGGGCAATCTCAAGTATTTCCCCGGGGGATCTGTGATAACTCAGGCTGGCGGTAAGTATCTTTTTAAGTCCATCCTCTCCGATGGCAAATGAGCCTCTTGGGGATAATTGAAGCAAATCCTTTTTATATCGTTCACATGCGTCTAAGACCTCTTTGTTTTTTGCAAGAAGTTCCCTGTCTCTTCCCATGGTTTCTTCAATAAACGACCGGACATCACGGTTGTAAAAATCAAGTGCATCCCGGATCATATCAACAGCCACCTGGAGGAATATCTCCGGAGGGGACCGGAGACTGTCAGTGGCCAAACTGAGAAACGAGGGAATCCGGGCGAAAAGGTTGAGAAGATCTGGCTTTATCTGCTCAGGTGAAATATGGCGTTGAGAAATAATGTGATCCGTTGCAAAAAGAGGTATTTTGACATAAAGGGTTGGGTCATTCCTCCAGACTTCTGCATCATCGAACTCCCTGATAAAGCTTTCCATGCTCTGGGCAAGGAGCAGGCGATCTATGTAATCCTCTAAGTCATCGCAGTCCTCTTGCGAGAGCTGGCTCAAAAGGTCCCGTATATGCCGGATGTGGTCCTCGATTTTTCCTGGCGTGAGATCATCCAGCCTGCTCAGATGCTGAACCGCGGCTTCTGAGCGGGGAAGGAAATAGAATTCATCACTGGCGCATTGATGGGGAAGGTGTTTTCCAAGATAGCCAAAGTATTCCCTTGCTATCAAACTGAAAGGCCGTGTCTTTGAATAACTGTTTTTCATGACTAATGAAAACGAAATGACATGGTTATAATACCATGGCCATTTTTCAAAATCAAGAAGACAATCGATGAAAAAGTCAACTTTTCGAACGTGTTTTAAACCGCCTAATATCGATTCCCGAGACACGCGATAAATGCTGAAGCAAAGGAAGGCTTAAAGATTGAATCGAAAGACATGAAAGTTGGAAGCAAGGGAAAGTAGAAAATTCCTGTTTGCAAAAAAGCAAATTTATATTATTATTATTCCAGAATTCAAAAAGGTAAGATTTTTATGGAGGGTAAATAAATGGCGGAAAAAGATGTGTACGAACGATTGGCTCAACACCTTTCTTTTCTTGGAATGGGGTATCCTCCGACAGAAGATCTGGTGCAGATCCTGAGAGAAAATTTCAGCCCCACTGAAGCTGAGGTGGCGCTGGCAATTCCAACCCGGGTTATGCCGCTTCAATGCGTCGCGGCAGATGAAATTGCCGGCAAGGTTGAGCTTACCCAGGTAGAAGCGGAAGAGATGTTGGATGGACTCTCCAAACGGGGATTACTTTTTTCAGCTATAACCGAAGACGGAAAGAAGGGATATGCCCTTCAGCAGGTCGGCTTTTCATTTCCCCAGACCTTTTTCTGGAAAGGTGATGATACACCCCATGCGAGGAATATGGCTGCCCTTGTAGCAAAATATTTTAACCGTGAGGTGACACGGAAGGCGTACAGTTCTGAGACAAAAGCTTACAGATATATTCCGGTATCAGAGACCATTGAGCCTGAATTCCAATCTGTTTATCCCCACCATGCCATGGAAAGTGTCATTGAGAAGGCCACGGACTTTGCCGTGTGTCACTGTTCCTGTCGCATGGTAGCCAGGCTGAGGGGCAGGCCCTGCGAACATCCCACAGAGGTCTGCATTAAATTTGATGAAATCGCGCGATATGTGATTGACAAAAAATTGGGCAGGGAAATAACAAGAGATGAGGCGCGGGAAATTATAAAACAGAGTGAGGAAGCGGGATTAGTGCATTTTGTTGACAATGCCGTGGGTGACATAAAGCATAACTGTAATTGCTGCGGGTGTGCATGCTGGAATGTGGGGGCTCTCAAAAGAAGAAAGATCCCGAGGGATATTATCATGGCAACTTATTTTATCAGGGAAACGGACCTGGATGCATGCACGGGTTGTGGCGAATGTGCTGAGATCTGTCCGGTTGATGCCGTGAGAATGGAAGATGATGTCCCAGTGGTTGATCAGGACTGGTGCATCGGTTGCGGTGTGTGCGTCAGCAGATGCCCTACCGATGCGGCAAGAATAAAACTAAGGCCTGATAAAACAGGAGAATTGCCTGCCACTAATTTTGCCGAATTACACCACACGATACTCCGCGAGAAGGGCCTGATCTGAAATTCAATATCATTCTCAATAATTCAGCCGTCTATGGACGCGACCGTGAGATAATATCCAATACCAGTCTGCCCGCCATCCATAGTATTACGGCGGACGGGCCGTCCGGCGGACAGGTCGAATGATAAATTTCCATATTTTAAGTGTTTTTCATTGGACATTGGTTATTGATAATTGGAAATTGGATTTTTTTGTACTCTGTCTCTTCGTGCCCTTCGTGGTAATAAGTATAACCCCCGAAATATTGATCTGTTCCATTTAAACTTATATCATACAAGTATTAGTAGTGGTAATATATCCCGGGTTTACTGGAGAAGTTGTGGGTAAGGGGAGGCGATAATCATCACCTCGTTGATTGACTTTTTAAGGGCGTTACATAGAATATATGGCAAAAAAACTTGTGCCCAGATTCCGGCTGGATATATATCACTAACAGAGGTATACTTAATTTTCCTGTGACTAAAGAATTTATACAGCGTACTTGAATTCGGGAAAAGTAAAGAACAAGGCAATTGGGGTTCAGTTTTAAGGCTACAAAATAGTCAACAAATGATATGGTATACTGAAATCAGGGTAAAATTCAGCATTATGCAAGTATCCTAAACCGCTGAAGAACCTCTATCTCCTATCAAAATCAACCATTTTACTTCTATGTGGAAAATTTTTTCACGCATAGCCAATTGTGAAGGGGTAAGTTATGAAGTATAAACTCTCCGATCTAATTGACATTGAAAAAAACCAAAGGCTTCTCGACAGTTTCTGTGATGCGGTAGGAATAGCAGCGGCGATTATCGATTTAGAAGGTGAAGTTCTTGTCGGATCGCGGTGGCAAAGAATCTGTACAGATTTTCATCGTGTGAACGAACGGACATGCGAGAAATGCATTGAAAGCGATACGCAACTTGCTAATGAATTACAGCAGGGAAAACGGTTCTCTATTTACCAATGTCGAAATGGCCTGACTGATGCTGCATCGCCAATCATAATAGAAGATGAGCATATAGCTAATGCCTTTGTTGGGCAGTTTCTCCTGAAAACGCCTGATAGGGAATTTTTTCGCCGACAAGCCACTACATATGGGTTCGAGGAAACAGCTTATTTAGATGCCCTATCTAAGGTTCCTCTAGTGACGAAGGAAACCCTTCCTGGCATTCTTGATTTTCTCACCAACTTTGCGGAGATGGTAGCAATGATGGGATTGAAACATAAAAGACAAAAAGAAGCACAGGAAGCGCTGCGGGAAAGCGAGGCAGAAAAAAAGGCCATATTGGACGGGCTCACAACAAACCTAAGGTTTGTCAACAAAAATCTGGAAATACTATGGATAAACAAGGCCGCTGCTGATTCGGCTAATAAGTCCCCTGAAGAGATGATAGGGCATAAATGCCATGAATTTTGGGGTGATGACCCGAAAAAACCCTGCGATGGTTGTCCTTCAGTGAAAGTCTTCAGAACAAAAAAGACAGAACAGATTATCAGGCATACTCTGGATGGGACAATATTGGATCTAAAAGCTGAGCCGGTTTTTGACGATAGAGGAAACTTGGTCGGTATTGTTGAAATAGCCCATGATGTTACTGATAAATCCCGACTTGAAGCACAACTTCAACAAGCGCAGAAAATGGAAGCTATTGGCACATTAGGTGGTGGCATAGCTCATGACTTTAACAATATGCTCATGGGTATCCAGGGACGCACCTCTCTGATGCTAATGGATAAGGATTCTTCCCATCCTGATTTTGAACACCTCAAAGGAATAGAGGACTATGTTAAGAGCGCGGCAGATCTCACCAGGCAACTTTTAGGTTTTGCCAGAGGCGGAAAATATGAAATCAAAACAACCGACATTAACGAAATGATCAAAAAAAGCTCCAGTATGTTTGGCCGCACAAAGAAGGAGATCAAGATTCACGAAAAGTATCAGAAAGATGTATGGACAGTAGAAGCAGACCAGGGTCAGATTGAGCAGGTTTTGATGAATCTTTATGTAAATGCCTGGCAAGCAATGCCTGGAGGGGGGGAGTTATACCTTGAAACAAAAAACGTCACTCTTGATGAGGAC
>JAUWMR010000036.1 GCA_030613055.1 Desulfobacteraceae bacterium
CTGATATATTCTGTATTTATGACCTGGACTCTCTTGCTTTCTTCAATACATCTTGTCGCTTGTAATTTCTTCGTAGAATTAGGTTGGAATCATTGACCTGATAACGAAGGGATTGCGACTTCCATAAGGATTCGTCTGCTATCTTGCGGGGTTTGATTAGAATTGACCTGACTTACGAAGGGATTGCGTGCCGCCAGAGGCGGCAAGGGATTAGGGAGGATAGGGAATAGAGAGTATAGGGATTAGTGGTTAGGGATTAGTGCAGGAGATAAAGAAATAACTGCCATGTTTTTATTAGCCACTTAGTCCCTAGTCACTTAGTTCCTGTCATCCTGAAAGGCGGGACCTGATAACGAAGGGATTGCGACTCCAAATCCTTTGGGTCGATCAGACGGTCGGGAGATGTTGGAATCATTGACCTGATACGAAGGGATTGCGTGCCGCCTGTGGTGGCAAGGGATTAGGGAGGATAGGGATGTAGGGATTAGTGGTTAAGAGAAAACAGGGGTTGAACGAACAGGTCAAGCGAAATGCGGACCGGTTCCCTGATGATTTCATGTTTCGGATTACTCCAGACGAGTGGGAGGAGGTTCGACGTTTAAGATCGCAAAATGCGACCTTAAGGCGCGGACAGCACCGGAAGTACCCTCCCTATGCATTCACCGAGCACGGGGCGCTGATGGCCGCAAACATTCTCAAGAGCAAAACGGCTGTATCCATGAGCATTTATGTTGTTCGTGCCTTTATACGAATGCGAGAGGAACTCACGTCGCGGCGTGATCTTGAGAAACGTCTCGATCAGATTGAGAAAATCCTACTCGTTCACGATACCCAGTTGAAGGATCTGTTTGACAAAATTCGCCCACTGTTATTGCCGCCGCCTGACCCTCCGAGGAAACCGATCGGGTTTTTGGGGTGAAGGAAGGCAAGACTAAATATGGCAAGAAATAGAAGGGCGCTGCCACAATGACGGATTGGAAGGACATCACGCTTGGCGAAGCAGCGGAGTTCACCTCGAAACCACGAGGGCTTATTTACTCAGGAAAAGGGGGATGTCCGGATTGGCAGGTAAATTGATTTTAAATAATTCAATTGGAGAAATATTTGGTTTCATGATATATTAAAATTAAAACAGTCAGATAGGATTGGGACAAATATACTCGGCATTGGCCTATTACTGGGATCATCAAGATGCACTTAATCGGGACATTGAGCGAAGGCTTGCATTTATAAATCAGACCCAGCAAACCACAGAACAAACACCTCTAAATATTCGTCTGAAATCCAAAGGATTGATCTGATTTGATGATTAAAGTTTTTCTTCCCTGCCGTAACAGCTAAACATTTTCCTAAAATCAAGTGTATCGGAAAGCAGAAGTGTCCGATTTAATAGGAAAACAGGGGATATCCTTGAAATATTGGCGTTTTTGGGACGGGACGGATGTTCTGGAGGATTTTATCAGGAGCTTTTGTCAGTGGGAATTGATTTATGAAATTGGTGTCATAAACTTGATACAGCCGCAAAAAGGCACAAAATACGCAAGGATAAAAAAGGGTCTAAGTAATATCAGGAGGTTATAAGCATTAGAAATTTGATCTCTGAATTTTTACGAGTCCATCAAACTTAAGAGTCAAAGCAGGAATACGAGATGTGTTGGGGGGGGGGCAGATTTCTGGTCTTTTGTGTATTCTGCGCCTTTTTACGGAAAGATAAAACGGTGAATTATTGTGTGATTCAACCTGTGCAAAAATTGTACAGGTTACTATGAACGACAAAAAAGGAAAGAAACCATTATGATGACATTGCGACAATTTTCTGCGGAACCATCTACGATCCCCACAATCGCCAGTTGGTATATGGCCGATTTGAGTAAAGCGCAGGGTAAGCAGGAATTGTTCACTCATCAGTCGCCTCAAAAACTCAAGATGCTTCGTGAACATGCCTTAATTGAAAGCGCCGTTTCTTCAAACCGTATTGAAGGCGTAAATATTGACCAGTCCCGGATCAGAACCGTCGTTTTGGAAAAGACGCTTTTGAAGGATAGGGATGAAGAGGAGGTCCGGGGCTACCGTGATGCTCTGCGAATCATCCATGAACAGGCCGGGGAAATTCCTGTTTCAGAGGTAACTATCCTGAAATTTCATGAACTCTCGCGCGGGCAGATATGGGATGCGGGCAAGTATAAGGAAAAGAATATTGACATCATCCAGAAATACCCAGATGGGCGCCAGCGAGTGCGCTTTGAAACGGTTCCAGCAGATCAAACAGCGCAAGCTATGAGTGAAATGATTGAACTCTGGTCACGAGGGCTTCGAGAACGATGGGTTCACCCTTTTGTCCTTCTGGCCGCCTTGAATCTCGATTTCCTGTGCATTCATCCCTTCCGCGATGGTAATGGCCGCGTCTCCCGGCTTCTTTTGTTGCTGACCTGTTACCACTCAGGCATTGAGGTTGGCCGCTATATCAGTCTGGAACGGCTAACTGAACAAAACAAAGAACGCTATTATGAAACGCTTGAGCAAAGCTCGCAGGGCTGGCATGAAGGCAAGCACGATCCGTGGCCTTACATCAATTACCTTCTCTCCATTCTTAAATTCGCTTACCGTGAATTTGAGGATCGCGTGGCCCAGCTAAAAAGCCCTCGCGGAGCAAAAACAGAACAGGTCGAGGCAGCAGTTAAGGCATTTACAGGAACATTCACACTCTATGAACTTGAACGCACATGCATGGGCGTTAGCCGGGATATGGTACGAAAAGTGCTAAGGAACCTACAAAAGGCCGGATTAGTGGAATGCCTGGGCCGGGGTCCTGGGGCAATTTGGCAGAAAAAGGGTAATACCCTTTAAAAGGGGTAAAAAAGAGGGTAACAAAGGACGTATGGCACAATCCCCCGATGAAAAAACTTATGTTGAAATTCCTTTTATTGAGCAGCTTAAGGGAATGGACTGGGACCATATTGAGGGTGATATTGATGTGCCGTATCTCACGGAGCGGGATAGCTTCCGTGATGTATTGCTGACCGGAAGATTGCGCAAAGCGATAAAAAAGATCAACCTTGATGATGCCGGAATTAAATCAGGCAGATCATCGAAAGCGGCCCCGTTGCGTTTATGGCACGGGTATTTTGAGCTTGTGGAAACGGAAAAGGCCAATGCGCGGAATCATTTTGTGTCGTGGTACAGAAAGCAGATCAAAAAGCGGCTTAAAGAACGCATACCAAGGTATAACAAAAGGATCGGGGTGAAGGTAAAAGATGTCAGGATTTTGGACCTCAGCCATCGCTGGGCATCGTGTGGCAAAAACGGAAGCATTAATTTCAACTGGCGTTCGGTCATGGCGCCTGTCTGGGTCTTTGACTATATATTGGTTCATGAGATGGTTCACATGATTGAGCGTGGTCATACGGATAGATTTTGGAGTCTGGTGGCTCGGGTTATGCCTGACTATGAAGAATATGCACGCTGGCTCAATGAGAATGGGGGGGATTTGGATTTGTGAATTTCGCTTTCAGGGAAATACTTTTCCTTTCCGCCATGTCCGTTTTTTTGTTAACATAGTAGGGTTGATGCTTTTATCCATAATACCTGTATAATGGCCTTTAGTCATAGTGGGGCAAGGTCACAAAACTTGACAAGTGTGTTGAATATTGCGACCCGACTCTGATTATATTTTGGCATGTGTTTGAAATATACAACAGAATTGGTGAATATTCTGAGGAAATCATCAAAGAGGGTGCCAGTGGAAAGGAATTTGAACATGAACACAATGAAAAATGGACATATCATACACGGCCATTTGTTGAAGCATTCTTCCATGCCAAATATTTTCTGGAGATGGTTGTCAAATATGGAAAGGAGATGGATGAGGCGCCGGAGATGCTGCCGTCTGGTTGGGTAGCAGTACTATGCCTGTATGATTTACGCTAAGGAAGAGATTTTTTTTAATTTTCCTTTGCTGCCATAGATATTTTCAAGGAATGATCAAATATAAACAAACAATCGAGGGGAAAAACCAGTGAAAAACCCTTTTGTATATGGTGAAACGGTAAGCGGCGAGAATTTTTGTAACAGGACTCGGGAAATCAAGGAGCTCGTTGCAGATATCATAAACTGTCAGAATGTAATTATATTTTCTCCAAGGAGATATGGGAAGACCTCACTTATTAAACAGGTCCTGCGTAAGGTGAAGGCGAAAGGAATACTTACCTTTTATATTGACCTGTATCCGGCTATCAATAAAAGGAAGTTTATCGAGATATATGCCGGTGCAATATCAACCGGAATCCCCGGAGGTGTCCGTCAAATCGCGAAAAAAATAAAGGAATACCTTCCCAGGATTATCCCAAAGGTTGTGATGGATGGGCAGTCTGTTCATTTTGAATTTGAGTTTGATCGTACTTTAAATATTTCACCACATATCGATGATCTTCTTGTTGCTGTAAAAAAAGTGGCTGACCAGAAAAAGAAAACAGCCGTTGTAGTTTTTGATGAGTTTCAGGAAATCGCGAATTTCGATGATGATGAAATCGAAAGGAAAATGAGGTCTGCATTTCAAAATCACAGGAATATTTCCTATATATTTATGGGAAGTAAGACACATTTGATGCGGGATATATTTAACAACCCCAACCGTCCTTTTTATAAAAGCGGAAAACACTTTCCACTGGATAAAATTGATCAAAAAGAGTTGAGCCTTTTTGCTAAAAAGAAATTTTCAGATCAGAATATTGTTATTAGTCGAAATGAATTAAACAGCATATTGAATAATACTGAATGTCATCCCTATTATTTTCAGATGCTTTGCCATGTTTTATGGGAATTATGCATGGGTAGCAGGGTGATTACCGAAGCAGATGTTGATGAGGCTCTTGATATCCTTATTTCAAGAGAATCAAGCGTTTATGTTGCCATATGGGAAGAACTGACAATCAAGCAAAAGAACCTGATGGTTGCATTAGCTAATGAGGAATACCCGGAAGTCTTCAGCAAAATGTTTTTAGAAACATACGGCCTTGGTTCATCTTCATCTATCCAGAAGGCATTGAAAAGGCTGGTAATAAAGGAACTTGTTCAACAAAAAAACGGCAGTTATGTAATCTATGATCTGTTTTTCAAAAAATGGATACAATGCACCTGGTGAGCGGAAAAACCCATTACGCTACCAGCGTTACGCTGTTAGCGTAATTGAATTTAACAAGTTATAAAATCCAGACTTTATCGAGATTTTATATACCGCCCCAGGCGGAATTTCGCAGCTTGAGGAAAATATATTTTCATACAACGCCCATAACTCAACTTCGGTGTGTCCTTGTAGCGCAGAGCTTCAGCTCTGCCTTGAAATGCAAGGCTGAATCTCTGCCTTGAGATGCAGGGCTGAGGCCCTGCACTACGTTCGAGAAACAAAATATGCAATTAACTTAGAGGATTTTTCTGTTCTTTGACAATTGGATATTGCAACGTTGCAGTCATTGAACCTATCAGACCGAAGGTCTGTTGGTTAAGGAAAAACAGGGTTGAGCGAAGCGAACTAAGTTCAAAGTGTGGAGATATGAATTTAAAAGCCAAGATGGAGTTTGATTTTGGAGGTGAGAAATGAAAGTTAGCAGTGTTTCTGAGATGAGGGAGTTAGACAGGACCGCAATAGAACAGTTTGGCATTAAGGATGAACTATTGATGGAAAATGCCGGTGAGTCCACCTGTTTTGTCATCTCAAAGGAGTTCGGAATAAGGGACAGGAGATTCATTGTGTTCTGCGGTATAGGAAATAACGGTGGAGACGGATTTGTTATAGCCAGGAAGATCCATTCAAATGGCGGGGACGTTCAGGTTTTTCTTTTAGGCAACCCGGATAAGTTCAAGGGCGCTGCAAAATTAAACATGGACATCGCATCCAGACTTCCCATTGAAATGCGTGAGATTGATTCCATTGAATCCATAAGAACAGATGTGGCACACTCGGACGCTTTAGTGGACGCTATATTTGGTACGGGCTTAGCACGGGATGTCGGGGGAATATATAAAGACGTAATTGACCTGATAAACCGGAGCGGAAAAATCGTGTTCAGCGTCGACATTCCCTCGGGGGTACACGGGGACACGGGCAAGGTAATGGGTACGGCAGTTAGAGCGGACTACACCGTCACCTTTGGCCTTCCCAAAACAGGCAATATGCTTTTTCCGGGATATGATCTGTGCGGTAAACTATATGTCACACACATATCCTTTCCCCCATCAATGTATAACACGGATTCGATGAAGATTGAGCTCAATGACCCGCCGGCACTTCCCGCAAGGAACAAGAACGGTTATAAGGGTTATTTTGGCGATGTCCTGTTTATTGCGGGCGCTTCTAACTATTTTGGCGCGCCCTATTTTGCCGCGCTTTCTTTTATGAAGGCCGGTGGCGGGTATTCACGGCTTGCCGCACCGGCATCTATGGCGCCATTTATTGCAAACAAGGGAAGTGAGATCGTATTTGTTCCCCAAAAAGAGACAGGTCCAGGAAGCATCTCCCTTGAAAATAAAGAAGCGCTTTTAAAGATGTCAGAGAAAGTTGATATGGTGGTACTGGGTCCCGGACTGTCCCTTGAGGAAGAAACCCAGGAATTGGCAAGGGAATTGGCAAAAGAGATCGACAAACCCCTGCTCATAGACGGTGACGGTATTACGGCCCTGTGTAAAGACATAAAGATCATAAAACAAAGAAAGGCAGGGACCATTTTAACGCCTCATTTGGGTGAGATGTCCAGGTTAACCAATATGGGTGTCAGTGAAATAGACACAGCGAAATTAGATGTCCTTAAGCGCACCGCTCAAGACCTGAATTCAGTTATCGTATTAAAAGGCGCTCATTCGCTGATAGGATATCCTGACGAAACGGTTCTTATAAACATGACAGGTAATTCCGGTATGGCAACGGCAGGCTCAGGGGATGTGCTTGCAGGTACAATCGCCGCAATGTGCTGCCTGGGACTATCGCTTGAGGAAGCCGTAGGAAAGGGCGTATTCATTCACGGCCTTTCGGGCGATCTTGCGGCAGAAGATGAGGGTGAAGACGGCATAACTGCCCAGGATATCTTGGAGTATCTTCCCCTTGCCGTAAAAATGGACAGGGAGGGTCTTGATGAAACTCTCATAGAACGGTACATTGGGGCATATGTGATATAAGGCGTAAGGCGCAAGGCGCAAGGCGCAAGGCGCAAGGCGTAAGGCGCAAGGCGCAAGGCGCAAGGTAAAGGAGATATTGTGGAATTGAATGGAGTAAAGCCATGAGAAGATGTCTTAAACTATTAGTTTTGATTGCAGTTCCAGCGCTGATCTATTTTGCCTTTTTCGGGTGCGGGGCGAAAGACGATGTCTTTCATATCGGGGTCCTGCAGTGGACGGAAAAGGTCCGGCCATTTGAACTGACCTATAAAGGTGTGCTTGATGGTCTTAGTGTGAAAGGCTTTAAGCAAGGGGTGAATTTGAAAATCAGCTACAGGAATGCGGAGCAGGATAAAACCCTGGCGCTAAAAATCGCCCGGGAATTTGTGAAAAAAGAGGTTGATGTAATAGTTTCCTTAGGAACAGGGAGTAGTCTCGCGGCCCTTAAGGCCACTGAAAACAAGCAGATTCCCATTGTATTTTCTATTGTTGGAGCCCCAAAGGCTACCGGTATTATCCATGATTTTGATGATTCGGGACGAAATATTACCGGCGTCAGCATGAAGGTTCCGGTGAAGGAACAATTTGAGATTGTCAAGGAGGCCCTTCCCGGAGTAAAAATGATGGGCATTATCTATTGCACCGAGATGCCCCAGGCCGTGTCCACCGGTAAAGAAGCCGCTGTGGCTGCCCCTGAATTTGGCTGGAGCCAGTTTACGATTTCTTTGCCAATAGAGAAATTACCTCAACTTGGAAAAATAGTTCAATCATTAGCGCAAAAAGTCGATGCCATCTACATACCGACTGACCCTGTTTTAGGGCTACCTGAAAATCTTAAAAAGATCATTCGTTTATCAGACGAGCAAAGGATACCGGTTTTGGCCGTGGCAAGAAAATTTGTGGAAGACGGCGCATTGATGGCTGTGCACTGCGATTTCTACGAGATCGGGCGGCAGGCCGCAGACCCCATAGTCAAGGTGCTGGGAGGTGTTGACCCGCGAACGATTCCTTCACAGCTGCCTACCATGAAAAAGTTTTCTCTTAATCTGAAAAAGGCACAGCAATTGCATATTAAAATCAAGCGCAATATTGTTTTAAAGGCTGATAATGTTTTTGATTAATTGAAAAGGTGACAGTCTCGTAAAAAGTCCAAACTACCGTCACTCCCGCGAAGGCGGGAGTCCAAAACTGCTTGAAATGACTGGATTCCCGCCTCCGCGGGAATGACAAAAAAAAAGACAGATGAAGACTTTCTACGAGTTCATCAAAAGGTGATTATTATGCAGATTTCAGGGTTTTTACCGAAAAGATTAAGCACCCGGTTGATAGTTATGACACTCATAGCGGGTTTGCTTCCTGTTTTAATCTTTACCCTTTTGATAAACATATTCGCCATTCAATTCCCCGCTGAAACCGATCGTGCCATTCAAGAGGGACAGGAGGAACAGTGGCAACGCAGTGAAGCCGTATTGAGGCAGATGGCGGAAGATTTTATCCGACAAAAGACGTTAGATGTGGCCCTTCAATTGGAATTATTCCTCCAGACCCACCCTGAGATGACGGTCAAAGACCTGCAAAATCACACAAAATTCAGGGAAATCGCCATTCAACCGGTGGGAAAAACAGGATACACGGCCGTGCAGGATTCTGATACTGCCATTAATCGCTTTCACAAAAGTCCCAAAATAGAAAATGTAGACCTGCATTCTTTATCGGAAAAACTGCCCGGGTTCTGGGCTGTTATGGAGGCCAGCCTGAACGGAAAATATTCTCACGGGTACTACCGGTGGAAAGAACCTGACGGGGAAATACGGGACAAATTCATGTACATAGCGCCGGTTGGTGTAAGCACCTCGGATGGTGTTCGATTTGGAGTTGCGGCAACTACCTATATAGACGAGTTCACTCAATCCATTCGGGGGCCGCCCAGGACGTCTCCCGCAGTACAACACGCTACCTGATGAGCACTGTTAACAGCCAAATACAAGCTCTCAGAACGGCGGGATTTCTGTTTATGGGTCTGGGAATTGTGATTATCCTTGCCTTAGCGTACTGGATGGGGATGTATTTTTCCCGTGCCATCACCCGGCTTCGAGAAGCTACAAGGGCAGTCAATCAAGGAAATCTTGATGTACAGGTAAGATCCACTATGTCAGGTGATGTGGGAGAATTAATAGAAGACTTCAACCAGATGATAGTTCAGCTTGCAACAACGACTGTTAAAAAAGAAAAATTAGAGGCAAGTGAAGAAAAATACAGGACCATCGTCGAAAGTATTGAGGAAGGCTATTACGAGTGTGATATTACCGGAACCTTTACATTCGTGAACGATTCGCTTTGTAAAATTATCGGCTATTCAAGAGATGAATTTATGGGCATTAACAGCCGGCAATTAATGGACAAGGATACTGCAAAGAAGGTTTATCAGGTGTTCAATAAAGTATTCAAAACAGGGATACCTATCAAATTGCTTGACTGGGAATTTACAAAAAAAGACGGGACCAGGGGATTCATTTCGGCCTCCATATCCCTGATAAAGGACGCGGGGGGGCATACCGTTGGGTTCCGGGGCATTTTTCGGGACATAACCGATTGGAAACTAATAGAAGAAAAATTAATAAACGAAAAAGAAAGATTTGAATCCCTGGCAATGGATGCGCCCTTTGGCATGTCGATCATCAATCCTGATGGGGCATATGAATATGTAAATCCTGAATTTACCGGGATATTTGGTTATACATTAGGTGATATCCCGAACGGAAAGACCTGGTTTAAACTTGCATTTCCTGATCAGGAATACAGACAGGAGGTTATTTCCACATGGATTAATGATTTGAAGGAGGCAAAACCGAGGGCCTTAAGACCACAGGAGTTCAAGGTCACATGCAAGGACGGCTCAATAAAAAATATCCGCTTCAGGCCAGTGATGCTAAAGAATAAAAATCAGCTCGTAACATATGAGGACGTTACCGAAACGAGGAAACTTGAGGCCCAGCTCAGGCAGGCAACCAAGATGGAGGCCATTGGTACCCTGGCAGGTGGCATTGCCCATGACTTCAACAACCTGCTTATGGCCATACAGGGGAATGCCTCATTAATGTTATTAGATATCGATTCCGGTCATCCCTCTTACGAGAGGCTGAAAAACATCCAGCAGTATGTCCTTAATGGAGCAGGGCTCACCAAGCAGCTTTTAGGCTTTGCCAGGGGCGGAAAATATGAGGTCAGGGCTACAGAGATAAATGAGTTAATAGAGAAAAATTCCGAGATGTTCGGCAGAACGAAAAAGGAGATATCAATCCATCCAAAATATCAGGGAGACATCTGGACCGTGAACGTAGACCGCGGGCAGATTGAACAGGTACTTCTAAACCTCTTTGTCAACGCATGGCAGGCCATGCCGGGAGGCGGGAACCTGTATCTTGAGACGGAAAATGTCGTTATTGATGAAAGCTCCATGAATAAGTTTTTTGTGAAGCCCGGCAATTATGTAAAAATATCCGTGACTGATACCGGAGTCGGAATGGATGAGGGAACACTTCAAAGGATATTTGACCCGTTTTTTACAACCAAAGAGATGGGCAGGGGGACAGGTCTGGGATTGGCTTCTGCTTACGGGATTATAAAAAACCATGAAGGCTATATTAACGTCTATAGTGAGATAGGCAAAGGTACTACAGTTAATTTTTATCTACCGGCAATAAAAGAAGGGCGCACAGAGTTAAGATCCGAGACCAACATTGAGGGTGAAATTGTCCGGGGAACAGAGACAATTCTTTTTGTTGATGATGAAGATATAATAGTTGATATCGGGAAACAGATGCTGAATACAATGGGTTACCAGGTCTTGTTAGCCAGGGGTGGGAAAGAGGCAATAGAAGTCTACAGGGAAAATCACGATAATATACATATGGTCGTACTTGATATGATTATGCCGGATATGGGAGGGGGAGAAACTTATGACGTGTTGAAGGAAATAAATTCCGATATCAAGGTCCTGCTTTCAAGCGGATACAGCATAAATAGTCAGGCCGCCGGGATACTGGATCGCGGCTGCGATGGATTTGTTCAGAAGCCTTTTACAATAAGGCAGTTGTCCCTGAAGATCAGGGAAATCCTGGATAAACAATAAGGTATTAGTTTTTTTCGATTTTAAAACCATGTCCTTCCCCGCATAGCGGGATCTTCGATGGGCATGGTCAGAGCCAATCGGCTCTGCCTTTAATCCCTCCACGGCGGGACATAAGTGCCTAAAGTGATCTAAAGTGCCTAAAATGCCTAAAGTTAATGAATTCTGCTATTTTTAAAAAAAATTACTCTATGACACCAATTAGCAGACAAAAGGGGGCAAATCCCTGAGACGTTGTTTTATAAATAGCACGCCGAAGGCGTACCACAACTTTAGGCACTTCAAACTTTAGGCATTTTAGGCACTTTTTTCTTCATAGCGCTTTAACCCCTTCCAGGGGCAAATCAAGGCCACGACCTCTGGGCGTGGATGCTCTTCCTTTTAATCTCAACTTCTTTCGTCAATGGGGATATAATCCCGCATCTTTGGCCCGATATAGATCTGACGGGGACGATGGAGTTTCCACTTGGGGTCATCAATGCTTTCTTTCCACTGGCTGATCCAGCCGGGCAGCCGGCCAATGGCGAACATGACAGTAAACATGTCAAGCGGAATCCCTATGGCCCTGAGAACTATGCCGCTGTAAAAGTCAATATTGGGATATAGATTATGGTCTATGAAATAGGAGTCTTTTACAGCAACCTCTTCCAGCCTCCTGGCAATGTCTAATAGGGGATCATCCCGGTTCAGTTTTTCCAGGAGCTTGTGGCATGTTTTTTCCATGATGCGTGCCCTGGGATCGTAGGTTTTGTATATACTATGGCCAAAACCCATCAATCGAAAGGTGTCATTTTTGTCCTTAGCCCTAACAATAAAGGGTGCAGGGTCCCCTCCATTATCATAAATCTGCTGGAGCATTTCGATCACAGCCTGGTTGGCCCCTCCGTGCAGGGGGCCCCAGAGGGCGGCTATGCCTGCTGAGATGGCCGCGTAAAGATTGACACGCGCGCTGCCAACCAGCCGGACCGCCGCTGTTGAACAATTCTGTTCATGGTCAGCGTGCAGGATCCAGAAGACCTCGAGGACCTTTACAAGGTCCTCGTCAATTACGTACGGACGGACAGGAGAATCAAACATCATGTTCAAAAAGTTGGCACAGTAGGTCAGGTCATGCCTTGGATATATTACCTTATGCCCTAAAGACATTTTATAGGACATGGCGGCCATGGTCCTTACCTTGGAAAGCAGCCTGGCAAAAGTAATGTTTATCTCTTCCTCATCCGAACGCTCAGGAAGTTCGGGATAGAACGCCCTTAAGGCATTGACCATGGAGGAAAGGATCCCCATGGGATGTGCCCTTTTTGGAAAATTTTCAAAAAATGCGCGCATATCCTCGTGTACCAGGGAATGGTCGTTAAGCATGATGGAAAATCTGCTCAATTCTTTCCTTGTAGGAAGTTCGCCGTTGATCAGGAGGTAGGCGGTTTCTACAAAGGTTGAATGTTCTGAGAGTTGTTCCACCGGAATTCCCCTGTATCGCAAAATCCCTTTTTGCCCGTCCATAAAGGTGATGCTGCTCTGGCAGCTGCCGGTATTTGCAAAGCCCGGATCAAGTGTTATGAACCCGGTTTCTTTACGCGCCTTGGAAATGTCAATAGCCGTTTCACCTTCAGATCCTATCACAACAGGCAATTCATAGGTCTTCCCATCAAGGGTTAAGCTGGCGATTTTTTTCATATCTTCTCACCTCACGTATATTTGAATAAGAACTTAGCAGATAATTTTATTATCGACCAGAAAAATTATCAGTTGATCGGATGGAACTCCAATATTTTCTTTGCTTTTAAGAGTATAGTATGAAAGAAAGTTGAAAATCAGGGCACACATTCAGGCACAAAAAACGTAGCTTTAATGGTAAGGCAAAATGGCTTACAAAGATCATATAACAGGGCAAATACTTGCCGCGCATTTGCTTGAAGGAGATCTTGTTCCGGGTGCGGAGATTGGCATCAGGATTGACCAGACCCTTACCCAGGATGCAACCGGCACCCTGGTATATCTGGAATTCATGTCATTGGAGGTTAACCGCGTTCAAACGAAGCTCTCGGTATCCTACGTTGATCATAACACCTTGCAGACAGGCCGTGAGAACGCGGACGATCATCTTTTTTTGCAGTCTGCTGCGGCACGCTATGGAGTTTGGTTCTCGCGTCCCGGTAACGGTATCTGCCATCAGGTACATTTAGAGCGCTTCGGCGCGCCGGGAAAGACCCTTCTGGGATCTGACAGTCACACACCCACTGCCGGGGGGCTTGGAATGCTGGCAATTGGGGCCGGCGGCATGGACGTTGCCCTTGCCATGGCAGGAGCCCCTTTTTATATGACGGTACCCCGGGTTACCTTTATTCGGTTGACAGGGCAACTGTCACCCTGGGTAGGAGCAAAGGATGTGATTCTTCACCTCCTGGGAAACCTTACTGTTAAAGGCGGTCTCGGGAAGATCATAGAGTACGGAGGTCCGGCAGTGAAGACGCTCACTGTGCCGGATCGTGCTACTATTGCCAATATGGGGGCGGAATCAGGTGCCTGGACCTCACTGTTTCCTTCAGACGAAGTAACAAGGCGATTTTTGGCCGCCCAGAAGCGGGAAAAAGACTGGACCCCGATTTACGCCCGCGAAGGAGCAGAATACGGTGAAGTGATAGAGATTGACCTTTCTACTTTAATACCGCTTGTAGCCAGTCCCTCCAGCCCGGATGCAGTCAGACCTGTCCAGGAATTATCCGGTAAAAAAGTTGATCAGATAGTAATCGGCAGTTGCACCAATTCATCCTACCATGACCTCAAGCTGAGCGCCCAGCTCCTTAAGGGCAAAAAAGTGCATCCTGAAGTCAGCCTTGTAATCGCCCCTGGTTCCCGGCAGGTCTTATCAATGCTTGTCAGAGACGGCAGCCTGGCTCATATGATTGATGCCGGCGCACGGATACTTGAGGTGGCCTGCGGTCCATGTATCGGTATGGGACAGGCACCTCCCACAGGTGGGGTCAGCGTGCGCACCTTTAATAGAAATTTCCCAGGTCGAAGCGGAACACCGGACGCAGAGGTCTATTTAGCAGGCCCTCATGTTGCCGTGGCCGCTGCCTTGACCGGCAGCCTGGTTCATCCTGCTGTTTTAGGCCATCTGCCGGACGTGGAAGGCCCTGAAAAATTTCTTATAAACGACTCCATGATTATTCCTCCATCCGCAAACACACATGACGTTGACATTCGCATGGGGCCCAATATCAAGCCACTGCCAGATTTTGCGCCAATGCCGGATTCACTGAAACTTAAGCTGCTCCTGAAATTGGGAGATAATATCACGACCGACGATATTTTGCCCGGCGGGGCAGGGGTGCTCCCATTGAGATCAAATCTCCCGGCAATTTCCCTGCACGTTTTTAAATTAATATCGCCCGGTTTTGCGCAAAAGGCCCGGGCTCAAGGCAATGTGGCCATTCTCGGAGGGGAAAATTACGGCCAGGGCTCAAGCCGTGAGCATGCTGCCCTTGCACCTAAGTATTTAGGCGTCCATGCGATTCTAACAAAGTCTTTTGCCCGTCTCCACAGGGCGAATCTGATCAATTTCGGGGTACTGCCCGTATTGATTACCGACAGGCAGTATGATCAAATCGAAGAAGGCTGCAATATCGAGCTTGTTGATATGGAAAAGGCAGTGGCTGAGAGTGATAAAATCATTATCAAATTAATGAGTGGAGACAGGGAGCTCACTGGAAGGCTGGACCTTTCCGTAAGAGAGAGGAAAATACTATTGGCCGGCGGCAGCCTTAATCTCCACCGGCAGAATATAAAAAGCAGATGTAACTACTCAGGTGGATAGACTGAAGGTTGAAGGCTTTTAGGGACAAAACATGCGCGATCACACAAAACTTAGGGCATTTGAGCTGGCTGACGAGGTAGCAGTATTGGTTTATCGGGTGACCGCAGGGTTTCCGAGAGAAGAGTTGTATGGTCTGACTTCTCAAATGCGGCGGGCAGCTGTTTCAGTTTCTTCTAACATCGTTGAAGGTTGCGCACGTGACAGTCAGGCAGATTATCTTCGTTTTCTCTATATAGCCTTCGGATCATTGAGGGAACTGCATTATCAGCTAAATTTGTCGAAGCGTTTGGGGTTCTTGCGCGATCAGGATTCATCTCTGCTTGAAGCAAAGATTGTCGAAACAGAGAAGGTCTTGAATGGTTTGATTCGAGCGTTGCGAGATGATTGATATACTTCAGCCTTCAGTCTTCAACCTAAATACCTGTGTAGTTACAAGCAGATAATAGAAGGGTAAAATAGAGGTAATCGTTCAAAGGTTCAACCTTCTTCAAACCTGAACCTCTGAATGCTTAAGAATTATGAACAAGGCCGAGAGAACAGGAGAGATTATTCAGTGGGATGCCGATGGACGGCCAGTCGTTCCGGACGACCCGATCATCCCCTACATTGAAGGTGATGGGACAGGGCCGGATATCTGGGCTGCGGCCCGGCCCGTGTTTGATACAGCAATCACCCATGCCTATCAAAAGAACCGTCGTATCATCTGGCGCGAATTATTGGCCGGTGAAAAGGCCCTGTCCGTATACGGTCCGGGAACCCTTCTACCTGAGAAGTCCTTAGAAGATATCGCCCGGTACGGGATAGCCATTAAAGGCCCTTTGACCACGCCTGTAGGAGGGGGCTTCCGTTCGCTGAACGTAACCATAAGGCAAATGCTTGATTTATATGCATGCTTCCGACCTGTACGTTATCTTTCAGGGGTCCCTTCGCCCATGCTTCACCCTGAACTGGTTAATATTGCTATTTTTAGGGAAAATACTGAAGATGTGTATGCCGGGGTGGAGTGGAAGGCGGGCTCACGGGAAGCCGGAGATATCATTGAATTTATCAACAAAAGGCTGAAGGCATCAGGAAGGCGACCAATCCATGAAAAAAGCGGAATTGGGATTAAGCCAATGAGTGAATTTAATACCCGTCGTCTGGTGCGCCGGGCAGTCCAATATGCCCTGGAAAACGGGTATCAAAGCGTCACTCTTGTTCATAAAGGCAATATCATGAAATATACTGAGGGGGCGTTTAGAGACTGGGGCTATCAGGTAGCCCGGGAGGAATTTTCAGAGCAAACAGTAACTGAGGCCGAATTACACGAAAAATATAAGGGAGAGATCCCTGAGGGTCGTATTGTTGTAAAGGATCGCATTGCCGATGCTATGTTCCAGCAGCTATTGCTACGGCCGGAAGATTACGGTGTCATCGCCACACCGAATCTGAATGGAGATTATTTATCCGATGCGGCGGCAGCCCAGGTGGGAGGCCTCGGCATGGCCCCCGGCGCCAATATAGGCGACCGGTGCGCGCTTTTCGAGGCCACACACGGCACGGCCCCCAAATACGCCGGTCTGGACAAAATAAATCCCGGCTCACTTATCTTATCCGGCGCGGAAATGCTCCGGTTTATGCGTTGGACAGAGGCTGCCGACCTGATCGTTGAGGCATTAATCAAAACCGTCTCCCAGGAAATCGTAACCTATGACCTTGCCCGGCAGATGAAAGGCGCGAGGGAAGTCAGATGCTCGGAGTTTGGCGCCGCCATTGTAGAAAATATTAAAAAACTGGCAGGCTAAAACCTAATCTTTGGCAGGACTTTTCGTAACTATTCGGGTTATCAGGTTCAAGGTTTACGCCTGTAGCATTTTTATTTATCATAACTATTGACAGTCTCGCAAAAAGTCAAAATCACGTCACTCCCGCGAAAGCGGGAGTCCATAATTATCTGAAATCACTGGATTCCTGCTTTCGCAGGAATGACAGATAAGGGAAAATACGACCTTTTACGAGTTCACCACTATTGAAACGATACATAAATGGAAGTCCTACATAGTAATAGCGTGTTGGCAATAAAAGCCGTTGCTTTTTTGGGGACCATTACGCTCTTTTTAGTTCCTTCTTATGGTCCCTGCTCACCCCGTGGGTTTTCAACAGTTACTCACACCGGCACACACACGCCGGATCATTCCCTGGAAATACGAATTGAAAATGAAATATCCTCAAGAGATTGGCGCAGGGTTCTTGCACGAAATGATTCTCCTGTGTTTCAAAACTTAGGCGAACAGAACACACCTGTTTCACAAAACCCTGCTACAGAGGAAAACAGCAAGCAGTTCGGTGTCAGGGGAGTCATAACTACTCCTGTCGGCAACATATATTCAAGGCCCACAACAGGATCATCAATACTGGAAAAGCTGAATCAGGGAAATGCAGTCACGTTAGTCAGGAAAAAAGGAGAATGGTATGTTGTAATGCTTTATGACGGGCTTATGGGCTGGGCACATGAAGATATTTTTGCAGAAAGAGACAATGCTTTTAAACCCGGTGAAATTGCCCTGGAGGGGGAAGAAAGGGACTTTTCGCATCTTAAAGATCCCTTTCAACATCCTTCAGTGACCGGAGATAAACTCACACTTACGGTCGATGCTGGCCGTGTCCGCGATAAGCCGTCTATTGACTCTAACGTCAAATTCAGGCTGAAACGGGGAGACACCATATCCATTCTGGATACAAACGGGGATTGGCTCTTTTTAGTTCTTGAGGATGGAAGACAGGGCTGGGCCCATGAAAGCCTCTTTTGCGCGCCTGAACAGGCCACTGCACCGGCCACGGCAGAGCTAAAGAAGATAGAGGATGTTAGATTCGCAACAACACCGGAAGGTAAAGACAAGGTTGTTTTTTTTCTCAATGGCAATTATCCGCCTCAGACCTTTGCTATTGAGGAAGACAGGCCGAGGGTGGTCTGCGATTTTTTTGACACGCACCTTGGAACGGGAATAGACCGGAACATGAAAGTTAACGGCAACGTTGTCAGGCAGATCAGGATTGGAGTCCACAAGGGAGTTGGGTCCAAGGTGAGGGTCGTGCTGGATCTCGTACCCCGTGAAGATCATCATTCCAGAGTCCGGCAAATGTTTATCAAAGACAAAAATATTTTCACATTAGTGTTAGAGTAGGTCCATCATACCTATCCGTCCCATCTGAACTCTGCCGAATCGCCTAACTCCTCTTCAATTCGCAAGAGCTGGTTGTACTTGCAGATCCTTTCGGACCGGCACAAGGAACCGGTTTTTATCTGGCCGGTTCCGGCCGCAACGGCCAGATCAGCGATAAAAGCATCCTCCGTTTCCCCCGAGCGATGGGAGACTACCGCATTCCACCCTGTACGGTGCGCCATCCGTATAGCATCAAGTGTTTCCGTAAGCGTACCGATCTGGTTTAATTTGATCAGAACCGCATTGGCTGATTTTTCTTTGATCCCTCTGGCGATTCTATCAGTATTGGTCACAAAAAGATCGTCTCCTACTATCTGAATGCGGTCTCCGAGCCTTTCCGTCATCTTTTTCCAGTTCTTCCAGTCATTTTCGTCAAGGCCGTCCTCAATGGAATAAATAGGATATCGATCAACCCAGTCCGCGTAAAAGTCGATCATCTGGGCACCTGTTTTTTCCGACTGGTCTGACTTGAAAAATACATACTTGCCTTTCTTATAGAAAGATGCTGAAGCCGGGTCCAGGGCCAGGACCACGTCCTTTCCGGGACGATACCCCGCCTTTTTAATACCGGCCAGCACCATCTCCACTGCCTGGTCATTGGATTTGAGATCCGGCGCAAAACCCCCTTCATCTCCAACGGCAGTGGAAAGACCTTTTTCTTTCAACACGGCCGCCAGGGAATGAAAAATCTCTGCGCCAATGCGGAGGGCCTCTTTGAATGTCTTGCCGCCTACCGGCATTATCATGAATTCCTGCAGGTCAACATTATTACCAGCGTGGAGCCCGCCATTTAAGATATTCATCATGGGCATGGGAAGCCTGCAGGCGTTAGTTCCGCCGATATACCTGTATAGCGGCATACAGAGCGAATCCGCCGCTGCCCGGGCAACGGCCAGGGAAACACCTAACAGGGCGTTGGCGCCCAATTTTCCCTTGTTAGGCGTGCCGTCTAATTCAATAAGCATCCTGTCAATCATGCGCTGGTCAATGGCCTCCATATCCAGAAGGGCAGGCCCAATGATCTGATTTATGTTTTTGACCGCCGTTTCAACTCCTTTTCCCATGTAACGTTTTTTCCTCTTATCGCGCAATTCAACGGCCTCGTATTTACCGGTAGACGCTCCCGATGGAACGGCAGCGCTTCCAAAACTGCCGTCACTTAATCCCACGTCAACCTCGATTGTTGGGTTGCCTCTCGAATCCAAGATTTCACGGGCGATAATTGCCTCTATCCTTTCCATATTACCCTCCTTTATGTTTCCAGAAAAAGAATTTGAACTGTTACCAAAACTATAGAAGATTCGCATATATAAGACAAGACAAAAGATAATATTTTAGCTCCTTTAAAAGAGGAATTGTACCCATTACTCATGCCGTGATTATCGCTTTTGACGCCTCAAGAATCCTTTCAATGAGATGCGTACCTGCGTTCCTGTTTTCCATTACCTTTACGCGCGGCCCGGGAGGTTTCCACTGGCGAATATCTGTTCCTTTAAAAAGGGCAATGGTAGGCACACCTGACATTGCTGATAAGTGGGTAATGCCGCTGTCGTGCCCGATGTACACTGCCGATTCTCTTAAAAGGTCCATGAGGGCCTCTTTATCAGGGTAAAAAATGATCTTGGCTCCGGCGTTTTCCCTGTCTTTTTTAAAGAATGGGCACAGGTGTTCTTCTGCCGGACCCAAAAGAATAGTCTTTCTTAGCCCTTTATAGGCGCTTTCCCGGCCAAGCCTTTCAATCAACCTCAACCAGAAATCAGGAGGGTGGTTCTTTTGAGGATCGCCTGAGCCCGGATGAAACAAGATTCTGTCTCGATCAATTGAGCGGTATGTGTCCCCGAAAATAACACCGGCTAACGCTTTTTCCAAGGCTCTTTCAGGGTCAACAGGAAGCCCTGCCGATTTCAGGCACCCTGCAATATAGCGGGCTACATGGATCTCTTCCCCTTCAGGCGGAAATGAATGGAAAACATACACCGGAACATGAGGGAAAAATATCTTCAGATTCTTGCGGATGCGGCCATCTTCATCCCTGAAAAAGGCTACTGCAAGGTCTGTTTTGGATACGGGCAGACCCCGGCCATCCTGTGTCTCCATAAAAAGCCTGTGCCATCCGGTACTTTCAAGATCCAGGGCACGGTGAACAAAATCCCGGACAAAATAAAGGCCTGGATGCCTTCCCGCGAAAATAACATCTACCTTTCCTGCAAGGTCAACAAGGCCGGGTAAAGCCATGAGTGTGTCTCCCATGGCCCCCGGTCGAATAATCAGGGTGTTCAAGGAAACTCCTTACCAGGCAGGGGATGCAACCACTAAAATGACAAGGTCCTTATCGCCGTCATTTAGAAGGCTGTGACGGGAACCGGTTGGTATCCACGTGGCATCCCCCGGTCCCACCTGTCTTGACTCATCGTCTACATGCATTTCACCCGTTCCGTTCAGGACAAAATAGATCTCTTCCATGGGATCAATATGGGCCTCGATCTCTCTTCCCGGAGCTAAGGTGGCTATTGCCAAAAAACCTATCTCTTTTAATGTCCTGCGGTCCAGGAACATTTGCGCGATGGCCCCGCCGTGGGCAAGGTATGTGGTTTCCAGGACCTCCCTGTCTTTGACATTTCTCGTGATCATGAATCAAACTCCTTTTTTATGATTTTATTTCATCTTGATTCAAAATAGTATAAAGGTTTATAGTTAACGCTCAAAAGTTGACAAACTCGTAAAAAGTCAGAAAGGACCCGGTTTCGTCATTCCCGCGAAGGCGGGAATCCAGTAAAATCAGCCGCTTCTGGACTCCCGCCTTCGCGGGAGTGACGGCCTTGGAGACTTTTTACGAATGCATCAAAGTTGGTGTAGGAGCGGATTTATTGAGAAGACATTTTTAACTCCGGTAATGTAATCTAAAACTCGGAGGCTGACAAATGGAAAATGACGGATTGGATCGACGCTTGAGAAGAATTCAACAGGCTGATATGAAAGACAGGGTTGTCCTTGTCAGGGTAGACCATAACGTTGTCAAGAAAGGCATTATCAGCGACCCTTACCGCATTGATGCAACTCTTGGGACGCTTTATGCTATTGCCGAAAAAGGGGGTAGGCCGGTACTCATGACCCATGTGGGCAGACCCAGAGATAAAAAGACCGGAAAAATTAAATGCCACAAAGAGGAATCCATCAGGGTAATCGTCAGATATCTTCAGGAAAAATTGTCCATTAATATTCATGTGCAGGATTTCCCCATAGACCCTGATAACGGGATCATGCATTTAGATGAATCCATCAAACCGGCCCTTTACGATCTTAAACAGGGAAAAATCGGGATGATATATCTTCCCAATTCACGCTGGTTTTACGGGGAGCAAATAACCGGTCCTGAAAGGGATACTTTTGCGAGAGAGCTTGCCGGAATTGCAGATCTGTATGTGAATGATGCCTTTGGGTCTTATCGCGCCCATGCATCAACTTATGATATAGCAAAACTCCTGCCATCCTTTGCAGGTATTTTACTCCAGAAGGAAATTAAAAACCTTTACAGCGTACTTAACCCTGACGGCCCCTTTGTGGCCGTCATTGCAGGGGCCAAATATGACACAAAAATAGGCCCTGTTAAGGCCCTTTACAATAAAGTGGATCATTTGATCCTTGGCGGGCTGATGTACAATGCATTTCTTGCAGCCAAATACGGCATCCGGATTACAGGGGTCTCTGAAGAAGACAGGGACCTTGCCATGGAACTGGTTGAGCAGGACAAAAATGAAAACAAGATCCTGGAAATGCCCTGTTTAGTAGAATCAGATACCAAGGATGGGAAGATTGAAGGACACTACAGAACCATCAAGATCGAAGAATTCGACGCAAAAAAAGAATACAAAAATATCCTGGATATTGATCCGAAATCACTTGAAGAACCTGAAGTCAAGGATATTATTGCTTCTTCCAGGACCATTTTTGTAAATGCGGTTATGGGACTGATGCCGCATTTTTTCGAAGGGTCCAGGGCATTATATCACTTGATTGCCAAAAACAGGTACGCTCTTAAACTGTTTGGAGGTGGGGATACACTTCAGGAACTCAAAAATCTCTGCCCCGGCATCTACATGACGGGCCTGGATGCCCCGGACACCTATTACTTCACGGGCGGGGGCAGCGTCCTGGCGGCCATTGAAAAAGGAAACCCGTATCACTTAGAACCTGTAGAAGTGCTGATGGATGAAGGATCTTTGCTTTAAGATTGCAACATGAGGTTTTGGTATGCACATAATTCCCATTTTTGACCCGGAAAAGGCCGGCCGGCCCATGCGGGTGGCTGCCTTTATGTCAGGATCGGGCACCAATATTGTGAAGTTGATAGAGCTTGAGAAGCGGTTGCAGGCCGATGAGGGGATATCGCCCTTTAAAGTCACGTTTATATTCAGTGACAGGTCAGACGGGGTATGTGCTGGCGAGAAGATCGCACTTGATAATAGCCTGCCTTATTTCAGCTATGATATCAGGGCGTTTCACCGCCTGCGGTCAATAAAGAGGACAGTCAGGGCAGTCGATGGATTAGCCGCCAGAAAAGAATATGACAGTATTGCTAAAAAACTTGTGGATGCATTTGAAATTGATGTAATCGCCCTTGGTGGGTATATGAGTTATATTACCTTAAACCGGTGCCTCAATGTCCATCCTGCCGACCTCTCCATATGTTTACCTGATGGCCGCAGAAAATTCGTTGGGGACTATGCTGTTCGTGATGCCATCTCAGCAGGAGAAACCACGCTTTCGGCCTGTACCCTCTGGACGGATGAGGGCGTGGATACTGGTCCCATTCTAATGGTTTCAAATCCGCTGCCTGTTGAATTGCCTGAACCCCTTGAAGTGCTGGCCGGAGATAACCGTAGATTTTTAAAAGTAGTGGACGAACATCAGGCGCGACTCAAAGAAGTGGGCGACTGGAAGATCTTTCCGCGCAGCATTGAAATGATTGCCAGGGGTCGCTTCTCTCTTGATGAAAAAAAATGCGTTTATGTTGATGGCCAGCCCGTTCCTGACGGTTACAGGGAATAAGGTAAAAAATCTAATTCAGGCAAGAAGACTGCCCCAGTCAATTGACTTGAAGGTCCTGTGCAGAAAATGATCATCATCAACAACATTGAAGGAAAGGTTGGCAAAGCATTTCCTTGCAACAGGCTCTATCTCCGCTAAAGGGATTACATCATCAGCACTTCCGTGGTAAACCCAGACCGGAATGGTAACTGTTCTGTTTTTGTACGGTGTAAACTCCATCAGGTTTATGGCCGGAGCAAGTAGAGTCAATTTTTCCACCCGGGACTGGTTTTCCATGGCAAACAGTGTTCCCATCAATCCACCGAAACTGGATCCTACAATCCTGATGCCTGATTTGCCGGAAAGAGTACCCTTAAGCTTTTTCATTCTTTCCTGGAGATCACCTGTAAAAGTGGGGATAATCATATCAGGATATCTCTCCCTGAAAAAGACAGACTTAGTACCCTGATTGCTGCTATCCAGACCGTGTATGAAAATTCGTACCGTCATTTTTTACTATCGGATTTCAACAATTTCATATTCAATAATTCCACCAGGCGTTTTGGCATTTACCTCATCGCCCTCTTCTTTGCCTATCAATGCCTGTCCTAAAGGTGATGTCACGGATATCCTGCCGTTTTCAGGATCGGACTCATAAGGCCCTAACAGTTGATAAGAGACTTCCTCATCTGTCTGAAGGTTGAACAGTAATACTGTGCGTCCAAACACAACTCGATCTGTAGGTCCATCTTCCACGTCAATGATTTCCGACTGGGAGATGACGGACTTCAATTCATCAATCCTGCCGGCTATAAAAGACTGCTTTTCCTTGGCGGCATGATATTCGGCATTTTCACTGATATCACCGTGACTCCGAGCCTCTTCTATGGCCCGGATGTTTGCGGGCCTTTCAACCCGTTCAAGGTTCTTCAGTTCTTTTCTTAGTTTTTCAAGCCCCTCTTTTGTAAAAGGAATTTTGTCCATATCTTTATACTCCGACTGAAAAAGCAAAAAAATTATCGGGAAGGGATATACGCCACCCGTTGTTACACCCCGAGGCCTAAAAATAGTCCACCCTGTCTAATTACAAGAGACACTAAGTAAGCGACAACCAGATTAAATACTATGGAAAAACCGGCCCATGACCAGGAGCTTTCCTTCCGGATCATGATCACGGTTATGATGCAGGGAACATACAGCATTGTAAAAATGATCAGTGTAAAGGCCAGCAGGGGATCCCAGCCGGGATCATTCCTGAGTCGTTCAGATAGAGAGCCCGGCTCGTCAGGATCCACCACACCTAAAGAATAGGCGGTTCCCATTGTCGAGATAACCACTTCCTTGGCGGCAAAACCTCCTACTAACGCTATGTTGGTTCGATAATCAAAACCTAATGGCCGGGTAATAGTCTCTAATCTCTGGCCGATCCAACCCGCGATTGTCCCTTTTAAGGCCGCCTGTTGTTCCCGGACATCCGTATCTATCATCTCGCGCAGGTAATTAATGTAGCGTGCGGCCGCGTTTAAATGATTACCGTCCGCTTCCTGTCCGGAAAACTTCCCGCTTTCGAGGAAAAATACTGTTCTTACCAGAAAGGAAAGGGGCCGCGTACTTAGGTTATCGAGCAAAGCCGTATCGTTTTTTTTCATGGCCTGGACATAGGAATTATAAAGGCCGTTTAATTCCGCGAGATCCTTTTCGTCTTTCACCAGTTTTCTTACATCAGGCGAAGTTAGGAAAGACCGTTCCAGTTGTTTACGTTGATCCCCAAAAAAGTTACTTTGCTCCACTGAAGGACCGGGAAAAGTCATCATTAACCAGAGGATAATAGAAAAACCCAGAATGACTGTGCCCGCCTTTTTAATATACTGCCAGGTCCTTTCCCACGTATGGATCAAAAGCCCTTTCAGTGTCGGCAACCGGTAAGGCGGCAGTTCCATTACAAAGGGCGTTTTTGGGCCTTTAAGAACAGTGGATCGAATGATCTTGGCGGCGAACAGCGCAAAGGCCCAGGAAAGAAGGGTTAAAATGAACAGCATCCTGGCCTTATGTTCGACGAAGAAGGCTGCTATAAGAACGGCATATACCGGCAATTTCGCGCCGCAGTTCATAAACGGGACTACCAGAATTGTTGCGATCCTCTCCTTGGGGTCCCTCAGGGTCCTTGCCGCCATTACGCCGGGCACAGCACACCCCCCTGAAATCCCCCCGCTTATAACCAGGGGCATAACAGAGTTTCCATGCAGGCCGAACCAGCGCAAAACCCTGTCAAGCATATAAGCGACCCTCGCCATATAGCCGGAGTCCTCCATTATGGCGATACTAAAAAACATGAACATTATAAGGGGCACAAAACCCAGGACACCTCCCACACCATCAATAACTCCTGAGACAATTAGGGACTGCAGGTTGCCTTCCGGTATAACCGACACGGTTGCCCTTTTAAGAAGGTCAAAGAATGCCTCGAACCATATGACGGGGGCCTCGCTTGCCGAGAAGGTGAACACATAGATAGAATAGAGTAAGGCCATCATGATCAGGGGGCCGATTATGCGGTTTGTCAGTACCCTGTCGATCTTGTCGGATAGATTTAGACGGGACTCAATCTTTCTCTTGACTGTTTTCTTGGTGATGCCTGTGATATATCCGTAACGATGGTCAGCAATAATACCTTCCGGTTCTTCCTCAAGCGTGTCCATGATATGTTTAAAAATTTTCCGGCAGATGCCATCAATTTTCTCACCGAGATCGGGATCCCTTTTTAGCAGCTCCTTTATCTGGCTGTCCCCTTCCAGGCATTTAAGTGCCCGCCATCTTGCAGGGTACTTCCTGTCATAGACCTTAGATGTCTTGATGATCGCTTCTATCTTGTTTAGACCCTGATCAATGTCCATTCCGTAGGAGATCACTGCCGGCCGCCATTGTGGATCATTCCCTGTGATTTCAACTGCTTTATCTAAGAGTTCCTGGATGCCCTTGTTTGATCTTGCCACCATCGGTATGACAGGAACCTCTAACAGGGCGGACAATTGCCGGTGATCGATAATAATATCCCTGGATTCCGCAACATCCACCATATTAAGTGCGATAATCAAGGGAATACCTAATTCCATGAACTGCACTGCCAGGTAAAGATTCCGGTCCAGATTGGAGGCATCTACAATGTCAACGACCAGGTCAGGTCTTTCGTTGACCAGAAAATCCCTGGCCACGATTTCTTCTAATGAATAGGCGGTCAGGGAATATGTGCCGGGAAGATCCACTACTTCTATGTCACTGTCTTTATGCCTGATATGACCGAACTTCTTCTCCACAGTGACTCCCGGATAATTGGCAATCTGCTGCCTGGCCCCGGTAATGGCATTAAAAACGGTCGTTTTTCCGGAATTAGGATTTCCCGAAAGGGCTATGGTAATCTCTCTTTCCATGCTTTTTCCATTCTGTACTCAATGCACTTCTCTTATGCGCTATCCAGGTTCATCAATTTCAACTAAAATATGGTCTGCCTCGTTATTTCTGAGGGTCAGGATATAATCCCTGATTTTTATCGCCACAGGATCTTTAAGGGGCGCCCGTCCCTGGATCTGAATCCATGTGTCAGGCACTACACCCATTTCTCTTATTCTCCTTCCCATCTCACCGGTAGTAGATATTTTCTTGATAATGCCTTCCTGGTTATCGGACATTTCCCGCATTTTAATGACTGTTTTCATTACACATCCTCATCATTTGAGATAAATATTTGGCATATTCTAACTTCTTGGCGGTCATGACTTTTGATGGACTCGTAAAAAGTCAAAAAACGTCCTTTTTTGTCATTCCGGCGAAAGCCGGAATCCAGGAATCCCGCCTATGGCGGGACTGGACTCCCGCCTTCGCGGGAGTGACGGCCTTGGCGACTTTCAAATAACTAAATCATAACCTTTTGATATAAATATTAAATTAGCGCATTTTCGGTGCGGACTTGTAGCGCAGAGCTTTAGTCCCGCTTTAGCGGGACCATTATGAGGCAGGGCTGAAGCCCTGCACTACGTTTGAAAAAAAGGCAATTCTATATACTATCAAGTTATTTTTGGTTACAGTGCCGTAGTGCGGCATCACATAGCTTTTTACGAGACTGCAATTTTTCAGTTAAGAAATTTCTTTCAGGTAATCACGAACCTGTGAGCAAATATCCGGGGCCGCAACAATCAGATGATCATCAATCCTATGGGCATCTGAATACTCGCTCAGGGAAAAGTCATTCCCGTCCATTTTGTAGATCTTTCCGCCTGCTGCTTCAACAATAATACAAGTTGCCGCAAGGTCCTGATATGATTCATTGGCAATAATTGCTGCCTCAGCGCGGCCCGTGGCAACATAACATATATGTGTGCTTGTACACCCAAAATCGCGGATTTTTCCGGGAAACGAAGAAGAACTATAATGATGGTGGAACCGTGAGTATGTAAGGAGCAGACTTTCATCGTCAATAGATTCCTGATTAGAAACACTGATCTCCTTGTTACCCCAGTAGGCATTAGAATCGGCCTGTGCATAGAACAGGTCGCCGGTCGCCGGCATATAAAATACCCCGAAAATCGGCCAGAAATTCTCTAACAAAGCCAGGGAAATTCCCCAGACCGGAATTCCTGCCTGAAAATTGGCGACCCCGTCTAATGCATTACACACCCACAAATGGCGGTTTTCTTCATGGGTATAGACTTTTTTATCCTGATTATTTTTAAATACCTGGTGCTCAGGAAAACGGGCATCTAATTGATCCCTGAAAAACTCGGTCAGATGGAGTTCTGCCTCAATAACCAGCCCATCATCAAACTTTACACATGGATCTCCCTTGCCAAAATAGGAAAGGGCTTCCTCTCCTGCGCGATGAATTACGTCTGTGGCAAATTTTATTAAATCGTCAAATCCCTGATCTTTCGATTCCTTCATTTTTTCTCCTTCTCTTATGGAGAGTTACCCTAAGATAGATCTGGCAACAATTGTCTTTTCCATCTCTTTGGTGCCCTCATAGATCTCCAGGATTTTAGCATCCCTGTAGAGCCGCTGCACCTTGTATTCGTCAATATATCCGTAACCCCCGTGCATCTGAAGGGCCTCATCCGCACACCGTACTGCCATTTCAGCGGAGAACCACTTGGCCATGGCGATAAGGGCATGATCAATCTTGCCTCGATCCACAGACCAGGCAGCCTGGTAATAGAGGCTCCTGGATGCCTTTATCCAGGTGGCCATTTCGGCTATTTTGAACTGGGTCACCTGAAAGGAGGCCAGGGCCTCACCAAATTGCCTCCGGTTTTTTGTATGGCGAATAGCCTCTTCCAGCGCGCCACGCGCCAATCCCACTGCCTGGGCACAGATATGAAGCCGGGTCCTGTTAAAAAACGCCATCAATTCGTGGAACCCCTCACCTTCCTTTCCCACCAGGTTTTCGAGAGGTACCCGGATGTTGTTAAAGGAAAGTTCGGCCGTATCCGATGCCCGGATACCCAATTTGCCCCGGATCTTGGTGGATTCATATCCCGGAGTATCGGTCGGAATCAGAATGAAACTGTGACGTCCATGGCGGGAAGGGTTTTCCGGGTCTGTAATGCAAAACACCAGAACATACTTGGCAAGATCACCGTTCGTGATAAACATCTTGGAACCATTGATAACCCACTTATCCCCTTCCTTGACAGCGCTGGTAACGGCTCCAGTCACATCGCAACCCGCGTCCGGTTCCGTGATGGCAGTGGCCATAATAGCCTCACCGGAGACCAGTTGGGGGAAAATCTGTTGCCTTTGATCTTCAGATCCGAAAAGGCCCAGGAGTTCTGAACCAAAGGTTGTGGATAGGATGGCCTGGCTCATCCCCGGATCCACGGCCCAGAATTCCTCGTTGATGAGGCAGTATTCCAGGAAACCCATCCCTGCTCCACCGTAGGCTTCGTCAATAAAAATTCCAACAAAACCCAGTTCGCAGGCCTTTCTCCATAATCCTAAGTCAAATGTCTCCTCACGATCAAACTCCATGGCCCTGTCAGGAAATTCCCCGAGGGCGAACTCCCGGGCCGCCTTCACAATATCCTGCTGTTCTTTACTCAGTTCAAAGTCCATAATCTGCTCCCAATATATCTAAAGTGATCGTAATTACCCAGGTATTTAAAAGAGATTCCCATGGCCCATGCTGTCCTATTTTCAAAACGCTAAAGTATTACGTAAATTTTTCCGTCAGCAAAGGCAACACCTTGAACATATCATCAACGATACCGTAATGAGCGACATTAAAAATGGGCGCTCTGGAGTCCTTGTTGACGGCAATGATTGTCTCGGAATTTTTCATGCCGGCCTGGTGTTGAAATGCCCCGCTGATGCCCAGGGCTATATATATTTTGGGCCTGACGGTTTTACCCGATGTCCCCACCTGCCTGCTCTTAGGAAGCCATTCCTTGTCCGCAACCGGCCGGGAGCAGGCCAGAGTGGCCCCAATTGCATCTGCAAACTCCTGCGCGGCAGCTATATTCTCGGGTTTTGCGATCCCGCGACCAATGGAAACAAGGATATCCGCAGCCGCAATATCCACGTCCTCAAGTGCTGCCTCTAAATAATCAATAAATCGCCTTCCCTTAAGATTTTCCCAGGAAGGAGGAGAGATAGTTTCCATATCACCGGATTTTTCCTGTTCCGCTTCGGCAGCAGCAGAGCCCGGTCTGATACTGATCAGATACTGATCATACGCCTTCATTGTCAGGTGTGCATTGATTTTGCCACCGTAAATCTGCCTGATAACCTCAAGCCTTCCTTCCACAAGGCTGACCTCGACGCAATCAGTGGCCAGCGGAATAGACAGGCGTGTTGCCAGACAAGGGGCCAGGTCCATGCCCATGGCAGTATGTCCAATCAAGGTCAACAGCGGCTTCCTGTCTTTGATGACCATTTCAAGGGCCGCAAGGTACGGCTCAGAGTTGTAATTGCCAAGTTCGGGATCGTCCATACGGATTATTTTTTCGCATGCACCCTTGAGTCTGTCTGACAGATCAGATGACTCATATCCCAGGAAAAGGGTCGTAACTGACAGGTCGTTTTCGCCTGCAAGCCTGTTGGCCATGGTAAGCATTTCAAAGGTAATGTCCCGGAGCTCGCCTCTCCGGTGTTCAGCAAGTACAAGAATCTCTCCCATTTATTCCACACCCCCTTTGTCACGGATGATTTGCGCCGTCTTTTCGCATATTTCACCGAGGCTGCCGGTAAGGATTTCAGCACCTTCACCCTCTGCAGGTAGAGACAATTCTCTTGACGCCACACTTGCCCCTTTTGCCCCGATTTCATCGCCGGACAGGCCGAGTTCGACCGCATCGGTTTCTTTGATCTCAATATTGCGCACCTTCCGGATTCCCATGATGGAGACATACCGGGGATCGTTGATGCCTGTTTGAATAGTAAGGATTGCAGGGAGCGACAACTCTATCTTTTCCTGTGTGTTTGACTCAAGTTCCCTGTATACTATCGCCTTCCCGTTCTCTATCGCAACACCAACAACAAGAGAAGCATAGGGGAGGTCCAGTAGTTCAGCAAGAATAACTCCCACCTGGCCCCATCCGTCATCAGCGCTCTGTACTCCGGTTAAAAGTAGATCAAAAGATACCTCACTGATGGCCCGGTAGATACCCCTGGCAATACCTGTGGCATCTGATTCCTCAAAACCTTCCTCATCAATGAGAATGGCCCCGTCCGCTCCCATGGCAAGCGCCCTTCTTAAGACGTCCTCGGAATCCTCGTCTCCCAGGGTAACCACGGTTACGGTACCGCCGTGGGTTTCCTTGATGCGGACAGCCTCCTCAACCGCATAATTGTCCCATTCATTGATGTCCATGACAAGATCTTCCCGGTCAATCCCTGTCCCCTCCCTGTTGATCTCAAGGTCGGCATCGGCCACCTCCGGGACCTGCTTTATACATACAACGATATTCATTTCTATGACCTCCTGTGAGCTTAGGGGCTACGCCCCAATTGGAATGTCGAAGATCCCGTCTTTAGCGGGATTGGATTTTTAGTGAATCGTGAATCCCGCTTTCAGCGGGAAACCATTGAACCCGTGAACGGTTACTACTCTTCCTCACTCTTCAAGTCCAGTGCCAGCGCTACTAATTCATTTAAATCCATCAAACGCAGGGTATCCTCCAGGCCGGCGGTCTTACGAGCATCCTCTAACATAATCAGGCACAGGGGACATGCTGTGATAAGGATACCTGCCCCTGTTGCCCCCGCCTCCCTGATACGGATTTCGGACATCTTGACCTTGGCATCTAAGTCTTCCTGCCACACCCGGCCTCCGCCCCCGCCGCAACAAAGACTGCTGGCCCTGTTGTGCGCCATTTCCACGAGTTCTACACCCGGAATGGCGGTAATCACGTCGCGCGGCTCGTCAAAGACCTGGTTGTAACGACCCAGATAACAGGGGTCGTGATATGTGACCTTAATATTCAGGGGGTGTTCAAAACGAATGGAACCATCTTTCACAAGCTTATTTAAGAGCTGTGAATAGTGACGAACCTGAAAACCCACCTGTTCTTCAGAAGGTTTCAATGCCTGGTAGGACGGGTATTCATTTTTAAAAGTGTTAAAACAGTGCGGGGATGAAGTGACAATATCACGTATATTGTACCTGTCAAAAAGATTAAGGCAGTCCTCCATCTGTTCCTCAAAGAGCCCGTTCTCTCCCACGCGACGCGCAATGTCCCCGCAGCAGGGCTCCTTTTTTCCCAGGGTGCCGAAAGGTATCATGGCATGCTTCAAGATACTGACAAACGAACGGGCAAGATCCTGGGTCCTGGTATCCAGTGAGGTCGTGCAGCCGACAAAATAACAAAAGCCCTCAGCGCCCTCGCTTTTAACAAGATCCGTAATCTCCGTATCTCCTGACCATTTTGCCCGGTTCTTTTTTGATGATTCCCAGGGGTTATTGTATTTATAAAGCTTTTCTAACGTATGAGCTAAAAGTGAGGGGATCTGCGTGCCGTCTTCCACTAAACCAGTCCTCGCCCGCTGAATTGCCTCGGGCGTAGCCACATATACCGGGCATACCTCCAGGCAGGCCCGGCAGGTAGTACAATGCCAGATCTTCCGGGCATCAAATAGTTGTTCGTTGTTTTTTGTCAGGGTATCCCGGCCTGAAAACAAGGTAAAATATTTTAGCGGATGATACTTTTTCAATAGATTGTTCCTGGACCAGATAATGAAATCCCTGGGGGCAAAGGGCTCCCCTGCCCCGGTAGAAGGGCAGACCTCCACACACCTGCCGCAGCGGGTACACGCATCCAAAAACACCATGTCCCGAAAGGAAAAGACCTCTTCATCCTGCCCCCGGGTCTCTGCCGGGATTGCCTGCACGGGTTGAGGCTCAAGGTAGATGCCTGCCGGTGCGGCTAAAACGTGAAAGAGCTTGCAGAAAGGGATTGACGCAATAAAGCCCAGGCTTAAAATTGCGTGTATCCACCATAAAGACGGATACAAAGACCGGGCCTTCTCGGAGTGTGTCCAGAAAAGACTCACCCAGTACCCGGCAAATGAAAACTCCGCCCACTCGGGTCTCTGGGCGGCAAGCCTCAGCCCTTCAACCAAAAAACCTGAAACTACCACCACGAAAAGCCAGACTACCGGTATGAGGTCTTCAATACGCCTTTCCAGCCGGGCCACACGCTGGACATACCTGCGGATCAGTGCCCAGGCCAGGCCGAAGAGCAGCATTAGCCCCAATATCTCAAGGCATGTTGAATACCATAAATATATAGATCCCTTGAGAAAATGATACAGCCAGTAATCCGCAGAGATGAGCACGGTTCCTGCAAAAAGCCCTGAAAAACCCCACAGAATGAACAAATGCATGGTGCCTGCGGCAATATCTCCCTTAAAAATACGCCGGCCCAACAGGCCGTCCAAAAACAGATTGGAAATGCCCTGCCATGAGAATAAAAAAATGGTCTGACGCCTGGTCCCCCTCATCCAGACAGACACATGGGTAATCAGGCCGAAGACAAATATTGCCACGGCAAGCCCGGCTAAGATGTAAAAGGCCCAGACATGTTCGATATGCCAGTAATGCATACGATCGGGAGTCATAGGTAATCTTCACCCTTATAAGTTGATCTATAAGTCTTCAGGCACCAGTTTTCTTCTTCATGACACCTGTATTTCTATCTTCTGCTGACTGCTGAATGCCTTCTTTTAATATTCCTTTTGTAAAAATCTCCACAAATGCATCGGCCAGATCGTCCAGGGAAACAGGGCCGTTTTTGTGATACCACTTAATAGTGTAATGAACCATTCCGAAAAAGGCAAATGTTGCGACCGCGGGATGGATTTCTTTCATCCTGTCCTGATCGGCAAGTTCATTAAGGATTGAACTGATGAGCAGGACATACTGTCTTTGCTTTTCCACTAAAATAAGGCGGTAGTCTTTATTAAGGGAATTCATTTCATTAACGAGCAGGGTAAGCCGCTCCTGATCCCCTGCATAATACCGGGTGTAAAAGCCAAGTACTTTCTTTATCTTTTCTTCAGCCGTAAGTTCGGCAGCGCAAATCTCTTTTAATGTTACCAGGACATCATCTATTGCGTCATTCATTAATTTAAAAAGGATATCTTCCTTACTCTTGAAGTAGTGATAAAGAGAAGACTGGTTCATGCCCAATTCACGGGCAATTTCCCTCATGGAGGTGGAATGATACCCCCTGTATGCAAACATGCGGGCAACGACACGGTGAATCTCTTTACTTTTTTGTAAGCTCTTTGTCTTTGATCTTGGCATAGGTCAGCCTGATGATTTCCAAACGAACGTTTGATCTAAAATAATATAGAAAAAACCAGCCTGTCAACCTTTTTTATTTCGATTTTAAAACCATGTCCTTCCCCGCATAGCGGGATCTTCGATGGGCGTGGATTCTTTATTCTGAAATCTCCATTGGTTTTGAGCTAATAGAGGATCTGGTCCGAATTTTGACTTGCCTATTTCCATACTATGCTGGTATAATTACACAATGAGGAAAACTCAAGGGCATATTTTCCAGATTTGCCCACTAAATATAAAAAGTAGGTGGAATATTTGCTATGCTATAAGGGGTGATATCAAGCAAACTTTTCCATCTATCGACAGGAGAGAAAAATGAGATCAATTGAAGAAAACTATCAGCGTATAGCGGATGACCGGCGTTCATTCGATATTCGTTTTTGGCAATCTCAAGGTGATCGTGCTATTTTTGAGGCAGTATGGGAAATGCTGCATGACTACTTTTTGATTCGAGGTAAAGATGCTGACGAGTTCCGACTTCAAAGAACTGTTGAATCTTTTCGAAAAGCATGAGGTCCGCTATCTCATCGTAGGTGGTTACGCGGTAATGAAATACAGCGAGCCACGATTCACTAAAGATCTTGATGCCTGGATAGGGACTGACCCAGAGAATGCAGATGCCGTATACGCCGCATTGAAGGCATTTGGCGCACCGTTGGCAAATCTTACCCCAGAAGACTTCACCCACCAGGATTACTTCTATCAAATGGGAAGACCGCCTTTGCGGGTTGATATTATGATGTCGATTCCGGGAATCGAATTTGAAGAGGCTTGGAAAAATCGTGAGGTGGTTGAGTTGGATGACCTTAAGATTCCGTTTATTTCCAGATCTGACCTGATCAGGGCAAAGAAAACGAGCGGAAGGCCGCAAGACAAAATCGATGTCGAGAAGCTCATAGAAGCCGAACAATTGGATTCATTAGACGAGGAATAGTGCGCCGCTTCGCTCAGCGCCATTCCTCGTGAGTGATCCATGCGATTATATGAAAAATGCCCCCTATGATCACGTATGATGATCCATTTTTGTTCGGTCAGGATATCAACTACTCTTCTTTTCTGCGATCTAATACTCTTTTTGCTTTTCCCTCAAAACGCGGGAGGGAAGATGGTTCCTTCACTTCAATGAGGGCCCCTATACCCAGTCGGGCCTGAATATGGGCCGAGATCTCCGCCCTGATCCTCTCTTTTTCTTCTTTTTTCTCCCAGCAATCAGGAGATGCTTCCACCATAATAAGAAGGGTATCCAGGGCATCCGGGGATTGGTCAATGACAATCTGCCATCCTTCTCCAACCCCATGAACCTGGGTCAGTATTTCTTCAATCTGGGAAGGGAAAACCAATGTGCCTCTCACCTTGAGCACATCATCCGTTCTTCCTGTCACATAATTGATAAGGGGATGGGCCTCCCTTCCGCAAGGGCAACCATACGGTTCGGATGAAAAGCCCGACATATCCCTCGTGCGCCAGCGAATCAAAGGGCTTGATTCCCTGGTAAGGGTGGTAAAGACAAGCTCTCCCTTCTCTCCGGGCTCAGCCCTTTCTCCTGTTTCAGGATTGATGGTCTCCACAAAGTAATGGTCGGCTAGGACATGGAGCTGATTGCTCTTTACGGAATGAGGACAACTAAAGGCCACACATGCACCCCCAAGCTCCGATAACCCATAGGTCTCATGATAGACAAAACCGGGAGAGAGATCAGCCTCCAGTTTTCTCCTGAAAGAAGGGGCAGCCACTTCCCCGCCAAAATCTCCCGTTCTCAAGGCCCAGTCTTTTTTTGGATCAATGCCGTTCTTCCCGGCCTCGCTGGTCAAGTATGCAAGAAAAGTGGGTGTACAGCAGATGACAGTATGTTTCATGTCCTTTAACCATTGCATGGCAGCCATTGTCCTTCCCGGCCCGGCCGGAAATAGAGTCGCCCCGACCGCTTTTGCCGCCATTTCCATACATACTCCCCCTAAAAAAAGTCCATACCCATAACATTGGTATACCAGGTCCTTATCGCCTATCCCGAAACTCTTCCATATCCTACCCATTTGATCCAAAAGGGTCTCATTCCAATCTTTATCAGTGTATCCTGTGAGTGTTGGAACCCCTGTGGTGCCGGATGATGCTGCAAAACGGTAAATGCGCTCAGTAGAAATCCCTAATAACCCGTAAGGGTAATGATCTCGAAGGTCCTTCTTTTCGGTAAAAGGAATATTAACCAGGTCATCTGTGGTGCGTATGTGCTTCGGGTTTATGCCATTGCGATCAAACAATTCCCTGTAGTAGGGAATATTCTGATAGCACCTCTCGACAACATTTCTCAGTCTTTCGTTCTGAAGGGACTTAAGGTCTTCAAGCGGAATTGTATCCATCTCTTTATTGAAATATTCCATGTTCTCCTCTTTCTCCTTAAACAAAAAGGCTGTGAATGTTTTTTAAAATGATGTCCTTTCTGGTGCCGGGCGTAAATACGGAATCCACACCAAGGCTTTTAAGTCTATCCACATCACCCGGCGGCATGACACCGCCAATAACTACTTTTTTATCGCCCATATCCCTTTTTTTCAGTTCCTTGAGCAGATCCTCAGCGTAGTACAGGTGTTCGCCTCCCAAGAAACTGATCCCTATGGCATCGGCATCTTCCTGAAGGGCCATTTGAACGATTCGCTTAGTGGTATTGTAGAGACCGGCATAGACCACTTCATAACCACTATCCATTAGCCATTTGGAAATGATCCGCAGACCATTATCGTGAGAATCCAGGCCTAATTTGCCGATAATAATTCGGGTTTTTTTAGATGCCATTTGTTTCCTCCTCTGTTTCATTTTTCGTAACCATTTTTCCTACCCTGGGATCTCAAAGTCACTTGCTCGCCTCATGGCATCGCATATCTCCTGAAGTGTCGCTTTTGCCTCCACAGCAGCCATTATAGCTTCAAAAAAATTGTCCTCAGACTTATTCCTGGTTAGGCTGTAGAGCCTGTCCAGTGCCCTTTGAACCGGTTCCTGTTCCCGGTTTTGCTTGTATTCTTGAATATGTTCAATCCTCCTGGCCTGCATATCCGATGAATGCCTGAAAATATTTATCCTGATTTCCTCATCCTCCTCCTGAAAGAGATTGACGCCAACAACCGGTTGGGCGCCGGACTCTATATCCGCTGCCATCTTGTGACGGGCTTCATTGATCTGATCTTCAACCCAGCCCTCCTTAAAGCACTGGATAAAACCCCCTTTGTCTTCAATGGTTTTCATTAACTCCCATATCTTTTCTTCTATATTGTCTGTCATTCTTTCTAACATGTAAGATCCGCCAAGTGGATCTACGGAGTTGATCACCTTGCTCTCATAGGCAATGATCTGTTGAGTACGAATAGAAAGCTTATGGCTTTCCTCTGTGGGCAGGGAATATGCCTCGTCATAACCGGTGGTATGTATGGATTGGGTCCCGGCAAGAACTGCGGCCAGAGTCTGCAGGGTCGTCCTGACGATATTGTTCAATGGCTGCTGGGCAGTCAGCGGAAGCGCGGCAGTCTGGATGGCTGTTCTGAACCACAGGCTCTTTTCGTTTTTAGCCCCGAACTTTTCCTTGAGCATCCTGGCCCAGATTCGTCTCATGGCCCTCAATTTGGCCACCTCCTCGAACAGATCCATCTGGACTGCCGAAAAAAAGGCTATGCGCCGGGCAAAACTGTCAACTTCCAGTCCTCTGCTTATCAGGCCCTGGATGTAGTCAGATGCAAGGGACATGGAAAATGCCGCCTCTTGCACTGCATTGACCCCACATTCACGAACGTTGTAGGCGTTCAGATTCACGATATTCCATCGCGGTGAGCGGGGGACAAGATACTCCATGACATCGAGTCCGATCTTTACTGTGAGGTCGATCGGGAAAAAACTTGTAGCGGATTGAAAAGTGGGTCCCACAAATTGCGTAAAAGCGCAGTTCATGATCGTGCCGATCAATCTTTCCCAGGGGATACCCCTTTCTTTGGCCAGCAGAAGATACTGTGACATGATAACCGCGGAATAAGGAGGCTGGACAATAAGGGTCGAACTGACTTGATCCAGAGGAATATCTTTAAACAGGGTTCGCATATCTTCATAGGTACAAAGGGAGGTTCCCTGAAGCCCAACACCTGCCCGGGCAAGAGGATAGTCAGGGTCCAGCCCTAATTTGGTGCCTACGTCCGCATCCATATTTATCCCGGTCTGGCCGATGGAAAGCAGATACTTGATTCTATCGTTACTCTCTTCGGGACTCCCGAAGCCGCTTTGCTGCCGCCGGGTCCACAGACGATGCCGATACATGTCCTTGTGGATTCCCCTTGTGAAGGGATATTTGCCCGGGTCAGAAATCTCACCATCCCAATCTGACTTTGTATACACTTCTTTGTATTCAATTCCGGAAAGGGATTTGAAATGAGGCACTCTCTCTCCATCAAGGTATGTTGACATTTTTTCCGATTGCAGGCTCATTGATTTTCTCCTTTGACAAATTATAGGTGTTCACAGGTTTAGCCCTGCCCGCCGGACGGCAGGCGGGGCTCACCGTTCAGGGTTATTATCATCTAATCTGCCAACACTACCCATAAAGATTTCGTATATGAGGGTTGACAGTTCATCAGGGGGTACAGAACCTTTTGGGTCATACCAGGAATAGATCCAGTTACACATTCCAAAAAGCAGAAAAGTGATGACTGTCAATTTGTCTTTTGGAATGCGATTTTGAAATAATTTCAGGAGCGCTTCCGAAACGATTTGAAAGTATTTCCTTTCTTTTTCGGCGATGACCTTAAAATGTCTTTTAGGAAGGCAACTGGCCTCGTGGAGTAATGTTTTAGCCTCTGGCAGGTTTTGGGTATAAAGCCCTATATGACGGGATATGATGAATCTAATCCTGGAAGCGCTATCCTCGATCTCTTTCAATTCTTTCTCAAGGCCCTCCAGAATGACATCCATGTAGTTGGATAGAATAAAATAAAGGATCTCATCTTTGCTGGAAAAATAATGATATATTCCCCCTTTGCTCATTTTTGCCGCTGCGGAGATGTGGTCCATGTTTGTTCCCAAGTATCCCTCTTGGTTGAATAGTTTTGCGGCGGCTTTCGCAATTTTAAATAATTTTTGATCACCTTTTATTGAATATGATTTCTCATGAGACATGATAACCATCCAAGTTAACTAAATATAAATACCGATAACAAACCGACTGACCGGTTTTTTCATATGTCTTTCAAATTCTCTTGTCAAGTATTTTCTTGATCCTTTTTTATTGAGTGAAAATCGGAGATGGGCGATTTTAGAAGATTCGAGGCTCGTCGAGAGATAATGTTCCCTTCAATGTCGAAAAACTCGCATACGGGACTTGAAATACTGTGTGGTGGGATTCATATTGATTCTCCCGTCAAACCCGGCGATAGGTCTCTCCCTCACAGATGACTACGCCTTGTTGCATGAAGTGGTCTTCGTGATAATGGGACAACCAGACCGCATCTACGCCCGTTTTGGCCTTGTCGCCCCCGCTCAAAGTCCGGGATCTTCGACTTTCCCTCAAAATTTTCGTTCGATCTCGCTACGAAGCCATTCTCCGACAGCCTCTTAGTCGGATTATCTGAAAATATCTTCTGAGCCATTCCGCAATAATAAGCATTTCAATGCCTGCCGTAACCAGCTTAATCCACCAGACAGACTGGATTCCCCAGCCAAAAAGCCCCGGCAATGTAAAAACAAGGGCCGCAAAGAGGACGTTGTCAAAGAGAGCGGCA
>JAUWMR010000074.1 GCA_030613055.1 Desulfobacteraceae bacterium
GCTAACAAAAAAATCTTTTTCATTACTCTTTTCTCCTAAAGTGTTTTTTCGTTAACTCTCTAAAAATAATAACAAAATTAAAAAAAGATTCACCTCTTTTCCTCGTGAAATCATCTCAAAGAGTCCTCCTAACTCCCTGAAAAATTTCAACAATAGAAGTAAAACAAGTCTTAAGAATAATGTCAATTATTTTTCTTCATTTTTCTGCAATTCAGACACTATTAAGGCTGACAGCCTCAGTTCAGCGGTACAACGGTTGATAGTGGGGAGTTCATTGTCAGAAACGCAGGGGTTTGTGTCTGTTATGGCTCAATAGCCTACTAATGCGGAACCGGTTGTCTTTAATTAGATAGATTAAAGGGTTTTTCGAGACAGAAAAAAAAAGGGGCAAAGAAAAAGCGCTCAGGTCAAGCGACTTGTTCGCCTTTTCACCTACTTTTCAAATAGCTTTTAGGGTCTCTATAGTAGTTTTCATGGGGACCAATCATGACTAATTCAAGATTCTCTTCGGCAAAACGATAAGAAAGCAGATATTGTGTGTTTTTTATTTTAAATTTATGAACATATACCCCTCGAAGGTCGCCTTTTTTTTCCGAACCGATGGCAGGGTTGTCAGCGATTTTTAGAATCTGTTTGTCGAGTGACTTTTTTTCTTGTTTGGTGAATTTATTAACCTTTCTTCCAAATTGCCGGGACTGTAAAATTTTCATTGGCGATTATCCGAATTTGTATTCTGATGATTCACCTTGTTCAAGCTCAACAAGACCAATAAGGATCTCCTTTATTAGGCTATAGGTCAAATCAGGATTTTCTTCAGCGCATTTGCCAATTTTTGCCCAGTGCTCAATTTGGCCCGTTAAAGATCGTTGATCAACTTTGCTAAATATCCTTGCTTCCCGTACCAACTCGCCGGAAACTCTTACTGCCGTTGTCATTGCAGTTACCTCCTATCCGGATGTTTTACACAACGATACCATTTAAAATAGCAATATGCAACATTTTATTGCTTTTATACAACTGAAGGATGTGGATTTTGAGAACCAATATCTCCTCTTTACGTACCCCCTTGACGTTGTCCCCTGTTTTCCCTTCCATTTTTGATTTGACAAACGACTAAAAATTATCTATTTTAGCATACCGGATAACCAAATTAGGGCTAATTTAGATAATGGAGCAACCAAATGGTAAGAATCCTTGAAATAAATGCCCAGAATCCCTGGTGGAGCCAGGGGGTAGAATTTGCTCGTTATGACAAAAGCCTCACGGAAGCAAAGCCTATATTTTTTGAAAGGAGGCCAATAGAGACTAAGAATGGGAATATTTACATCCTGCGAGGCCCGAGGCAGGTGGGTAAGACCACCTATATCAAAGATTTCGTAAGGAAATTGATTGAAGGCGGGGTTCCTTCAGAAGCCATCCTCTACCTTTCCCTGGATTTTTTTACGTCGAGAAGGGAAATGAGGAATGCCATAAACTATTTCCTGGAGTCAAGGATAGATACTCCACAAATTTACATCTTGCTTGATGAAATTACTTCTATTGAAGATTGGAATTTGGAACTAAAGTATTTGTCTGATCAGGGGTTGATAAAGAGAGGGGTTATCCTTGCAACAGGTTCAAGTGCCGTAAAATTGAAAGAGAAAGGGGAACTCTTACCTGGGAGGGGTGTTGAAGGCAATGAATATTATGTCAAACCATTGAGCTTCAGATCGTTTGCCATACAAGTCGTTGACTTCATTGCTCCACGCTTAACCCGGGATGAATTTCGCTACAAGCTTATCAAGTTAAAGTCGATCCTCCCCTCATGTTCATTGAATATTGAGGCTACTGTGAATTTGATAAGAAAGGAGGTTGAAAAGATCATTCCTTTCAAGATGGAACTCGGTTATCTATTCCGTTTATACCTTATGACCGGCGGATTCCCAGGTGTTATTAATCACTACCTGTCAAATTATTATCTTCAACAGGAAAATACGATAAATACGTCGATTGCCGAGATATTCGTAAGGGATGTCTTTGGTGACCTTGCCCGGTTACAAAAACAGGAGAACACAATCAGGCAACTCCTCAGGGCCATTGTGGAACGATATGGCTCAAGATATAGTTATTCGAACCTGGCCAGAGAGATAGAGAAAAGCCATATCACAACTATTGACTATCTTAAATTCATGGAAGATTCTTTTATTTGCTTTGTCCTTTATGCTTATGACTTCAATAAGAAAAATGCGAAAGCAAAGGGGGATAAGAAGGTCTATTTTTTTGACCCTTTTATCTTTCACTCGGTAAGGAGTTACCTTGGGGGTAACGAGGTCTGGAATATTATTGCCAGCTCGTTAGAACACGAAGAGCTGATGGGGAAAATGGTAGAAGGCATGGTTCTTTCGCATCTTCGTATGCTTGGGGAAATCCCGTTAATGAAGGCTGGCAGTACTTTCTTATGGTATTATTACGACAAAAGCGGAAAAGAGATAGATGCCATATTTCAGGAAGAGGGAGGATATTCAGCCATTGAGGTCAAGTACCGTGGACAGGTAGATGAAAGAGATATCAAGCGAATCTCACCTGTTAAGAGATATTTCGTTCTAAGCAGGGAAGAAGTCGGGTGGAAGGGAGATGTCATAATTCTTCCCGTGGATATATTCTTAGCTCTACTACCTGTTTCTGAAAGGATTATATAGATGCCAGAGCAGTTGATGATAGGGTTTGCGCTCCCTGCCATGCTAATGGGATTAAGCCCCGCTTAATATTATTTCATCAGGTTTAGTCTATACAAAATTTAACACATCACGATCGAATGCCATGACAGTATTAGACATTCCACAATTCGTACTATTTATCATTAAGCGATTAAAACACACCGGCCATCAGGCATATATCGTGGGCGGCGCGGTTAGAGACGCCTGTCTTCGAAGACCCATAACCGACTGGGATGTTGCCACATCCGCAACCCCTCGAAAAATAAGGACAATATTTGGCGACACATCGCTCTTTGCCCTCAAACACGGCACCGTGACGCTGGTTGATTCAGGGCATCACTTTGAGGTGACCGCGTTCAGGGGAGAAAAAAATAGTCTTGATGAAGACCTTTCCTTTCGCGATTTTACCATTGACGCAATGGCTTATGATACGGAAAGCAACAGGGTCATTGATCCCTTTGGCGGCGAAAATGATATCCGTAGCAAACTTATCAGGTCAACCGGAGATCCTGAGTCACGATTCAGGGAAGATCCCCTTCGTCTCCTGCGGGCAGTCCGGCTTTCGACCGAGCTTAATTTTTCTATCGAGACACAGACCAAAAGATACCTTACAACCCTGGCCCCCCTGCTCCGCTCCGCGGCGGTCGAGCGAATCAGGAAAGAATTGATGAAAATCCTGATTTGCAGAAAACCTTCCACAGGGTTCTACCTGTTGGTCAGAACGGGGCTCCTTGAACAATTCTTGCCTGAACTCCTTGAAGGATACATGAAGAGGCAAAATGCCTATCACCGGTACACCATTTTCAGACACATAATGGAAACGGTTAACGCGATTGAGCCGGTTTCGGAATTGAGACTTACAGCCCTGCTTCACGATATTGCAAAGCCCCGGGTAAGAAAAAAAATTGACGGCATCTGGCGGTTTTATAGCCATGAACAGGCGAGCGCTGAGCTTGCTAAAAAGATTATGGACCGGTTGAAGTTCAGCAAAGACATGATACAAAAAGTGACAAACCTCACCAGACACCACATGATCTCCTATGATTCAGGATGGAGTGATGGCGCGGTCAGGCGTCTGATACGGCGTGTGGGAACCGGAGATATTGCTGATCTTATCCGCTTTCGACGCGCTGATATCATCGCGCACGGACTTGACAACCAGGATTTAGGCTTTTTGGTTGAACTTGAACAAAGGATAGACTATCAACTAAAAGGTTCATCTGCTATCTCTACCAGGGACCTTGCCATAAATGGCAACGAAGTAATGGAAAACCTCGGGCTATCGCCAGGACCAGAGGTCGGAAGAATTCTAAATGATCTGCTGGAAAAAGTCCTTGATTGCCCGGAACTGAATAACAGGGAAGGCCTCATTGGCCTTCTGGCCGGTATTGAAAAAGGATGACTTGCCACTGAGTTTCCAGCTTGACCAATCAAAAAGCATTTCCTATACTCCGTTGACTAAAAAATATTAAGCTGCGAATCCTTGTTACCCCGAGACTGGAGTTATTATCCATTTCTACACGCATCAGGGATCTTTTGCAGAGATTGCGGGGAAAAATGAAAGCCTATTCCGATCTGTTCAGCCTGAAAAGTCTCCTAACCGTTCCACTCCTGTTGATTTTTTCCGGCTGTGCCGAGAACGACCTTTACATCCTGCCTGCAAAACAACCACCTGCAGCAGAGGTTTTTGATGATAAAGAAACAACTACTCCTGCGGATATACATCCTGCAGAAATACATCCTGCAGAAATACAAAAAATTGAAAGAAAAACCTCTCTATTCAGTAAACCTCCCGAAAGGCGTATGGCCCCCGTATCAAGAGCCAAAAAAACACCAGACCAGCAAAGGCTTGATTCAGCGCTGGAATTCTGCCAGGCATCTTACGACTTCTGGGAACAGGGGGACCTGGATAATGCCCTTGACGCCCTTGATCAAGCCTATTCTCTCATATTGAAAGTCGATCCCGAAGACGATCCTGAGATCCTGCAGCAGCGGGATGATTTGCGCTTCACCATATCGAAGCGCATCATAGAAGTCTATGCCTCAAGGTTTACGGTGGCTAACGGGATTAACAAGGTCATTCCCCTTGTTATGAACAGCCACGTGCAAAGGGCGCTCACCCTGTTCAAAGGCAGGGAAAGAGGCGTTTTCCTTCGAGCCTATCAACGTTCCGGAAAATATCGTCCTGCCATCGTAAAATCACTCAAGAAAGCAGGTCTGCCTGAGGAGCTTTCCTGGCTTCCCCTTATCGAAAGCAGTTTTAAAGTAAGAGCCCTTTCAAGGGCCAGGGCGCTCGGATTGTGGCAGTTCATCGCTTCTACCGGATACAAATACGGCCTGAAGAGGGATAGATGGACTGATGAAAGAATGGACCCAGAAAAATCCACCAGGGCCGCCATAGCTTACCTGACAGAACTGCATCAGATCTTTGGCGACTGGACAACGGCCCTGGCTGCCTATAACTGCGGGGAAGGCAGGGTCCTAAGGTGTATCAAGACCCAAAAGGTAAACTATCTTGACAATTTCTGGGATCTTTACCAGAGGCTTCCCATGGAGACAGCCTTTTACGTGCCTAAATTTTTGGCCGTCCTGCATATTTTAAATGACCCGGACGCCCATGGCATTACCCTCCCTCCTGTGGATTCGGAGATTGAAACGGAACCGGTTACCGTCAACAAGCCGGTGCATCTCAAAACCGTTGGCAAACATTTAGGAGTCTCTTACGCCCTGTTAAGAGACCTGAATCCCGAATTGAGACACCAGTCCACCCCGGACAGGCCCTATGACTTTAAAGTGCCTAAGGGCAAAAGGGAATTGCTTCTCTCGAAACTGGATGAAATCCCGGTCTGGCGTCCTCCTGTTCCCACTTATGTCGTACATAAGGTCAGAAGAGGACAGACCCTGTCGACCATAGCGCGCAGGTATCGAACGAGCGTCAGGGCCATTATGAGGATGAACAGGCTTAAAAGCAGTCGCTATATTAAGGCGGGCTGGCGGCTTAAGATACCTACTAAGAGAAGATACGCATCCCTCGGGAGTTCTTCCTCCCTGGTTTATAAATCACGGACAGGAGGAAATGCTGCAGATTACATTGTCCGGAAAGGGGATTCACTCTGGAGAATCGCCAATCGATTCGGGACCACGACAAAGGCCATAAAATCCCTTAACCGTCTAAGGAGTACTCGCCTGCGGATTGGGCAGGTCCTTCAGATTCCCCGGGGTTCAACGGTTGTCGCAAGTATGAAGACCATGAGCTATAAGGTCAGAAAGGGAGATTCACCTTTTTTAATTGCCCGAAGACATCGGATGAACCTTTCGGAATTTCTCAGGCTCAATCGCCTGACACCTCGAAGTACAATCTATCCGGGGCAGGTATTGCTGGTTAAGACAGATTAAACCGCGGGATCGTCCTTGATTCTCACAAAATCATCAAACCTTCAGGTCTGTAAGCCCGGTCGTTTCAGTCAAGAAGCGGTCAAAAGCGTCGTCATCAAGCGTGGCGCGCTGCTCCAGAAACACCTTACTCATGAAGCCGGCGGAATATGCTGTTTTCGGGGCATCCGACATAACGGCCTCTAAAATAATATCCGCTATTAACTCCGGTCCTGGTACAGTGGCATTAACAAACATCTTTCCAACACCCGCACCAGAGGCCTGGTACACGGGCTTATAATCAGGATCAGTCCTGGCAAGAAGGTCGCCGGTCATTTCATTGCCCACATCATTGAATTCAGTTGCGATGAATCCGGGACGAATGGCCACCACCCTTATGCCAAAGGGCCGCACTTCAATCCGCAATGCGTCACTGACCGCCTCCACCGCATACTTGCTTGCAGCGTAAACACCGCTCATGGGAAATGCGAACTTACCTGCCATAGAGCTGATGTTTACAATGGTGCCGAATCGAAGAGCACGCATACCGGGCAAACAGGCCTGGGTTACCCGGATCAGGCCGAACAAATTTACCTCAAATAAACGTTTGGCATCATTTAATGATACATCTTCGATAGCCCCTCTTATGCTGTAGCCGGCATTGTTAACGAGCACGGACACCGGCTCCGGCAGGTCTGAGAGATACTGGCAGAATTTCTCGCGGTCCTCGATGTCCGACAGGTCCACCCGTCTGGGCAGAATACCCTGAACTTGACGAGCAAGTTCCTCAAGACGCTCCATTCTCCTGGCCGCGGCTATTACTTGAAAACCTTTACCGGCCAACTTAATAGCAGTTTCCCGCCCTATCCCGCTGCTTGCCCCAGTTACCAGGGCTGTTTGTCTCTTTTCTTCCATTTTTACCTCCTAATAGTGAAGAATCCACGCCCGAAGGACATGGCTTCAAATGGTTGAGTGGTCGAGTGGTCGAGTGGTTTAACAACTTAAAGACTCAACGACTTAACGAATCAACCAGTTCTCCAATACTCCAACACTCCCGCAAACAATTCCGTGTAAAGCCAACAAACTCTGACCACGCCCACAGGACGTCGTTTTATGGACAAGAATAAAAAAAGTCTACACAATATCAAGGACTTCTTCAAGATGAGCTATAACATAGTCAGGTTCAGGATCGCCAAGCTTCATGACCGGTCTTCCGTCAGTAACAAGAAGAGCTGTACAGGCCCCTGCCGCCTTTCCAGCTATAACATCAAAACGATAATCCCCTACTAATAAGATTCGGGAAGGCGACAATCCCATCTCCGTTGCGGCCCGAAGAACCCCGTCCGGGTTAGGCTTAGGCTGGGAGACATCACGCGTAATAACTGTGAAAAAATCGTCAATGGATATACTGTCAAACTTATCGAGGGATTTTTTCACCGAAACCAGGCTGTTCCTGGTCAGAATCCCGAGAGAAATGCCCCTCTCTTTAAGCCCCATCACGCACTTTTCAGCGCCTTGATTTGGACGGGATACCTCGGCAGCCTTTTCCTCTCTCTGCTCCAGGATCTTCATTTGCTCGGTCCGCCTGGCAGCAGGCTGGGTCTCAAGATATTCCAGGATCGTCTCATCCGCGGGACACCCTAACTCTTCCTTGATCGCCTGAAAGTCTATTGCTCCTGGCTCTGTCAGGGTGCCGTCAAAATCAAATAAGACACCTTTGATATTCATCACTCTTTCCAGACCGGCGTCCTTTTCTCAGAAAATGCACTCATCCCTTCTACAGCGTCGGCCATGAGTGCGTTTGAAGAAATAACTTCCTTGGCGTAGTGATACGCTTCTTTTTCACCCATCTCAATCTGCTGGTAAAACGCCTGCTTACCAAGACCGAGGGTCACAAGGCTGTATCGTGCAATATCCCCAGCCAGTTTCAGCGTTTCCTCCTCCAGATTTTCTTCAGGCACCACACAGTTTACTAAACCATGGGCCATGGCATCCTGTGCGCTTATAAATTTTCCAGTAAGCAGCATTTCCAGTGCCTTCTTTTTTCCAACGACCCTGCTCAATGCAACCATCGGTGTCGTGCAAAAAAGTCCGATCTTGACGCCGGGCGTGGCAAACCGCGCACCAACCTCAGCCACTACCAGGTCACAAGCCGCAACCAACTGGCAACCTGCCGCCGTAGCAATGCCTTGAACCTGGGCAATAACCGGCTGTGGAATAGAGTGAATCAGAATCATAAGGTTAAGACATTCCTGAAATAGGTTACGGATACTATTCAGTTCACTGCCGAGGATCTCGGTTATGTCATGTCCTGTGCAAAAGTCAGTTCCCGCACCCTTCACGATGATGACCTTAACATCCTTTTTTTTCGCTGCCTGTTTGAGGCAGAAAGAAAACTCCTGCAGGAGTCCAAGGGACAAAGCATTTCGTTTTCCAGGTCTATTCAGGGTGAGAAACCCAATCTGTTCCTTCTCATCATAAATAATATTCTTGTAACCCACATCCTCTCCTTACTGCAAGATTCCAATACCCTAATAAACAACTCCGCAGCCATCTCCGGCTTGAAAGGCATATCTACCATCAATAAAGGGGATAGTCACGTATATTTTAATCGGCCATTTCTCCCTGCAATGCGGAACAAATAGAAGATGGGTATTTCAAAACAACGTTACCTGACAGTTCTATCTATGAAGGTCATTTCAAGGAAGGCCTGTTTAACGGTCATTGTATATTGGTCTGGAGGTATGGTAGTAGATACGAAGGCATGTTTAAAAACGGTAAAAAAATACAAAAACCCCTCACGAAGTGAGAAAATAGTCTTTAATGTCCTTCTAAAAGTATCTGCTCGACTTCCCCCCTTTTCCTATTATTTGCCGGGCCACAAGAAGCGTCTGGTTCCGGTCTTCCATGTTAAGGGCCTGCTCAAGTCCTCCTGCATCTAAGTTCATATTTATGGCCTCTTTCGTAAGCCTTAGTCCCATGGGGTTTTTGCTGTTCATAGTCCTTGCCAGGTCCAGTGCCGTTTCCATAATTTCATCACGCTCCACCAATCGACTCGCAAGCCCTAAAGACATGGCCTCTTCAGCAGATATGAAGTTCCCGGTAAGCATGAATTCATATGCCCGTCCCGCCCCGATTAACCGGGGGAGAAAATAGCTGCACGCCATATCCGCTCCACCAAGCCCTATATTAATATAGGCCGCGGAAAAACGGGCATCCTGGGTAATGACACGCACATCGGAAGCAAGGGCAAAGCTAAAACCAAGTCCCGCGCCGGCCCCATGCACGGCACAGATAATCGGTTGAGGGACCCTCCTCATGGCCAAAGTAAGGCGCGCTAATCTTGCCTGAAACCTGTAAAACTGATCCACGTTCATATCAGGCGCCGTTTTCATTGTCTCTTTCATATCCAGGCCGGCGCAGAAACCCCGTTCGCCTTTTCCTATAAGAATAATCACGTGCGTGTCCAGGTCATACAGTCGCTCTTTCCAAAACGACTCCAGCTCCTCCATCATCTGATGATTAACCGAGTTGTACTTTCGTGGACGGTTTAAGGAAAGTATGCCAATGCCCTCTTCCTTGACTTCATATTCTATTGTCTCGTAATCCATGATTACTCCTTCGCCAAAGATGGAATCACATTTATCTTAACACATGTTAATTGTCAATATGAACAAGATAGAAATTGAAATCATATCATAATTCAGGATATTACCCCGGAGTTACGGCAAAAGGAAATGCATAATTTCCTTGACATCTCAAATATTGATATATATATTATTGCTTACTCAAATATCACAAGGGGGCTTTTATGGGAAAAGATGATCGTCTTATCTTCCTTTTGGGCCAGGCACGTAACCGCCTGATGACATGCCTGGACAAATCACTCTTAGAAACTACCGGAGTGACTACTGCCCAGTCTGGCGCCCTGTTTTTTCTTATGAAAAACGATGGCTGTTTACTAAGAGAGTTGAGCCAGGGATTAATGTTGGACAATTCGGCCATAACCGGAATGGTTGATCGACTGGAAAATAAAAATTATGTTCAAAGACGCAGTTCTCCCGGTGATAGAAGGGCGATCAATATCTATGTGACTGATGCCGGCCACGAAGCAGCTACCAGGGCTCTCTCTATTGTCAAAAAGTATAACAATGCCATCAAGAAAGGATTCACTTCCGATGAGATCGATGCATTCAAACGCATTTTAATATCGATTATTAATAATTTTTGAGGGAATAAAGAGGAGAAGAATGGAGAATGAAAACACATGCCCTTGAAATTATGAAAGACCTGTTTTTTATTGAAAGAGGGTATTTGAACGGTAACCACTTTGTCTACAGAGGTACGAAGCCGGTCCTGATCGATACGGGATATGTCCGGGATTTTGACCGGACAGCACAAGTCATAGCCGATCTTGGAATTGATCTGTCCCGAATCCAGCTTATTATCAGCACCCATACCCACTGCGACCACATCGGCGGCAACAAATGCATTCAGGAAAGATCAAATTGTGACATTGCCCTCCATCAGGTGGGAAAACATTTCATTGACACACGGGACGACTGGTCCACATGGTGGCGATACTATAGTCAGGATGCCGATTTTTTCAAATGCACGGTTGCCCTGGAAGACGGAGACATGGTGGCCGTGGGTCCTTATGAGTTCCAGGTGATCCATACCCCTGGTCATGCAGCGGATGGTATAGTCCTGTATCACCGTGACTCCGGAGTACTCATCTCCTCGGATACACTCTGGGAAGAGGACATGGCTGTAATGACCCTCCGTGTGGAAGGGAGCAGAGCCCTGTTTTTCCAACTGGAGTCTTTGGACAGGTTAGCGGATTTGGAGATAACGACAGCCTATCCTGGGCATGGACGGCCCTTCACTGATGTAAAAGAGGCCATTTCAAAGGCGAGGCGAAGAGTCAAAGGCTTTTTGGAGCATAGAGAAAAAATCGGGGATGACCTGTTGAAAAAAATTATGATCTATACCCTGCTCATGCATGGTTCCGTGGATGAGGCTCGGTTCTTTGATCAGTTGATGGGCACCTTTTGGTTTAGGGAAACAGTCGATATGTATTTCCTTGGGGAATACGAGGCGAAATATGATGAAGTTATGAAGGGCCTGTTCAATAGGGGCCTGGTAAGGCGGAGGGGAAGCCGTATATACTCAACTGTAAAGCCTTGAGGCCTTAGGAGGCTGTCGGAAAACGTCCATCTGCTACGTTATCCTCATCCCTCGTCACTGCGCCGTACTTATATGTACGACTCATTCCTTGGGATTTCGGATGCCTTGCATCTGAACATTTTCCATCAGCCTCCAAAAGTATCAGATTCTCTGACAGGGTCCTATGAGGCTGTCCGAGAATAGATGCACATGAAACGGGATATATTTAATAGCAGGGAGTCAATTAAGTGCACTTTACACCATCAGATCCTGATTTTGAAAATAAGGTGAGAGACAGCTTTTCACGCCAGGTCTTTATGGATTTTATCGGAGCAAAACTCGTTGAAGTGAGACCTGGATATTGTGAGATACAAGTTGGATACAAAAAAGATCTCTCTCAACAGCATAGGTTTTTTCATGCTGGAGTCATCGGAACGATTGCGGATAATTCGGCAGGATATGCCGCATACAGCCTTATGCCTGCTGATTCATCAATATTGACGGTTGAATACAAGCTGAACCTTGTTGCTCCCGGAGATGGAGCCTTATTGGTTGGCCGTGCGCATGTCATAAAGCCGGGTCACACTCTGACCATATGTAAATCCGATGTATTCGTTGTCAAGAACGGGATTGAAAAGCTGTGCGCAATATCACTGGTCACGCTCATGGAAATGAAGGGGAAGGCAGACATGCCTGCTGAGGATGCTTTTCCAAAGAAAAACAGAGAAGCCTGATAATGATTGGAAAATACATAAACATGTTATTGAAGTTTGAGAAGAAGAAACTGTCGTCGCATTATCAAATTATTTTTTTGTCAGTCGGGGCAACAGTATTTCTCGTTATTGTCCCATTGGTACTCGCAGTTGTTGGTAGAATTATCAACAGCCATATAGGCTTGGATTTACCGTATCCTTTGGAAATCATCGTTGGCATAATTTCCACTGTTTCAGGTCTTTTCTTTTTAACGTGGTCTGTGGCTTCGCATTGGCTTATCGGCAAGGGGACTCCAACTCCGATTGCGCCTACTCAAAACCTGGTAGTAGTTGGACCCTATAAACTATGCCGCAACCCAATTCAGTTGGGTGGGATATTGTATTATCTTGGATTCGGAATATTCTTCGATTCTTTTGCAGCGGGCCTTTTCAGCTTCTTGGTAGGACTGATCTTTGGCAGCATCTATCACAAGCTTATCGAAGAAAAGGAATTGTTCATCAGGTTTGGTGAAGAATACACAAAGTATAAGGAAAGAACGCCATTTCTCATACCAAGACGTCTCCCTCGTAAATTCAATTAGGAGGGTACATATAAAAGTGGAATATCCGCAAATAATTGACATTTGCAATTATTCCTCGACACCAACGTTTATTTCAGTTATTTTTTTAAAAAACAGCAGGCTTTAGCAAATCCTTTTTTCAGAGACAGGTAAAAGCGACTGACATGGACACTTACACAGATAAACTGGCCTTGTCTGATTTTTTAAGAGAGTCGACAATCCGTTCAGCGATCCGGGCGCTTGAACTCCCTCCGGGAAGCCGTGGACTGGATGCGGGATGCGGGATTGGCAGTAATACCCTCTTATTAGCAGAGGAAGTGGGACCCGGCTGTCATGTCATTGGCCTTGATTTGTCCTCCGAGTTTCTGATTGTTGCTAAGGAAATTGCAAAAAAGTCCGGCATATCTGAACAGATTTCCTTTCAGGAAGGGGACATGAATCAACTCCCTTTCGATAAAGATTCCTTTGACTGGGTGTGGAGTGCGGACTGTGTCGGATATGCTCCTTTAGAAACTCTGCCATTGATAAAAGAACTTGCAAGGGTGGTGAAGCCCGGCGGCAGCGTGGCCATCCTTGCCTGGTCTTCTCAACAACTGCTTCCGGGATATCCCCTGTTAGAGGCCAGGCTCAATGCGACTTCATCAGGGATTGCACCTTTCGTCAAGGGTCAGAGACCGGAGTTTCACTTCTTGCGCGCCCTTGGTTGGTTTCGAGACGCGGGCCTGGAGGAGCTCAAAGTCCATACATTTGCTGGAGACGTTCACGCCCCTTTAAGTAATAATATCTGCAACGCCTTGATATCACTCTTTCAGATGCGCTGGGGAGAGCCTGAGGCGGAGTTGTCACAAGAGGACTGGGCAACATATCAACGACTCTCTCAGCCGGATTCCCCGGATTTCATTTTAAATCTTACGGATTACTATGCCTTTTTTACCTATTCACTATTTCAGGGCAAGGTCTCCGATTAAATCCTTTAAAATCCATTTTTTCTGTAAAAATGAGTTTCATGAACCCCGCTGACCGCGGACAATCTATAGGCCAAAAAATAAAACAGGAGCAAACAATGAAGTTAAGGTTATTGTGTTATCTAATTCTTATATCTTTGTTGCCTTTGGGTATCGCCAAGGCTGAAGAACCCCGCATCAAGATATTCAGCCCCCAAGGAACCATGAAAAGTGTAAGACAGGTGCGCGCCATGTTCTCGGAACCGGTAGTCGCATTTGGCGATCCCAGGCTCACCGACCCGTTCAAAATAAATTGTCCTGACTGATTCAGAACAGAACAGGAAGTCATATCCGGGTTAATCTTTATTAAAGGAGGAAACAAATGGGCATTAAGACCAGCCAGGAGTACCTCGGTAGCCTGCGCGAACTGAAACCCTGTGTCTACATCGCCGGTGAGAAAATCGACAATGTGGTGGACCACCCCCTTTTCCAGACCTCCCTCAAGGAGATGAGCAAGTTCTACGGCTGGCAGACGGATCCCGAGAAGCGCGAGGACTTTACCTATTTCTCCCCCCTGATCAAAGAGACCGTGGGTTTCTGGAACCATCTGCGCCAGAGCCCGGAAGAGCTGGTCAAGCTGGTCGAGGTGATCAAGAAACACAACGCGCGCCATTTTTGCACCATGTGCATGGGTATCGGGCTCAGCGTCCTCTGGGCGATCACCTATGACATTGATGAGGCCCGGGGGACCGAATACCACAAACGTTTTCGCCGCTTCTTCGAAGTGCTCCAGCGCGAGGACCTGCGCTACTGTCTGGGGGTCATGGATCCCAAGGGGGACCGCTCCATGCCCCCCAGCCGCCAGAAAGACCCTGACCTGCACCTGCGGATCGTGGACCGCAATGAGAAGGGCATCACGGTCAACGGCGCCAAGATCCACACCTCTAACGCTCCGCTCATGCATTACTTCCTGGCCATGCCCTGCCGGGCTCTGGCCGAGGACGACCGGGACTATGCGGTCTCATTTGCCCTGCCGATCGACGCCCCCGGTCTAAGCTTCATCACCCGCCCGGCCCCCGGCCCGCTCGCGCCCGCCAAATACGAGAACCCGGTCAGCCGCACCATCGGCTTTGTGGAGTCCCTCTCGGTCTTCGACAATGTCTTTGTTCCCTGGGAAGATGTCTTCATGTGCGGAGAGTGGGAATTCACCGAACAGCTCATGAACTACTTCTCCCCCTATGTCAGGCTGGTCAAGGGCACCTGCACCTCGGCCCGCATCGACATCCTGGCCGGAGCCGCTGCCCTGGCGGCTCGCTGTAACGGCGTAGAGAAGGCCGGGCACATCCGCAGCAAGATCACCGACATGATGGTCGCCTCCGAGATTGGGTGGGGCTGCGTGCTGGGCTCCATCCAGCAGTCCACCATGCATCCGAGCGGCATCCCCATCCCGGACGTGGGCATCTCTAACGCCGGCCTCTACAACAGCCGCACCCGCTTCACTCAATTCATGGGCACCATCATGGAGATCGCCGGCGGAATTGTCACCACCATGCCGATCGAAAGCGAATACACAAACGAAGACCTGCGCCCGATCATCGACAAATACCTCAAGGGCAAGGCCGAGATCCCCACCGAAGAGCGCATGCGCATCCTCTATCTGATCCAGGAACTGACCGCCTCCCGCTGGAGCGGCTATCTCATGTCCAGCGTGATCTGCGCGGGCGGAACCCCCGAGACCAACCGCGTGGACGTGGCCCGCAACTATGACCTGGAGGACAAGATCCGCAACGTACGCCTGATCTGTGAACATGGCTGCTGACTGACACCGAGACGGATCAATAAAAAATCGTCGGGTATATAATATCTAATGGACGGTTACAGGACATTCGTTGATGCTAAAGAAAAGGATGTCGAGTCAACAGACTGCAATGTCGCAAAAGTCGAGCTTGGAGCAAATCAACGACGCCAAAGGTGAATGACATACGTCACCTCGTATGGCTCGTTGGGACCTTTTCCAGAACAATAAAGGCCGAAGGCTCGACTACCATATGAATGCCGTTCTCGAGTTTCAGGACATAGAATTCAAATTCCGATCCGGTCCTTTCCATAATCACACCCTTGATTCCCTTATATCCCTTGGTTCATGATAATCAGGTAATACCGGTCAGATGAATTAGGAAATCAACACCAATGCTGGCAAAAAAAAGCCCCTCGATAAACGAGGGGCTTTTAAAATTAATTCGGCGGCGTCCTACTCTCCCACGCAGTCACCCGCGCAGTACCATCGGCGCTAAAGAGCTTAACTTCCGTGTTCGGGATGGGAACGGGTGTCTCCTCTTCGCTATAGCCACCGAAAACTGTAAGAGTTATTGGGTTATCTGGTTTGTTGTGTTTTTTGTGTTAAAACCCAATGAACTTAATGGACCCAATAAACTCAATAAACATAGAATACAGAGCATACAATCAAAGGGCACAAATGAAAAAATTTATGGCCAAGCCTCACGACCTATTAGTACCAGTTAGCTTAATACGTTACCGCACTTACACACCTGGCCTATCAACCTCGTAGTCTACAAGGGGTCTTCAGATCCCGTGTTTCCACGGGAAAGGGATATCTTATCTTGAGGTTGGCTTCCCGCTTAGATGCTTTCAGCGGTTATCCATTCCGAACATAGCTACCCAGCTATGCCGCTGGCGCGACAACTGGTACACCAGAGGTTCGTCCATCCCGGTCCTCTCGTACTAGGGAAAGCTCCTCTCAAATATCCTACGCCCACGAAAGATAGGGACCGAACTGTCTCACGACGTTCTAAACCCAGCTCACGTACCGCTTTAATTGGCGAACAGCCAAACCCTTGGGACCTGCTCCAGCCCCAGGATGCGATGAGCCGACATCGAGGTGCCAAACCGCGCCGTCGATGTGAACTCTTGGGCGCGATAAGCCTGTTATCCCCGGAGTACCTTTTATCCGTTGAGCGACGGCCCTTCCATACAGAACCGCCGGATCACTAAGACCTACTTTCGTACCTGTTCGAGATGTCTCTCTCACAGTCAAGCTCCCGTATGCCTTTACACTCTACGGCTGGTTTCCAATCAGCCTGAGGGAACCTTCGCGCGCCTCCGTTACTCTTTAGGAGGCGACCGCCCCAGTCAAACTACCCACCAGACACTGTCCCCGACCCGGATAACGGGCCAAGGTTAGAACCCTAAACTAATAAGGGTGGTATTTCAAGGTTGACTCCATCCCGACTAGCGTCGAGATTTCATAGTCTCCCACCTATCCTACACATACTAGCCCAAAGTCCAATGTCAAGCTGTAGTAAAGGTTCACGTGGTCTTTCCGTCTTTTCGCGGGTACGCGGCATCTTCACCGCGAATTCAATTTCACCGAGTCCCTGGTCGAGACAGTGGGGAAGTCGTTACGCCATTCGTGCAGGTCGGAACTTACCCGACAAGGAATTTCGCTACCTTAGGACCGTTATAGTTACGGCCGCCGTTTACTGGGGCTTCGGTTCAATGCTTCTCCGGCACTCAACTCTTCCTACAAAGTTCTATACTTTCCTTGATTCTCTCATTTAACCATCTTCTCGACTGACCCGACTGCTTAAGAGCTTTTTCTCGTCGAAAAGCATCCTTTTTACTGGCGAACGCTTCATAATAACAAAGTTTCCAACTTGATCCTCTTTTTGTATATCCATCACCTTGTTTGTGTTCTGACATTCGCCGTTTTAGGTCATCAGTGTATCCTGTGTATGTCTTACCATCATTAAGCAATATATACACATAATACATTTTTATACCTTATGGGAAGAGTTGAGTGCCGGATAACAAATCCCCTTAACCTTCCAGCACCGGGCAGGCGTCAGACCCTATACATCGTCTTGCGACTTAGCAGAGTCCTATGTTTTTAGTAAACAGTCGCCACCCCCATTTCTCTGCAACCTCCTTCGGCTCCAAAAGCAAGTCTTTTCACCTAACGGAGGCACACCTTCTCCCGAAGTTACGGTGTCAATTTGCCGAGTTCCTTGACCAGAGTTCTCTCGAGCGCCTTGGGATACTCACCCCGCCTACCTGTGTCGGTTTGCAGTACGATCACCAAATTGCCTCGCTAGAGGCTTTTCTTGGCAGCATGGGATCAACCAGTTTATGAGACAAAGTCTCTCCTCATCACTTCTCGGTGTTGAATAAGAGAGCGGATTTGCCTGCTCTCTCCACCTACCAGCTTGAATCCGGACATCCATCACCGGAATGGCCTACCCTTCTGCGTCCCCCCATCACTCAAACGATAACACGGTGGTACAGGAATATTAACCTGTTTTCCATTACCTACGCCTTTCGGCCTCGGCTTAGGGATCGACTAACCCTGAGCAGATTAGCTTTACTCAGGAAACCTT
>JAUWMR010000094.1 GCA_030613055.1 Desulfobacteraceae bacterium
GGCTTCCCCAATTTCAAACATAGTGCCTTCAATGTAGTTTGAAAAATAGGCCTCAAAAAAGGCCATATTCTGAATTTCATTTGTTGAAACACGCGTTTCTTGCCGTAACGGCAATTCTGTCTCCTTTAATCCTGAAAAAAACAACTCAAAGAGAGTCAACCGATTTTGGTCATAGGGTTTCCCAAAGGCCCTTGCGCGTGCCAAAGGTGATTTTAAGACTTTTGCAGGGCTTGTTTGGAGAAGAGCGCTGATGATTTTGTTGAGTGATCGAAATTCAGTTTCCAGGTTCAGTTGCCCTGCGATTTCGCGTGCTCTATCCCGCAATTGATTGAGTTCTTCTTCACCACGAATTTGATAGATTCTGATCAAGCGTTCTTCAATTGCCTTTTTTGGAAGAGATTTTGGTGAATAACCGCGACTGCGAGCAAGTTGCATATTTTCCAGATACGCACGAGGTTCCGAAGAAATATATAGACCATCAAGGAAAAGCATATCATGTTTTGTCGGATCGTGTCCCTTTATCAATCTTACCGTGAACCCTGGCAACTCAATTTTTTTTGTATATTTGTAAGTAATAAAAATAGTGTGATCCTCAGTGGGCCTACCCTCGAGAGCTGTTCGGTGGCTTAGTAGAGCCCCGGAAAATAGTTTGCCTAAAATCAGATAAAGGTTCCGCCCCACTATTACTTCTGCAGGATCATGAAAGTTCGAGGTATAGACCCTTGGCATCAGTTTTCTGAGCTTTCCGGATTTGACCATTCTGCTTATTGATTGAGAAATGCTCTTGTCAGACGAACCAAAAACAACTTCTGGTATATTTTTTTCCATATAAACCCCCAAAGATTCTCTTTTAGGGCAATATTTTCTATTAACAAAGTTATTTTGTCAATTCTTTTCCATTAAAATGTCATTTTGTAGAAATATTGGATTTAAGAAAGAATGGAATATTTTCTAAATAGAACTGGGAATGGGGGCAAGTCTGCTCTTGACTCGCCCTTTAATGGGTGACCCCATACATAACTTTCTTCCCGAAACCATATAATAAAATCAATACCCGGTAACAAATACCTAATACCACCTGATCGAGCATCGCTCAATTAGGGCAAGACACTTTCACTATATATGATATTGGGCATGTTTTTCCAGTCCAGACGCAAAAATCTATGCGCCTGCCCACCGCACCAAGAAAAAAGGCACCCAATTCTAAGGTGCCCCTTTGTTCTTAGATAAACGGATAACTTATTCAATGGGATAGCCTGCCTTTTCCCATGCCTTCCATCCCCCGTCCATGTTCTTGACGTTTTTGTACCCCATCCTACAAAGGGTGCACGTGGCTAAGCAGCCCCGGTCACCAGTTTTACAGTACATGACGATGTTTGCATTTTTGTCTGGTATTTTCTTTGAAATCTTGAACTCCAGTAATCCCCGAGGGATATTCATGGCACCGGGGATATGGCCCATCTTGAATTTCTTGCTCGTGCGGCAGTCCAAGAAAATATATCCACCTTTGTCTAACAGGCCCTTGGCATCAGAGACTGACACCTCGCAGATATTTTTTTTGGCTTCTGATACCAGATCCTCGGACGTCATATCCTTGGCAACGGCTACAGGAACGGTCAAAGCCAGAGTAAAAATTATTGCTAATGCAAATGCAAACAAAGAATATCTCTTCATGTCACTACCTCCTTCATGCTAGAAAGTTACAACCTGCTGCCGGCTTTTACTACAAAATAGCACTTATAAATCCGCCTACATCCTCACCTCCTTTCTTTGGATAATTTTTGGATGGCCCATGGGCTATCATCTTCAGCATAAAAAAGATGAGCACAAAGCCCTCATCCATTCGCGGGAAACAGGGCTTCATTGTCACGCACTCTTTAGTCATCCCGTCTTTTTTTGGGAATCCGATCCGGGGGCACGATAACGTCTTTATTTGCCTTCAGATATTTGTCTCTGACGTCTTTTTTAAGCAAAAATAAGTCCTCATTGCCGTGACAGGCATTGCATGTCTTGTTCTGTGGTGTCTTGCGCCTGGAATTATGAGGAGTGGCCAGCTTCCATGTGGGAAGTTTGTCAAAGTTTTTGAGCCCGTCCTTTAAATAAAACTTGAAGGAGTCCTGATCCACCGGAACATGGCGAACCGTGACAAATTTCTCAGGCCTTTTTTTAGAGCGCAGGGGGTTCAGGCCAATCTTGAAGTTGATCTGAGACCCTTCGGTCTTAAAATACGTAAAGCCGTGCTTGTCTTTCCCAAGATGACATGAATAACAGTTTTTGTAGGGCTGGGAATGACAGACATAACAACTCACCAGGTCCTTGTGAATCCAGTGGCCCCTGACATTTTTAGCTTTTGCGTCAAAGATGGCATCATGACAGTCTAAGCACCTGGGACCGTTTTCCACTTCATATCGATTAGCATAATCATTGCCATCCCCATGCATTTCATCTGCCTTGTGGCACTTGTTGCATTTAAAGTATTTTTCTTTATGGATGTCCGGTTTAAGGCCCTTGTTTTTACCAAGATATTCTTTTTCAATACGGCTCCCGTGGCAGGCCGTACAGACCAACTGCATGGGCGGGCTTTTTTGGAAGAGGTGAGCTTCCAATAACCCCCCTCCCGCTGATTCAGGTCGGCTGATATGGCACTGGCCGCAACTGCTATGGCAAGAACTGCAGTGGGATTCTCTGGCTGCATCTACCTTTGCATGTATTTCCTTTGCAGGGTTGGCCCGCTTGTCTATCATCCTTTTATAGGGAGAAAGACTGATATGCAGGCTCTTCTGATAATTTTCTGCAATATCTTCATGACATGATCCGCAGGTCTCGGAAGGATCCGGATAAGATGGGTCTTTGACCACGCCTTTATGGGCTTTTTTCCAGTCAGGCTCGTTTGGATCGCCGCCGTGGCATTCTTCACAGGAAAGTTCGCCATGGTTTTCGTCTTCAGCGATTTCACTGTCAACAAACACCTTTTCGTGCGGAGCCAACGGCTCCACTTCACCGCCTCACCCCTCCCCTTCGGATTCGACAGATGCACTGGGTTTGCCTTTTTTGGCCTTGGCAATCTCTCTGGTGATCTGTATCAGCTTCCGGGCGTTTGTATGGCAGGTGAAACAGTAATTCTCTTTTTCGGCGGACCGGGCCACCCAGGTATCCTGGAATAGTATTAAAGAAACGCCCAAGGCAAATAAGAAACTGAGTGCAAATAGAATCGTTTTCATTTTAATCGCTTTGCTCCTTCAGACTTAGAACAAATTCGAGACCTCATGCACACATCATTGAACAGGAAACATGCCCCTCTTTTTTATGATATCTTTGCCCTTATTGGACGATACAAAGTTGATAAATGCCTTTGCAGGGCCTACAGGCTTCCCTTTGGTAACAAAGGAAAATACTTGAGATAAAGGGTAGTCTTTATGCGTCGGCGGAATCCCATCTATTTTGATGACCTTAATTGCCTTGAGTTTTAAAACAGCCCCTTTTGTTATGAATGAAATGGCCCCAGGAAAACATTCGACCGCTTTCATGACCATAGTGGATTTGTATGTCATAAAATCATACCTGATGTCTTTATGTCTCATGGCAAAGCGGTGAAAATTTTTATAGGCACCTGTGTCTTTTCCCGGGATAACCAAAACGATAGGCTGGTCAGGGCCCATCAATTGATTCCAATTGGTGATATCTCCCGCAAAGATCTCCCGAAGCTGTTTTTTTGAGAGCGTGCTAATATTTGATTTCGCGTTGGTAATAACAGCTAAGGGATCTCTACAGCAGGGGATCTCCATATATCCCATTTCCTTGTGGCTATAATGAAGCCTTCGTGCAGTACTGGCGATATCGCAAAAGCTATTCATAAGACGATTTACACATATGGCAGATGAGGCAATATACAAATCCACCTTTATCCCGGTTGCTTTGGTAAATGCATCTAATCTTTCTGTCTCAAATGCCTCAAAAACCTGGGCAGAGCAACAATACTTTAGTTTTTCTTCAGCATTTAACATCGTATCCGGCATTATTAACCAGGATATCAGGATCGTGGCAACTACCATGAAAACGACAATTGACGTTCTTCTCATAATTATTCCTCCTTGCTTCATGGTTTTGTATTTTAGTCGATAATGAAGCTCCCTGCAGTCCGGCACTCAGCTGTTTTCTGAGTGCCGGACAGGGAATCTCCAAATGTCAACAAAGACTTTTATTTGTGAGCATAATCGCTATATACTTTATCTCGCTGCTGGCTAAGGCTTTATTTTTTTTCACAACCCTTGAGTAATACTCCCGCTCTGTCTTGGAAAAGGAGTCTCGTCGAAGCTTCTTTAATATGAGCTCTTTCTGTTTGGGTGGAAAAAGGGTGTTCAAATGAAGGTGTATTTGAGACGAAAGCGGCTGCGGGATATTTACTTTTCCGCTGATAGATTTGGGATTTGGCAGATCTGCTCTGTGCTCTTCCATGCTTTGACCTTTGTCTTTTCAGCCTGGTTTATCAAGCATGATTGTATGAGTAAAGAATCCACGCCCATCGAAGATCCCGCTACGCGGGGAAGGACATGGTTTTAAAATCGAAATAAATATAATCACATAGTATCTGTTTTGATAAGGCCTTGCTTTTTATGGGAAAGACTATAGAGAAATTCCCCTTGTGCGTCAAGTAAATAAGGAACCACAATATATGTGGTATTACGCTGGATTGGGGTTCTGAGGTTCTTCAGGAATATGGGTTGGAGTAAGATAGGGCCTTCAAGGAGTGGAAATATTTGGAAATTGACGTCATTTGGGCCTAATCCGGACACACCACTCTGATAGATCCTATAACCGGTTTTGAAAAAATCATAAGGCTTAAGCCTCAATGGGATAACACGCCAGAGATAGGCGGACAAGTCCGGGTCCCTGTAAAGATAATCCTCGGATGTTGGAACCTGAGAATCCCTGGCCCAGACCGATCACCAGTGCGGTATACTCAAAAAGTCAGGGTTAGAATAGTACATAGTCTAAGCGTATGATAGGTAAACGATTCGCACCTCCCGATCCCGTCCCGGTCTCGGGACGGGGAGGGCGGGCTGAATAATCTATATGGATGTTTGGTGGAGATAGGTTGACCAGTGGCGGGGGAACTTGACTTGAATAACGGATATTTATATAACATATTTGTGCTCAGGTGGATAGACTGAAGGTTGAAGACTTTTAGGGACAAATCAGAGGAGGTGCCGTCATGGTATCAAGGATGAAACACATAACGTTTGCCCTGTTGATGCTATTGCTGATGCCCGCTGTTACGGTTAATGCGCAGCAATCCTTGCTCTATTACATCCTGGACGGTTCAGGATCAATGTGGGGTCGTGTCAATGGCAAGCTCAAAATTCAGATCGCGAAGGACGTAATGACCACCTTGATAAATGAGACCCCCACTGACATTCACTGCGGTATTATGGTCTACGGACACCGTAAGAAAGGTGATTGTAAGGATATTGAAATAATTGTTCCCATAGGCCCGCTGAACAAAGAAGCGGCAATTGGCAAGATCAGGAGTATCACTCCCAAGGGAAAAACGCCGATTTCCAGCAGCATCTCCATGGCTTTTGAAAATATTAGGGCAACCGAGTATGCAAGCACAATAGTTCTTGTCAGCGATGGGATCGAAACGTGCGGGAGCGATCCGTGCCTCGTTACCAGGTCGTTAAAAGAAAGCGGAATAAATTTTATAATGCATGCGGTGGGTTTCGGCGTCAAAAGTGATGCCGCGAAACAGCTTTCCTGCATCGCGGAGGCCGGCGGCGGGAAGTACTTTTCCACCACGAACGCCGCCGACTTGCTCACCGCCCTGAACCGAATAAAAGAAAGTGTGGTTGAGAAGAAAGAAATTGAACCCCCGCCCGCAACAGAGGCGCCACCCCCGGAACCGGAACCGATTAAGCAGCAGGTCTCCAAGTCCTCGACATCCATTCGAATAAAGGCGTCGGGTCCCGGACGGGTGTCGATAAAGGCCGATCCCTGGCTTAAAGCGCCGTATTACTGGAAGTTAATCGACCCGGAAACAGGGGAAGAAAAGGCCAGGTTCAGGGGCCTTGAAGAACAACTGGTTCCACCCGGTGAGTACCAGGTTGTCTGGCGGCAGTCGGAACACGGAAGCCGCGAATTGATTCTTGGTGAGGTTATTTCGGTCGAATCTCGAAAAACCACGGGTCTCATCCTGAAAACCGGCATTCGAATCGTCACACCCGCGTGGGTCAAACAGCCCCGTTTCTGGGGGCTTCAAGACCTTTCAACAAAAAAGACTATTGTAAGCTTCAAACCGACTACGACACAACTGGTTCCTTCCGGTGAATATAACCTGGTATGGCGGCAATCCGAACACGGCTCCGACACACTGACCCTCGCAAAGATAAATATAGAGCCTGATAAGGTTACCGATGTCGCGCTTGCCACCGCCCTGAATCTTGTGCCGGCGGACTGGGTTCCGCCGCGCCTCCGTTACTGGGAGATTCAAGACACAAAAAGCGCCACGACTGTGGCGAGATTCAGAGACGGTTTTCAGCCCAACCTGGTTCCGGCAGGGACCTATCGGGTTGTTTACCGAAAAGGCGAGCATAACAGCACGGATTCGTATCTTGGCGACATCACGATCAAGGAAGGAAAAATGAATGAGTTTCCCTTAAATACCGGCGTGAAGCTCATTCCGCAACCGGGTATGAAACCTCCATACCAAATAGTGTTCATCGAACTCGATCAAAGCGGAAAAGAGACTCGAAAGGTTTTTTTAAGCGGTTCTTTTGATCCCATGCCTCTCAAACCCGGCAGGTATAAAATCACCTACCGCCAGACGCAACACACAAGCGGCACGATTACCCTGGTGGAATCCTTTGACCTTCCCGCCGGAAACCTGGTTGAGGTCGAGCTATAGGTATCAGTTCACGCGAATCGGGGCTCAGCGGCAATTTAACAACTTACTTCAGCAATCCAGAAACCCTAAGGACGAACGTTGTCTTTCCCTGTTCCCTGCCCCCGGGAAAGCCCGCCTTTGGAGGGTAAACCCGGGACCCGGAAACGATCTCCTCACCCGGCCCGTTCGCTGCCTGAAATTTAAAAAATCTACCTCTTGACAATGTTCACATATTTGTTTACCTTGTAATTATGAAAACAATCTCATTCTATCGGACTGCGTCAGGCAAGTGTCCTGTTAAAGAGCACTTGGATAGCCTGACAGACGCACAGACTACCAAGATAGCATGGGTATTGAAATTGATTAGAGAGATTGATCAGATTCCGTCTAAATACTTCAAGAAACTGGTCAAAACAGGCGATATTTGGGAAGCCAGAGTTGATGTGGGAAGAAACACCTTCCGTCTTCTTGGCTTCTTTCATGGTCGAGAGTTGATCATACTGACTAACTCATTCCAGAAGAAGAGCCAGAAAACTCCTTTAAAGGAGATTAGGCTGGCAGAAAAGCGAAAAAAAGAATATTTGAGCAGGAGGTAGACAGATGGACGATCTTGATAAATATATTGAAACAAGAAAGAAGCTCAGTCCTAAATTTGCAAAAAATTTTGACAAAGGATATGAGCAATTCAAAATTGGTGTCCTCCTGAAACAGGCTCGTCTTGAAGCCGGCTTCACTCAGGAGCAGGTGGCTAGAAAATTACGCACTAAAAAATCTGCCATCTCCCGGATTGAAAACCATGCAGAAGACATCCGCCTCTCTACATTGGTGAATTACGCTCAGGCCGTAGGTAAACACCTCCATCTCGAAGTTGCCTAAAAGTAGCGAATCAATCATTTGAGTCTGATGCCTAATATCTCGCGGATTTTGGAAGTTATTGCTTTTAACTTATATTTTTCGATATTGAGCGTTCCTGGTATTTATCCGGCGCAGCTCAGTTTAGCGTTAGACCACAAAGAGAATCGAACTCGATTTTTGAAAACAATAATTCCCTGATAAATAGGGACGTCCGTAAGAAAGTAAATAACTCAAAAAGTAGAAAAAGTTATTTACTTTCTTACGGACGTCCCTAATCCCACGCTGCAAATATCAATAATAAAGGGGTCACCCATTAAAGGGCTTGTCAAGAGAAAAAACACCTCTCCATTGAAAAAAATCGCTCTTTTTTCCCTTGTCAACTACATCCGCACAGCTCGGTCTCGTTTTAGCCTCCTGTCCTGCACCCGTTACTTCGTCAT
>JAUWMR010000040.1 GCA_030613055.1 Desulfobacteraceae bacterium
CTTAACCAACAACTCGTCATAGAGCAGCAGAATTTGTGAAGGGATTTTCAGCATATCAGTTTATCCGGTTTTCTGGATATCTCCTCTTTTAGCATGTTATCCAGTTAGAAAACTGTAAAATCTGGCCCATTTTTTGTAAAGTAAAAAATTATAGATAGGGTTTTATCCAGAAACTGTATACTAACTTGTTAGGCACCAAACGATATGAAGAAACACGAAAAGCTATTTGAATTAGCACAAAATTTAGCAAAGAAAACATATGGGTTTCTTGACACAAAAGGACCGGGAATTGGGAACCATGCTACAAATCAATTTATTTCACAGCTTAGGCAATTTCCAAAGAAGAATTCGGAAATGATTACAGCGAACAGAATATATGTGGTGACAATTCATTATCTGTAGATTTTTATTTTCCTGAAGACGGTGTAATTGTGGAAATCGCACTAGGGCTAAAGAATCCAAATACAGAATATGAAAAAGATATTTTAAAAGCCCTAATGGCCAAAGATATTGCAGTGGAGATGGGGTCGGGCCACGTTAACTATTTAGAACCATTAAAGAAAGACCGTAAAAACACCCTCATTTAGGCCCTATATCGAGCTTTTCAGGGGCAAAAAGAGCATTATTCACAATAAACAATGGCGAGAGCGAAAAGACATTATATCCCGGGGCAGATATGGCACACCCCGGTTAAATGGGCTTCACATTTAACGGGGTAAATAACCCACCGATGGGAGCATTGGCCTTAGGGAGAAAATCCACCGAAGCAGGAGAATTATATCAACTTAGAGAGCCTGTTGTTCCTTACGGTGCCCATTTTGGGGTCAAAAAGGGCGATATAGGGCCTTAAACCACCTATTTTTTGAACGTTAACCTATAGATATCAAGAACTTGGCGCGGCCCGACCCCATTTGATGTTAAAGAATTGTCAATTGGGATAACTTTCATAATTACGAGGGTGCCTAATGAATGACCAGAAACATCAAGAAACTGATAGCTATGATAGCATTGGTGCTGCGATCAAGGCACATGCGGGGATTATTACTTTCTTAACACTCATCTTGCTCATGAAAATAGGAATTCTTCCTAAGCACATCATGCTCCTTCTTATTGGTGCTCTAGCTGGTGTTTGGGGAATATTTGAATTGATGGGTTCCAAATATACCGTATTGGCGACAATCGGTTGGATTATCGCGGCGCTATGGATGATATTCGGAGATAGGGGGATATTGTCAGGGTATTAATGGATTATAGATATAATATGGCCGAAAAATTCTTTTAAGAACTCTTTAAAATGAGATGGGGTCGGGCCACGCTAACTATTTAGAACTATTAAAGAAAGACCGTAAAAACACCCTCATTTAGGCCCTATATCGAGCTTTTCAGGGGCAAAAAGAGCATTATTGCCAATAATCAATGGCGAGAGCGAAAAGACATTATATCCCGGGGCAGATATGGCATATAACTCACCGTTGCCATAAAAGAGAGTTTTTGCTGAAGTTTGCAAAGGATCGGCGAAGATGGCTTCAGTGGCTTTTTGAAGCGAAGAAACGTTATGGTTTGCCAATATTGAATTATGCTGTCACCTCGAACCATATTCATCTTCTTTTGGTTGGTGATGATGATCGTGATGTGATTCCAAATTCGATTAAACTGATTGCTGGGCGAACTGGGCAAGAATATAATCAAAGGAAGAATCGGAAGGGAGCATTTTGGGAGGATCGCTATCACGCAACGGCGGTCGAAAGCGGTGAGCATCTATTTCAGTGTCTTGTATATATTGATCTCAATATGGTGCGTGCAGGTATAGTTGAACATCCTTCCGAATGGCCTTTTTGTGGTTACAACGAAATACAGAAACCAAGAAGTAAAAACATTCTTATAGATTATGAAAGGCTCAGAAAACTACTTGGTTTTGACTCCTATGATAGGGTGATAACTTATCACAAGGGTTGGGTAGAGGATTACTTGGGAAATGGGAAAAATATCAGAGATGAAAAATGGACAAGGAGTATTGCTGTTGGTAGTAGGAGCTTTGTTGATAGAGTAAAATCCATACTGGGAGCACTGGCCTTAGGAAGAAAAAGTATCGAAGCAGGAGAAGCCTATCAACTTCGAGAGCCCTCTATTCCTTATGGTACCCATTTTGGGGTCAAAAAGGGCGATATAGGGCCTGAAAACACCTATTTTTGGAACGTAAAGCTATAATATTCAATAAGTTATCGTGGCCCGACCCCAGAATTTGCTATTATATCTCGGCATTATATATTAAAAGAATATCCACTGTAACTCATTAAGGAGAATAAAGATGAAGTATTTTATTTTTGTTTTAACTCTTTTCCTGCTGTCTCCAGCATGGGGAGGCTCTTCAATTACAATAGGAAAATCAAAAGAGGGCGTTCCTCAAAATTTAAATCTTGAAAAGTTAGGTGTTTTATTCAAATATCATTCAGATTGGTCACTGGGAGAGCAAAATGAAAAATGTAATATTGTATACAAATTAAATTATGCGCAGATTAATATTAACAATTTTAAACTTCCCCAGGGAGGCCTTTCTCTTGAAGAATTTGTAAGACAGGTACAAAGTCAAATGAATCCACCCTATAACCTGAAGAAAGACAATGGCATTAAGAGGGTTCATGGAAAAGAATTTTGGGTGCATGATTTATATAAGAAAGGGGTTAAAAAGGCAAACTTTAAAGCTTTTTTTATGATAACCGAAAAAAACTATGGTCTTTGGATTTTAACAACTTACGGAGGCCGACGAAGTTACGAAGAAGTCCTTGATGTTGTGGGTTCTGTACAAAAAACAGTCCAAAAAGTTTCTTTATATAAGCAACCGCTGAAAGACCGGAAATACACTGTGTTTGGAGAATACAAGGTAGAAGGAAGTTTTAAGGGAAAGGTTTTTCTTTCGGATCTTTCTTCAAGAAGTGATTACCCAATATATCTTGCTTTTTATCCTGTAAGAAGAGCGAAAAGGGAAAAACCAAGAAATTCCATAAAAAATTTTATTATATGTGGCAAACCTGTTTTTATAGCAACAGACAACCGTGGTAAATACAGGACTGATCTTTATGAAGGTTACTGGTGGGTTGATGCTTATAAAAGAAGTGGTACTATATGGAAGCTTCTTAAAGGAGGAGATGTTTTTAAAAGTTCTCGCGCAAAAAAAATGCATAATCTAAAAATAGATAATAAATCCTGAGTACCAAATGATTTTTCAAATATCTTTTACTATTTTTTAATAATCCCAAAAGGAGATTTTATTATGAAAACAAAATTATTCCTAACGGTAGTAATGCTTATTGTAGTTACAAGTGGAAATCTTTTTGCAGAAAAGAAAACAGACATTGTACCTACTTATGCCGATAGCAAACCTTCTTATGATGATGTATTAGGTTATAATGAATTTTATGTTTGCGTTGGCAAAACCGCTGATGATAAGGCGGACATTAAAAAAATTGAAGGGTATGTTCGTCATAGATTTTGTTATGCTCCCAAAGGACGTTCCCAATTGGAAATAATAAAGAATTATGAAGAAGCAATACTTAAAAAGGATGGTAGTGTATTTCCAATATCGAATAAAAAAGAATGCATAAAGGCTTTTATGAAAAAGGGGCATCCTGGCCATGGTATGCAGAATTATGAATATATGCAATTACCCAACTATGCAGGTAAATATTTTTCCGGGATTATACCTACTGACACAGTAGATTTTTATATATGTGTCGTTACAGGAAATGTAGACAGTAAAGTAGTATATTCTTTGGTGACTATCGAAACAAAACCAATGGACAAGGGAATGATATCGCTTGAGAATTTAGATGCCGGTTTGGTAACCAAAGGTCATATTGCGATTTACGACATCTATTTTGAAACCGGCAAATCTGAAATTAAGGGTGAATCTTACGATGCTTTAAAAACGATAGCTGAATACTTAAAAGCACATTCTGATAAGAAATATCTGGTTGTTGGCCATACCGATAATGTTGGTGATTTTGATGCAAATATTAAACTCTCACATGAAAGAGCAAACGCGGTGGCTCGTGGATTAATTGTAGATCATAGTGTTAATAAAGAACAGTTGAAGTCTCACGGGGTTGGTCCTGCTTCGCCTGTAGCCAGTAATTCAACAGACAATGGAAAAGAAAAAAACAGACGTGTTGAAATAGTGGAACAATAATATACTAAAACCGGCAAAGGATCAAAAAGGGGTCAAGTCTCCGTTTGACTGTTGTATGGAATGCTGTTGAAACATGGGACCTGTTTTTAACATAAATGAGGTTAAAATTGTCTTTATGGTATTCTTAGATAAGAGCCGATAACAGTCAAACGGAGACTTGACCGCCTGATTTGAACAATTGGAAATGCAGTTTCATATATAGACAAAATTACTGAAGAATCAATTCCTACACTTCCAATTGGAACTTGTGTATTCAGCGGAATTGCTACACCAATGCCTTTGAAACTAAAAATCGAGAAGCTACCAGACGAGCAAAAACCAGATAGTCATACTTTGCAATTTGAAAAAATATCGGAGGTCACCCAATGACCCCATCTACAAACCAATCCGGAATCGTCCTCTACACCACAACAGACGGCAAAGTTAAAATCGATACTATTTTCCAAAACGAAACCATCTGGCTGACCCAGAAGAAAATGGCTGAACTTTTCGATGTAAAGCGCCCGGCCATCACAAAACACTTGAAAAACATCTTTGAAAGCGGTGAATTAGACGAAAAAGTGGTTGGTTCCATTTTGGAACATACCACTCAACATGGGGCAATAGAAGGTAAAACACAGACTAATCCTGTAAAAAAATTAGGTGTAGTATTGGACAGGAGGGTTCATGACCGGCAAGATTTTAATCGTGGATGATGAAAAAGATATGTTGGCTCTTTTAAAGAGGATTATCTCAGAGGAGACAGATCACGAACTGGTCACCGAGGCTAATCCTTTCAGGGCCCTTGAATTGTTCAAGGAGTCTCCTTTTGATCTGGTGATCACTGATCTGAAGATGCCAAGAATGGACGGGATCAAGCTTTTAGGGGATATAAAAAGGATTCGACCGGAGGTTTCCGTTATTATCCTTACTGCCTATGCAACTATTGAAACTGCTGTGGAGGCGATTCAAAAAGGCGCATACGATTACATAACCAAGCCATTCAGGCGGGAAAGGATTCTGCTCACAATAGATAAGGTTATGAAATGGCAGGAGATGGTGAAAGAAAACCTGGCCCTTAGGCAGGCATTGGCAGAGAAGGGCGATGTCTCGCCACTTATCGGTACAACCCAGGTCATGAAGGAGATATTTGATCGGATTTCACAGGTCGCCCCGACCACGGCCACGGTGCTGATCACCGGTGCCAGTGGAACCGGAAAGGAGTTAGTTGCCCGGGCCATTCACCAAAACAGCCTGAGGCGTTCAAAAAAGCTCGTTACGGTCAACTGCACCGCGATCCCTGAGCAGGTTATTGAGAGCGAGCTTTTCGGCCATGTAAAAGGGGCCTTTACCGGTGCCTGGAGAGACAAAAAGGGACTGGTTGAGGTGGCCCATGAAGGGACCCTCTTTTTAGATGAGATCGGCGACCTTAGCCAGGGAATGCAAACCAAGCTACTCAGGCTTCTCCAGGAAGGGGAGTATAAAGCGGTGGGGAGTGTAGTAACAAAACATGCGGACCTGCGATTCATAACCGCTACAAATCATAATTTAAAATCAGAAATCCAGGAAAAGCGATTCAGAGAAGATCTTTACTATCGCATAAACGTTATTCATATTGACCTGCCTCCCCTGAAGGAGAGGAAGCAGGACATCCCCATTTTAAGCTATAATTTCTTGAAAAAATATGCAGGAATATACCAGAAAAATATTCAGGACATCTCATCCTCGGCCCTGCAAGGTCTTGTTTCGCAGGAATTTTCCGGAAACGTCAGGGAGCTGGAAAACATCATTGAGCGTGGTGTTATCTTTTGCAAAACTAATACCTTGGAGTTAAAAGACCTGTTTTTGGACAAAGAACAGGCGGGCTTTTACCCGGATCTTGACCAGGTTGCATCTCATCTATCCTTCAAAGAGGCCAAGGACAGGATGATCAGGTTGTTTCATGAGCAATACATACGCTCGCTCCTCGCGCAAAGCAAGGGAAACATAAGTAAGGCAGCAGAAATAGCCGGAATTCAAAGGCAATATCTTCATCGATTGATGAAGGAGGCAGGTATTGATGCTGCGGATTTCAGAAAAAGAGACGATGAAGTCACGGCATGTTGAGACCCAGCTCTTCTAAGGCATCTTCAAGACGAATCATGCCGATAGGTCGCTTGTTGCGGACCACGGCGATATTCTTGAGGTTGTTTTTTACCATCAGTTCAACCGCGTGTATGATTTTGTCACTCATAGTTACCGAGGGATAAAGCTGCATGCCTTCCCTAAAAGGTAGAAGTATCTCCTCTACTTTCTTCCCCTTCATTAATTCACCCCAATATTGCACCAAAAAACGTATCTTATCAATATCCTGGGAGAAATCCGCCTCAGGCGGATAAAACCCTTACGCCTGCCCCGTTAAATCTTTATCTATTTAACCGGGGTAAGCGTTTTATTCTGCCATAACTTATTGAGCAGATACGAAAAAAACATTATATTACACTCCAAAATTGAATTGGGCTGTCATCAAGTATGACAAATCAATCGTTGCAATTGTTTATTCTGCAATATAAGTGCCATATAAAGAAATGAATCTGTTACGATTTAAATTTAGCTCTGCTTTGTTCAACAACAGCATTTACCAGTAAGAAGTGAGAAGCGAGAAGTGGGTCACTTTTTTGGGTCATACTGTAAACAGACAGGAGACATTTTATCCCATAGTTGTCCACTAAAGGTTCTTAAATCTGAAAATTTTATGACTTAGCAAATTTAGTTATTCTGTCATAAGCACCAAAGTAATAGGGGCTTGTGTTTTTTTTCTTTAAAGGCATTTTTGGCACATTTCTTGTTAGTGTTTACAATGCAGGACTTTATAAGACCTGGAAATTCAGGGGGTCTTGAGACTGACCCAAACATTTGATTCAGAAAGGAGAGAACATGGTACAGGCGATTTTTCGGTGGATTGGAGATGAAGCACTTTTGCATAACCTTGTGGAGGGATTCCCTACTATCGTTTTGGTGCTTGTGATTGCCGTCTGTATCCTGCTGCTGTCCAAAGGGGCCGACTGGATGATTGACGGTGCTGTTCAATTAGCCCGCAGGACCGGCCTGCCCAGAATCGTCATCGGCGCGACGATTATCTCATTAGGAACCACAACGCCTGAGGCGGTTGTCTCGGTCATGGCTGCGTGGATGGGAAATCCGGGACTGGCCCTGGGAAATGGCGTTGGATCCATCATCGCAGACACGGGCCTGATCTTCGGATTGACGTGCCTGCTGACTGCCGTGCCTGTGAATCGTTTTATTCTTAATAGAACCGGCTGGGTGCAGGTGGGGTCGGCGACGCTGCTCGTGATTATTGCGGTTGTTGCCCTGGTCACTACGACCGGGGAGCCGATCCTTGGCAGGGGGGTGGGACTTTTCCTGTTAATACTTTTAGCCGGATATATGTACATGACCTACCTCTGGGCAAAGCAGGGTGGTGATATGGCCATGGAAGGAGAAGGTGAGGATGATTCCGAAATGATGGGTACGGTGAAATGTTTGCTTATGCTCTTTGGTGGTCTGTTTTTGGTTGTGCTCGGGGCCAGGATTCTTGTTCCAAGCGCATCGGAGATTGCCCACAGAATCGGTGTGCCGGATGACATAATCGCCTGCACCATGGTGGCCTTTGGCACCTCCCTGCCGGAACTCATGACGGCCATTGCCTCGGTCAGGAAAGGGCATCCCGAGATCATGGTGGGCAATATCGTGGGAGCGGATGTCCTAAACTGCCTTTTCGTAATCGGGGCCGCTGCCGCGGCCAGGCCCCTGGCGATTCCAGATAACTTTTTCTATTTCCACTTCCCGACCATGCTCATCATACTTTATTCCTTCAGGGTCTTTATTTTTATGGGCAAGGAAGGCCGGTTCAAGAGATGGCAGGGGGCCTGGCTTTTGGGTGTATATCTAATCTATGTGATCATGCAGTACGCGCTCAATGTTGGCACGGTACAGGGATAATAAGATAAATGCTTCAAGGCAAACAAGCTTTAGGATAGGGGGTAATAGCATGGAAGAAAAAGAAAGGAGCATGGGCTGGGAGGTGGCCAGAGAACTCGAGGCGGAAAAGACGTTATTACAGAGGTTCGTTCCGGAGTGGAGGCAAATAAAAGGTGCCCTTTGGGGAATACTGGCGTTGTTCCTTGTTTTCCTGTTAGGATGCTGGTTAGCCGGAAACCCGTTCGAGGCCACGCAACGAATCCCGTCCGAAGTTGTCAAGTCGCACGGGTGGGTAGGAACAGATAACTGGGGCATTATCTGGTACGTGGTGGCTCTTGCCATGTTCTTTGAGTTTATGGATGCCTCGGCGGGTATGGGGTTCGGAACCGCGCTCACTCCTCTCTTGTTAGTTGTGGGATTTGATCCCAAACAGATCGTGCCCGCCGTAATGATCCAGCAGGGTGTGGCCGGACTCGTGGGCGCCTTTTTGCACAGGGAGTTTGAAAACGTGGAATGGAAACTCAAGCCCATGTCAGAGACCATCAAATTGTGGCTGATCATTGCCATAGTGGGGTGTGTGGCCGTGGCCTTTTCCATAACCGCTGTCTATGCCTATTTGAATGTAGCAAAGGTGTGGATTAAGCTCTACGTGGCTGTTTTGCTACTCATGATGGGGGGTATCTCCCTGTATCAGGGCAGAAAGGAACGGCCCTACAGACCAAACAAGATGTTCTTGTTCGCTGCCTTAGCCGGGTTCAATAAAGGTGTCGGCGGCGGCGGATACGGTCCCGTGGTGACCATTGGCGGGCTTATCTCGGGCGTTCCGGTCAAGAGCATGTTAGCCGTGACGGCAATATCAGAGGGAACGGTCAGTACCTTCGCGATCCTTGTCTGGATGGCCCTTTTGACGTCGGGTGTGACCATTGATTACATCTTGCTTCCATCGCTGATGATTGCCACCATGTTTACCGCGGTGGCCGCCCCTTATATGATACGGGTCTTTCCTGAAAAACTGTGGAAGATCGTGGTTCCGGCCTATTGCTGTGTGGTAGCAGCAATCTGCTTCTGGAAGATTATCCCGGACGTGATAGCGAAGTTGAGTTAGCCTTAATCCTTCCCCGTTACCCCTCCCTGGCGGGAGGGGGATATGGGAGGAAGTAAAGCCTATGAAGACGCCAGAATTGCATAACAGGGTTCCCTCAGGAAAAGGGAAGGGCAGTCAGGATTTCCTCAGGCAGCGATTGACTCATTTCGGTCTCACCATGATTGTTATGGGTATCTGTTTCCCCCTGTATTACCTGGGTCTTTTCGGGACCGTGGAGGGTCCACTTAACCCTGCCCAATTGGGCACTACACTCGCAGGTATAGGCGTTTCAAAGACCCATATGCTCGTGCTTTTTGTCTTTTTCCTGATCATTGCCGTCACATGGAACTGGATTTATAACTGGGTGAGCCTCCTTACGGGATCTCGCTTGACCTGTATAAAAAAACTTGACAATGAAGGTGCCGTCTGTGGTGCTACGGTAACGCGAAAAAAGGTTTTACACAAAAAGACAGGCATAGTGGTTCCCCAGTATGAATGCATTAATGGCCACAAACGCCCTGAGGCCCACTTCCATCCCGTTCAAAAGGGGACCTTAAGTCATACCCTATGGGTCATATCACTTCTGTTTTGCGGCATTATTTTTTTCCTGTCCTGAGTAAATTTGAATCTATTCTGATTTCATGGTATCCTGATAACTGTTCACGTACAAAAATTGTAACCCTGAACGTCTACTGTTTACTTCCACCGGCCTAAAGGAGAGACTCGTTTTGAACGATAAAACCCGTGTGCTGCTTGTAGATGATGAAGAGCAATTTGCGCTTAACATGGCTAAGATATTGAAGGTCAGAGGATTTGACGTATCCAGTGTCTTTAGTGGATTTGAGGCCGTGGATGCCGTTAAATATGGAGGCGGTTTTGATGTGGTAGTACTTGATGTCAAAATGCCCGGTATGGACGGCGTAGCCACTCTTGTGGAGATAAAAAAATGGGCCCCTGATACGGAAGTAATTATGCTTACAGGGCATGCCACGATTTCTTCGGGCACACAGGCTATGCGCAAGGGTGCATATGACTACCTGATGAAGCCCTGCGATATCGAGGATCTGGTAGAAAAAATAAATGAGGCCCATGAGGCAGAGAGCATCAAACGCCATCCGGTCATGTGGCCCCGGAAGATGGTCAGAGAAATCACCCTGCACTCCTTAAAGAAACTGATACCCGAAGACCCCCTTAATAAGGCATTGGAGATGATGGCGCGGGAAGCCGGAGAAGAGGCAATAGAAGAGATATATATACTGGACGATCGGGATTGTCTCCGGGGTGTTGTCACAAAGCGGGATATTATAAATGAGGCCCAAAAGGCCAATCCTGAAGTATCACTCAACTGGCAAAGCCTTCTGGAAAACCCCCAGTTGCTCCCTCAAAAGGAATTAAGCCGGATCATGCGGTCTGATCCTATTTCGATCCGGCCCAATGGGCATCTTACTGATGCGGCACAGCAAATGATTATGAATAATGTCAGGTGCATGCCTGTTCTCAGAGGGGGGAAGGCGATTGGCATCATCAAGATGCAGGATGTTTTTAATTATGTGGAACAAGAAATAGAATAATTGTTGTAACTAATCAGGTTATTTAGGCTGAAGGCTGAATCACAGATAAGGGCTAAGTGCTGAGGACTGAGGACTAAGCCTGCCCGCCGTCCTGCAGTCGGGGGCTAAGCTTTTTTCTTAGTCCTCAGTCCTTTCACCTCAGTCCTGATACCTTCTACCTTCAGTCTAAACACCTTCAGCCTGACTACGTGAGTAGTCACTAATTGTTTATATGATGGGAGGAGAATAAGGCCATGTTAGATGTCCCGGATAGCTTTAATCAGACTCAGGAAGGGGATTTTCCCTATTTTCGCCGTGTTTGGAACAGGGTCGTGGCAGCGCTCATGGCGGTCTCTTTCATTCCGCTTATATTGATTGGCGGGGGAATGTATTACTATGCAATGACCGCCCTGAAGGTAAAAGCCTTAGCGACCCTCCGTATGGAAGTGAATCACCATAAGGAGACTATTGATCAATTCTTAGCGGAACGTACCATGGACCTTAAGGCCGTGTCTGCAAACCTGGGCCTGAACTCTCTAATCCGTCCGGAGATTCTTAAGAGCGTTTTTCTATCTCTGCGCTCTGCCGATGGCAGGCTATGCTTTATGGATCTGGGTATTATTGATGATCAGGGCAGTCACTTAGCCTATGTGGGGCCTTTTGATCTGATATCAAAAAACTATAAGGATGCTGAATGGTTCAAGGCCGTTATGGAACGTGACGTTTATATCAGCGATGTGTTCTTAGGTTTTCGCAATGTGCCCCACTTTGTTATTGCCGTCAAGCAGGTAAGCAACGAGGGGACCTGGATCATACGGGCCACTGTTGATACCGTGTACTTCGATAACATTGCCTCCAAAACCCCCGGCAAAAGGGGCGGGGATGCGTATCTCGTTAACAGAAACGGTGTTTTTCAGACCATCCCCCGCCTTAGGGGGCAGCTAATGGAACAGTCAGAGTTTAAGCATCCGGTATTTTTTAAAGGGATCAAATTAGAGGAACAACATGACCAGATCCGTGCCACGGCCTGGCTCGGAAACGTTCCCTGGCTATGTGTGGTGAAAATTGATCAGGATGATATCTTCGCGGCCCTTAAACGTGTCCGTAATATTGGCATATACGTCTTTGTATTGGGGGCCATCCTGATTGTCTTGACCGTCCTTTTTACCACCAATCAACTGGTCTCGAGCCTGGAGACAAAGCGGCGAAGTATCCGGTTTTTGGATAAGCAACTTCGCCACACCAGTTATATGGCGTCATCAATGGAGCTGTCTTATGGTTTTTTCCGGGAGGTTAAGGATACGTTAATCAATATTGATGTAGCTGCTGCATTGATTCATGATCTGATCGGTAAAGAGGATTCAGGTGAAATCCAAAAGAGCCTGGATCAGATCAGGTCTGAGGTGTCGCGAAGCCGGAAGTCGATTGACAAATTCGTCAGGTTTATTAGCCCAGGCGAACCGGTAATCATGGACGTGGATATTAATGAGATATTAGATGATCTGCTCGAATTTTTAGAAAAAGAACTCCATTTTAACAATATTGAAGTGATAAGAGATTACAAGGACAATCTCCCTGTGATCCGTAGTGATAATTCCAAACTGCGCCAGGTTTTTCAAAATATTGTCTTAAATGCCATGTCCGCTGTAGAAAAAGACGGACAAATAAATTTCACGACCCGCGCTGACCAGAATGGAGTTATAGTCTCAATTAGCGATAACGGGCCGGGTATTCCTGAGGAAAACATAGAGAAGCTCTTTGATCCACTTTTCACAACCAAACCGGAAGGAACGGGTTTGGGACTTTCTATTTGTCTTAATATCCTGGAAAAATTAGGGGGCAAAATATCTGTCACAAGTAAGCTTGGCGAGGGGGCTAATTTTGTTATCAATCTTCCTTTTCAATTCAGATCTTCCGGCAAATGATTGTCCAAAGCTTTTTCAGTTCATTATGTTTATTGCATTCCCCCTGACAGAATTGGAACTTTTTTTTCGGAGACCAGGGTTCTTCGTCCATGATTAAAAGGGAAAATATCAAGCAGGCAATTGATGCCATTTCACAACGTGATCCCGAGATAGGGTATTCACTGAATGAGATGCTTGGAACAGGCCAGATAGATGTTTCCTCAATTAGTGAAGACCCCTCCCAGGGCGATGATCTCCACTTCTTTTTTAACAAAGAGAAAATCCCTATTAACAAATTCCTTTTTTTTAACGAGGGCACAGTTCCTTTAGAGCAGGGCCTTGTGATCAAATATGGCGAAATGACAAAAAAGCAGGAACTTCTGAAAGAGGAAGATTCTATTGATTATCTCCAGGCTGCAAAGGTGATTCGAAAGGCGGGTCTGAAATTCATGGTTATTCATGAGATCGACTACGCTATTAAATGCTTGAGGAGAAATCCGGTAATGCCGGAGACAAACACCGATCTTGAAAATGATAACCATAACGGTGAAATAAGAGCGCCATCTGATGAGAGACTTGTTTCCTTATTAGAGGAAATTAAACAAGACACAAAGCCCCTTGAGATACCCGGAAAAGGAGACGATCCTGCCGTATTATTTCAAGGCGTGATTAATGGTGCCACGCCTGCCTATTTTGTGCGCTTTCCCTTTCGTATGGACAGCCTGATGCAGATAGCTGACATGAACCTGGAGTTTTTTCATGTGCGATTCCTCTTAAACTGCCTTGCGCGGGGGCTGGAAAAGAACCTGTTTGTGTGTTTAGCAGATGGAAAAATCTTGGGTCTGGTCTATCTTGCTCTAAAAGAGCATATGTTTATCAGGGGCCTGGAAATAAAATACATCGCCACACTGCGCGGGAAGACTGGTGACCAAACAGGAGCGTCCGCTAAAGTTCCCAGGGGTGCTGGCGCCTTTCTGGTGGCCGGGGTCTGGTTGCTGTTAAAGGCCGGGCCTGCGAATATCAGGGAGATCATTCTTGATTCGGAGATAGGGGCAAGGGGGTTTTATGAGGCCGCGGGTTTTCAATCCAGGGGGCTTTCCGAGTATGTATTAAAAGTCCCTAAAGGACGCTTACTGAAAGCCATTATAATCATGGCAAACAACTTAAAGGACTTGGGTGAAAGTGCTGTTAGCGAGATCAAGGTAATTATCGAAAAACAGATTAAAGGCCTGCGCAAAAAGCCAAAGAATGAGAAGAAAATTTCAGCGAGAAAATTGACGATTGACTCTGTAAAAGAGTGTCTGAAAGCAGATGCTCATCCGGAGCTTGCAGGGACAGCAATGGGCATGCTGATGAAATATAATAAAAAGATACCGGAATCAGAAGAACTTATTCAATTTGCATCTGAATACGGTTCTGATGAAACAAAGGCGCATATTATATGCAACCGCTACTTGTTGTCATAGACGAACGCTTTACGCAACATCTGGATCATGTTCCTCATCTGGAGAACGCCAGACGGGTCAAGGCGATGACGTCAGTACTTGATAATCCTTCCCTTGACGGCAAGTTATCGGAGGTAGTGCCGAGGCTGGCCTCACTGGAGGAACTCGCCCTGGTGCACACTGCCGATCATATTGAACGCATAGCGCAAACTGCCGGCAAATCGCTTACCTCTCTGGATCTGGATACCCAGACCTCTGAGATGTCTTATGATGTGGCACGGCTGTGTGTGGGTTCGGTTTTCAGCCTTCTTGATGAGATCATGAGCGGAAAGGCCAGGCGGGGCTTTGCCTGCATCCGTCCGCCAGGTCATCATGCCGAACCGGACAGGGCCATGGGCTTTTGCCTTTTTAACAATGTGGCATTAGGGGCAAGATACCTGAAGGAACATTATTCGGTCGAAAGGGTAATGATTGTGGATATGGATGTGCACCACGGAAATGGAACCCAGATCGCCTTTTATGATATGGACGAGGCCCTGTTTATCTCCCTGCATCAATTCCCGTTTTACCCAGGAACCGGCAATTTTGGCGAGGTGGGCCGGGGAAAAGGAGAGGGATTCACTATCAATGTTCCATTAGGAAAAGGACATGGGGACCGGGATTTTGCAGGGATTATCCATTTTCTGCTAAATCCCTTAGCCCGGTCCTATCACCCGGATATAATACTGGTATCCTGCGGCTTCGACCTTTATATGTATGACCGCTTAGGTGGAATGAATGTCACGCCGGAGGGATATGCGCTTATGACTTTTTTTTTACTGGATATAGCGGAAAAGGTCTGCGATGGGCGAATCGCATTCATTATGGAAGGGGGCTACAGCCTGAAGGGTATCAGAGAATGTGGACTCCGTGTCATTAAAGAGCTTTGCGACGTGCCCACCCTGTCCAGGAAGAAAATAGACAAAATTATAGGGAACTCCGCCAGAAGACTACCCGCAATTGAAAAGGTGATAGAGATCCAGAAAGAGTACTGGAAAATACTCCGGTAATAAAATCGCAAAGCGATTTTAAAACCATGTCCTCCCACGCATAGCGGGATCTTCGATGGGCGTGGATTCTTTACTGAACAGACACTGTCATCTGCTCGTTTACACCATCCATATCCACCGCATTATTCAGAATAATAAAATCATTTAAAATCAATTAGATAGGTGATTTATGGGGCGCAGTGTTTTATTTGAAATCCGTGGCACATATCTTGAGTAAATAAAAGCAGGAGTTTACATGATCAGGGTGTTGTAGTGTTTGGCCTAAAAGGTGATGCACTCGTAAAAAGTCAAAATCACGTCACTCCCGCGAAAGCGGGAGTCTATAATTTTTTGAAATCACTGGATTCCTGCTTTCGCAGGAATGACAGATAACGTCAAACCTGACTTTTTACGAAGTCATCAAAAGGTGTTACATTGTCAGTGATAGAAGGATGAAAAAATGGAAAAGAACGAGGCGATACACAGTAGCGCCCACGAAAGGCATGTTGACGAACTCCAGGAACGCAGGAAACACTACTACTCCAGATTTTTTCGAAGATTCGCCTTTTTGATAATAACATTCTTTCTTATTCCTCTTCTTTTAATGGGATGGGGGATTAATATTTACTATACAAAATTTGCAAGGGACCGGATGACAAGTTCTTTTCATGCCCAGGTGGACAACCATCGTAAGATCATAGAGTTATTTTTAAGGCAGCGCAGTTCCAAACTCCAGCTAATTGCTAACACCCACTCCAAGGACTATCTTTCAAAGGTATCAAATCTCGCGCGTGTTTTTGAAATGATAAACTTAGAAGACTCATCCATTACTGATCTTGGTGTAATTGATGGGCACGGCAGGCACTTGGCATACATAGGCCCTTACGATCTGATGGACAAAAATTATTCCAATGCCTTCTGGTTCAAGGAAGTCATGGAAAAAGGGCTTTATGTAAGTGATATGTTTATGGGGTTTCGCAAGGTCCCTCATTTTATCATGGCCGTCACCCGCACGGAAAAAGGGGAGAGGTGGATTTTAAGGGCCACCATTGATACCGAAGTTTTTCGTTCCCTTGTGGAAAACGTCAGGATCGGAAAAACAGGGGAAGTATACCTCTTGAACAGGAAAGGGGTATTTCAGACCAGTCCAAGGTTCAGAGGTAAGATCATGGAAAAGGTCCCTTTTCCTGTTGAGTCTGTGCATGAAGGCACCAGGATTCGCGTTTTAGAGGGTGACACTGATGATAAAGAACGAAGTATTTCGCGCAGGATAGTTGCCCAGACGTGGCTTACAGAACCACGCTGGATGCTTGTGGTGACACAGGATTATTCCGAGGCATTCAGCGATGTTAACCATGCCAACCGTGCAACATTGGCCTTTCTTTTCCTGAGTGCTTTAGCCATCCTGATTGTCACTGTTATTATCACAAAATATATGATTGAGGTCATCAAGAGACGAGACGTGGAAGCAGACCAGTTGAACAAACAACTCATGCAGGCAGGCAAACTGGCATCTGTAGGAGAGCTTTCTGCGGGCGTGGCCCACGAGATCAACAATCCTTTGGCTATTATCCTGACCGAAAGGCAGATCCTGCTGGATTTGATGGGACAAACACCGGATCTGGATAAGGATTTCAATGATGCATTGTTAGAGTCCCTGTCTCAGGTTGACGTGCAGGTACAGCGTTGCAAACGCATAACCCACAACCTGCTCAGGTTTTCCCGCCGCACTACATCGGTCATTGAAACCGTGAACCTTAATGAATTCATAGAAGAGGTTATCGAACTCATGGAAAGGGAGGCCAAGACCAGCGGCATCAAGTTCATGCCTGACCTGGAGGAAGGCCTTCCGCCGCTATTGACCGATCCCTCTCAACTCCAGCAGGTATTCCTGAACATGATCAACAATGCCATAGATGCTCATGAGGGATCGTCCTATGGCAGCATTCATATTAGCACCAGATCAGATGATCATACTCAGGGGGTTCAGGTTGTATTTGCGGATACAGGGTCGGGAATCTCAGAGAAAGACCTTGAAAAGATATTTGATCCGTTTTTTACAACAAAAGCGGTGGGAAAAGGAACCGGATTAGGGCTTTCTATTTGCTATAGTATCATGAAGCGGCTTGGAGGGGATATCTCGGTCCAGAGTGAACCGGGCAAGGGAACCATATTTAATTTATTTCTGCCTTACAGCCCACCCCCGGACCTGAAGGAAAGTATAGATGAGGTGTTAGAAGTTTAAAGTGTTTAAAATGCTTGAAATAAAGGACCAAAGCCTTCATATTAATAAATGTAAGAGAGCACGCTTTAAAGAAGGCTTCAGAAATGCTGGTTATCCGCAAGTTTAGTCCATTTTAGGCAGTTTAATTCACTTTCAGTTTCACGCCGGAAGGAGGAATCAAAATGAAAGGTTCCAGGATTTTATTAGTAGATGATGAAGTTGTTTTTACTACCAATATGTCGAAGCTTTTGACAAACAGGGGATACTTCGTCACGCCAGTCAATAGCGGAGACAGCGCTATCCGTGAGCTCGAGGAAAATGATTTTGATGTGGTTGTGCTTGACCTGAAGATGCCGGGTATGGACGGAATTACCACGTTAAAAGAGATCAAAAAACTGGATCTGTTTACGGAGACACTCATCCTGACCGGTCACGGATCAATCGATACGGCCATGGAGGCGATCAAATTAGGCGCATATGATTATCTGACCAAGCCGTGTGAGATTGACGAACTGGTGGCCAAGATAGAGGGCGCATGGGAAAAGAAGGACGATGCGCTAAAAGAGGATATGCAGGAGAAAATTCAGAAGGTAGTCGAGTCTCCCAAATCGGCCTTCAGTTTATTTGGCAAGAAAAAATCCAAGAAGTGAGAAGGTTTTAAGCCTTCTTAACAAGAAGTGAAAAAACGTTTGATTTTATACATAAGAAGGATTAATATCATAAAAAAATGAATGACAGTTCATTCACAAACTACAGAGAATGTTATATTGGAAGGAGAAGGTAGTCAAGGCTATCCTATAAATGAACTTTTACTGATTAAAAGGAGACACAAAATGGCAGAAGAAAAAGGTAGTGTTGAATCGGTCTACATGGAGAAAAGGGTCTTTGATCCGCCGGGGGAGTTCGTGGAAAAGGCATATGTAAAGACCATGGAAGAATATGAAAAACTCCATAAGCGGTCTATTGAAGACCCCGAAGGTTTCTGGGCCGAGATGGCAGAGGAGCACCTCGACTGGTTTAAGAAATGGGACGGACCCGTGGAGGAATACGATTTTAAGGACGATATCTATAGTCGCTATTTTGCAGGGGGTAAGCTGAATGTCTCATACAACTGCCTGGACCGTCATCTGAAAACATGGAGAAAGAACAAGGCGGCCCTTATCTGGCAGGGGGAGCCCTTAGAGGAATCCAGGACTTACACATATCAGGAGCTTCATCGTGAGGTCTGCAAGTTTGCCAATGTGCTCAAAAAAACAGGTGTGAAGAAGGGAGACAGGGTTACTATTTATCTGCCCATGATTCCTGAGCTTCCCATTGCCATGTTAGCCTGCGCAAGGATAGGCGCTATTCACAGCATAGTATTCGGAGGCTTCAGCGCGGAGGCATTAAGGGACAGGATCCAGGACTGTAAATCAGATATGCTGATTACATGCAATTATGGATATCGCTCCGGCCGGGTGCTCCCGAGCAAGAAAAACGCCGATAAGGCCCTGGATCACTGCCCGGATGTCAAGACATGCATTGTGGTCAACAGGATTGACAAAGAGACAGACATGAAAGATGGAAGGGATCACTGGTGGCATGAACTAATGGCGGACGCCTCTCATGAATGTGAGGCGGAGCCGATGGATTCGGAAGACCCGCTGTTTATATTGTATACGAGTGGCAGCACTGGAAAGCCGAAAGGGGTACTTCATACAACGGCCGGATACCTGCTCTATACCCTCATAACCCTGAAGTACTGTTTTGATTATAAAGACGAAGATGTCTGGTGGTGCACGGCGGACATTGGCTGGGTCACGGGCCACAGCTATATTACATATGGTCCTTTAGCCCTGGGGGCGACATCTCTCATGTTTGAGGGCGTTCCAAATTACCCTGAGCCTGATCGTTTCTGGGAGATAGTAGAAAAATATGGGGTCAACATCTTTTACACTGCGCCTACGGCTATTCGTGCGATCATGAAAAGCGGGGATGACTGGCCGGCCAAGAGGGACCTGAGCAGCCTGAGACTCCTCGGAAGTGTGGGTGAGCCAATCAATCCCGAGGCATGGATGTGGTACTATAAAATTATCGGGAAGGAAAATTGTCCTATTGTGGATACATGGTGGCAGACGGAAACAGGCGGTTTTTTGATCACACCCATTCCCGGGGCCTTTCCCATGAAGCCGGGATCGGCGTCCCGTCCGTTCTTTGGTGTAGTTCCGGTAATACTCCGGGCAGACGGGACAGAAGCGGATGTAAACGAAGGTGGACATCTGTATATCAGCAAGCCCTGGCCTGGTATTATGCGAACGGTTTATGGTGATCCGGATCGATTTAAGGAGACATATTTCATCCAGACCCCGGGCTTCTTTTTCACGGGCGATGGTGCCAGAAAGGATGAGGACGGATTCTTTTGGCTCATGGGCAGGGTGGACGATGTGATCAATGTCTCAGGGCACAGGATGGGAACCGCCGAAGTGGAAAGCGCCCTTGTATCCCATGAGGCTGTGGCCGAGTCCGCGGTGGTCGGTTTTCCCCATGACATCAAGGGACAGGGTATCTACGCATTTGTAACACTGAAAGAGGGGTTTGATCCATCCGATGAGCTCAAAAAGGCGCTTGTTGTCCACGTCAGGACTGAGATCGGTCCAATTGCCTCTCCTGACAAACTCCATTTTGCCCCGTCCCTTCCCAAGACACGTAGCGGAAAGATCATGCGGAGGATCCTGAGGAAGATCGCCGAAGGCGCTGTTGATGAGCTTGGAGATACCTCCACCCTGGCTGAGCCTGAGGTGGTGGAGAATCTCGTGGAAGGAAGACAGTAGGAAACACAAAGACCTTTTCATTGAGCCACAGGGAATACGATGTTAGTGCCTGTTGGCCAATTATTTCCCCCCTTGCGGCTTTTTCCCTGGTGTATAGCAATACCGCGCCGGGGAAAAAGCCCTTTTCTGTGCCAGCTTTTTTCTAAATAGGGGGACAAGGTAAAGGAGAAAATCATGTCACATTCAGTTGAGAACAAGGGCTGGGTCGTTACGTTTAGCGGAATAGGGATCAATCTTGCCCTCGGTATTCTTTATACATGGAGCATCTTCAAGGGCGCCATCAAGCAATCCATCGATACAGGAGGCGAAGGCGCCTTCAATTGGGAATTTGCCTCGCTAAACGACCCATATGCCGTGTGCTGCATTGTTTTTGCCTTTGCGATGATTTTAGCGGGGAAGTGCCAGGACAGGTTTGGCCCCAGGATAACGGCTTTCATAGGGGGCATTCTGGTTGGGCTGGGCTTTATCTGGATTTCACAAACCACGGATTATATTAGCTGGGTTCTCGGTTTTGGCGTGCTTGCAGGGGTTGGGATAGGTTTCGGGTATTCGGCAGCCACACCGCCCGCGCTCAAGTGGTTTCCTGCTGCAAAAACCGGATTGATCGCAGGATTAGTGGTCTCCGGTTTTGGCCTTGCCTCGGTCTATATTGCGCCACTTTCAAAATATCTGTTGGGGATCTGGGGTCTGCAAAATGCCATGTTGTTTTTTGGGATTGCATTCCTGATTGTCGTGTGCGGGCTGTCAATGCTGCTTGTAAATCCACCGGCCGGTTATGTGCCCGGAGAGGCAGCTCCCGGGGTCATTGAGAAAGAAAGAGGCATACGTTTGACCCCTACAATTGCCGGATGGCTTCCGGAGTCCATTTCAAGCATTCAGGCAAAAAAAGAAATTGAAATGAACAACAGGGAAATCAAACCTTCCGAGATAATGAAGAAGGCCGATTTCTATCTCCTGTGGTTTATCTATTTTATCGGAGCCGGCGCAGGATTAATGGTGATTGGAAGCGTTGCCGGAATGGCAAAGAGAAGTATGGGAGAATTTGCCTTTTTAGTGGTTGCAATCCTTGCCATTGGAAATGCCGGGGGACGCATTATTGCAGGGATTATCTCAGACAGGATTGGTCGCAGTAACACTCTTATTATTATGCTCATTTTTCAGGCAGTCTTGATGTTTGTCGCTATTCCAATTATGGGATCAGGGGCTACAAGTGCCGTTTTCCTTGTCTTGCTGACCACATTTATTGGTTTTAATTACGGTACAAACCTGTCGCTTTTTCCTTCATATACAAAGGATCTGTGGGGACTGAAAAATTTTGGTATCAATTATGGTATGGTTTTCACCGCCTGGGGTGTAGGGGGATTTGTAATGGGGCGGCTGTCCCAGATGTTAAAGGCCAGTTCCGGCACGTTTACTTCTTCTTTTATTGCAGCAGGCGTGATGCTTGTCATCGGTGCCGGCCTTACGCTTATATTGAAAGCCAGCTTGGCTAGGCAAGGACTTACACAGAAGAGGATAACTTAACCCTCTTAAGAAACTTCAGCGTTTGCAATCGGCTGAAGTGATATTTCAAAACCTGGTTGTTTAGCTCCTTTTTTCATGTTTTGTAGCGCAGGGCTTTAGCCCTGCCCCTAACCCATGCAATACGGCAGGGCTAAAGCCCTGCGCTACGCTTTAAGTTTCTTTTATAAATGACACCGCGGCGGATTTTCGGTGTCAGGAGCTAACGTTGCAAAAGTCGAGGGTGCCGTCCCGCCATGGCGGGACTTTCCTGTCGGGCAAACAACATGGTGATTTGACGGGCCTTGCTCGAAAGCACATGCGGTGAATTCCTGCCGTGCCTTTGAAAACGGGACGCAATACTGTGATTTAGGGGTTTTTAATAATATTAACCATGTTGTTTATGCAACAGTAGGGTTAAGTATAACCAGGTATTATAAAAGTTTGAGATAAATTTAAACTTTTAAGCTGTATTGATGGATAGCAACAAGCATCGAGTATGCACGAAGGGCGCCGTGTTCAAATATTTTAAAGGAGGATGATTATGGCAAATAGCACATACAAGATTATCGAACTGGTAGGGACAAGTGACAAGTCATGGGAAGATGCGGCAAGGTCTGCAGTTGAGACGGCAGGAAAGAGCCTCGATCAGTTAAGGATTGCCGAGGTAACAAAACTGGATTTTACTGTTGAAAACGGAAATGTGAAAACCTATAGAGCAAGGGTTAACGTGTCATTCAAGGTTATCGTGTAAACAAAAAGTGGTAATGCAAAATGGGGTTCTATAAAATATTATAAAATAATGACGTCGGTTATTTTCCAATCGCTCGGTGGCTTGGGGTTATTTCTCTTTGGCATGAAAATCATGTCCGAGGGTTTGCAGAAGGTCGCCGGAAAAAAAATGCGCCAGATTCTGGGAATTGTCTCCGATAACCGCTTTATTGGTTGTGGTGCCGGGGCACTTGTGACCAGCATCGTTCAGAGTTCCAGCGCCACAACGGTTATGCTGGTCAGCTTCGTGGATGCCGGCCTTATGACTCTCACACAGGCCACCGGTGTGATCTTAGGCGCTAATATTGGAACCACGGTGACAGCCCAGTTAATAGCCTTTAATATAACAGAATATGCTTTACCTGCAATCGCAGCGGGTGTCTTACTGAAATTTTTTGTGGGCGGGCGAAAATGGATCTATTTTGGAGACGTGCTTCTGGGTTTTGGTCTGGTGTTTTTTGGCCTGGCTACCATGAAGGCAGGGTTTGCTCCGTTAAAGCATGATCCGACTTTTGTCACTTTTTTTGTGAAATTCAATGCTGAAGACCTGCCCGGTATCCTGCTATGCATGGTAGTGGGAAGTGTTCTTACCATGATCCTCCAGAGTTCGAGTGTTACAGTAGGAATCACTATGGCCCTTGCCTGCCAGGGGCTATTGAATTTCGAGACCAGTGCGGCCCTGGTTCTGGGGACAGAGATTGGTACTACTATTACAGCACAGATCGCTGCATTGGGGGCGAATATTAATGCACACCGGACCGCGACTGCCCATTCTTTTATTAATGTGATTGGCGTATTCATCGTCATCCTTTTTTTTCCGCTATTCATCAAACTGGTTGTGTGGCTTACCTCCTCTTTATTAGGTATGGGGACGCCAGATTTTGTTATCGACGGGCAAATGCCCAACATTGCAAGATATATCGCCAATTTTCAAACCATTTTCAACGTGATTACTGCGCTATTTTTCCTTATGGTCTTACCGTATGTGGTGAAGGCTGCCATCTGGTTTACACCGCACAAAAGGGAGGTCAATGGGCTCGATGAACTTCACCACATTAAGTACCTGGATTCCAAATATATTGACATCCCTTCCATGGCCCTCGGACAGGCCCGTGCAGAGATTATCAGGATGGGTGAGGCAGTGCAACTGATGTATGATGATGTAATCCATTGTCTCAAAGAACGAAAGCTCAAAGAATTATCTAAGTGGAGGAAAAGGGAAGACGCCCTTGATGCTCTACAAAGAGAGATCACCCAGTTTCTTGTGAGGGTAATGCAGGGTTCCATAAGTGATGAAGAATCCAGAGAGGTGCGCTCTTTAATACGTATGACCAACAACCTGGAAAGAATCGGCGATGCCACAGAAAATATCGCGGAATTGATCGAAGATCTTATTGAACAGAACCTGTCCCTGTCGGAAGATGCACTGAAGGATTATGAAGAGATATCCGGTGAGGCGCGGAATTTTTTAAGCCTTGCAGTGGATGGTATGAGGAATGAAGACAAGGAGATCATGCAAAAGGCCCGGGAAATTGAGGAAAGGATTAACTCAATGGATGAAGAGATGAAAGGGGAGCATCTTATGCGCCTTCAGAGCGGTGTCTGTACGGTTGATCCGGGATTGATATTCGTGAATATTCTCACGGCATTTGAAAAGATGGGTGGCTTCTGTTACAACATCTCACAGGCCGTGGCAGGGCTGAAGTAGTGTGTGGCGTTGCCGTTCTCCTGGATGCGTATGTCATCTCTTTTACTATTTGACGGTGCCGTTTATCTTCTCAGGAGGCTCATTTTTCGATTTCAATTCGCGTGTCGCATTTTTGAAGTTTTTGATTCCCTTGCCTAATCCACTTCCTATCTCAGGTAACTAACCCCCATATTTAATGTATTTTGGTTTTTAACATGCCACCCCTAATACAACTTGGCATACCCAAATCCCAATTGAGCGCGAAAACTCGATTGTGAAGCTTTCAGCACTCAAGTATCAGCAGTCAGTTTAAAATGTATAAATATTTCTCAAAATTCTTAAGCTGAAGGAAGACTGCTGATCGCTCCCTAATTGATTCTTATGGAATTAGGGTGAAACATAATCAGAACAATAACCTTGGACGATTACCCCACAACCCAACTCGCGGAAGGTCTTTGATACTCCTGGTAGATTTCCTTTGTCTTTTCGATGTGGTCCGCTACATAAAGCATCCTGGCATTTGCTTTAAGATCTTCTTTAAGCTGGTCGAGTCTGTCCCGGTCACAATCGGATACCCTTATATAAACATGCCGAAGTCCTTCCTGACCATCACTGGTGCTCATGATACTCACCATGCGGCAACCATACTTCCTGAAGATATCAGCAACTTCCTTAATAGAACCGGGGCGATCTTCCAATAGAAAGCCGAACTGGATACCTTTTTCACGAACGCCGGTGAAGGAAACCAGCACCCTGAAAATATCGGTCTGCGTGATGACTCCTACCACCAGCCCTTTATCGTCTACCACGGGAGCACCTGATATTTTGTTGTCCAGCAAAACCGCCGCAGCTTCCTCAATAGTAACATCGATGGGAACGGTAATCGGGTTTTTAGTCATGATGTCCTTTACCTTGATTTCGGAGATCAAAAACAGAAGCTCATGAATATCCAGTGTGTTGGCATCTGAAGCCGAGGCCCTTTTCAGGTCTCTGTCTGTTACAACCCCTACCAGCTTCCCATTTTTCATGACCGGAAGGCCTCTAATATTGTTTTTCTTCAGAAGCTTGGCCGCATCTTGCATTGAATCGTTTACATCCACACTTATCACGTCTTTGCTCATCCAATTTTTGACTAACATGGTTATTTCTCCTTTTTTTTCTAATTTATGAGTTATTCCAAAAAACTTAATATTGCAGGCCTCTGAATAGGTTGCTTTATTGTCTACGTAATAAATGCTCCCGCGTCCTGCCCAACTGTAGAAAGTTCAGCGAGTTGCGGGGGTTTCTTGTCAAACGCAATTTTGTCGCGGAACTTAACACCGGCTTCAATAGCCATTCTGATTTTTTGCTTCAACTCACTTAAATCCGAACTCTTAAGCACATAGTAATCGGCAGCGATTGACCTCAGATCATTTTTATAATCGGAATATGCTGTACACAGGATGACCGGAAGGTCGTAATATGTATTCCTGATTTGTTGCAAGAGATCCAGACCATTGTACCGGCCCAGTACTACCTCCAGTACAACAAGATCCGGGTTCACATTGTCAATCAGGTCAGGCAGATTCCGGCAGTCATCGGTAGTGATGACGCTGTAACCCTCGTAAGTTAATTCGTCCTCGTAAAATAGCCTGATCGCGCGATCATCATCCACAATAAGGATAGTGTTCATGATATCTCCTGACTTCAGGTGCTTTCTCTTTGTACTAAATGGTTGACATCGAAATTTGTTCTGTTGTTTTTTTGATCTTGAAGCAACCGGGACAGGGAATTTTCAATGGTCTTGGTTGTGAAAGGTTTATCAATAAAATCGTGAATTCCCATCCTGTTCGCCTTGGAAACGATGTCTTCATCTCTGTAGGCCGTGATAAGTATCTTCATGGCATTCGGATGAGAGTCTTGAATCCGCTTGAGAAACTCCAGGCCATCCATTCCGGGCAATCTGTAATCCGTGATGATAATGCCATATTCCTGTTTTTTTAGGGCTTCTATGCCTTCTTCCGCTGTTTCAAGCGCTTGTAAATGGCACCCCTCGCCTTCAAAGTATAATGCCAGGGAATCCCTTATCCACTCATCATCATCTATGAGTAATATCTTCATGCCTTTAAGTTTGCCAAATAGATCCATCTTTGCCCTTTAAGTAATAAAAAATGCAGTTTGATATTCACTCTGTTTTATGGTTCTTCAGGTACTTTTCCCTCAATACATTCTTCTGTATCTTGCTTGTACCAGTCTTGGGGAGGCTCTCAAGGAACTCAACAGACTTAGGGACCTTGAATTTGGCCAGCTTGGTCGCACAATGTCCCAACAAATCCTTAGCAGTAGCCTTCTTATCAGGCTTGAGTACAACCAGTGCTTTCGGAACCTCGCCCCATTTTAGGTCAGGAACACCTATTACGGCACACTCAAGGACCGCAGGATGGGAGTAGAAAGCCATCTCAATCTCCGCGGAAGCCACGTTTTCACCACCAGTGATGATCATGTCCTTATCTCGGTCCACTATATTTATATACGTGTCTTTATCGATCGTGGCCAGATCACCCGTATGCAACCATCCATCAATGATTGCTTTATTGGTCGCCTCAGGGTCTCTCCAGTATCCCTTCATAATGTTGTTGCCTCGAACGATTATCTCGCCAACTTCAATGCCGTTATTTTTCACATCCTTTCCATCCTTATCTACGACTCTCACTTCCACTCCAATCACTTCAATGCCTGTCTTGGCCTTTAGTTTGTATTGTTTGCCCTGCGGCAGCTCTTTAAGATGAGACTTCAAGGTAGCCATGGTGACAATGGGGGAGGCTTCGGTCATACCATAGACCACGTGGGCATCAACACCAAATTTCTTCGCCGCCGTTTTTATGAAGGATACTGGCACAGGAGCCCCGCCGAGAATCAGTTTCTTCCAGGTTGTAAGATTGTATTTTTTGTAGTCCGGAAAGTTGAGAAGAGTATTCAGCATGGCCGGAACCATAGCGCCAATAGTGACACCCTCTCGCTCAATAGCCTCAAATACGGACTCGGCACGAAAATGACGCAGCATAACGTGCTTGCCGCCGACCGCAGTAAGGGCATGTGGGGCTCCCCAGCCATTGACATGAAACAGGGGAACTGTGTGCAACTGTACATCGCTATCTGTAAGGGCCAGAGTTGTCATATAGGTATAGGCATTGGCACAAAGGTTGCGATGTGTCAGCATAACACCCTTAGGCCTGGCAGTTGTACCGCTGGTATAGAAGATCTCGGCCACATCGTTCTCATCCATCTGTGGTTCAGGCGGAGGCTCTGGTGATGCTGCTGCAAGCAGGTTGTCATAGCCCGGCCAGTCTATAGCTTCAGGTCTTTCACCGTTAGTAAGCAAGATGAATTTCTGTACAGTCTCTATATCCTTGAGGATCGGAGTAATACGGTCAGTATACTCGTGGTCAACGCAGACTACTTTTGCCCCACAGTGATTTAGTATGTAGAGTAGTTCATCTGGAGCCAGTCTGATATTCAGGCATGTCAAGATGGCACCGATTTGCACTACCCCATAATAGGACTCGAGTATTCGGTGGTCATTAGGACCTAAAAAGGCGACCCTGTCTCCCGGCATAACCCCCATGATCAACAGGGCATTGGAAAGACGGTTAACGCGATCTCCAAACTCTTTGTAGGTAAACCTCTTGTCACCATCAACCACGCAGACTTTTGGTCCATAGAGTTTGATTCCTCTTTTCAAATAATGGGTCACTAATCTTGGTACGTACATGGCTAATTTCACCTCCGTCAAATGGTTTCTTAAGTGTTCCACAAATTATCTTTAAGAATGACATCCAGTTTGTGGCTTCATGCATTCTCCAAGAACATGACAGGGTTGCTAAATGTAACCGCTAAATGCTTCCTAATCTATAATGAGATATCAATTACGTTGTTTCCTCTGTTATTTGATTAACAGCAGGAATTGTGCCATAGTGCTGGTGGCTGAATAAATGCAGTCAAAACAGGTAGATAGACTTATTACTGATTGTAAATAGGTTTTCTAAAGAGAGAAGTTTAGAAAATTTGCTAAATTTTTTTTCGCAAAAATTAGAAATGAAAAACGTCAACCTAAATAACACTAATGGTAATGGATCATTACGGGGAACTAAAATTATGGAAGGGGAAATTGTGAAATCAGTCGATTTGGTTTTTAGTTAGGTGGATTCTATTGTATTTGTAGTTTTTTTCTGCGGTAACGGAAGGTATGGTGGTTTATGTTAAGGAGCCTGGCGGCCTTGCTTTCGTTGCCCCCGGCCATCCTTAAGGCTTCTTCGATATAGAATTTCTCTAAAGATTTTTGCACTGAATCGAGATCTATTCCCTTGGCAGGAAGCGGAGTAAAAGTAGATCTGCCTTTTTCCTGCTTAAGGGTTTCGGTTTTTTGAAGTCCTTCTATGCCCAAATCCTCAACTTCTAAAACCGGTTCCGTGCCGATGAGTACGGCTCTTTCAATGAGATTTTTTAACTCGCGGACATTGCCTGTCCACCTGTACGTCATCAAGGCTTTTTCAGCCTCGGGAGAAATGCCGGTAAGTTTTTTGTCAAATTTCTTGCTAAACTCGAATAAGAAGTGTTTGACAAGCGGGATAATATCTTCTTTTCGTTCATTCAATGACGGGACATACACCTTAATGACCCCTAACCTGAAATAGAGATCTTTTCTAAACAGGCCTTCTTTTATCATGCTTTCCAGATCTTTATTCGTGGCGGAGACTACCCTGGTTTGAATTTGTAATTTTTTCGTCCCGCCTACCCTGTAAAATTCGCCCTGTTCAAGAAATCGTAAAAGTTTTGCCTGGGCTTCCTGGCTAAGGTCTCCGATCTCGTCAAGAAACAGCGTTCCACCTGCCGCCTCTTCAAGCATTCCTTTTTTCCCTGACGCATTTGCTCCGCTAAAGGCCCCCTTTTCATACCCGAAGAGTTCGCTTTCGACAAGGTCCTTTGGAATGGCGGCGCAGTTCAAGGTGATCAAGGGCCCTTTGAAATTCGGGCTCCTGTGATGGATGGCGCCGGCAAGCAATTCCTTGCCCGTGCCTGTCTCGCCAAAAATCAGTATCGGGGTGTCAGGGCTCTTGGCAACCATGCCAATAAACCCCATCACGTCATGGATGGCATTGCTTTCCCCTATAAAGCAAGGGAGGTTCTCCCTGAGATACTTTTCCTGAAGGATTTGAACTTCTTTCCTCAGCCTTATAGTTTCGAGGGCGTTATTTATAGATACCTCCAGGCCGTCCATGTGAATGGGTTTTACCACATAATCATAGGCACCAAGCTTCATGGCAGAAACCACCGTGTTGACATCTTCATAAGCGGTTATCATGATGATCAGGACATCAGGGTATTGATTCCTGATATTTTGCAGAGCTTCGATCCCGTTCATGCCCGGCAAGCCTATGTCAAGTAGAACCAGATCCGGTGGATCGCTTTTCATTGCTTCGATTGCAGCCTCTGCTGTAGAAAAGGCATCCACACGGTAGTCCGCCTCAAGGGCCATTGTTATCCCTTCCCTTATGGTCTGTTCATCATCAACTATATATATGGAGTAGGTAATCATAATAGTCGCTTCGCTCCCCGGTATTGGGTACTGGGTATTGGGTACTGGGTATTGGTGTATTCTTGCTTAACCTACGTCGTGCGCTTTTTTGATCGAAGTTATGTAAGCATTTAGTTTCTTTGGTAATAGTTCAATGATCTGTTTTATTCCGTTGATTTCATGTGAGATTAGCTTTCGGCGTACGGCTTTTGAAAGCCAGCTTTTGGTCTCTTCTAAAGACCCCCTGGCATAATAGCAAAAGTTCAGGCGATCTCTAAAATGATATCTGCCGTGTCCTTCTGCCAAGTTTACAGATATGGAATCAGCGGCACGAACCAATTGCTTTCCAATAGTATCTTTGGCGAAGTAATCCCATTTGATGCAGATGTCCCATACTTTATCGGCCAATTCCTCAGCCATTTGATAAATATCCAAATCTTCAACCTTTAAAACCATCTAACTACTCCTTATTGGATATTGGGTAATAGATAATAGGGACCACAACCCAATTCCCAGTCACCAGTCCCTAATACCCAATACCTAATACCCAGTACCTAATACCCAATACCTAATACCCAGTACCTAATACCCAATACCCGGATGTTTTTTAATTGGTATTTCAATCACGAATTCTGCTCCTCCCCATTTGCTTTTGGATATGCCCAGAGATCCACCGTGATCCGTTATTATCCTGTGACAGAGGCTTAGTCCTATCCCCGTGCTTTCACTCTTAGTAGTATAAAACGGATCAAATATTTTGTCTATATAAGCCCATGGCACACCAGGACCCGAATCCGAAATCTTTAAGATAATGCTGTTATCTTCCATGAATGAGGAAACCTCTATTTTCTTTTCTCCATCCATGTTTTTCATGGCCTCAGAGGCATTGGTAATCAGGTTTAAGATCACCTCTTCAAGCAGGTTGGGATCCGCGTAGAGCGGTTGCAGATCCTCAGATAAGTTTTTTTCAATCTTAATGCCGCTTTTTCGCAATGTGACTGAACAAAGGCCAATGGCATCTTCGATAGGTTGATTTATGTCTGTAAAAACCAGCTTGGGCTCACTGGGTTTTGAAAAATCCATGACTCTCCTGATAACAGATTCAATCTTGGTTGAAGCTGACTGGAGATGTGCGAGAATTCCTTTGACCTTTTCCAGATTTTCCGCGTTATCATAGATCTTTTCCAGGGTGTCCAGGTATATATTGATGCCTGAAAGAGGGTTTCTTATTTCATGGGCAATGCCGGCAGCTACACGGCCCAGGGAGGTCATCTTATCCTGAATTCTTAAAAGATGTTCCAGTTCCTTTGCCCTGGTAATGTCCATCATATTGACCAATATCGCCTTTTCCCCTTGGTATTCAATTGTACTTGCCCGGCAGTGGACCCATTTCATATCGAGTTTGCTATCCTTTTTTCCAGGGAGATAAAGCCTGAAATCCATATCAAGAGTTAGGATCTCACCAGAAAGCATCTTCTGATAGTTTTGTCTGACCTTCTCAACATCATCCTGCTGGAGGCCTTCAAAATCCGTGAGTTTAAATGATCGTGGCAACGGCCCAAACAACCTTTCTTGTTCCGGGTTCATATAGATGATTTGATCATTCTGAACGATAAAAATGCCGGTGAGTGAATTTTGAACCAGATCCCGGAAGCGCTGTTCACTTTCCCTTATAGCCCTTTCTGCTTGCTTGAGTTCGGTGATATCCAAAAAAGATCCCACGCTTCGCCTGGTTCCTGGAATCATTGCAACGGTTGCAAACATGTCTTTAACCGTGCCATGTCTATCAATAAATTTATACTCATAATTCCTTGGGGCGGCATCAGTATCCGTTCTTCGGGTATAGTGATAGTCTTTCATTTTTACAAGTTTATCTTTGTGCGCAACAAAGTCTGTCCAGCTTTTCTTACCCTCTATTTCCTCTTTGGCGTAGCCGGAGAGATTTTCAAATTCCTTGTTCGCCAGGGATATGGTTGTATCTTCTTCGATAATGATTGTCGCGGTTCCGGTGGTTTCAAAAAGGGTTCGGTATTTGTCCTCTGATTCTCTGAGGACTTTCTCCACATGCCTGTGATTTTCCGCGGGTTCTTTGCTTTTTGTATTCATCAATTAACGTCCATAAAACGGTAGTATGGAATTATTTTGTCTGATTATTCTAAGGCTCAAGATTTGATAACCTCAGATCTGCTATTTTGAAAACATGATACTTGCTAAATTCCGTGTACAGGGAATATTTCGTTTTTGATGTAGTCCACTACCCTCCAGGCTTTATTTAATGCCTTTTCTTTTATATCTCCCTCAGTGTGGTATGGGTGATCATAGAGGCTGCCCACTTCCATTTCCGGCCCGAACATCATCCCGCCAACCAGACCTGCAAATTCGTCTGTTGGCTCCACATGGAGCGAGAAATATAAGTTCTGGTGTCAGCCGCTTGAAATTCATAAAAAGAAAAGAGTGTTTGTTTTGACCGTTGCCGGAATTAGCTTAGGGTTAAAAGTAGATCCTTTTGCGACTTTTTCACTCATGGGGTTCCTTTTTCCCATGACTGTAATCTGTGGCATTGAATGTGCGGAGGATTTTTAAGGCCCCCATGAGGTTGTGCTGTATGTTATCGCAACGAATCTGGTTGTCATAAACCGTAGTCCGTATGCCACCGTAAACGTATTTACATTTGGATTGAGACACGTAAAACATATCAATTTCGTCTACGAACTGCAACTGCATAATGCTCCGAAGCCCTCGGATTATTGCGATGCGATAGGCGTTTATTCGTCTCTCATCGCCGGTTGCTCTGGCCAATCTGAAAGCATCAATCAATCCTTCAAGGTAGACGCCTGTGGAAGAGGAATGCGGTGGTCCGAAAGGCCGTTTTGGATCATAAAAGCGGCCAATCGCATCCCGATAACAAACATCGCTATGCCACTGTTGTATGTTCAGCAGCCAGTCGTTCATCTCGAAGATGAAGTTCTTAAGGTTTTTGTCTCTGGTTTGTTTCCATACTTTGTAGCAGGCCTGGGTGTGCCATGGAATGAAGGCCGGATTGCGATTGACTATATTGAGATGCCAGTTTTGATAATACTTAAATGACTTCATAAATCGCTTTAGCAGCCGTTCATCTCTATTGTGTTCATAGAGAATCGCCCACAACAGCAATGTCTCGCCGGGGTAGAAATTCTGGTTATCAGTGCGGCCTTTAGGCTTGAAGAAGGTAGTAAATGAGCCGTCTTTATTCCATAGAAAATTAATTGTGCGCAGTAGAGCGGCCTCCTGATGGGACCATTTATCGCGGTTGGGATGCATGATCAGCGCCATCGTTGCCACGGCAAGGGCACCTAACTTGATTTTATTATTCCACGCAATGAGCCCGTATTTTCCATCTTCGCGATAGAAGTGCCGGAGGTTATAATCGATATTTTTCTCGATGATATTCCATATGGTCGTATTGTTGATTTCAGTAGCGACCTGTTCAAGAGCGACCGTTGCCAACCACTGCCGAATCATGTTGTTTGACGCTGATTCACGGCCTGTACTTGGGTAATATTTGTATGTCAGACGGCCATCTTTATGAATATTGTTAAATATCCATTCTGAGGCAAGATCTGCCAGCTTCCGTGTGTTTTCCTGGGTAACATTGCTGATCGGCACAAAATTATTGCCCCGCTCCATCAAGTGGGCTTTACATTTCTCGCCAAGTTTGACTAAAATTTGCTCGCCTTCGAATATACGATAGCGAACCTTGTTCTTCATCTCTTCCTTAGTAAGGCCATGTTTTATCTTAAAAAGCTTGATTAAACGCTTGTTGGAACGGTTGCTTGCAATAGCATATGTTGGAGTAAAGCGTTCAACATTATCATGGTAGGATATTTCAAGCCCATTTACGCCCCGATGAATATTTGATAACAGTTTTGTTCTCTCGAATGCCACCTTAGGGTTGATCTTACGGAATGAATGGCAAAATGCGATTTCAATTGTGTCGATTTTGGATGCTTCCTCGTCACTGAGATTCGCCTTCGAACAATTGATGGCACGCATAAGGGCCCTGGCAGGCCTTTCATTTATTCCCCACGCGTCTGCCATTCGCCTGCCCTTGCTTCGTAAGGCAGCATAGACCACCCGGGCTTTTTTTGAAATTCTTGTGGGTAGCTTATGACCCTTGAGTTTTTTATCATTCCATATACTGACAACTTCATTTGCCACAGTCTCTAAATCCTGTCTCCCAGGCAGATCAGAGGCATTATAAAAAAGGTTGACAGGGTTGTTTTCCTGGTGCCCTTTTAGATCAGCGGTATGGCCGAAAATATAAGAATTCCCGGAAATAACGATAGATATTGCGATTAATACGAATGCAACAGATGAAACGAGATATTTGCTTTTTGACGGTTTTTTATACATATTTAATTTTGAAATAAAATGTATGAATTCTATACTTTATCCTGAAGGTAAAGTTGACCCAAACGTTGCAAACCCACACCGGCCAAAATCCTGGTACGGGTAGACTTGCGCCATTGCCCATAATCTGTGATTGTGTACGCCTTGTTCTCCTAAGAGAGGATACCTATAATTTAGAGATGAAGCTTAAATTGTTAATCAATCTAAGGCCTATCCCCGAGCTTGATGGAGGAAGGGTAAATAAGAGGTTGGTGTAGGGTTTTGGAAGTTAAATCCCATGGAGAGGAAATATCTCTTTCTTTATGTAGTCTACTACCCTTCGGGCTTCATTAAAGGCCTTTTCCTTGATCTCTCCCTCTGTGTGATATGGATGGTCGTAGAGGCTGCCCACTTCCATTTCCGGCCCGAACATCATCCCGCCAACGAGGCCTGCAAATTCGTCTGTTGGCTCCACATGGTTCAGGATGGACCATGCCAGGGTCCAGCATCGCGCGGTCCGGTAAAGATCGTAGCCTCCTCCTCCAAGGCCGAGGATCTTTGGACAAATGTCCATGATTCCCTTTACCGCCCTCTGGTAACTGTTGTTTGTTAATTTCAGATGGGTAAGTGGGTCCGAGATCAGGGCGTCTGCCCCGAGTTCTGCCACGATAAGGTCCGGCGAAAAAGCCCTGATAAGAGGAAAGACCGCTTCATCAAGGGCAAAGTCATAAACCTCATCGTCTGTTCCAGGCTCCAGGGGGACATTGACCGTAAAGCCCCTGCCGTCTTCCAGCCCGATCTCGGTTTCGTAGCCAGACCAGGGGTAAAGTGTCCTGCCGGTTTCGTGAAGGGAAACAACCATGACATCCGAGTCTTTATAAAATGCCTCCTGGACGCCGTTTCCGTGATGGGCGTCAAAGTCTATGTAGGCAATTTTTAGCCCCGGCGACCTGCGAATGGCATGCATAATGGCAACCGCTATGTCGTTAATATAACAGAATCCCTCAGCATGGCCCGGCATGGCATGATGGAACCCGCCCAGGGGATTGAAGGCAACGAGGGCATCATCTCTAATGAGACGATTCAATGCCTCATGCGTTCCCCCCGCTACCAATAGAGTCCATTCATATATACCGGAAAGGATAGGGTTGTCCGGGGTTCCCAGGCCCCTCTCAAGCAGTTCGAGAGTCACTTTTCCCTTACTTGCTTCCACTAAGAGATTGAGGAATGCGGGATCGTGGAAAAGTGAAAGGAAGGTTATGTCTATGGCTTCTGGTTCGAGGGTTGTCATCCACGGATGGTTCATGACGCCGTAACGAGTGCACAGGTCATAGGTCTTCGTGGCCCTCTCAGGTTTGAATGGATGGTCGGGACCGAAATCAAACCAACCCATCTCGTCTGAATACACAAAGATTGATCCCAAAGTCTGAACGTCGTGTTTTTCCAAAAGTTCCCTTTCAATAAATTTCAGATTCTGAATATGGCATATTGCGCACTGTTTGTCTTGAAATCCTAACAGATGAGAGTAAATCGGGTCAACCAAAAAGGACGAATCCGATAACTCGACTTTTTTTTGACTTCCCTTTGAAAATGATCTAATTTGAAGCGTAATCAGGAGACCGTTGACCATGTCATGGATTCAGAGAATCAGCCGTCTTTCCCGTTCTGAAAAGGAAGGTCTTTACAGGATACTTATCCCCCCGTCTGTCTATCATAATTTCGGGATCGATCCCTTGTCCCTGTGTAATGTGAATGGGGAGAAGGTGGTAAGAATTTTCTCTCCGCAAGGGGACAGGACGTCTCTGGTTGAAATAAAGCTTGCCGGTCAGGATGATCCGCTTTATTCTATTCAACTTACGGATACTAACGATTTCACCCAGATTGACTGGGATTTTGTCATTGTTAATGATCCCTCCTCTCAAAGGTTCAACACAAATGTAGATCAGGATGGAACAGACACGCTATTCGGATGGGCCTCAAGAAATTTAGAAGAGGAGGAAAAGGCCGTTGAGGCCGGCCTGTTTCCCGGACAGATCACAAAGGGCCTGGGATTGACCCGGGAGGTGATCCATGTGCTTGAATTCTTCTGCAGAATTCTTGACGTCAAAAGCATAAGGCTGGAAGCCCTTTTTTATCACAACGCGATAACATATGAGCGGCACGACTTCAGCTATTTTGATGGGTATGCCCAGATGAAAAGGATCCACGAGCTGTTTCAACCGGGGCAAAAGCTCTTTAATAAGCTCGATAATAGCACGCCATTTCGAAAACCGGAGTTTGCCCACACTGTCAGGGGGCGTAGCTGGGCCATTCATGACGGCATTCTTACCGAGAGTGATGATAATCTGCTTGAAGACGGCTGGGAATCACCTGTCATGTACCGGATGGTAGGGAAACCGAGAGGTATGATTACATTCCCTGATCCAATATATTGAGCCCCGTTTCATTCTTGCCCAAATGGTCGTTATTTTTACGTAAGCCCTTAAGGCTCAGGATTGTACTTGTAACCACCTTAAATATTGGATTCATTAGGTTAATAGTTTTCAAAAAAGCGCTTTTCTGCGTCGGCAGTGCCAATTAAGATCATCTCGTCGTTTTTACCAAGAGGAATTGATGGGTTGGGGTTAATATTTAGTTCGCCCTTTGTGTTAATGGCGATCACACTGCAGCCTGTTTGTTTCCGGATTTGATTTTCAATAAGAGATTTGCCCACAAGAGATGAGTGCACCGCCGCGCGGAAAATATTCAGCCCCTCCTGAAACATCAATACCTCATCCGGTTTTAAGAGATTAATTATGGTGTTGGCTCCCATGGAAGCATATGACATAACCAGGTCGGCTCCCGCCTTATGCAATTTGGAAATATTTCTGTCCAGGTTTGCCCTGCTGATAATCTGGATGTCGGGTTGCAATCGCCGGCAATAAATGGTGAGATAAATATTCATAGCGTCATTATGTGTGGTAATTATGACGGCCGGCGCCTCTCGTATGCCAGCCTTACACAGGGTATTGATGTCGGCAGCGTTCCCATGAACATAGTTTTCATTGTTTTCAAGGCGCTTTGGATTTTTCTCCACAACCTGATAAGCAACCTGACGTTCTTCCAGGGTCTCTGCTGCGGCACGCCCGACACGGCCTCCACCTAATATCAGGACAGGAGCATTGGCGGTGTGATAAATGCGATAAACGCAGAAGATCTCATCATATTTTTTGAGCTGTTCAGCAGATCCAGCTAATAAAAGGACGGTTGAGGAATTGATTCGAGTCTGGGGCTGGGGGATTTCAAATCTGCCTCTCTCCCAGATACCGACGACTGTCAAGCCGGTTTTTTCCCGTAGATTGCTTTCAATAAGGGTTTTTCCTTC